>CAZLCD010000013.1:0-4847 GCA_964558375.1 uncultured Candidatus Saccharibacteria bacterium | reverse complement strand
TTAATTTAAAAAATATATGAGCAAAATCATCAAAAAATTTACAATCAAAAGAGAGATACAGAAGTTGAATAGAGATATAGACTTAAGGATAATCAAGGGTTTGCCTTATAGAGCTGAAGCGCGAAGACACAAATTCCTTTTATCACAGTTTTCTATTTTAAATAGAGAGCCAAAGGCGAATTTCTTCCAGAGGATGTCATATGTCTTTGCAAGTTTTGTACTATAATAGTCCATATGATAGAAGAGTATAAAAATAAAATTCTTTCTTTCTATGAAAGACAAAAGAGAATGCCGAGTTATAAGGAAATAATGGATCTTTTAAATTTCAAATCCAAAAATTCCGTATATAAGCTTGCAAACAAACTGATAGAACTAGGAGTTCTCGATAAAGACTCTTCTGGCAAGCTCATTCCCAAAAACCTTTTTCAAGAGGTAAAGCTTTTGGGTTTGGTGGAAGCGGGTATACCTTCTGTTGCAGAAGAAGAGACGCTCGATACTTTGAATCTGGATAATTATCTTATAAAAGACAGAAATTCCTCGTATCTACTTGAGGTTAAAGGAGATTCTATGATTGAAGAGGGTATAAAGGAGGGGGATCTAGTAATCGTTGAAAGAAATATAAATCCAAAAGAGGGAGATATTGTCATAGCTGAAGTAGATGGTGGTTGGACAATGAAATATTTTAAAAAGAAGGGCAGTGTGGTCTATCTACAACCAGCCAATAAAAATTACAAAGACATATATCCAGAGCAAGACATGAAGATTTCTGCAGTAGTAAAAGGGGTCATTAGGAAGTATTAAACTTGTAAAGTTTGCGAAATCACGCTAAAATCTTGGAATATGAATAATTCACATTTCCATTCAATTCCACAAGATAAAGCCCCAGAAATTTTAAATTTAATAGTAGAGATTCGACAGGGTGAGTCCAATAAATACGAATACAATAAAGAGTTCGGAATACTTGAGCTTGATCGTGTTCTTTATGGTCCTACTTACTATCCTGTAAACTATTGCGATGTACCATCTACATGGAATGACGGTGACAATGATCCACTCGATGCTGTGGTTTTTAATACTCACCCTATAGTGCCAGGAGCACTTGTAAGGGGTCGTGTGATCGGTGTTATGGAGATGATAGACAATGGAGAGGAGGACTACAAGATTATCTGCGTGAACCACAAAGATCCTAGATACGATCATATAGATCATGTAGATCAGCTTGCTCCGTATGAAAGAAAAGACATTAAGACCTTCATGGAGACCTATAAGATTCCTCAGACTGGTCCAGGTACTGTACAAGTAGGTAAGTTTTTGGGTCCACAACAAGCTTATGATCATATAAAAAAGGCTATGGAGACCTACAATAAAAAGTTCGGTAATGAAAAAAGTAATTAGTTTTACACTCTGGATATTGTCTGCACTCCTTGTCTTGCCGTGTATGTTCGTCTCTACGATAGTCTATCCCCGATGGGAAAAGTGGGGTGAAGATTTTTAATTTAATTTTTTATGATACCTACAATTTTTATCATTATGGGAATAACCGGAGATTTGGCTGGAAGAAAACTTCTACCATCTCTACTTAGCCTGTATGTAAAAAAACAATTACCAAACAAGTTTGCTATAGTCGGCTTTTCTCGAAGACCATTCACTAGGGAAGAATTTCGAAATTTTATCCGTACTCATATGAATGTTAAGGTCGGATATTATAAAGAAGAAGAGATCAAGCATTTTATCGATCATATATATTATGAACAAGGTAATTTTGATTCATCGGCTTCCTATGCACATCTCGCAGAGAGGTTGAAAAATCTGGACAATGATTTTGGGCAGTGTTCCAACAAGCTTTTTCATCTATCAACCCCTCCATCGCTCTACGAATCAATCTTTGAGTATCTCCACAAATCAGGTCTAACCATACCTTGTCGTGGTAATGAGGGTTGGACAAGAGTCTTGGTCGAAAAACCTTTTGGTAATGATATAGAAACTGCCAAAAAATTGGACAAGAAGCTAGGAGAACTCTTTGAAGAAAATCAGATTTTCCGTATCGATCACTATCTTGCAAAGGAAGCTTTGCAGAATATCCTATCTTTCCGTCTAAACAATTCTCTATTTGAGCCACTCTGGAATCATAACTATATTGATAAGGTTCATATAAAGTTATTTGAGAAAATTGGCGTAGGAAGTCGAGGTGCTACTTATGATGCTATCGGTGCTCTTAAAGATGTTGGGCAGAACCATGTTTTGCAGATGCTTGCCCTTATCGCTATGGACTTACCAAAGGCTTTAGATGCAGATTCCATAAGAAAGGAGAGGGCCAAGATCTTGAGTCATATACAACCGTTAAACTCAAAGAACATTTCTTCACATGTTGCTCGTGGTCAATATGAAGGATACAAGAATGAAAATGGAATAAAGGAACATACTCAGACAGAAACCTATTTTAGAGTTGAGTCTTCTATAAATACTCCAAGATGGAAAAATGTTCCTTTCTATCTAGAGAGTGGTAAAGAAATGTCCGAGACTAAGACCGAAATAAACATTTATTTTAAAAATGAAAAAGATGAAGATAAACAAAATATTCTAACCTTCAGGATTCAGCCAGATGAACTTATCAAGATTCGCTTCTGGGTCAAGACTCCAGGTTTTACAATGGATGTTGAGCCAAAAACTTTAAAATTCAAATATACTGATTTCCCATCCAATACTGTATTACCCGATGCTTACGAAAGAGTACTCTACGATGCTATTATCGGAGATCAGACTTTATTCACTAGTACAGATGAAGTTTTCTATGCATGGAAATACATCACCTCGATCATTTCTTCATGGAATGCTTTACCTTTAACTATTTACAAAAAAGGTTCACAAGATGTGATATAATCTCTTAAATAAATTTAATATAAAAATATGTTTCAAAACTTTTTACTGAAGACAATGCTAAAGAAGCAAATGAAGAATGTTCCGGAAGAACAACAGGAGCAGATTTTTGCTATGATCGAAAAGAATCCAGATTTTTTTATGAAAATCGCACAAGAGGCTCAAGAAAAAATAAAGGGTGGTATGTCACAGCAAGATGCGATGATGAAGGTGATGGAAGCGCATAAGGATGAGTTGAAAGAAGCGATGGGGGGATAAAATCTTGCAATATTTATTTTCCTAATGTAGGATATTGAAAGTTATGTTTATCATGATCTTTTTTGTGGTATTGCTAGTGGGATGTTTTTTATCCTTAGTACCACCAATCATCTTTGATATCTGTGAAGTCTCTAGATTCACTTATGTCCATAAAGAATCACCTCGAGTAATCGGGTGGAACAGTTCAGTAATTCAAGATTGGGTGCCTCCTCCGCTCAATCTATCAGGATCAAAAAATTAACTGCATCTCAACATCAAACGTCCTCCCTCGCGCCCAATCGCGACGGGAGGACTAAAACTTTTTATATAGAATTCCCAATTTTAAAACCAAGATAAATTCCCAAGATACCACCTACAGCTGACAAAATAATAGAAGAAAAAGACAAAAATCCCGCTCCCCATAAGTTTGGTATAAAGCTACCGATACTTGATCCAACAAACATTCCTATCCATATAAAAGTTTTGGAGTTCATTTGTATATATTAACACAGTTTTTTATTTTACTTTCCTTACAAATTCCTGTATCTTTAGATTATGTCACTAAGCATCGGCATTGTAGGTCTACCAAACGTAGGCAAATCAACACTTTTTAATGCTCTAACCAAAAAGAGTGTGCTTGTTGCAAACTATCCTTTCGCTACTATCGATCCTTCCGTGGGTGTCGTTGCAGTGCCAGATGAAAGGCTATATAAGCTTGCAGAATTTTCCAAAACTCAAAAGACCGTGCCAGCTGTGGTGGAGTTCGTAGATATTGCAGGTCTTGTAAAGGGTGCTTCTGATGGAGAAGGTTTGGGGAATCAATTCCTTACTAATATCAGAGAGACTGATGCTATTGCTGAAGTTGTACGTATCTTTGAAGATGACAATATTATTCATGTTGATGGTAAGATCAATCCCCTTAAGGATATTGAAGTTATCAATCTAGAACTTATCTTAGCTGATATACAGACTGTTACAAAGCGTTTAGCCAATTTAAATAAAGAAGTTAAAGCTGGTAAGAAGGAAGCGATTTTGGAAAATGGATTATTGGAAAAAATAAAGACAGCACTTGAATCTGGTAAGCTCGCATCTACCGTGATTCCAGATGAATTTGAAAAACCTTTTATAAAATCTATGCATCTTCTGACTTCAAAACCTTTTATGTATATTTTAAACAAAAAAGCGGGAGGGAAGAATCTTGATGAAATTAAAGATGAAAGGTATCAGTCTTTGATCAAATTTTTCGAAGAAAACAATTCTAAGTGGGTGATTGTAGATGCTGGTATCGAACACGAACTTAAAGATATAGATGATAAAGATAAAAAAGAACTTCGAGAAGGGCTTGGTGCACAAGATGATGGTATCGACGAACTTATTAAAAAGGGTTATGAACTTTTAAATTTGATCACCTATTTTACAACTGGAGAAAAAGAAACTCGCGCATGGACTATAGGTCGTGGTTGGACAGCGCCAAAGGCAGGGACAGCTATTCATGGAGACTTCGAAGAGAAGTTCATAAGAGCTGAAGTTATAGAGTGGGATAGGCTTATAGATTCAGGATCTTTTGCAAGTGCAAGAGAGAAGGGGCTACTTAGAACAGAGGGGAAGGAATATATAGTGAAAGATGGAGATGTGATGGAGTTTAAGATTTAGATATAAAATAGCCCCGTCTGGACGTGTTCTGGTTAGGCCAGGGTACCAGACGGGGGTTGCAACCATGACAGATGCCTGAC
>CAZLCD010000012.1:0-8505 GCA_964558375.1 uncultured Candidatus Saccharibacteria bacterium | reverse complement strand
TGTATCTTTATTTTCTCAAGAAAATCTGTGTCATCTAGATCTTTATCTAGCCTCTCCGCATATTTTGTAATAGCAAGCATCCACTGCTCTTTTTCTTTCTGCTCAACAACTGTTCCGCAACGCTCACAGCAACCATTGACCACTTCTTCATTGGCAAGACCGATAAGGTCCTTTGGGCACCAGTTTATCGTCATTCTTTTTTTATAAGCCAAGCCCTTTTTAAAAAACTGCAAGAAAATCCACTGTGTCCATTTATAATACTTTGGATCTGTAGTGTCTATTTCTCGTGACCAATCAAAAGAAAAACCCAGAGCCTTCAACTGTTTGCGGAAAGTATCGGAATTTTTCTTGCTTACAATGGCTGGCTGTATACCTGTCTTGATGGCATAGTTTTCTGTTGGTAGACCGAAAGCGTCCCAGCCTATAGGATACAGCACATTGAAGCCTTCCATTCGCCTTTTGCGCGCAATGATATCCATAGCAGTATTGCTTCTTATATGTCCTACATGTAACCCATCTCCAGAGGGAAATGGGAATTCTATAAGTGCATAGAACTTTGGTTTCTTCGAATCTTCTTTAACTTTATTTGGCTTTTTTGACTCCCAAACCTTCTGCCACTTTTTCTCAATCTTATTGTGATCGTATGGGTTCATATGACTATGATGATACATTATGTTTGAAGAAAAATACAGAAGCGAAGAGGGTGGTAAAAAGGAAAAGCCCGAACCGGTGAGGGTTGCGGGCTTGAACCTGATGAGAAGCTACTTTCCCCCTCTGGCAGCATAGGCTATACACCAGAAAAGAAAAATGATTGAACTAGGAAGAATGATTATTCTTAATAAGAGCTTTATCACAAGAATTTTAACTAGTTGTTTGGAACGCCACTAGACAAGATAACATATAAATGGTTTGGTGTCGAGGGGGATAATATGGTATGTTTTTATTGGAAAGGAACATCAGTTATGCCGAGACACTGTTTTAAAATACAAAAAATAATCATGGGACGGATCATTGCTCAGCGCAGGGCTGAAAAAACATTGAGAAGGATTAACAGGGTTAAATTTGAAAGAAGGATAATAAGAGGTATTACTCCCAGAGTTGATGCTAATGCAAATACTAGATTCAAATCATTCGCTGCAGCAGTAAGGAATCGAAGACGTTACTGATCTTTCAACCAATCTACTTCACACCAGACGCGCTACCCAGTGCGTCTGAATTTTTTATTCTCAACCCCACTCTCCAAGACCATATACTACCTTTTCATAAACCCTTCAAGAGCCTTGAGAGCTTCAACGGGAATCATTTAGACTACATTATTACTCTGATCAGATGACAGATACAATTTGTTGATTTTACACAGTATTATTTGTGATTTAAATACTAAACAGCTATAATTTACATATTATGTTAAAAAATTATAGAAATATTTTCTTATCTTTAGTATCTTATGTTATTGCTGTAGTCGTTTTCTTTACATGGACACTTTTTGTACCGTCTGCTAGTTCTGTAGGTATAGCTAATTCAATCGGGGTAGGTCTAGGATTAATATTGATTTTGACTGGACTATTTTTTGGTTTCAAAAGCATTAAATCAAAAGAATCCTCATGGGCAGGTCATCTTATGGTAATTATCGGAGGACTCATTTTAGCCTCGCCTATCATTGTAATTATGGTTGGTTACGGAGCTTTCTAGCAATTAAAAAAGGGCCTGCCCGAAAGCAAGCCCCGTGTGTCTAAAGAACTGTAAGTAACTAACGCGCTGTTGTCCCACGATAGAATCGCATTGAATAATTCGTTGCGTCTTGATCGTAGAATCGTACTGTGCCATTTGTGTTGATTAACTCAACAATATCCGTCCAGTCGGTTAGGTTTGTCGAAGCTTGAATGCCATAGGCAAAACCTGATTGTCCAGTAAGCTCCCAGATCGGTAATCCATTTGTGGTGCTTGTGGTAATCGCCATTGAAAATGGTTGACTTACGCCCACCTGATTAAGGACGATGTTCGTCACAGTCACGATAGACTGAATGTTCGTGAAGGGATCAAGACGGAATCCGAGGATGTGTTCGCTATTAGCTACTGCGTTTGGGAACCTGAACGAATAATGATTGGTCGTCACAACCCTTTCGTCAATCGAACCGATGATTTGATCATCCCAATACACTGATAATAGTCCCTGTGCTCCATTTGTACTCGTGAATTGAGTATCGAATGAGACACTATTGACTGGATTGGTGCTAGAGACAACTGTAGCAACCCATGCCGGTGATCCACTGAATAGCTTGAGCGAGTCAAACCATTTTTGAATCGTGCCAGTGTCGCTTTCGATTGTCGGTGATTGAGTGAAATCAATCAACGTGTCCACCCATGCAGGTGGCGTAACCTGAATGTCTACACTACATGTAGGATCTGGAGTGCCGAGGATAGCGGCCGGACTTCCCTTATGACAGCAAAGTAGGGACGTTCGTGAAAACAAGAGATATATTACATACGGAACAGGAAAACTAGCTGTGAATAACCAAAATTAGAAGGAGTATTTTTATGTTAGACTACTACTTATACTTTTAATAGTTGAATGACCAATTATGAAAAATAAAAATATTATACTTTCAATAGGTTCGTACGTAGTAGCGATTATATGGTACGTAGGGGCGATTATGGTTGGAAGTGCACTTGTTGCAAATCAAGTACAGACTTCAGAAATGGGAAACACAGTTGTAATTATTGTATTCTTTGCACTACTCTTTTTGGGAATATTCTTTGGATTCAAAAGTAATAAAACAAAAGAATCATCATGGGCCGGTAATCTCCTTATGGCCATAGGAATCGTTGTTTTTTTAGTCTATCTACTCCTTATGGCGGGTGTTGCAGGAGGACGACCGTAACGTTCTATAAAAAAAGGGCCTGCTCGAAAGCAAGCCCTGTGTTTCTGTCGTAAAGAACTATCTTTTCTCTGGAACATACGCCCGATAAAATCTCATCGGGTAGTTTGTTGAGTTTTGATCGTAGAAGTGCACCACACCGTTGGTGTTAATGAGCTCCACAATGTCTGTCCAATTGGTACTAGCGAGATTCGTCGAGGCTTGAATGCCGTAGGCGAAACCCGATTGTCCCGTAAGTTGCCAGATTGGTAGCCCATTTGTCGTACTCGTAGTCACTGACAGCGAGAACGGCTGACTTACCCCAACTTGATTGAGGACAATATTTGTCAGCGTTACGATTGACTGCATGTTGGTGAACGGATCGAGACGAAAACCAAGAATGTGACTACTGCTCGGCGTCGCATTTGGAAACCTGAACGAGTAGTGATTCGTCGTTGTAACTCGCTCATCGATTGAGCCAATAATCTGATCGTCCCAGTACACCGATAGTAAACCCTGTGCGTCGTTAGTGCTCGTGAATCGAACATTAAAAGACACAGTATTTACGGGATTAGTGCTAGAGATGACTGTCGCTACCCATGCTGGAGACCCGCTGAAAAGCTTGACTGATTCAAACCATTTTTGGATCGTGCCCGACGTACTATCAATTGTTGGCAATTGAGAGAAATCAGGCACTGTGTTTGGATAGGATGGCGGTGTAATTTGTATATCATTGACGCATGAAGGGTCTGGCGTTCCCAATACGTGTGCGGGCGTGTTTCCTGTTGTATAGCTTGGCACCCCTGTGCTCCAGCCTCCACCTTCTTTACTCAATGGAAAACCAAAGCCCGCATAGTCACCATTTACGCCAGTGCCAGTGATGGTATTCATGTAGAAGTCAATTGACCATCCGTGATAGTGGATGGTTTTAGTACAGACTTCCATTTGCCCTGTAGCTTGCGAACGAAACTTGGTTATCCCTTGCTTGGGTCCAAGCTGTGTTACATCCACGTTGTAAGAGTGATCTAGGAGCTGTTCAGTTACATCCCCCGTTACATCATGGGAAAAGTAACTATCAGACCAGTCAGTCCCATTGCCGTATGCGTCTGTTCCTGCATTGTCGTTGCCAACGTAAGCATCCAAGAAGGTGCACTGGACAGTCGCTCCTTGAGCTTTTATCCATTCAGCCGCCTCTTGCATTACTCTTGCTCCAGCACTATGACCAATGAGGTGTACATCGCTCCATCCTTGAATAGCTAACGCACTTCCCAGATTAACTCCTTCTGCTCGTGCGTTAGAGTAGGCATCAGAGGCCGTTAGTGTCCATGAATTTTGCAACCAGCGATAACCTGCTACTTGCCAATTATTGAGACTGTGTGCAGTAAAATATTGTGCAATAGCATTTGTCATGTTAACTAACCAGTCAACCTCTGCTGGTGGTGCTAATGGATAAAGAACTTTCCAATTCCACCCATGTGTAACAACCACAAGACTATCTTTACCTACTCCTTTCGTCGGATAGTTCCCATATGTCGGCTGTGCTGGTGTCGTCGTGATTACTATCTGCCATGGAGGCGTGGGAGGAGTCGGTACTTCTTTAATGTATTTTGTCAAACTCTGTGCAGACACTTGTATGACTGAAGTTATCGCCATGATAAAAATCATGGTCGCCGTTGTTAGAATTACGTTTATTTTCATATCATTTCCGTAGTTTCTGTTTGTTTATTTTGTTGTCAAAGACAGCATGCATCATGCATGCCATCGAGCTAATGCTTGCGTCAATTTATACTATAAATTTATCTTCTCGTAAACATTTTGATCAGTGCATTATACACCTATCTTTTCTAGTCATGTCCCTACAGGAAGTCGGTCATAAAACTTTCACTGAAACCTGACCAGCTCTTTTTTGTTTTTATAGTCTCTTGATCGCCATATATTCCTCAACACCCTTTAACCAACCCCCTTTAAAATAATCTTCTGGCTTAAAGGTTTTTGGATCAGCCCAAAAGAATTCTGTATGCCTTTCAGAAGTTTTAATTTCTCCTGATTTCCAAATTGCTGAATAACCAACTGCAAATATTCGAACGATAGGACTCCCTTCTGAAGCCTCTACTCTCTCATGTCTAAAGAATAAAAGTGGTTTACCTAATTCATAGACGACATCATCGCCAGTCTCTTGTGACATTTTTCTAACAACAATATTTTCAAGAGGAACTTCAAATTCATCTTTCTTAATTCTACCGCCTGGTAAATCCCAATCTCCAAAATTATCTTTCATGACCAAAAACTTTCCATCTTTTTCAAGAAAAATTTTAACCGCTACAAAATATGTATCTTTTTGAGCTGTGTTATTCATACTATTAATTTTTATTCTTAACCCCACTCTCCAAAACCATATACTACTTTTTCATAAACCCTTCAAGAGCCTTTAGAGCCTCAATAGGAACCATATAGACCACAGTGTTACTCTGATCAGATGACATATCATTGATCGACTGGAGTGTTCTCAAATGAAGAGCTCCTGGAGTCTTTGCCAACATTTCTGCAGCTTGAGCAATGTTGTGTGAAGCAGCCAATTCCCCTTCTGAGTTAATGATGACAGCTCGCTTCTCTCGTTCAGCTTCTGCTTGCTTACCTATTGTTCTTTCCATATCAGGTGGCAGACTAACATCCTTAAGTTCTACATTCTGAACTTTGAGTCCCCATGCGTCTGTTTCTCGATCAACTATTTCTCGAATTCTATCCGCAATCTTATCTCGACTTGAAAGAAGTTCATCGAGTGTTACTTCACCGACAATATTTCGCATTGTTGTCTGAGCATATTGAGAAATTGCATAACGAAAATCTTCAACCTCAACAATAGCCTTATTTGCATCACTTACTTTGTAGTAGATAACAGCATTAACTCGTACTGATACGTTATCTTTTGTAATAGCATTCTGATCAGGAACATCAACAGCCTTTGTTCTAATGTCGACTCTCTGATAGCTCTGAATGACTGGCCAGACGATTCTCCATCCAGGTTCCATAATAGATGTGAACTTACCGAAGGTAAATTTAACTCCTCTTTGATACTGATTGATTTGACGGATACTGGTCAAAATAAGGAACACGACAATGGCGATAATGGTATACATGGTGGTTATTTAATTAATAATATATGTGCATAATATATCACAAATTGTTGAGAATAATAACATAGACCAATTCATGATATTATTATAAAAAATGAAAAAAGAGATAAGAATAAAAAATCTCCTCGAACTGGTATTAAGTAACCCTATACATAAGAGTGAGATAGAATTTCTGATGAGTGAGTTTAAAATAACAAAGGAGCAACTCTTTACTTCTTGGCTCTATTGGGATACATCAATTAGAAAATACTCCAATGAGGTATATTCATCAGACGCACTGCGACTTGTGATGCATCTACATAATTATCTTAAGGATAGTTGGCATGAAAAAAGACAGGTTTATGTTTTGCATTATCTCAATGAGATCGTACCCAAATCAATCTGTGAAATAGGATTTGGTACACCACAAAGATATGTTAAAGAATATCTTGAAAAAGATGTGAAAATTATGTTGAGCGATTACGAACAATCCAGTCTACAATTTGCTGAAAAACTGCTCTCGCGATGGAATCCTAATTGGAGACAAAAAGTTTATTTAACTATTTTCGACCTAAACAAAGATATTCTCCCTGCGGATTACAGTGTCTATATATTTCAAGATTCAATAGAGCATGCGAACAATCCTTCTGAAACTCTAAAAAAATACGTGAATAAAGTTTCAGTTGGCACTCACTTTATTTTTTCCCTTCCTATTGAAATAGAAAATCCTATACCTGAACATCATATTTTTTGGAAAGATAAAAATGAGGTATTAGGCTGGCTTGCAGATTGTGGTCTAGAAATAATCGATAGTGCCTCTATCGAAATGAATAGAGACGTAGATATCTATTCACTGTCTCTACACCCAAATTTCAGTGAACTAGTAGTTTTGACGAGAACGACAGGTTTATGAAATTAGACAAGTAAAAACCGCATCGATCGAGATGCGGTCTGTAATTTTGGCGAGTTGTCTTCTCGGTAGTTCGGCTACTTATCTGACATGCGCCAACCTTCCAAGCCTTGGGAACCAGTTTTTACGAAAATAATACTTCTTGCTTGTGCCGTTAAACGGAATATCACCATAACTGAGTGCCTGGGCGATGAGATCAGTGCTAGGGCGCTTACCTGAACCTAGCATATCAAGCCATATAAATTCACTGTCAGGAAAAAATTGCAAGAAAACTGAGTTGATTGGGATACTGACCTTTTCATCTACGTTACCGGTTCGCATCTGGCAGGTCATTGATGCATCACAATTCCAGATATGCCCTCGGTGATCAAAATTATTCCCAATGACCAGCTTCCACTCAATAGCTAGTTCGTGGTGCGCAAAACCATTGAGATCGATGAATCTGACCTTGCTCTCAATTTCTTTTGCGACAGGAGCCCAGCTGGCAATAAATTCCGCTGTCTCACTCACACTAACATCAATGACATTCTCTAGTTTAACAATCAGACTTTTCATTTGTCTCCTACGACTGGGTATTACAGGAACCCTGATTAGAACCTCATGCCATGATGTACATTTGCCAAAGGCTTTTCGTCATAGCGGAGAAAGGCCCAGATTGAGCCACTTTCTGCTAGGACGAAATGGATGTTAGAGAACTCCTGTATCTGCCCGTACCATACCACACTTTCACAAATTATGCAATACGACTACAAATCTTCTCATTGACGGCAATATTGTGTCCCTACAGGGAGTCGGTCATAAAACTTTCATTAAAACCTGACCAGCTCCTTTTTTAACGTATCCTTTCATGAGGCACATTTAAATGTGAGCATATTTTTTCTAAAAAGTCTTCGTCTAATCTTTTTAGAGCATCGAAGTTATGAAAGTAAATTTCATCATTAGAAAAATCTAATTTAAAAACTGAAGGGGTATTTAAATTTGAATTATCTTTATTGAGTATATCTAAAGATTTTCTAAATTTTTCTTCAATTTTTGGTATACCTGCTCTATAAAATAGATACGGTCGAGCAATGGAAACATGTGAGTGGGCGATTGCATTTCTTATATAAAAGATAGTATCTAAATCTGCTTTTACTTGATCTGTCAACATATCTTTAAATTCATTTTCAAAAGCTTCTTTTACTTCCCTAAAATCTTTTTCCCAAAATTTAATTCTTTCTTCTTTAAAAATTAATGGTATCTTTTCTTTATTATAAACAAAATCATTAATAATATTTTTATTTCTATTTAAAATAATAAGATCGGATAATTGCCCTTGAATCCAGATTGAGTATATAAAATATTCTCCAGACCTAAGTAAATTTTTCTTAATTTCTTCTTCCATAAGATAATTCTTATACTAACATAAATTTGTGACCCTACAGGGAGTCGGTCATAGGTCTCGGCTTACTAGCCTCGCCTACGACCCTGCCTCGCGCCGTCGCGCTCCGGCTTTCTCCTCCCTGTTAGTGCGACAAAAAACACGGCATGAAGCCGTGATTTTTTTGTCGCATGACCCTACAGGGAGTCGAACCCTGCTTCCATCCTTGAGAAGGATGTGTCCTAGCCGATAGACGATAGGGCC
>CAZLCD010000011.1:0-9208 GCA_964558375.1 uncultured Candidatus Saccharibacteria bacterium | reverse complement strand
AACAAACGGACATTAAGAAAAGATAAAGAAAAAATAAAGATTTGATAAAGATTTGGATTAGGACACACTTTTTAAAAATAAAAAGCCTGCAACTCCAAAGAGGTGCAGGTGTTAGATGTGGATCGAGTCAAAGAAAAGCCTGAGTCTAATCACATCATGTTTGAGTCAATTCAGTTGGAACTGCGCAACCAAGAGCTTTGAAAAGTTTACCCATCACCTTGTTTTTAGGTGAATAACTCCCTGTTTCGATTCCTGTCATCAAAGTAGGATTTATATCAACTTGTCTTGCAAGTTCCCCCTGGCTAAGTTTAAGCTCCAACCTTCGTGCGGTCACAAACCTTCCTAATCTTGTCGTTCTCTCCTTACGGGGATATGATTTATGAATGTTTGGTGGAGGAATCAGTTCATTTGGAATTTCACAAGAGAGTGCCTCGGATATTTTTAGTAGATTCTTGTTTCTTGGAATGATTTTCCCTAATTCAATTTGGCATATGTATGAACCTGGTAATTTTGTGCGTCTACCAAGTTCACTTTGAGTAAGATCGAGTTCAATTCTTTTGCCTGACAAAAATCCTCCCAAACTATTAACCTCCTTTGATTTTTTTAATTTTCTTCTGGGTATGAGATTCTCCATCGCTTTTAAGTCGAGTCCCAAAGCCTTAGAAATTTTTACCATAATATTTTTGTTTCCATTAAGACGAATTCGCCCCAACTCGATTAGACTTACATGTTGTCGAGTAACACCTACTTTATTTCCAAGTTCAGCTAAGCTCATTGTGAGTTCTTTGCGTCGTGAACGAATCAACTGACCCAATTCACTAGCTGTCTCTTTTTGTCGCTGTTTGATAATGAACCGTGTCAGAATTGAAGGGTTAAGATCTAGTGCATTTCCCAATAGTTTCAATAGTTTATAACCCATGGAGGGTGATTTTCTTGTCTCGAGCTGCCTTACTGCTGAGACAGTTTTTTTTGTTTTCCTGGCAAACTCCTCAAGTGTCATTCCAATTTCATTACGTCTGGAATGGATTAATTTCCCCAATTCTGTCTGTGGCCATGCCACATACTTAACTGGCATACGCTTGCGTAGTTCATCTGAGCTACACTTAAGTACTTCAGCTAGCTTCTCTAATTGATGGTCTTTGAGATACTTTTGCTTACCAAGTTCAACTAAACCTACTATATTTCGATCAATACCTGACCGTATCTCTATATCATCTTGTGTAAGTTGTAGTTTAAGTCTGCGATTCCTGATGAATTTACCAAGTTTTGTTGTGCACGGCTTCATATGGGAGCCAATCTTTCGATTTTTTTTCATAAATATTCTTTTGTTGAAAGGGCATGCAAGCCAAAATAGCCTGCTTTAAAAGCACTCTATCATGCATTATTTGGTCTGTCTATAGCGACTTACTACGATTCAGCAAACCCTACATCCCAAAAGTCTTTCTCCCCAAATAAATCGCTTTTTTACCTAGTTCCTCTTCAAGTCTAAGTAGTTGATTGTACTTGGCTACTCGATCTGTCCTTGAAAGTGACCCTGTCTTTATCTGACCTGCACCCACCCCCACGGCAAAATCGGCTATAGTAGTATCCTCTGTTTCGCCTGACCGATGTGAAATCACCGATGTATATCCAGCGGAAGTAGCCATATTCACAGCATCGAGCGTTTCTGAAACTGTACCGATCTGATTTAATTTAATTAAAATAGAATTACCAACTTTTTGTTCTATACCCATTTTCAATCTATCAATATTCGTTACAAAAAGATCATCACCAACTATCTGGATTTTCTTGCCAAGCTTCTCGGTCATGAGCACATATCCAGCCCAATCATCTTCAGAAAGTCCATCTTCGATAGAGACGATCGGATATTTATTACACCAATCCACATAGAAGGCAACCATTTCCTCAGAAGTTAGCGTGCGATTCTCTGAAGCCAAATGATATTTGCCATCTTTATAAAGTTCAGTTGCCGCCACATCAAGAGCGATAGCTACATCTTTGCCTGCAACATAGCCAGCCTTTGTAACTGCTCCAAGTATGACTTCAATAGCCGCTTCATTTGAAGAAAGAGAAGGAGCAAAGCCACCCTCATCGCCGACAGTTGTAGAAAAACCTTTATCATGAAGAATCTTTTTTAATGAATGAAAGATCTCCGCTCCGATACGTAGAGCTTCCTTAAAAGATTTTGCGCCGATCGGCACAATCATAAATTCCTGAAAATCCGTACTTTTGTCAGCATGCTTACCACCATTTAGAATATTCATCATCGGTACTGGAAGCTTGATTGTATTTTTCACTGAACTTTTCTTCAAGCCTTCATTTGAAATTTTATTGAAATATTTATAGAGAGAAATTTTCTCGCTACTTGCAGTTGCTTTGGCGAAAGCCATAGAAACTCCGAGGATAGCATTAGCACCGAGCTTGCCTTTATTAGTCGTTCCATCAAGCGTGATCATCTTTGTGTCGAGAGATCTCTGATCCCACTCTTTATTCGAAAGAGCTTTTGAGATTATAAGATTCACATTTTTTACAGCTTTAGCAACACCTTTGCCATTGTATCTTTTATCATTATCACGAAGCTCCACTGCTTCATGGCTTCCTGTAGAGGCACCAGAAGGCACTGCTGCACGACCAAAAGATCCATCTTTCAACTTTACATCAACTTCAACTGTCGGATTTCCGCGTGAATCAAGAATCTCTCTAGCTATAATTTTTGTGATTTTTGTCATGTTTTCTTTATTAAAATTTTACGAATGCAATTATATCATATAGATATCACAATACTAACTTACATGATATTATGTGAGGTATGTCGAGTATTTTCCATTCATTCATTAATAATATTCAAAGTATTGTTGAACAGGGAGGGTATATAGTCCTGTTGCTGATCTCAATTCTCGAAGGGTTGCCAATAATAGGACCACTGGTGCCAGGACATACTGTAGTTATCTTCTCTGGATTTCTAGCAAAGATAGATGTACTGAATATACTTATTGTTGTGCCTATCGTGCTTTTTGGCGCTACTCTCGGAGACTTTACTGGATATTTGCTTGGACGAAAATATGGCCTATCACTTTTCCATAGTCTTGTGCATCGCTTCGGTAGATTTTTCTTTGTAAAAAAAGAACATATAGAGAAGGTTCAAAACTTAGTGAAGAATCATATGGGCAAGTCTATTATCTTTGGTCGGTTCAATCCTTTGACTAGACCGCTCACACCTTTCATTGTTGGCGCTAGCGATGTACCTATGGGAAAGTTTTTCTTTTTTGATGTGATAGGGGTTTGTATCTGGGGAGTCGGATCTATCGCTCTCGGTTATATATTCGGCGCTAGTTACGGAATAGCTAGTGCCTACGCTGGAAAGTTTGTCGTTATGGCTTTTGTAATAAGTATTTTGATTATCTGGGGATACCGCTTTATCAATAAACAATTTCACATTTTTGCAAAATACGAACTCATTGCTCTGATTATAAATATTCTCAGTCTCTATGTATTTTTCAAAACCATACAAGACACTCTAAGTATCAAATCTTTCCTTACTGAAATTGACGTCTGGATGAATCTATTTTTCTTATCACATGCGCAAAATTTCCTGCTATCTACTATGGAGATAATTACGAATATTTTGAGTCCAATAAGTATTGTTATTGTTGGTTTTATTTCGATTATTTATTTTATTTATAAAAAGAATTGGCAGTATTCGCTCATTACATTTTTGTCTATAAGCGGTGGAGTGTTCTTTGGTACCACAATAAAACATCTAGTACTTAGAGTAAGACCGGTTGATTCGTTTATACTAGAAACAGGTTATAGCTTTCCAAGCGGGCACGCTACTATGGCTACGATCGCATTTGCTCTGATTATTTATTTTTATGCAAGAGAAATAAGATCTCTCATTAAGAGAGAAATCTTTATTTTAGTGATGGTGATTCTCGCTATTCTTGTCGCCTTTAGTAGGGTATATCTCGGAGTTCATTGGTTTTCTGATGTGATAGCTGGTATTAGTCTGGGACTTTTCTTGACCACTCTAAATATTTTAATTGTGAGGTATATTATATTGATAGTGGAAAAGATCAGAGCGAGGTAGTAGAATAGATAATAATAAATAATTAAAAATAATGAAAAAACCAGTAATGCTAATTGTTCTCGATGGGTGGGGATATCGAGAAGAAAAAAATGATAATGCTATTTTACAGGCTCAGACCTCTTTCTTTAATTCTCTTTGGGAAAAGTACCCGCATTCTTTACTTAAGGCTTCTGGTAATGCTGTCGGTCTGCCTGAAGGACAGATGGGTAACAGTGAGGTGGGGCATACTACTATAGGTGCTGGTAAGCCTGTAGATACTGACCTTGTGAGGATCGATAAAGCTATCGCTGAAGGTGGCTTCCATACAAACCCCGCTTTTACTTCACTCTTCGAACATGTTCTAAAAAATGACTCAACCCTCCATGTACAAGGACTTGTTAGTATCGGTGGTGTTCATAGTCATCAAAATCACCTCTTTGCTTTCTTAAGAGAAGCCAAGTCTTGGGGGATAAAAAAGTTGGCAATACATATTTTTACTGATGGTCGCGATACCCCTCCACAAAGCGCTTCAAAATATATCAAAGAACTCGAAGCTTTACTTGAGGAACTTAATAGTGATGCTAGTCACTTTTTCATAGCGACCATTTCTGGTCGTTACTATGCTATGGATCGAGATAACAATTGGGATCGTCTAGCTCTTGCAGAAAAAGCTATTTTTGAATGTCAGGGTAATGTTTGCGCGATCAAGCCTTCTTTGTATCTTGAAGAGCAATACAAGCTTGGTAAAAACGATGAATTACTTGAGCCGACAGTATGTGCAAATATCGATGGTCAAGGATGTGCATTTGAGAAAAATGACGGAGTATTCTTTTTTAATTTTCGTGCAGATAGAGCACGTATGTTTACTCAGAAACTTATAGAAAAACAAAAAACAGACAATATATATGTAGTAACTCTAACTGAATATTGTATAGACTACATATGTCATGTTGCCTTTGCTCCTTCAAATATTGAGGTAACGCTCGGTGAAGAAATCTCTAAAGCTAGATTGAAACAAAGTCATATAGCTGAGACCGAGAAGTTCGCTCACGCTACGTATTTCTTAAATGGAGGAAGAGAAAAACCTTATGATGGAGAAGTCGACATTCTTCTTGCTAGTCGTAAAGATATTAAAACTCATGATGAAGCTCCAGAGATGCGTGCAGAAGCTATAGCAGACAAAGCTATAGAGGAAATTGAAAAAGGTACTGATTTTATTTTTATAAATTTTGCCAATCCTGATATGGTTGGACATACTGCAAATGTCCCTGCAATTATTAAAGCTGTTGAATGTGTCGATACTCAACTTGAGAGGGTTATTAAAGTATTGGAAGAGAAAGGTGGTGTAGCTTTTATCACCGCTGATCATGGCAATGCTGAGCTTAATGTTGACCCTATAGAGAAGACCAAACACACTTCTCATACGACGAATCCCGTTCCAGCTATCCTCACTGATAGTAGTCTCAAACTTAAAGACGGAGGTCTCTCAGACATTGCTCCTACTATTTTAGCTCTTCTCAATATCTCAAAGCCGGCCGCGATGACTGGAAACTCGCTTCTATAATATCTTCGGATACTTTTTTAAAGATAGACTTATTGCTATAATAAGTGTAGATTGTTTTAAGTATTGGCGGACGGCTGTACTCACATTTTAATTTAGACATTATATTTGGAGCTAACACCCGTTCGTCAATATTTAGCGCAATCTGTAAGATTTGCTAAAATCCTTGCTGTCGCAGAAGATTTTTTTTCATTTTATCAAGACTTTAAAATTACAATGACTATCCAAAAAAACGTATCTCTGAAAGAATTCACAACTTTTAGAATTGGTGGTACAGCCAAGTTTTTTTGCATTGTCACAAATGAAGATGAGCTCATAGAAGCTATTGGTTTTTCCAAGAAAAATAAAATTCCTTTTTTTATACTAGGTGGCGGTTCAAATATTTTAATATCAGATAGCGGTTTTGACGGTATAGTTATCAAAATCGAAATTAAAGGCATTGTATATAAAGAAGATGGAGATAAAGTGAAACTTGCGGTAGGTGCAGGGGAGAATTGGGATGATCTTGTTGCGGAGACTGTCGAGAAAGGGTTCTATGGTTTCGAAAATCTTTCATATATTCCGGGTACGGTAGGAGCTTCGCCTGTGCAGAATATCGGTGCTTATGGAGCTGAAGTAAAAGATGTTTTGGAATCAGTCTATGTTCTCGATGTGATCAAAGATGAATACATAACCCTCAAGAATATTGATTGCAAATTTGCCTATAGAGACAGTCTTTTTAAAAAAGAAAAAGGGCGATATGTGGTGATTTCAGTTAATTTTATTTTGAATAAAAAAGGTAAATTGAATTGCGAATACAAAGATCTGCAAGAATATTTTTCATTTAAGAAAATCAAAGAGCCAGCCTTGAAGCAAGTTCGTGAAGCAGTGATCGAGATACGCAAAAAGAAATTGCCAGATATCAAAGAATACGGCACTGCCGGATCTTTCTTTAAAAATGTCGTAGTTTCTCAATCCAAATCTCAAGAATTAGCCGCAAAGTATCCAGAAATAATAATGCATTCAGTGAATGATAAAAAGGTGAAGATTCCTCTCGCTTGGATTCTCGACCATGCTTGTGGTTTCCGTGGGGTTAAAAAGGGGAATGTTGGTACATACAAAAATCAAGCCCTAGTGCTTGTAAATTATGGCGGCTCTACAGCACAGGAGATAACTGACCTAGCTCAAAAGATGGTGGATGCTGTCTATGAAAAGACAGGTATCGAGATCTTCCCAGAAGTGGAATTGGTGGGGTAGGGGAATTATTAGCTCACCTTTTTTTATGGATAAAATTATGTTATAGTGCCATCTACTATGGCATTTTCATTAAAGAATATTTTTGGTGATCAAAACAAAAAGTTGCTCAAAAAATACGAACCCCTTGTCTCAAAGGTCAATGCTTTTGAGCCTACCATCTCGGCACTCTCGGACGAAGCTTTGAAGGGTAAAACCTTAGAGTTTAAGGGTCGTTTGGAAAAAGGGGAGAGTCTTGATCAGATTTTACCTGAAGCCTTTGCGGCTGTGAGAGAAGCTTCGAAGCGCGTTCTTAAGCAGAGACATTTTGATGTACAGATTATCGGAGGAGCTATCCTAAATAGCGGGAGTATCGCTGAGATGAAAACCGGAGAGGGTAAAACTCTTGTAGCTACCTTGCCTGCTTATCTCAATGCACTTTCTGGTAAAGGTGTTCATGTGGTTACAGTGAACGACTATCTTTCTCGTCGTGATGCTGTGTGGATGGGACAGATCTATAATTTCTTAGGTCTAACTACTGGAGTTATCAATCATGAATCTTCTTTTATTTATGATCCTTCTCATACCGAGCTCGACAAGACTCGCGATGATCTCGGATCTTTCAAGGTCATTCATGAATTTTTGCGACCAGTGACTAGACCTGAGGCTTATAGAGCCGATATCACTTATGGTACAAACAATGAATTTGGTTTCGATTATCTAAGAGACAATCTCGAATATGAAGCAAGTGCTTTACGTCAAAGAGAATACAACTACGCCATTGTCGACGAGATCGACTCTATCCTTATAGACGAAGCCCGTACTCCACTCATCATCTCTGCTCCTGCGGCGGATTCAGAAAATCTTTATCAAGTTTTTGCGAGCCTAGTGAAGTCTTTTATAAAAGATGAAGACTATACTGTCGATGAAAAACAGCGAAGCATCTCTTTGACTTCAAAGGGTATTGATAAAGCTGAAAAGAGTCTTGGCGTTGAAAATATTTATACAGATAAAGGTATCAAGTATGTGCATCATCTCGAAACTGCAGTTAAGGCCAAGGCCCTTTTTAATTTGAATACCGAATATGTGATAAAAGAAAATCAGATAGTGATTGTCGATACCTTTACTGGACGACTTCAGCCTGGGCGTCGTTGGTCAGAAGGTCTTCATCAGGCGATAGAAGCCAAAGAAAATGTCGATGTTCAGAAAGAATCTAGAACTTTCGCTTCTATTACCTTTCAAAATTATTTTAGACTTTACAAAAAGCTCTCTGGTATGACAGGAACAGCCTCAACCTCAAGCGAAGAGTTTTATAAGGTGTATGGTCTTGAAACCATCACTACTCCGACAAACAATCCTATTCAGCGTATTGATCATAATGATTTTATTTTTCAAACAGAAATAGGAAAGTTTAAAGCCATTGCCAAGAAGGTTAAAGAATTAAATAAAAATGGTCAGCCTGTACTTATCGGTACTGTGTCTATCGAAAAAAACGAAGTTCTCTCAGAATTCCTAAAAGCCGAAGGCGTGGCACATGAAGTTTTGAATGCCAAGAATCATGAAAGGGAAGGAGAGATTATAGCTCAGGCGGGGAAGAAAGGGTCTGTAACTATTGCTACAAACATGGCGGGTCGCGGTGTGGACATTCGTCTTGGCGGTAATCCTGGCTCAAGGGATTTGTATGAAGAGGTCAAGTCTGTTGGTGGGCTTTTTGTCCTCGGAACAGAAAGACATGAGGCAAGACGTATAGACAATCAGCTTCGAGGGCGATCTGGAAGACAAGGAGATCCAGGTGCTACACAGTTTTTCGTTTCTCTCGAAGATTCACTTATGAGAATTTTTGCTTCAGATACTATCAAGAGTCTGATGGGTCGTCTTGGTGTGGCTGAAGATGAAGCAATTGAAAATCGCATTATCACCAAGTCTCTAGAAAGTGCACAGACCAAGATCGAAGGATTCAATTTTGATTCTCGAAAACATATTCTTGAATACGATGATATTTTGAACCATCAGAGAAAAACTGTTTATGAACGCCGAAGAAATATTCTTGTGGGTGGTCTTTCTGAAGTTGAAGCAAAGCTAATGGAAGTTGTAGGTGACAATGAAGAAATTAAAAAAATAATTGCAGAGAAAATTACGCAGCTCGGTAAAGATCGATTCCTCGCTACAGCTCGACAGTTAATGTTGCAGAGTATTGATATGTTTTGGGTTGAGCATTTGGAGATTATGGACTATACACGTTCTAGTGTGAATCTTCGTGCCTATGGTCAGAGAGATCCTCTTGTTGAATACAAAAAAGAAGGCCTAAGACTTTTTAAAGAAATGCAGATGGCTATAAACAATCAGATACTACATCTTCTTCCTCATGT
>CAZLCD010000010.1:0-10387 GCA_964558375.1 uncultured Candidatus Saccharibacteria bacterium | reverse complement strand
GATAATACCGAGGCAAGGGAGAGAAGCGACACTTGGGCCGAGTATTCTCGGCCACGTGGTCAAAAGCTCCCAGCTGTAGAGACTAAACGTTAACACTCCTCGCGAGAGGAACATGCTATAGTCCATTGCATAAAGTAATTTATGATAACAAGCGTGAGACAGGTTGGTCTCCTATCTACTGTGGGCGTTGATTCTTGAGGGGATTTGACTCTAGTACGAGAGGACCGAGTTGAACTGACCTCTGGTGTGTCTGCTGTCCTGCCAAGGGCACCGCAGAGTAGCTATGTCGGGAATGGATAACTTCTGAAAGCATCTAAGAAGGAAGCCAACCCCAAGATTAGGAATCGTTTGAGACCCGTAAGAGATGATTACGTTGATAGGCTTTAGGTGTACGCATAGCAATGTGCTGAGCCGAGAAGTACTAATCCGTCGATCCTATTAGGAAATTTAAGAACCACAATTACTTGTCTATAACGGCAACAACATATACCTTTACTTATTAAAAAATTCAAACAAATTAAACTTTTTGTTCTGGTGATTCGGCGCTGTGGAAACACCCGTTCTCATTCCGAACACGGAAGTGAAACGCAGTTGCGGCGATGATACTCATATGAAGGGGAAAGTAGCTAGTCGCCAGTACAAAGTGTTTAATTTACAACAAAACCTTTTACATAGGTTTTGTTGTGGTTTGCAAGACTTTATTGCTATAATAACCGCATGTCCTCCTGGTCATCTCGTAGAAAATTTAGTTATGGATTTACGGCTCTTTTGGCTGTGATTGTTTTCATCGCTGTCCCCGCGTTTTTGTTATTCTATAAAGCCCCAACCTGTTTCGACGCTAAGCAAAACGGCAATGAAAGTGGCGTGGATTGCGGAGGTTCGTGTTCTAGGCTATGTCAAAGTGCATTTCTGCCTCCACGCATCGAGTGGGGTGGGGTAAAGTTTGAAAAGTTGGCGGAAGGGCTTTATAATGTCGCTTCTTATATCGTCAATCCAAATATAAACGGCGCGGCCAAGGATGTTCCTTACAAAATCTCTTTATACGATAAGGAAGGAATAATTACTGAAAGGGCAGGGAAAATCAGTTTGCATGCTCACAGAGATTCCTTGGCTTTTCAGACAGCTTTGAATGTTGGTAAAAGAATTCCAACCAAGGCTACTTTTGAATTCACAAGCGCCCCCGTCTGGTTTAAATCTCACGATACACTAGAAGGTATTGCTGTTGTTAATAAAGAATACAAAGAAGATGGATCAAATTCTTCTCTTGAAATCACTCTCGAAAACAAAACCTTATTTCCTTACGACAATATCCAAGTTTCTGTTGTGCTCTATGACATAGAGGACAATGCTATAGGTTTTTCGGAAACTTTTATTGACACTATCCCGGCTAAAGGCGGCCGAGAAGTAGCCCCATATACTTGGCCTATCAGCAGAAATGATAAGGTTAAAACAATTACAGTTTTACTTAGTTCTACTCCCGCAGTTGATAGATAAAATAATATAGACAATATGAAGCGAATATTTTCGATAGATTGGATTCTTTTTGCCTCTATAATCCCCCTTTTGGGGGCAGGGCTCATTACCATGAACTCTTTTACGGGGGATGGTGGCTTTTTCGGCAGACAGATTATCTGGATTGCTGTATCGCTCATTGTATTTTTTGGTTTAAGTTTTATCGACTTTAGATTTTTACGCAAAACAAGTTTCTCCGTTGCCTTTTTTATTGGTTCATGTGCAATGCTACTATCTCTTTTTGCTGTTGGTAAAATAGCCAAAGGAGCTTTATCTTGGTTTGATTTTGGACTATTTTCTTTTCAACCATCAGATCCTATAAAATTAGTCCTCATCATCATCCTTGCCAAATACTTTTCTCGCAGACATATAGAGATTGCTAATATAAAGCATATTCTAGTATCGGGACTATACGCTTTTATAATCTTTGCTCTAGTCCTTATACAGCCGGACTTTGGTTCGGCTATCATTATATTTTTAATATGGCTCGGTATGGTTTTGGTTTCTGGAATTTCCAAAAAGCATTTGTTCGGTATGGCTATTGTCGGACTCATCGCTTTTGCGGGACTTTGGAATTTTGGATTTCAAGATTATCAGAAAAATCGTATCAAAAACTTCATACACCCTTTGGCTGATATACATGGCACTGGCTACAATTCTTATCAGAGCGCCATCGCTGTTGGTTCTGGACAGGTCTGGGGTAAGGGGGTTGGTTATGGTACACAGTCAAGGCTAAAGTTTCTGCCGGAGTATCAGACAGACTTCATCTTCTCTGCTTTTGCAGAGGAATGGGGGTTTGTTGGTGTGACTATACTATTTTTCCTTTTTGGTGTGGTTGTTATACGTATTGTAAGAATCAGTATGTATGGAGCTACAAACTTCGAAATGCTTTTTGGTTGTGGTGTAGCAATTCTAATTATCGTGCACTTTTTTATTAATATTGGAATGAATATACAACTTCTGCCTGTGACAGGAACAACTCTACCTTTTTTGAGTTATGGAGGAACGCATCTGCTAACAGAATTTACTGGTCTAGGCATTCTTATGGGTATGCGTCGATATAGTAGGGTAGCACATAAGGATAGTATCAAAAATGAATTTATCGGTCCTTAGGAGAAATTCAGGCGCTACTTGTTATTGTAAATTTTCAATGTATCCTCAATCATTTTTTCTATAGAAAATCCTTTAAGTACTTTTTTATTTATTTTTAAACTATATTCTTTCTGAGTCTTTTTGTGGGTAATGAAAAATTCTAGAGCATGTTGTATTTCTCTAGGTTTCTTTGGTTGTATAAGTATGCCAGTTTCCATATCATCTATAACTTCTGGGATGCCTCCCACAGCTGTTGCGACGATCGGTAGGCTGGCAAGGCCGGCTTCTAGGAGAGAATATGGCAAACCTTCAGATATTGAGGGCATTATGTATATATCAAAAGCTTTGATGTATTGGAAGGCTATTGGTACAAGTCCTAATAGAAATACCGACTCTTGCATATCCAATTTTTTAATTATTTTCTCTATGTCTTTTCTGTATTCTCCTTCACCCATGATCGTATAGACTATTTCTTTGGTTGGATGGATCTTTTTTAAATTATCGATAAGGCTTTTTATCCCTTTGATAGCGTGTTCATAACCTTTGATTGTGTGAAGTTCACCAACGCTACCCACGATAATTAAATTTTTTGGATTACATTTTGCAATTAATTCTCTAAAAGTGCCATTTACTTTAGCGAGCTCATTTCTTGCATTTATTTTTGAAAAGATAGGTTCGTTTTTTATTCCATTATGGATAACGGTGATTTTGTTTAAAATCAAAGGCCAATTCTCCATCTGACTTTTCAAGTTTTCAGAAACCGATATGGTTCTATGAGAAAGCACTATAGTAAACCAATGTAGGAATTTTATGATTAGCTTTGAAGTCAATGCTCTATTTTCATTGAAGGCCCAACCATGCGCTGTGAATATTATATTTTTAATTCCGACAACTCTTCCTGCCAATGCCCCCAATCCACCGATTTTCGAACTATTTACATGCAAAATATCCGGTCTGTCTTTTTTTAAAATTGAAATTAACTTTAAAAAGATTTTAAAGTCCTTGAGAATATTCACATCTCTCTCTATATCCAAATCTCCGCTGGCCTTAATACCTGCTTTTTTCAATTCATCTATAAGTACACCTTTCCCACCAGATAGAACTTCTACACTATAGGTTGTTTTGGGTAGATTTGTAGCCAAATCATAGACATATCTCTGAGCTCCGCCCCAGTTCGACTTTGTGATCAGTATAAGCACTTTCATGAACTTAGAGTACCATTTTTCGCTAATTTTGTGTATGATAGCGTCTATGAATTTAATACATAGGAAAGACCATATCATGCTATTTGTAGGGGACATCTGTGTGCTTACCTTGTCCCTTATTTTGACCTTGGTTATAAGATATGGTGTATTTCCGTCGAATATTGTGCTCAAGCTACACTTGGCGCCCTTCTCGATACTATTCCTAGCCTTTATTCTGGTCTATTTTATCGCCGGCCTTTATGAAAAACATACCAAGATCTTTAAAAATAAATTACCCATTGTTCTACTCAATGTTCAACTTATAAACACTATCGTCGGTATTTCTTTTTTCTATCTCATTCCACATTTCAATATTACACCAAAAATAGTCCTCTTCCTCTTTCTTTTTCTATCCCTGCTTTTGATGTATGTCTGGAGAATGTTTGTGATTTTTAAATTTGGCTCAAAAAGAAAACAGCGAGCGATCTTGATCGCTGACAGCAAGGAAGCTCTTGAGTTAAAAGAAGAGATCAATAATAATTCTCGTTACGGGATCTCTCTTATCGAAACTATTAAGCCTGTAGCAGATACTTCAAAGACTATTTCTACAATCAAAAATCTGATCGCCGAAAAAGATATTTCAATGATTGTTATCGATACACACAATCCCTTACTTAAAGATCTTATCCCTTTGCTTTATCCGATTGCCATGAATGGTGTGTTGTTTTTCGATATAGCCAAAATTTACGAAACTATTTTTGATAGGATTCCATATTCTATGGTGGGACAGACTTGGTTTATCGAGCATATGTCATCGGTGGCGCCCAAGATGGTATACGATAGTGTGAAGAGGCTGATCGACATCTCCGCATCTATTGTCTTAGGTCTCATATCCTTGCTCCTCTACCCTCTGGTCATTATTGCCATGAAAGTCGAAGATGAACGCGGGGTGATCTTTAGTTATCAAAGTAGGGTTGGTCAGTACAATAAAATAATTAAAATCATAAAGTTCCGCACCATGACCTTGGCCAATGATGACGGCAAATGGGGGAAAGACGAAAACAAAGTTACCGCTGTCGGTAATATCTTAAGGAAGACTCGCATTGATGAATTGCCTCAACTTTGGAATGTATTGAAAGGGGATATTTCGCTTATCGGTCCTCGTCCGGAATTTCCAGAGCCTGTATCAAAATATTCTGAAAAGATCCCAAACTACACTATCCGTCATAGTGTGAAGCCGGGACTTTCTGGCTGGGCACAGATATATCATGAAAAGCATCCTCATCACGGACTCGATGTTGAAGAAACTTCAAATAAATTATCCTATGATCTCTACTATATCAAGCATCGATCTTTCCTTTTGGATTTGAAAATCGCCCTGAGAACTATCAAGGTGCTGGGGACTTTTATGGGCAGATAATGCCTAAGTTGTGCTAAATATTGCTAAAAATAATTAAATCCCTATAATAGACACATTATGCTTAAAACAAGAATTATCGCGGTGTTTCTGCTTATTGCGGTCGTTGGTATCGGTCTTATCACTTTTTATAAAGGATCTTTCAAGCTTGGTTTGGATTTGAATGGAGGTACCCACTTGGTCTACAAGGCTGACGTTTCAAAAATCCCTGCAGGCGAAGTAAAGGTTTCCATGGATGCATTGAAAGAGGTTATAGAAAAGAGAGTAAATATTTTTGGTGTCGGTGAGCCTATTATTCAAGTAGAGCAGGGAGGTGTGCTAGGTTCAAAAGAAGCTCAGCAAAAGCTCATAGTAGAACTTCCAAATATTACAGATCCCAAAGAAGCCCTCAGAATAATTAAACAGACTCCACCATTGGACTTCTTTATTATTAAAGAAAGCGATTTTAACGAAGTAGGTAGTAAAACTGATTTAAATGAAGAGCAAAAAGAATCAGAACTTATTAAAGTATCTACCCCTACTGGCATAACTGGAAATATGCTCAAAAGAGCCAGTCTAGAATTTAATCCAACGACAGGTGAACCTACTGTCTCTTTAATTTTTAATCCAGAAGGTAAAACTCTTTTTGCTAAAGCTACAAAGGAAAATGTTGGTAATAGAATAGCTATTCTTCTCGATAAAAAAATAAAAACATCCCCAACAGTTAGAGAAGAAATAAAGGATGGTAAAGCTCAGATCAGTGGTGCATTCACTGTCGATGAAGCTAAGGTCTTGGTAAGAGATATTAATTATGGTGCTTTGCCTGTACCTATTGAGAATATCGGTATTCAGACTATCGGTGCCTCTCTTGGACAAAATGCTTTGAATGGTGGTATTCGCGCTGGAGTTATGGCCTTTGTGATTATCGGGATCTTCCTTATCGTCTGGTATCGCTTGCCTGGACTTGTGGCTGTGGTGTCTCTCGGTGCGTATAGTGTGATTATGCTTGCACTATTTAAATTAATTCCAGTTACTCTTACTGCTACTGGTATTGCAGGCTTCATCCTCTCTATCGGTATGGCAGTGGATGCCAATGTGCTTATCTTTGAAAGAATGAAAGAAGAATTGAAAAAAGGTAAAGGTATTAGTGAAGCAATGCATGAAGGTTTCGCTCGAGCATGGCTATCCATCAGAGACTCAAACACTTCAAGTATTATTACTGGTCTTATACTTTATTATCTAGGCGGTAACTCTGTAGTTAAAGGCTTCGCTCTTGTGTTCCTTATCGGTGTGATCGTTAGTATGTTTACAGCCATCACCGCTTCACGTATTTTCCTATACGCAGTAGCGCCAAAGAGAACGAACCGCCTATCTACTTTCCTTATCAGTAATGGATTCACTAGAACTATTATCAATCAAAATTTAATTAAATAATTATATGTTTGTTGTAAAATACAGAAAACTTTTCTACATCTTGTCAGTCTTACTGGTTGTCGGTTCTCTTGCCTCTGTCTATATATGGGGTCTGAAGCCCGGTATAGATTTCAAAGGTGGGTCTATTGTTGAGATCGAGTATTCTGCTGCGCGACCAGAACAGGCAACCTTGGCTCAAGCTATCACTCCACTAAACCTCGATGCTTCTATAAGAGGAACTGGGGACAGGGGTTATATCATCAGAATGAGAGACATTAGCACCGAAGAAAAATCTTCTTTAACTTCAGTTTTCAATTCTTTCGGCACTAGTACTGAAAAACGTTTCGATTCTGTTGGACCAGTGCTCGGCACCGAAGCTTTGAGAAAATCTATGTTCTCTATATTTTTTGTAATTCTTGCTATCGTCTTATTCATCGCTTATGCCTTTAGAAAAGTATCTGAACCTATATCTTCTTGGAAATATGGATTGATCGCCATTATCGCGCTCTTGCACGATGTGATTATTCCTACCGGAGTATTTGCTATACTTGGACACTTTAAAGGTTATGAAGTGGACACCTTGTTTGTCACCGCGCTTCTTGTTGTGCTTGGCTTCTCTGTGCACGATACTATCGTAGTTTTTGACCGCGTTCGAGAAAATCTACAACATTCAAAGTCAGGTAAATTATTTAGTGATATTGTCGGAGAAAGTATCTCTCAGACATTTACTCGTTCTATCAACACTTCTCTGACCACCTTGCTTGCTCTTGTTGTTCTATATTTCGTCGGTGGGGAGGCTACTCATCATTTCTCTCTAGCGCTCATCATTGGTATTGTGGCTGGAACATATTCATCTATCTTTGTCGGATCACCTTTACTTGTGACAGTTTGGAAATGGCAGGAGAAGAGGAAGAATAAATAGTAAATTTATTGTTACCAAGTTTTAGGATGATTTACTTGAAAACCTGGAGTTGTGGTAGAATATATTCATGAAGCTGCCCTGGTATGATAATGAAGTTGGGTATACCCATACGTTGGTGAGGCATGTAGTCGAGGCGGGGAAATTAATATAAATTAATAAATAAAAAATATGAATTGGAATAATTTAGCAAAATGGAAAAAGAATTATATAGCAAGTAGTTTTGCGATTTGGGCACTTACCATCGCGATCAGTATGGTTTTTTATATGGGTACCGGGTCTGGAAGTGACTTGCCACCAGCTCCTTTTGTCTGGGGATTTATGGTATTACTTATCGCAATGTTCGTATATGTCCCACTGAATTTAGTTTTTTCGCTTAGAGAATTTAAAGAGAAAAATGGTAAGATTACTTCTTCTTATATATTAGGAAAGGCCCTCTGGTTAATTATAGACTTGCTTGTTTTCTATTATTTCTTCGATTTATTTTTTACTTATAAAGATGTATATTTCGGATTTCTTTAGTTAGTTCTTACTATTCCTCAGGAGTTTCTACTGTGCCGAGGTTTTCTTAAAATTGTGGTAAAATAAATCTATGAAAACAAAAAAATATTGGTTAAGAGGTGGAATTAAAGGAATTGTAATTGGTATTGTGTTGAATATTGTTGCAATGATTGCTGGTTTTGCTTTGTTACTTCTGCCCCCGATATTCGGCAACATCCTGAGTTTTCTTTTTCCAATGTCATCAATGTTGTGGATTTTTATGCCACAAACTTTGATTATCCCATTCATTATCTATTTTCTAATTGGTGCATTGATTGGCTGGCACAAGGGGAAAAAGAAAGACAAAGAAAATTCTTTAGTTGGTGCGACAATGAAATAGGGTATACCCATACGCTAGTGAGGTATGTGATGGAGGCGGGGAAATTAATTTAATATGAAAACTGATTATTTAAAATAACTCAAAATAATTTTTCCAAATACACCATCTTTGTTATTTGCTGCCTAAGGGGTACGATGTTATAATGCCTATGTGTGAGTACTAATAAAGCTTTAGCTTAGTTGTTGGTACATATCCAAAATAGAATGTCTACATAAGCTCCTGTCTCGGCAGGATTTTGTGTTTATGGGAGATTTTTAAAATTATCGACTTTATCTACTCCTTAATTACAAAACCCATTTTATTCTTCTTTTTAACAGGTTCTTCGATGAGAGTTTTATTTATCAGGCCCTTTACTGCAGAATGTACATATATGAGTAATTTTCCTTGCTGTATTTGATCGGATTCAATTTTATTTATTTTTATCGATAGATCTTTATATTTATCTAGAGACTCTCTCATTTTTATAAAAGCACGAACTATGAAGATACTCATTTGTATAGCTTGCTCGCTATTTAATATTGCAGATAACATTACTACTCCGTGTTCAGTAAATGCATATGGCAAAAATCTTGGATCTCTATGTTTCTGTGAACCGGTCACAATTTGTGACCGGTTCAGTGTATAGAATTCCTCGATAGTTAATTTAAACATGAAATCTTCTGGAAATCGTGCACTATTACGTTTGACTGCCTGGTTGAAAACTTTTGTTGTAACCTCATATAGTTCTGCCAGATCATTATCTAGCATAACCTTATGTCCACGAATCATAAAGATTCTTTGTTTAATAACTTCTTCAATTTTTACATTTTCTTTAATCATTTGTTTTTTAAAATTTAATCTATAATATACCCTCGCCCAGGAATGTTCTTGATCACTTCTTCAGTATTGTTGACTGTATTGTTAATAGTATTGTCACCAGTATCGTTGCCAACATCATTGTTTTTGATCAACTTTTTTCTTAAATTGGTCATATGAGCCTCTATGGTGTTTGAAAGGGGATCAGCGCTGGCATTCCATACATGTTCCATGATCATCGTGCGTGAAAGTACCTTGCCTTTATTTCGAAGCATGTACTCCAATAAATTGTATTCGGTTTTTGTTAGATATATACAAATGCCATCTTTATATACTTTATTGTTAGTTATATCCAAGATAATATCTCCAGAAAATAGCATAGTGTCTTCTATTTTCTTCGGCCTTTTTGCAAGAGCTTTGATGCGAGCACTGAGCTCCTCGAAAGCAAACGGCTTGGTTATGTAATCGTCTGCTCCCGCTTCGAAACACTGTACTTTATTGTGAATGCTATGATTCATACTCAAGAAAACAATCCAAGCATTTGAACCAAAGACTCGGATTTCTTTGCACACCGTGACACCGTTCTTGTCAGGTAGGGAACAATCAATGATTATGAGATCATAATGATTGGTTCTAGCCATATATGAGCCAGTTGTACCGTCTAAAGCTGTCTCCACATCGTAGGTATCATTTACAAGTCTGTCTCTTATAAACTCCACAACCTTTTCGTCATCATCTATTATTAAAATCTTCATGGTTGAATTATAGTTATTTGATTGAGATTTAACTATGCCAAAATGTGGACATCTTTGCAAAATCTTTATCAAATCTTAAGAACTTTTACGAATAGGTACAGAAAGCTTAAAAAAGCTTGACTTTGTACCCTCCCATAAGTAGAATGGTATCCACGCCTTAAGTAAGGCTATTTAAATGAGTTTTTTGACAATTATAAGTTATGCATTAGAAACGTATTAAAAACACGTGCAAGTCTAATGTCTATATACAACAATAATTTCGGTCAATTATATTCACAATTGACATGAGTGAAATCAAGCTCAATGCAGCTAAAAATAAGTTCAAAGTAAAAGTATTAAATTCTATATTAAATTAATTTAAATTAATTTTTAGAGTTTCTGTCCTCTATTTTGTTCCGTTCATTTTAGTTAAGAGTTTGATCCTAGCTCAGGATGAACGCT
>CAZLCD010000009.1:0-12349 GCA_964558375.1 uncultured Candidatus Saccharibacteria bacterium | reverse complement strand
GGTTCGGAGTCCGAGGAGCGTCATAATTAATTTTTGTATATGCTTGTGCAATAGTGCTAAAATAACCTCATGATTATTTTTCTCAATGGATCAATCAATGCAGGAAAAAGTACAGTAGCAAAAATTTTAGTAAAAGAGCTTCCTGGGACAGCTCTCTTGGAGATTGATGCTTTGAGAGAAATGATTGGTTGGATGCCAATCGATCAAGCCGTACCAATTAATTTAGAGAATGCTGTTTCAGTAATCAAGAATTTTGTCATAAGGGGTTTGAATGTAATTGTTCCGTATCCATTATCACGAAATAATTATGATTACTTGATGGTTGAACTTGAGGATATTGATCCCGTAATCCACATTTTTACGCTTGCGCCAAGTCTTGATAAAGCAATCACCAATAGGGGATTGCGAGAACTTGACGAACAGGAAAAAGAAAGAATTAAATATCATTATGATATTGGTATACCAAATCCGAGTTTTGGAGAGATTATTGATAATACAGATCAATCCCCAGAGGAAACTTCAAGATACATTCTAAATAAAATAAAGAAATGAACTTTTTGTTAAAGACAAAACTTTTTGATATAGCAGAATCAAGACAAGTAAAAGATGATCCATCGCATGATTTTGAACATGTAAGGAGAGTAACTAACTTAGCAATAAAAATAGGAGAGAGTGTTGGTGCAGATCAAGATATTATTATTCCTGCAGCTTTATTTCACGATATTATAGTGCATAAGAAAAACTCTCCTCAAAGTAAGAATGAAGCGACAGAAAGTGCGAATTTGGCAGAAGAAATACTGAGTAATATAAATGAATACTCTAAAGAAAAGATTGAAAAAGTTAAGATTTGTATTAAGGAGTGTTCATTCTCAAAAGGAATAAATCCTGACTTGCTTGAATCAAAAGTTTTACAGGACGCTGATAGACTAGAAGCTACCGGAGCAATTGCAATAATGAGGACATTTGCATCTACGGGTCATATGAATACAGCTTTCTATCCTAAAGAAGATCCTTTATGTAAAAATGGAACAATTAATTTCCGATCTGGAATCGATCTTTTTTATGATCGATTATTAATTGTTGAGAAGGCAATGCATACTGAGTTTGCTAAAAAATTAGCTCGCAACCGAACGGTGTTTTTGGGGCAATTTTTAGATCAATTTGCTATTGAGTTGAGTGATGCAGGAATTATCTAATATTAGAGTATAATTATCATATGTCAGAAAGAATGTCTTCAGGAGAAAACGCGTATGGCCGTGAAAAGTTTGAGAGAAATGAAGCTCATACAGCCGTTGAGAGATTAGCTACTGAATTTGGTGAGCATTATAAAGGAATCGGCTATCAAGAAGTTCCCGAAGTGAAGGTTAGTTCAGGAATAGATCCTTCTGTCAGATTTATTGGTTCACATATAAGTGTTTTTAAACCCGAAATTATTGAACGACGGATTCCTCAACCAGGGGAATACATGATACAGGAATGTATTCGAACTAAGAATGCTCGTGAACTTTTTAATGATTCATATTATCCAAATTTTGGATCTTCATTTAGAAGTCTAGGGGCAATTTCAAATTATGATCGTTTAAATGATGTAAGTCGTGAAAATATTGATTTTTTTATTCAAAAATTAGGGTTGAAATTTGATAATATCCGAATCCGTATTTCTTCTCGCGATCAAGATCTTTTAACCTCAATTTCTGGATTGGTACCTAAGGAAATAATTGAAGTTGATACTCAGGCAGACGCTTACTACAGACATAAGATCGGAATTGAGGGGGTAGTAGGAAGAAACTATAATATTGCATTAATGAATGCTGACCGATCTGGTTTTACAGATGTTGGAAATATTATTGTTCTAGAAGATGGTAGGGGTAAGCTGGGTGTTGAGACGGCATTAGGAGCATCAACAATATTAAAGCAGATTTATGGATTAGATCATGTAAATGATTGTTATCCTGTATCAGGATTAGAGGCTGTTGATAGCAAAACAATAAAACGAAAGCTTGAAGATTCAATTATTGTATGCACAACATTGTTGAGAGAGGGATTGACACCACGTGCTACAGAAAATAAAGAGCGTTTACTGAGAACTTATCTTAGAGCTATAAGTTATTTAAGAGTTAAAGCTCAACTAACTTTAGCTGATGTAAATCAGGTCATATCGGATTATGAATTGAAACAATTTCCAGGACAGGGACTAAATGTAGCTACTATAATAACAACTTATTTAGATGATTATGAGCAAGGCTTGGCAAAAGGAAAAATATCAACTAAAGAAGATGAGGTTATTGCATCGGTTTTAAGGCAGTGATAGTGTAGTATTTTAAACATATGAATTCACCTAAAAAGTTAACGAAAGGCTCTCATATCAGAATTATTGCTCCCTCAAGAAGCATGGGCATTTTATCTGATGAGTCTAAACAGGCTTCTATCAAAAAGTTAGAGGATTTTGGATTTAAGCTTAGTTTTGGTAAGCATGTTGATGAAATAGATGAATTTAATTCTTCTTCTGTTGTTTCGCGTGTAGAAGATATTCATGATGCTTTTTCTGATGAAACAGTCGATGGTATTTTAACAGTGATTGGTGGATATAATTCAAATCAACTTTTAAGTTATTTAGATTATGATCTTCTTGCAAAGAATCCCAAGATTTTTTGTGGCTTTTCTGATATTACGGCGATTGGAAATGCTATTACCGCAAAATCAAATTTTATAACATATACAGGACCCCACTTCTCTAGTTGGGCTATTAAACATGGCTTCGAATACTCAATTGAATATTTTATGAAATGCTGTATGTCCGACGAACCATATGAATTGGTTGCCTTTGATGTGTGGAGTGATGACCCGTGGTTTATTGATCAAGAAAAAAGAGATTTTATTAAAAATGAAGGTTATTGGGTTATGAATGCTGGTACAGCAAAAGGCCAGACCGTAGGATCACATGGACGTTGTTTGGGTTCTCTTCAAGGAACTCAGTATTGGCCAGGATTTAAAGACTCAATACTATTAATGGAAGAAGATGCAGAAACAAACCCAGCTCTTTTTGATCGTATTCTTCAATCATTTATTCATCTGCCTGATTTTGGAGGAGTGAAAGGAATACTCATTGGACGTTTTCAGAAAAACTCAAAAATGACACGCGAGTTATTGGCTAAAATTATTGAAACTAAGCCTGAACTTAAGAATATCCCTGTTATAGCCAATGTTAACTTTGGTCATACTTTGCCTTTAGCTACATTACCTATTGGTGGTGAGATTGAAATATCTGCTACTGCAGAAAATGTAAAGATTGTAGTTACAAAACACTAAATAAAAACCGACCAGATGTTACTCTGGCCGGTGGTTAAGGTTTCTCCATACACAATCAGTTCTCAATCAGGGATCGAGGCGTACCCGGAGGTATGCATCGAGCTGGTCGATCGAGACGCGGGTCTGGCTCATGCTGTCGCGGTCGCGGACCGTAACCGTGTTGTCGTCGAGTGATGTGTAATCCACTGTGACGCAATAGGGGGTTCCGATCTCGTCTTGCCGTCGGTAGCGCTTGCCAATGTTGCCGCTGTCGTCGAACTCACACACGTAACGCTGCCTCAAGGTGGCGTGAATTTTGTGTGAGAGGTCGACAAGCTCCGGGCGGTTCCGTAGCAGTGGAAAAGTTGCGACCTTGACGGGCGCGACCTTCACTGGGAATTTGAGAACCGTCCTCGGCTCACCGTCGACCACTTCTTCGCGGTACGCTTCGCACAGAAGAGCCAAGAACGTCCTGCCCACACCGACCGATGACTCGATTATGTGGGGCAGATAACGTTCGGACGACTGCTGGTCGAGGTACCTGAGATCGACCCCTGAATGGGTGCCATGCTGGGTCAGGTCGTAGTCACCGCGAGCGTGGATCCCTTCGAGCTCGTGAAAGCCGAAGGGGTACTTGTACTCGATGTCGTACGCCTCCTTCGCGTAGAACACAAGCTTTTCATGCTTGTGCCAGCGAAGGTTTGGCCCGCTGAGACCCAGCTGTTGGTAGTAGTCCCATCGCACCTGACGCAACTTCTCGTACTCCTCCATCTCCTTTTCGGGACGAGTGAAGTACTGCATCTCCATCTGCTCGAACTCCCGAGTCCGGAAAATGAACTGACGTGCCGTGATTTCGTTCCGGAACGCCTTTCCGATCTGGGCGATCCCGAAGGGGATCTTGACGCGGCTCGATGCCACGACGTTCTTGTAGTTGACGTAGATGCCTTGGCACGTCTCACCACGGAGGTACACCGGATCCTTGCTGGGGTCGCCGGTGAAATTTCCGAGGTTCGACTGGACGAGAAGATTGAATCTCTTCACGTCCGAGAAATTGCTCTTGCTGCACGTGGGGCACTTGATCTGCCGCTTGTGTTGCTCAAACAGCGCGTTGATCTCGTCCAAGTCCATCTTCTCATCGGCCACCACGCTAATGGTTGCCAACAAGTGATCAACACGGATTCGACCGTTGCACTCCTTGCACGTCGCAAGCGGGTCCGCGAAGCCGGCCACATGGCCACTAGCTTCCCAGACCTTGGGGCTCATGAAGATCCCCGAGTCCAGACCGACGATATCGTCGCGCAGTTGTACCGTGGCCCGCCACCATTCGCGTTTAACCGCGTTGGCGAGTTCTACGCCGTAAGGGCCGTAGTCGTACACCGCAGCGAAACCGCCGTAGATCTCAGATGATGGGAACACGAAGCCCCTCCTTTTACAGAGAGACACAATCTGCTCGAGCGAAGTGGCTGCATCGCTCTTTTCGACGTTTGCCATGACTATACTCGTCCTTTCTGACAGTATGAGGATAAAAAGATCACAAAAACACCGTTGGTACATTATCACATAATTATAATACAGTCAATAGTTATTCAGCGGGCATTTTTGCCGAACACACCCTTTTGTGTTATTGTGGTGCTAATTAAATTTTAATTAAAGATTACATGTTTGGTCCTTACACAGCAAAAATAAAAAACGGGAAACGCGTTATAGAATATAAGGGTAATAAACGGACTAAAAAGATTGATGATGTTTATGCAACAGTATTTGATCAAGATATAGTTGATAAAAGATTGAATGAATTAGTTACCAGTAAACACTATTACCATTTACATAATATTGATAATGGGATATTTTTCGCTACTGTTGAGTATTTCAAAAAGATTAAGACTGAATGGTGTAATCTTCCACTAACTACTTTAATGATTTCTTCTCCGGGAGAAGTTTACGCAGGAAAGACCCTCGATTATACAACTGATGCGTTACCAGTAGATATAAATTGGTTTGATCATAAAAAGCAGGCATTTCTTGCGGAAAGTTCTCAGTTCTATTTAGAACTACGTCTACTCATGAAAGATGTAGATAGAGTTTTTTCTATTTATAATTCCTTTAGAAAAGAAAAAGCTGACTATTCTCATTTGGCTGAATTTCAGCATATTGAATTCGAAGGCAAGGTTGGTTATAAAGAAAACGTAGATATTGCATATAAACTTTTAGATTATATTACAAACTATCTTCTTAAAAATAATAAAGAGGATCTTTCATATTTTCTTTCAACAAAAGACATGAATGATTTGGATGGAATTTTTAAGAAAGATAAAATGGAGATGATGCCATTTAAGAAAGCCCTTGAGCTTCTCTACGCAGAAACAAAAGATGAAAGATACAAAGAATTCACTCTTAAAAACTTTGGTGGATGGGAAGAGATCAAACTAACTGAAATTGTAGGGAAGCATGTTTCTGTAACTCATTTTCCAGTACTTCAAATTCCTTTTTATCACAATGTTTTAGAGAAAGATGAGAATGGAGTTCCCTTGGCTGAAAATGCTGATATTATTTTATCTGGTTTTCGAGAAACAATTGGTGCTGGCGTTCGAATTACTGACCCAGTTGTATTGGCTGAGAAAGCTAGAGTCTTTAATTTACCATTAGAAGATTATGGTCCATACTTGAAGACTAGAGATTATAAGCACTACAAAGAAACAGCTGGATTCGGATTAGGATGGCAGCGCTATGTTCAATGGTTGCTTAAGTTACCTTATATTTGGGAGGCAATTCACATTCCACGAGGTCAGCATTTACCTCGTCCTTAGTTATGAATGACAAGCAAAAGCGAATAGAAGAACATTCGCAACATGAAAAGAACACTTGGGGCGAAATCTTTAAAAAAGAGTTACAAAAAAATTCTTCAAAGAAGTTTTCTTCTTATTGGTGGGAATATTATTACGAACATATTTCACAACTCATAGCGTCGTTATTATCCAATAAAAAATTTCCAAATGTATTAGAAGCTGGAAGCGGGTCTGGGAAGGCTACTTTATTGTCTGTACCACAAGCAAAGATCACTCTTCTGGATATTGCTCCTGAAGGATTAGCAATGGCTAAACGTTTGGCTGAAGCATATAACGTACAAAATATTACTTATATAGAAGGAAATATGTTCTCAATGCCTTTTGAGAACAAAACATATGATTTTGTTTGGAATATAGGCGCATTGGAGCATTATGAACGTGATTTAGTTATTGATCTTTTAGCTGAGATGCTTCGAGTTACAGATAGTGGGGGACATATTGGAATTGCTATTCCAAATTTTAGATCTTTTGCTATCAAGAAGGCAATGCTTTTGGCTCATCCACGTTTTAAAAAGATCCTTACTTTTATTTCTGGATATCGACTTGATACTGAAAAAGTTTATTCCGCTAAAGATATTGAAAATATGCTTAAAGCTGCTGCAAGTGTGCAAGGGATAGAGCTAGAGGGCATAAAGACTGTATACATAGGTAGTTCATTAATTGTAGAAGCCCCAAAGTTTCTAATTAAATTATTCTCAAAAATTGAAAAGCATTTTAATAAAAGAAATTTTCTTATGCTTACCTTAGCTAAAAGAAAGTAAACTTAGTGTGTTTGGCATATCATCAAATCTATTGGATATACTGCGCAAGCCCTGAAGTAATTTTTTAAAAAGATTTGATATAATTACTTACATGGAAAAACCTCCAAATTTTGAGAATCGAGAAGCTTTTATTGATAACCTGATTAATGCGCTTGCTGAAAAAGAGGGGATGAGTGCCGATGATATTCTTTCTGACATTGTTACTTTTGCTTCGTACGAAGGAAATGAAGATCCCAATCCTTATTATTTAGATGAAGTAGCAGAAAGAATAGGCATTTCTTCTGAGGAAATGAGCGCGTATGCTATTAAAAAAGCGACTGCTTAGGTAACAACCGGAATCTTTATTGTAAAAATAGAGCCTTTACCCACTTCAGATTCTACCGCCACATCTCCTTTCATTGATTCAACAATTTTTTTAATCAGAAATAAACCTAGTCCAGTGCCCACCTCGTTGGATTTCATTGCCGATTCAGTTCTAAAGTACCCACCAAACATACGTTTTATATTTTCAGTTGTGATTCCTGGACCATGGTCGGCCACCTTGAAAATATGCCATTTTTTGTCTTTCGCGTAAGAAATACGTACGTCTGAATCTGGTTTAGAATATTTAATGGCATTTACTATTAGATTTGAAAGTATGTGGCGTAGGTTTTTGCTGTCGGCCACCACGAAGTCTTCTTCTGTAAAATTGTAATCAACTACAATGTTTACGCGGTGTTCTTTTGCACTAAGAGATAGGTTTTCTTTTATGTCTTCAAAGAATTTTTTTAGCCCTATGGTTTCTTTTTGCATTTTTTTCTCCAGACTTCTTTTCGGTTCGTTTGAGCTAAGTAAATCATTTGTCTCTTTAATCAAATTGAGGCAATTTTTGTATATGACTTCAAGAGTAGCTTTGCTCTGAGTGTCTATAACAGTGTTGTCTCTGCCAAAAATATCTTCAAGTGCCCAACGAATACCTACGATGGGTGTACGTATTTCATGAGAGGCAACAGAGATGAATTCTTCTTTGAGTCTCAAGTAATTTAGTTCTCTTGCACGTACATATTTAATGAAAAACAAGATTATGAGGATCATAATAGAGATGAGGATTGGAATAGATGCGTATGCAGTATTGTTGAGTACGTATTCTTTTGCTGGAGTGTCCATTCCTAAAAGGGCTATGATCTTGCCGTTCTCATCTAATACTGGGGTGTAGGCTGAAAACCATGTACCCCATCTGTCGCTAGATGGGCCTTCGGATCTGCTGATGCCGTCTTGTATGGTAAGGTGCATATCCTCTGAAGCTTCTGGATAGCTCTGCCCTGGAGGGGAATAATCCTCGGAATCTGGATCTTCGGAATCTAAGTAGAAAAACATTTTTTCAGAATTTGTTTGTCCGATTAAATATATAAAACGTATATCTTTATTTACGCTTCGTACATTCAGAAAGATATTTTTTAGATTTATATATGAGGGGTTTGATAGGTCTGCTTCATTTGCAAGTAGATTTTTTATTTCTGAAGCGGGTAAGATTTTTGCGACAGTATTGATTCTGTCTAGCATATGTGCTCTCTGCGCGACATCTATTTTTTCATAAATAAAAACTGCAGAGACGATTCCTCCAAAGGCAATAATAAGTGTGATAAAAATGTAAAAGAGGTAGTAGCGCCTTTTTTCTTTGGTGGTTGGGAGCATGCTGTTAATTATAAACTATTAATCTATAATATAAATATACTATATAAATTTATATATAAATATGAAAAAACACATTTATTTTTTTGTTATCGTGGTGCTGGTGCTGGTAGCAGCTGGATTGGTTTCCTCAACTCGTAGTATGCCCGCAAAAAATTTGGATTTGGATTCTAACCCCGATGACGCCGTGGCTTGTACTATGGATGCAAAAATGTGCCCTGATGGCTCTTATGTGGGTAGAAGTGGTCCAAAGTGTGAGTTTGCTGCATGTCCTGGCCCAAGTCAAAGTGATAGTGAAACAGGGGGAGAAAATGTCGCAAAACTCGGACAAAAGATTTCTGTAGGAGGGATATATATTACTCCTATTGAAGTAATTTCAGATAGTCGGTGTCCTGCAAATGTAAATTGTATTTGGGCCGGTGAGATACAGGTAAAAGTAAGATTGGAAAAAGGAAGTTTGAGTAAGGATACTGTAATGAAAATTATCGGTGCTGATGGTAATGAGCGTGTTATGTTTGGTGGCAATGCTGTATCGCTCTTCGAGGTATCCCCAAAAGAAAGTTATGAGTTTACATTTAAAGTGGATTCTGTCGTGAGTATGTAGATTACATGAGTTTTTCTTTGTTTTCTTGTATACTTATATTATTAAAATTAAGCACATAAAAATATGGCAAAAGGAAATCACGCACAAAATAGAGATAAAAAGAAACCAAAAAAAGTAAAGAAATAATAGTTTAAATTTATGCAAAAGATTCACGCAATGATTCATCGTCTTCACAATCCTGATGCTGGTATTTTGTTTCTTCGTATCGCTATTGGACTTGTATTTGTACATGCTGGCTGGCTCAAGCTTGGCAATATGGATATGATCGTAGCGGGCTTTGGTGCAGCTGGAATTCCTGCGGGCTTAGCGTATCTGGTGTCTTATTCTGAGTTTATTTGTGGTATTGCAATGCTTTCTGGATTATTTGTGCGATATGCCGGCATCATCCTTTCTATTATTATGATTGTTGCAATTACCAAGGTCCATTTGCCACACGGCTATGGGTTACAGGGTGGTGGATATGAATACACGCTTACACTTCTACTTTGTTCTTTGGCTATGGTTACTTTTGGTGCGGGTGCATACTCTGTTGCGCGAATGTTGAGAAAATAATATGAAACCAGAAGGTATTTCAGAACACAGTCCGACACCAGAAAATCTATTGGTTACTGAGGCAGAAGTAGTCGCTTCAATTGAGAAAGATGGTTTTGAAAATGTTTCGGCTAAAGAACTTTTTCTGAAGTATACTTTACAGTGCGAAGCTGAAGCACAAGAAAAAAAGAATGAAAGACCTGCAGATCGTGAGGTTTTGAAAAGGGCAAATATAGAATGTGCTGTAAAAGTAGCTTCTGTATATTTGAAAACCACAAAATATAAAAATTTTGGTTTGGAAATCTTAAAAGATGAGCTCGCCCTGTCTTCTCAAAGTGATTCAACAAAAGATTTGGCTGACAAAATCACAGTTTTAATTAATTCTGTAAAATGAAAAATTTTGAATTTGAAGGAGCATATCAAAAGAAGGAGAGACTGGAAGATGATCATGATAGAGCCGTGGAAGATCTTGCTCGAGCTGGTGTGGTCTTGGAAAATGATAATCGTAGTGTTGATATAGCCGAAAGGGATTTTGATGACGCTTCTGTAAATCATCAGGATTTATATGCAGAACGTGCAAAAATAAAAAAGGACGAACTTGCTTTAAAAGCTAGATTTGAGGCGGGTGATAGGTCGGAGGCGCTGATGGGGGAAATAGAGGATTTGAAAATGAGATACGAAGAGCTTAGAAGTCTTTCAAGGCACTCTGCCTCAGAAATGAATCAAAAAATTGACCCACTTCGCTCTGTACGCGGAGCGAAGGCTGGATCACAAGCGGTTGTGAATTTGCATGAAAACACATTAAAAGAAATTGAAGATGGCTTGTCTGAGCTAGAAGAAGACCTTTAAAAAATGAAAAAAATTTTAATAACTGTCGTAGTTTTGATCGTCGCCATCATTTTTATGGTTATTTTTTATTATCGTGAAAAAAGTTCAATGCTCGCAATAAGTAATTTTACAGAGTGTGTGCAAAATGGATATCCTGTAATGGAATCTTATCCTCGTCAGTGTTCTACTCCAGACGGTAGGAATTTTACTGAAGAAATTAACCTACCCGAGTTTCCTGTAAAAGAAGTTATAAATGAAGACCAAATAAAAGTAAAAGTAACAAGTCCAAAACCAGATCAGATTATCTCCAGCCCACTTGTGATTGAGGGTGAGGCAAGGGGTTTCTGGTTTTTTGAAGCGTCATTCCCCGTGAAGCTTTTAGATGCAAATGGAAAAGAGGTTGCGGTGATGCCTGTGCAAGCACAAGGTGAATGGATGACAGAAGATTTTGTACCATTCAAGGCGGAGCTAAAATTTTCTAATGTTTCTACAAAAACAGGTACATTGGTTTTTCAGAAAGATAATCCGTCTGGCCTACTAGAACACGATGAGAGTATAAGTATTCCTGTTATTTTTGAACTTTAATTTAAGTTGGCTTATTTCGTATCTTTTAATGTGAGTGCATGCTTTACACCAAAAAGCATTAATAATCCGAGTAGTGAAAATATATAGCCGTAGGATGCGTCTTGTGCAAGTAAGAAATAAAGCGAGAATGTCACAAATGCTGGGGCGATGATAAATGAAAGTGGGCGAGTCATGCGAAACAAGCTAATGAGTCCAGTGTTTTGTTCGTTTACGTGTTTGAAAAAGTAGCTCTCTGAAGTAATTTCTACAAAACTTGCGCCCACTCTAGTAAGGAAAAGTAATCCAGCCCAAGCGAGCAGTATTTTATTTTGTAAAAGTGGAATACAGAAAGTGGCTATCGCCATGACAGTAAAACCCGCAACGAGTAGTTCTTTTTCACCGAGTTTTTTATCTGCAAGAGTGCCTATTGGTAATTCAAAAAGCATAAAAGGTAAGAGCATCACAGTGAAAATAACACCGATTTCTTGCCAAGAAAAACCAATATATTTATGCAAATATATTGGCATATAAATCACCATAAAAGCATAAAAAAACTGTAAGCAAAACTGTGCCAAAAGTATTCCTCTGACGTCTTTATTTTTTTTGCAATCAGATAGAGTTTTTAAAATGTGCACTCGTTCTGTTTTTTTGTATTTTGCTTCACGAAGATATTTTTTTATAAGGAAAAATAATGGAAAGAGAAACATTAGTGAGACGAGGTAAACTGTCCAGAAATTTTCAGCTACCAAAAGTATTCCAACAATAAGAGGGGAGAATACTAGTGTGATATTTGAAAGTGTTAGATAGAGTCCGCGAACAGAGCCTGTTTTTTGTTCGTCTTTTGTGGCGCCTTCTAGAAAAATATCTAGTCCAAAAAGTATCATTGATATGACGGCTTGGTGTAACACAAAAGATATTCCTACGCTAACCGCTGTTGAACCAAAAATTAAACCAGATATTGCTGCAGCTTCAAGAATAATAGCCCACAAGGTAAATTTATAATTACCAATACGGCCTAGGATATATGGGAGATTAAAAAATAATACTAGGTTTATGGCAGAACCAAGCATATATAAAAGTGCTAGCTGTGATGCACTAAAAAAGGTGCCCAGGTAAGAGGAATGTATATAAAGAATAAGAAAATAGTGAAAGGAGAGTAGGAGATTTGAGAGGTAAATAACCGCGAGTCTGTGACGTGATAGTGTTTGTAACATACTGCCATATATTATAGCTCTGCTTAGGCGACTTGACAAAGT
>CAZLCD010000008.1:0-18196 GCA_964558375.1 uncultured Candidatus Saccharibacteria bacterium | reverse complement strand
ATCCCTCTAGAACTTGATCATATAAATGGTGATAGGTATGATAATAGAATAGAGAATCTTAGAATTCTTTGTCCAAATTGCCATAGTTTAAAACCTACACATAGAGGTCGAAATAAGAAAAAAGCTCGGGTGGCGTAATGGTAGCCGCATAACACTTAAAATGTTATTTCTTTTATAGAAGTGTGGGTTCGAGTCCCACCCCGAGCACAAAATTTTAATGGAGGCGTAGACCGGGCTCGAACCGGTGAATGGCAGTTTTGCAAACTGCTGCGTTAACCAACTTCGCCACTACGCCATTTAACTAATTGTCTTTGTGAGGGAAGGAGAATGTTTTGTATGGAAGAAATGTCCGCAGACGCGAAGGCGTCGAGGATTAAGAAGTTTTTAGTAAAAAACTTCTGCTTTTCTGGAGTACGAAACATTCTCCTTCCTTCCAAGCCCTATTCTATAACACTTCTAGCTATTTCGTCTATCTTTTGACGATTCTTTTCACCCTTATCAATTTCAAAATCAAAGAAGGGAAGAGCTCGCATACGAGCGCGCCCTTTGAAGAATTCACGAAACTCCGCTCTTTTTCTTTTGACAAAATCTAGAGCAGCTTTCTCTTTGTTGTCAGGAAGTACGGTAAAGAAGATGGTTGCTTGATTGCCACGATCAGAAAGAGAGATATCAGTAACAGTTAATATGGAAGTATAGTTCGACTCTCTTTGAAGAAAGAGAGCGGCGGCTTCTTTTATAATATCTTTTAATTTTTGATCTCTTGAGCTCATTTTATTTTAATTTACCTTCTCTGTTACGGTAAAACCTTGAACCTTGTCTCCCGCGACTATTTCTATTTTTGATTCGATAAGGCATCCAAATTCGTAACCTTCACGGATCTCATCGGCTTTGACCTTCTGTTGCTGAAGCTCTTTTATTTTACCTCTACCGATCTCAAGATCACGACGTAGTATCTTCACCTCTGAACCGACCATGAGGCTTCCTTGTTGAACCTTGCCGCCAAGGATTTGTTTGTCTTTGTTTTTACTAAAGACAGCTAGAATCTTGGCTGTCCCTGAAACAATATCGATATACTCTTTTGGGATCTTTGAAGTAGTGATTTCTTTTATAAATTCTGTAAGCTTATAGATAATATCAAAATAATTTATAACTATAGTAGATCGATCTAGAATACTTTGTGCTTTTGTATCTACTTTTACATTGAAACTTAGTATGATTATTTTTGGATCACCTTGAGCGACTTTAATATCATTTTCGTTTATATTACCTATACCTTCAGACACGATCTTGATTTTGACTTTATCGTGTTTGATCTTTGCAAGTTCGTGTTTGATACCTTCGAGACTTCCTATGGCATCTGCTCTTATGATAATAGGGATAACGATTGAAGTATCGCTCTCATCTCTTCTGGTAGGTAAATTTTTAATTGTATTTGTCTGACCTCTGTATTTCGAAGCGATTTCTTCAGCTTCCTTTTTGCCTTTGCATGTGACAAACAAGCTTCCGACGGTTGGGATTTTGTTGAAACCTATTACTCTTACAGGACTAGAAAAGCTAGCGACCTTAATTGAATTGCCTCTATTATCTTCCAATATTCGAACAGGGGATACAGCGTCGTCTGCTACTACATATAGACCAGTTTCAAGGGTGCCATTTTTAATAAGCAAAGTTGCTGAGACACCCTTCTTATTGTCTCTACCAGCTTCGATCACTACACCTTCCGCAAGCACATTTGCATCTGCCTTTAGATCTTGTATATCCGTTACCAATATAATCATATCAAGCAGTTCAGGTATACCATCTCCCTTCAATGCTGATATAGGGACTACAGGAACATCTCCACCATAACCTTCGACATATATTTCATTTTCAGCTAGGCTTTGTTTTGTAATTTCTACATTTGCTCCAGGCTTGTCGATCTTATTGATAGCTACTATGTAAGGGATTTTTTCGGAGATAATGCATTTTAGCGCTTCAATTGTCTGTGGCTTCACACCGTCTTCGGCGGAAACTACAAGCACAGCGATATCTGCCACTCTAGCACCTCTTTCGCGTATACCACAGAAAGCCTCATGTCCAGGTGTATCTAGAAAAGTGATTTTGCCTGTTTTGTTTTCGCTATTGGTATGCGTTACTTCATAAGCACCAAGGTGTTGAGTGATGCCACCAGCTTCACCATCTACGATATTTTCTTTTCTTATATAGTCAAGAAGCGTGCTTTTTCCATGATCGATGTGACCCATAATAACCACAACGGGTGGTCTAGTTGTTAGCTTCTGATTCATATTGACAATGTATCAGAAAAACGCTTATTTTACAATAAAAAAGCCCTAGCACTTCGAGAGTACTAGGACCGGAGGGGAACGGTGGAACGGGTTAACTGGGGAACATTATGATAATAGCGGAAGATTATTTAAAAGTCAACTTAGCATTTCCTAGCGCCTCTTTTTCTTCTTGAGAAAGCTCATATTCGGAAGCGCTGTTCTTGATAGGCTTGGAATATACACTGACATGTTCTCGAGAGTATAGACTTGAGATTATCACTCCATCTCCTTCTTCATTCAAAAATGCTGTAGCAAAACTTTGATTCCCTCCGCCACCTGTGCCTTTGAAAGGGTTAAATCTGACTGTATGCACAGCTTGTACGCTTTTCTTAAGTCGCTTCTCGGCGGTTGTTAGATACTTTTCAAGTTCAATTCTAAAATTTTTTAATTCATCTATCGAAGAATTTATAGAGCTCAATGATTCATCCAAGTTCTTTGTGCCTGAACCTATGAGGAAATTGTTTAGTTTATTATTTAAATGCGCTATATATGCGATAAGAGCAAGCACAATGATAATAAGTACGATAAGAGAAATAGTTGTAAAATCCATTGTAAAATTCATAATAGAAGTATAGAATACTTTTTAACATATGAAAAGAATATATCTGGATTATGCCTCACTTACGCCTATAGATAAAGGAGTTTTGAAGCAGATAAATAAATTTTCAAAGAGGGAATATAGCAACCCTTCTGCTCTTTATGCTTCTGCAGTAAAGTCTAAGTCTGTAATAGAGGATGCTAAGCAAAGAATTGCCAAAGTTCTACACTCACATCCAGATGAAATAATCTTTACTTCTGGGGGTACTGAGTCAAATCATTTGGTCTTGAATCATTTTAAAGGTCAAAAAATAATAGTGAGTTCCATTGAACATTCTTCTATTATAAATGCAGACAAAAATAGCTTCGACATAACCTATGTTTCTGTCGATAAAAATGGCCAAGTTGATCTCGATCTATTAAAAAAGTCTATCACTTCTGAAACAGCTCTGGTTTCTATAATGATGGTCAACAATGAAATAGGAACGATACAGCCAATACAAGAAATAGCCAAGATCGTAAGGGATTATAAAAAAAATAGTAATAGCCAATTGCCACTTCTCCATACAGACGCTTCTCAAGCGCCAATCCATTTACCTATCTATGTAGAAAAGTTGGGAGTGGACATGATCACTCTTGATGGTAATAAAATCTATGGTCCAAGAGGTGTTGGTATGCTTTATGTTAAAAGGGGAAGTGTTGATATTGTGCGTGCAGGTACCGAAAATATCCCAGGGATTATGGGTTTTACTTATGCTTTGGAAATAGCCGAAAAAATGAGAGAGAAAGAGAGTGGGCGCATCGCAGAGCTTAAAGAATTTTTTATTGATGAATTAAAAAAGATCAATACAGAAATAAAAGTAAATGGATCAAACACCACTCCTCACATTTTAAATATTTCCATTCCAAATATCGACAGTGAATTCTTCGTCCTACAGCTTGATGCGAAGGGTATAGAATGTTCTACAAAAAGCGCTTGTCTTCGTGACGAAGATGAGTCCTATGTTCTAAAAGCGATTGAGGTTAGTTCAAAAGATTCTGTCAGATTTTCTTTTGGGAGATATACGACAAAAGGGGAATTGAAAAAGGTTTTGGGGGTTGTGAAGGGGATTCTAGAAAAGAATACTCAGAAGTAATTAAGATAATTAAAAAAACAGCATTGGTTGCCAAGCGATGCTGTCTGAGATCGGTTTTTGCGTTCGGGCTAAGATTCTTGGCTTTTTCTGGGTTTCCCTTCTCTAATCCCCAAAATCGACAAAGAAAGTTCATCGAGCGGCTGAACTTTGCTAAGATAACCGTTCGCTCCACTTTCTTCTGCTCTAGATATCAAGTCTTTCACGTAGCCCATACCTGTGAGCATGATGACTTTAGTGTCCGGGGATACTTCCTTGATTGTTGATAACAGAACCAATCCATTTTCACAACCTAGGTTGATTTCTAAAATTATAAGGTCAATTTCTTCGCTCACAAGAAGAGCTATCACTTCTGCAGAGTTGGTCGCAGTGAAGATTGAGTAACCAGTTTTTTTCAAATGCATCGATAGCAACTCACTGACATGAGCTTCAGGATCGACAATGAGGATGTTTTTTATTTCCATAAGTCTATTTTTTGCTGATGGTTGTTGGTGCTAACTACTTTAAAAATTATAATAATATAGGTATCTTGTCAATATATAAATATTTTCTAAAATATAGTAAAATACGCACATATGTTAGCTACTCAAAATAAACAACTAAACAATACCTTTGAGCGTATCGTTCGAGATAAAAACGGCGTCCTTGTACGCGTGCGTTTTATTGTTGTTGAAGTAAATGGTCAGTTCCAACCTAAGATCATCTCAGCGGAACCTTTCTTACAGAAAAAAGACACTGTTGTTTGTTTACCTGTTATAAAAGAATCAAAAGTCATTGTTTCTGATTCCACCCCTTCTTTTGTATCAAAACTTTTTCCAACAGAATTTCTAGAGTTTTTTATGAGTCAACCGACACGGGCACCGTCTGCATAAAAGAAAAGGCGTTCCACGTGTGAAGGTGAAGCGCCGATCGAGTGACTTTAATGTTCAAGGTGTCACTCTTAACCTTTATAACCTTGGATCGTTCGAGTACAAAACTTGCTTATAGGACCAGACCCAGGTAATGAGTCCTGAGAGGAATCCGGCCCATAAACCAAAAGCTCCACCAACGAACAAACCAATGAATACACTGATCAGAAAAGTTCTGAAAACGTATACCATACAATATGATAGTACCATGTATAATAAATTTGTCAACTATTGGAAATTACTAATTAAACTAACCCAAAATAACAAAAACATATGAGTAAAATAATCGGAATCGACTTGGGTACCACCAACTCTGCTGTCGCAGTAATGGAAGCTGGTACACCAAAAATATTAGAAAACGCAGAAGGTGCTAGAACAACCCCTTCTATTATCGCTATGTCCAAAACTGGCGATAGAATGGTGGGACTTCTAGCGAAACGTCAGGGAGTTACAAATCCAAAGAACACGATCTATCAGATCAAAAGATTCATCGGTCACAACTTCGATGATCCAGCAGTGCAGAAGGACCGCGCATCTGTACCTTTTGAAATGCAAAAAAGTGCATCAGGAGGGATAGAAGTGAAGATGGGAGACAAGTGGTATAGACCAGAAGAGATCTCGGCGATGATACTTGGAAAAATGAAAGCTGATGCCGAAGCTCGCCTCGGAGAGCCAGTGACAGAAGCGGTGATCACCGTGCCTGCATACTTCAATGATGCACAGAGACAAGCAACCAAGGATGCAGGAAAGATCGCTGGTCTTGATGTAAAGAGAATTATCAACGAACCGACAGCCGCAGCTTTGGCTTATGGCTTCGACAAAAAGAAAGATGAAAAGATAGTGGTCTTCGACTTCGGTGGAGGAACATTTGATATTTCTGTGCTTGAAGTTGGCGACGATGTAGTAGAAGTAAAATCAACCGACGGAGATGCACATCTCGGAGGAAAAGATATAGATCAGAAGATTATAAATTGGCTTGCGGAAGAATTCTTGAAGCAAGAGGGAATAGATGTGAGAAAAGATGCACTTGCTCTACAAAGACTTGATGAAGCAGCTGAGAAGGCAAAGATAGAACTTTCTACAGCAATGCAAACCGAGGTCAATATTCCATTCCTTACTTCAGGTGCAGATGGACCAAAGCATTTGCTTGTCACTATGACTCGAGCAAAGCTAGAAGAGCTCACAAGAGAATTCATCGATCGTGCAATGGAGATTACCAAGCGTGCAATGGCCGCCTCTCCTTTTAAAATTGCTGATATCAATGAAATCGTTCTTGTAGGAGGTCAGACACGTATGCCAGCAATGCAAAAAGCTGTGAAGGACTTCTTCGGCAAAGAACTACATCTTGGTGTAAATCCAGATGAAGTAGTGGCTATCGGTGCCGCTATTCAAGGAGGAATTCTTGGTGGAGATGTAAAGGGTGTGCTTCTTCTAGATGTTACTCCACTTTCTCTAGCTATAGAAACTATGGGAGGTGTCGCGACAAAACTTATAGACAAAAACACCACGATCCCTACTCAGAAGTCTCAAATCTTCTCTACAGCAGCGGACAATCAGACTTCCGTAGAAATTCACATTACTCAAGGAGAGCGAGCTATGGCAGCCGATAATAAGTCTCTAGGAAGATTTATCCTCGACGGTATCGCACCAGCTCCACGAGGTATGCCACAAGTAGAAGTTACCTTTGATCTTGATGCCAATGGAATTCTTTCTGTGACTGCAAAAGACAAAACTACAGGCAAGACAAATAGTATAAAGATCACAGCAAGCTCAGGTCTTTCAAAAGAAGAAGTTGAAAAGATGAAAAAAGATGCAGAAATGAATGCAGCCGAAGATGCCAAGAAAAAAGAAATGGTTGAAGCAAAGAATATGGCAGAACAACTCGTCCATACTTCAGAAAAATCTTTGAAAGATGCTGGAGATAAAGTACCTGCGGATCTTCGAAAGAGCATTGAAGATAAAATAGCAGATGTAAAGTCTGCGAAAGACGGTACTGATTCTGCAAGATTAAAAACTACAACAGATGCTCTCTCAAGTGAGCTTTCAAAGATTGGAGAGATCCTTTCTAAAGCTCAAGCAGAAGCATCACAGGCTCAGACTCCACCAACCGGCGGACCAGAAGGCGCTACAGGCGCTGGTCCAACAGGTGCAGAGGGTGATGTGAAAGACGCAGAGTTTAAGGAGAAGAAGTAGGGGTAGGGAAAATTGAATATAAAAAAAGAACCAGCTATCCTTAAGGGACGGCTGGTTTTCGGTTGGGGGCACGATCGGGGTATGAGGTAAATTATCGATACGCTTGAAGAATCGCATATAACATATCATCAAAATGATCGGACGTTATCTGATAAATTTCCTCTGGCAGCGACTCGGAATGGTCGTCGTCTCTATCTATCATGAGTATGACCACATCGAAGTCTGAGATAAGAGACAAGTCGGTTCTTCGATACCCTTTACGAGCCAACTCCTCGTTATCTGTCACAAAGATTGCTGGGAAAGTTGTTGATTTCTTCATGTGATGTATAAATCCAAGATAAACCATTTGAGACAAAGACAAAAGAAATTCTGGATGCCGAATAAGATTGAACTGGATATTCATAAATTCGATGTTAGGTTTTTGTTCAGGTAACCCAGCCCCTTCTTGACTGACCTGTTGGTTTGTTTTGAAGATCTGTAAGGATGTAGTATCCTCTTATTAATTAATATCTACCACAAATAGTTTTTATAATCAATGAAAAAGTAATATGCAAAAAATGCACACTGCAAAAAGTGAAGCACCTACAGGATCGAACCGTAGGTGCCTTCGCTTACCAACTATCACTCGGACATATTGTGGATACGGATCCTTCCAAAACTGTGTCCTCTCAAGTACTCGATTACCTCGAGTACAAAATACGTCCTTGGTCCCCAAATCCATACCTCATAAGTTTCCCATTCAGTAGTTTCGGTTTTCCAAGAAATATTTTCACGACAGACACGGTGTCCATCATGAAGAAGAACAGGGAGCTCTCCTAAATGGACTTGCTCTCTGGTCTGGATATCTTTCTTGTCCATCTGCGTAAGGATTCTTTTGGTGACTAACATTGCTTCCGGAGAGATCCTCTCATTGAACCAAAATTTATCTGCCACTTTCCAATAGAGCTCTAGATACCCCATAATTTTCCCTTGGTTAGTTGTTTAAAGAACCGTTGATAGCTATCATTATAGCAGATCACTAGCCATTATCGTGCTCTATTGACATACATCTATATATAGTGCATACTATGAAAAGCGTGATCCTAGACAGTGTCAGTTAAACAAATAATAAAAACCAATCACGCAGACAAGTTCGATATATGCTACAAATACTGATCGCAGATGGTTACCCTCTATTCACGGATTTGCTTAAACAGCAAGTAGAGCGCTTAGGAGGATTTGAAGTTTTAGTTGCCAATACCCTCGGTGACGCTGAAGCCAAGCTCAGAAATAAAGAATACAAACCCAGAGCAGTTTTTTGGGGAAACAAGTTTCCGGATGGAGAGTTGATAGGTGATGGCGTTGTGGAAAGAACTCTGCCATTTTTTAACCCAAATACTCTTCATATCTTAATGAGTGGTACTCATTGGGAACAACAACTTGAAAGATTCCAGGCATTGAATATAAATTGCCATGCACATTCAAAGGTGGAATCCTTAGAAAGTCTCAAGATCCTCCTCGCAATGCTGAAGTGATCGAGGTTCGCAACACCCCCAAGTTCCCCACACCGCTATGGATGGCCGTGTGGGGATTTTTTTTGCCAATTTTTTTTATTTAACTTCCCTTAATCTACTTTATATAAGTAATATCCCTCGGATAGAAAAGGTTAATGGTCCATTCGACAGCGATTTCGAATCTCTTTTTCCATGAATGAAAATTGAAAAGATAAATAGTTCTCCATAGCCACCACATCAGAGGACCTCGAAGGGTAATTTTTCCAAAGTTACCGATAGCATACCACTGACCGATAGAGAGAAGCAGGCCTTTTATATTTGTAGAAAACTTTTCTAGAGGTTTATTTGAAACGAGAGCGTGGATGTTATAGGCGACAGATCGTCCTTGCTGCACAGCGATCTGAGCTAGCATAGGGAAGCTGCCACCAGCATCTCCGAGAGCAAAGACACTCGTGTCATTTAAGGTCTGTAGGAATTCATTAACCTCCATTCTACCTTTTGGACCTGCGACTATACCCTTGATATTTGAAAGTATTGGAGTAACTCCAGCAACCCAGACAATAGTATGAGCTAGTATAGAAGTACCATCTTTCAAAGTGATTTTGCCTTCCTCAACTTGTGTAACTATGGTATTTGGTATTATGTTTATTCCTTTTTTAATAAGTTCATCGTGAGCAATAGTTCGCATTTTTGCAGGGAATTGGGCAATAATCTCTGGGGTAGCAGTAATCAAATTTACTCGTATATCTTGTTTGGTGAATTCTGAATTTCTATAATAGGTGCAGATGGTATGCTCCATGTATTCTTGCAACTCTGCAGCAAGCTCAACTCCAGTAGCACCAGCACCGACTATTGCACATTTCAATAAGCTTTTATCATGAGTCAAAACTGCTTTTTCACAGGTTGCGATTATGTGATTGCGCAAGGCCACAGCATCCGGAAGATTTTTTAAAGGGAAGCTATTTTCTTTTGCACCTGGAGTCCCAAAATAATTTGTCTCGGCACCAGAAGAGATTACAAGATAATCATAATTGAAAGATTGAGTAGATGTCTTTATAACTTTTGTTGACTGATCTACTTCTGTGACCAAATCCTCAACAAATTTTATAGGTGTATTACGGAAAACTTCTCGTAAAGATTCTATGATCGTATCTGGAGTAAGTCCACCAGTTGCAACTTCGTGTAGAAGTGGGGTGAAGAGAAAATAATTACTTTTGTTTATAAGGGTTATATTCACTTCATCTCTTTTAAAAAATTTCAAAAGATTCTTTGCTGTATAGATTCCACCAAAACCTCCACCGACTATAACTATTTTTGTTTTATTATTCATATCTTAATGCTTCTATTGGGTTAAGTCGAGAAGCTCGACGTGCTGGGTAATATCCAAATACTATACCAATAAAAGCCGAAACTCCAAAGGCCAACAATACTGATCCAGTGGAAACACTTGTCTGTAACAACCCAAAATACGAGATTCCAAAGGATATGGACCAACCGAGGATCACTCCGATAACTCCACCGATAAAGGTTAGGGCAATAGCTTCAGTGAGGAATTGGATATTGATATCCGCACGCTTGGCGCCGATGGCTTTTCGTAAGCCTATCTCTTTTGTCCTCTCTGTGACGGTGGTGAGCATCATATTCATAATACCTATACCACCGACAAGAAGGGAAATACCCGCGACCGCTCCAAGAAGTATAGTGAAAGTCTGTGTGACACTAGAAGCGGCTGCCACGATGTCTGCTTGATTGAATATGCTAAAGTCAGCCAAAGCAGGATCACTGATATTGTGCCTTGTTAAAAGTAAATCCGTCACGTCTTGCTGTAGCTGTGTCATAGATTCTGCATCACTTGCTTGAATACTGATAGAAGTGACGTATTGATCACCAGCAAGATATCTTTGTGCGGAAGTTAAAGGAATAAAAATAATATCATCTTGATTGGCAAATCCGCTTCCACCTTTAACTTTTGTAACACCAATTATTTTGAATTCTATATTTTTAATACGAATTACTTGCCCTATAGGATCTGCGCCTTCTCCAAACAAACTATCTCTTGAATTTGGACCGAGTACAGCGACTTTTGAAGCGCTCTTTATATTTTGATCTGTGATGAAGTTACCCAGATCAATCTCTACATTTCTTACGGTAGGGTAGCTTGGTGTGCTACCAAGTATTGAGGTATTGGTGTTTTTACCTTTACTTACAACTTGGTATCTTCCAGAAAGTTCAGGCGATACAGCTTTTGCAAGGCTAATATTTTTTACAATAGCATCTGCATCATCTTGTGTAAGACTTCTAGCTGACCCCTGACCTCCACTTACTTGAGAGCCTGGGCCACGCTGCACTCCAGGACTTACGGTAATAAGATTTGATCCTATCGATTGAATACTAGACTGTATAGAGCTTTGAGCTCCTTGGCCTATAGAAACCATGGCGATAACCGAGCTTATACCGATCACAATTCCGAGCATAGTAAGGCCTGATCGAATCTTATTCGAAGATAGGGACTGATGAGTTTCTTGTATGATGTCGATTATTTTCATTTGGTTTTTAGAAATTATTTTTTAAGTATGTTTAATAATTCTTTTGGAATGCTTTTTTGAATCACTAAGAACCATACCGTCTTTTATATGAATAATTCTATCAGCATGTTCGGCCACATCATTTTCGTGAGTTATAAGTACTATAGTTCTTCCATATTTCTGATTTAATTTTTGAAAAGTACCGAGAACTATTTCTCCGGTCTTTGAATCAAGATTTCCTGTAGGTTCGTCCGCTAGGATGAGGGTTGGATTGTTCACTAAAGCTCGAGCTATGGCCACTCTCTGTATCTGACCTCCAGAAAGTTGATTGGAAAGATGGTTAAAGTGGCTCTCGTCAAACCCTGCAGAAACCAGAGCTTCTTTCGCTCGCTTCTCTCTTTCATCTTGTTCGATGCCAGCATATACAAGAGGTAAGGTCACGTTTCTTAGTACCGTCGCGCGCTTTAGAAGGTTAAAAGATTGAAAAACAAAGCCTATTTTATCTTTTCTTATATCAGCGAGTTCATCATCGGACATTTTGGATACGTCTTTTTTATCGAGAAAATATTTGCCAGTTGTAGGAGTGTCTAGTGCGCCAATAATATGCATCAAGGTGGACTTACCAGAGCCTGATGGACCCATAATTGCCACAAATTCTCCATCTTCAATGACGAAGCTTACCCCTTTTAAGGCTTGGAGACTTTCAGTTCCAGATATGTATGTTTTTGTAACATTTTTAACTTCTATCATTTATTTTTTATATTACGGTGCTCTGCGTGTATTAGCGGTTCCACTTGGTGCTCTTACTCCTCCCAATATGCTCGGAGTTGTAACCTTTGCTGCAGTTTCCGCGATAGTTCGTATGACTATTTGATCACCTTCATTTATTCCAGAGACAATCTCTGTATTTGTGTCGTTTGAAATTCCTATCTCTACTCTTTTTTGTTGAGGTGGGGTTTCTGAAGGTATACCAGTTATCATAGGTCCTTTGGAAACAATGAGTGCAGGGGAGAACACTTCTATATAACTCATAGCCCTACCATTTGCTGACTGAGATTTGATTGCGCTGTTTGGAACGACGAGTACATTTTCTTTTGTCTCTGTAATGATCGATGCGCTGACACTCATGCCGGATTTGATTCTTTCATCTTGAGTGTCCAGAACTATTTCGACATTGTAATTGACTACCCCTTGTGTCACAACACCGACAAGGTCTACAGCAGAAACCGTACCGTCTATAGTAAGACCCTCGATAGCGTCGAAGGTTAGTTTGGCTTTCTGTCCAACATGAACTTTTGAAACATCAACTTCGTTCAAAGTAATACTAGTGATCTTTTGTTTTGAAACCAAGGTGCCGATCACGGTGCCTGAGCTCACAGAGTCCGTCGGTCTTACAGAAAGTTTGGCCAATAGCCCTTCAAATGGCGCACGAATAAAATAATTTTGATAGTCATTTTGTTTTTGAAGAAGTGCTAGCTGCTCTGATCGAAGATCAAGACTATCGAGGCCATTTTTTAAATCATCCAAATCTATTTCTGCTTGAGTAATGGATTTAAATGAACTAACTATTTCGGTTTTTGAAGAAAGTAAACTGCTTGCATCTGCATTGATTGTAGTAATCCAGTTAGCTACAAGAGCTGAGGGAGTGTCGGCTTCGGCATCTTCGTTTTGATCCCTTACGTATTCTATTGTACTCTGAGTATTCTTCAGGGCTTCACTCATGTTTCGTGCAAGGATATAAGTTTTTTCTACAAAGGCTTCGATAGTGGATGTAGAGCTTGATCTCGATATAGTTTTAAATTCATCCAATAGATCATTGTAATTTGATTTTGTTGAACTGAAAGATGCCTCTGCGGTTTTTTGATAAAGCAAAGCTGTCTGACCAGTAGACCTTACATTTTCTGTTTGTAAATAACCACCACCAGAATAAATACTATCCAAGCCCAAAATAATTGTCGGCATATCCACAAAGGTGTCTACTATAGCTGTTAGAGCATCTTCGTAAGATTTTTTGTTGCTAACTATGGCGCTGTTTAGGGTATTTTCTGCTTGAAGTATGGTCGAAGTATCAGCCGGCTTCAAAGCTTTTTCATAAGCGATCTTGGCGGTTTCTAGTGTAATGCTTGCATCTCTAGTATCGATCTGGGCGATCAATGTGCCTTTGGCTACGGTGGTGCCATTGGCTTTGCTATTTAGATACACTAGATCTCCAGAAGCCTTGCTCTTTATCTCTATCTGACTTGAAGCAGAGACTTGACCAGTACCTGTGATGTTTGTAGTAATATCGCCTTTCTTCACATTGGTCACTACATAACTTGTGCCTGCGCTTGTCGATATAAGCTTTGAATATATAAAATATCCAAGCAAAATAATAATTAAAGCAATAAAAATACTCGCTATCCTTCTGTTTTTAATAAAATGTTTGATTTTCCTCATATCACTATTATATGCTAATCAACAGATATATACTATAATTAAAGAAAGTTTTAAAGATAATTAAATTTAATTAAAAAAAATGAAAAAAATACGAGTTGCGATCAATGGTTTCGGAAGAATAGGGCGAGCATTTTATAAAGTTTCAAAAGAGAATCCAGACCTTGAGGTGGTAGCAGTGAATGACCTTACTTCTCTTGAAAATGTTAATTATTTATTAAAATATGACTCTGTCTATGGTATAAGCAACCATACCCTACAAGGTGTTGAGTATATAAGTGAAAAAGATCCTACAAAGCTTCCTTGGGGTAAGCTTGAAGTGGATGTTGTTGTAGAGTCCACAGGCCTCTTCACTTCTAGTGACAAAGCTCAAGCTCATATAGTTGCTGGTGCAAAAAGGGTTGTGGTCTCGGCTCCTATAAAGGATGATTCTATGTCTGTCATAAAAGGCGAAACCATCCTTATGGGTATGAATGAAGATAAGCTTGGAAGTTGCCAGATCTCTTCGAACGCTTCTTGTACCACAAATGCCGGTAGCCCACTTCTTGCTATCCTCGATGCTGTAGTCGGTATCGAAAAAGCCGTGCTCAATACTGTCCATGCCTATACCGCTAGTCAGGCTATTGTCGATGGTCCAAGTAAGAAAGATATGAGAGAAGGTCGCGCAGCTGCACAGAATATCGTTCCCTCTACTACTGGTGCTGCTATCGCTGTGACCAAGGTTATGACACATCTCGATGGACTTTTCGATGGTATTTCTATACGCGTACCTGTGGTTGCTGGGTCTATTGTGGATGTGACTTTCATTGCAAAGAGAAATACTACAGTAGAAGAGGTCAATGAAATTCTAAAAAAAGCAGCGGCAGATCCAAGATGGAAGGGGATTTTTACAGTGACAGAAGAGAGTATTGTTTCTTCAGATATCAAAGGGAATCCGCATGCTTCAATAGCAGATCTTTCCTTTACCAAGGTTGTTGGGGGGAATCTAGTCAAAGTTTTGGCTTGGTATGACAATGAGATGGGGTATACTCATACACTAGTGAGGCATGTGGTAGAGGCGGGGAAGCTTATATAAAAGAATTCGCCGACCAACGTGATGTTGATCGGCGGGGAAATCTTGAGTGGCTTGCTTTGTTTGGAGGTGCCACTACTTAACCTCTATCTTGTCGGTTTTCGGATAGGTGATCGCAGCAACAATTACGAATGCCACGAACCCAATCATAGTCGCCGCGCGCGCAGACATGAATGATGCTGCGAACAGTCCGACGAACAACCAGACAAACAGTGAAAGAACAGAGCTCAGTAGTTTCTTCATTTGTAACCTTTCCGTCTATAATGATAGCATGTCACAGCACAAATGTCAAGTGTTGAAAAGTGGCTCTATTATTAAGGTTCTAGGTTGGTATAATAATTAAAATTTATGAATCAAAAAATATCAAATATTCTTCATATTTTTTACGCCTCCATCTATTTGATTCTACTACTGGTACCAATATATCTTATTTATTCCCCGATTAAATTTTACTTAAAAAATAATCTTAACGAATATATTTTAGGATCCTTATTTAGTATTGAGACTCTACTTTCTATCCTCGCTCTAATCTTACTTGTGATATCTATGTTTCATAATATTAAACTAAGAAGAAGACAGGTTATATCTTCACATAAAAATTTTATTATTTTGACTGCAATTGCTCTAGTTATTGCTGCATTTCCTTTTATATATTCACATATAATACAAGACCCATATGCAGTCCTCCTTATTATTTATACAGGTCCTTTCTCGGTAATTATATGGTTAATTACTATTGTAATGGGTTTTTCATTACTGAAAAAGTAATTTCATAAAATTAATTAAGCCTGCTATATATTAGAGCTCAGAATATGATTAATTTTTTCTCTGATAGTTGGATAAGAATACTAATACACCAACTCCTGAGCATCTAAATTCTCGGACTTTCAAGAGGTGAGCGCGTACAGCGTGGAAAATTTTTTCTAAAATTGTGGTAAAATGTAGGGATGAAAAAGTTATCAATAATTATTATTTTAATTGGCCTACTGATCGTTTTGTATTTTGTTTATGCAAAATTAACCTGTAAGACTCCATACCAAGAAATATTTGTTATTTCAAGAGATGAATCAGGTGTTATCTCTGATGCGAAACAATGTAAGTATGCTGGATGGAAAAGTCGTTATTCTAAACCAGTTAATCAATAGGCTTATGTGGCACGACAATGAAGTAAGATATACGCATACTCTGGTGAGGCATGTGGTGGAGGCGGGGAGGTTGATGTTATAAAAAACACAGTGGCTCATGGAGAGACTCACTGTGTTTAAATCTGATTACTTTCACTAACCCGCAATTCTTCTGAGAAGACCGATGTCCTTTTCTTCGAAATCTTTTTTCGAATTGAAGATTATGTCACCCACTTCCTTTTGCTCCCGAGTGATTTTTTGCAGCGCATAGGCCGCAACCTCTTTTCCGGCCTCACTTTGTTGGTAAAGGAATACCGAAGCCATGTCTGGGTCCTCGAAGCCTTCGGTTGAACCAGAAGTAACTTGATCATCTGTTGGTAGATTATTGATTCGATCGTTTATCAATTTGAGACCGATTAGAAGCAGGACATACTTTGCGGTTGCCTGATCAATGCTACCTAAATTAATTGTCGTTTTCATCAAAGAGCCTTTCTTTTAAATTGTTTATTATGATAATGCATCAGTACCTATATTCTGTCAACGATCGTTATCTGCTAGGAGTTATAATAGTGCCCGAGTTTTTTATAAAATTATGGTAAAATGTAGGGATGAAAAAGTTATTAATTATTCTCGGAATCATAGTGGCGGTAGGATTAATTTATTTTTTTGTTTTTCCTTATAAAGTACAAAGAGTGTGTTTCGGTGATGTATGTCCGCAAAATGGGGGAGTATACCTAATGTACAGACTTAACTATACAAAAGAAGAATGTTTGGCTAAAGGAGTATATCCCGTTGAAGGTATTTCATGGGGACCTGTATATTCAGGATGTTCTCCGATTGACCATGCACTAAGTCGTTAATAGTATTAGATAATATCAACTATATACACATTGGGATAGGAGAAATAAAAAACCACGACGTCTTGTTGGACATGCGTGGTGTTGTTGGCACATTCTAAACTTTAGTTTCTTCTCATGTTGTTGAAACAACAGAAGAGTAATAGGAATATGCCGATGATACTAATGTATGTTCCCCCTTGGCCCTCCATATAGATAACAACATATCCTCCAAAAAAGAGCAAAGACCCAATAATCGCTAAGACCTCATTTGGATAGGTCCGTATTAATTTATACATAATCTGTAATTTTGGGTATTTTGTTTGGACTACCCAAGCTTCCTTTCAAAAGCCAGTCCAGAAATCAATGCACTACGTTAAAATAATAACACAAATATCTACTTAACACAAGTGATAGGGTCTGCACTACGGAAAAATTAAGAATAGAAAATCTAACCTACCATTGTAACATAAACACCCTTAAGATTTGATAAAGTTTTTGTGAGTTTTTACCTATACAAATATTAATTATATACATACACTTATTGGTGTATAAATTAATATGAAAATCAGCTATTATCACAAAGACATACAATCATTTCTTAATTCGCTAGAAAAAGCAGTTAAGGCCAAAGTCGTTTCTAGTTTAGAGCTACTATCTATAGAAGAGTATCATCTCTCTATGCCATACAGTAAGAGAGTAGAAAAAGATTTATATGAGTTGAGAGTATCAAGCTTACAGAATATTAGGATTTTCTACACCTTCTATGATGGTGAAATAGTATTGCTATATGGATTTAATAAGAAAACACAAAGATTGACCTGGAATAATTTGAACACGGCGAGACGACGTCTAAAAGACTTGCATTCTTGATACCATATATGATATCATAAAAATATGAAGAAAAAAGAAAAAATAAAATTATATGATTTCAGTGACCTCCAAAAGGAGTTTATGAAAGATCCTGAATACAAAAAGACCTATGAAGATTTGCAACCAGAATTTGCGATCATTAAAGCTATTATTATAGCTCGAGCAAAGGAGGGTATTACTCAGAGACAATTGGCTGAGCGTATTGGTATTACCCAATCCTCCTTAGCTCGTTTTGAAGCAGGTCGCTCAAATCCAACTTTATTATTCATTAAAAAACTGGTAAATGGACTTGGGCTAAAGATAGCTATTATGTAGTATAATTTGTTAAATATGAATTTAAAAAACATGAAAACACATAAACAAGTAATGAGAGAGTTCTTGGCGGACCCAGAGAACAAAAAAGCCTATGAAGATCTTGAAGTCGAATTCAAGATATACAATGCTTTGGTTAGGGCTCGTATTGAAAAGAAACTTACTATACTGTAGTTCTATTTTTTAAAAATGGATAAATTAATTATGAAAAAATATCTTATAAAATACTCTATAATTACAACATTAATACTAATTATTAATCTCTACTTCTATCTCGATGCTGAGCAGTGTCCATTACCCAAAGAAGGATTTCAGACTCTGTGTGGCTCTGGTTTTACTTTAATTTTTATATTAAGTCTATTATTTCTAATACCATATACAATAATAACAGTGATACGTTTGTTAAAAGATAGATCCAAAAAAATAAATTTAT
>CAZLCD010000007.1:0-19247 GCA_964558375.1 uncultured Candidatus Saccharibacteria bacterium | reverse complement strand
GTTCTGGTTAGGCCAGGGTACCAGACGGGGGTTGCAACCATGACAGATGCCTGACCTTTCTGTCAGCTTATGGCGAAATCCGCCTAAAAGAGTCACATATGTCTACGTTTTGTTTTGCAACGAGGCCTGCTCATGAGGCGTCTCCCAAATAAAAAATATCATTTTAGAAGACGGTTGTCTAATGGGGTTTAGGATTTAGGTAAGATTGCTACTCTGACTCAGATGAAAATGGTAGATACGAAGAGATTAATAAAGAAGATGATAGTGAGGTACTAAAAAACGCCACTCAAGGTGACGCTCTTTAATGTGCCTGTCTCCAGCTCAACAAATGGCCAGATAGGTCTGACGACCCGCAGACACATTAGAATACTAACATAAATAAAAAGCTTTTGCCAAAATAAATAAAAGACCCGATATTACTCGGATCTTTTACTTTAATGATACTCGGCCATCGAATTTATATAATCTTGATGAACCTCCAAATCTGTATAAACTCACTAATACTCATAAGTATAGTTTTTTGTGATATAAAGTCAACAACCCAACCTCTTTTTTTCTATGGGGATGTGATGGAGTTTAGGATCTAAAACAAAAAATTATCGCTTTTATACGATAACTTCTTGTTAAAATCGAGGACAACTTTCGTTGCCCACAAGTCCCTTTCAGGACCAAACAGTGTATATTTTATCAGACCAAAAATCCTTGTCAAATAATATTCTTCCATTGCTCTATACCCAAGGAATAGTATAATACCCCCATGTCTTCTACTAGTGTCGAAAAAATTAAAGAAAAGCTTGGTATTGAGGAAGTTATAAGCTCATATATCAAGCTCGACAATGCCGGCAAAAATCTTAAAGGCAAATGTCCTTTTCACAATGAAAAAACCCCTTCTTTTTTTGTATCACCCGAGCGAGGAGGGTATTATTGTTTTGGCTGTAGTGCTAAGGGAGATATTTTTACTTTTGTACAACAGTTTGAAGGGTTGGATTTTATGGGCTCATTGAAACTTCTTGCAGAGAGGGCAGGGGTCAAGCTTGAATTCGACAAAAGCACAATAGAGCATAATACTGAAAAGGAAAGATTGCTTGCGATCATGGAAGAGGCTACCGTTTTTTTTGAGGCAGGACTAAAGCATTGCAAAGAAGCGCAGGAATATTTGAATAAAAGAGGACTAAAAGAAACAACAATAAAAGAATTTCGAATAGGGTATATCCCCGCGGATTGGAGATTACTTTATACACATTTAAAAAATAAAAAATACACAGACATAGATATAGAAAAAGCAGGATTAATAAAAAAGCCCGAAGAGGCAGGCAAAGGATATTATGATCGTTTCCGTGGAAGGGTAATGTTTCCTATAGCTGATTCAAGTGGCAGGGTCATTGCTTTTTCTGGACGTATACTTGTAGATGATGGTAAGTCGGCCAAATATTTGAATAGTCCAGACACATCACTTTTTAACAAAAGTACAACTCTTTATGGAATAGATAAGGCCAAAAAAGATATTCGTATCAAAAATTATTCTATCCTTGTCGAAGGTCAGATGGACTTGGTGCTTTCTCATCAAAGTGGGATCAGAAATACCGTAGCAGTATCTGGCACTGCTTTGGCCGATAGTCTTTTTTCTAAAGAAAATGTTGTAAATAATCTGGGAATAATAAAAAGGCTTTCCAATAATCTTATCCTAGCTTTTGACTCCGACAATGCTGGTAGAAAAGCCGCTATGCGTTCTGCGGGGATAGCGCTTAGTCTCGGTATGGATGTCAAAATCGCCGATATGCCAGAAGGCAAGGACCCGGCTGACCTAGTGCTCTCTGATCCAGAAGCCTGGAAGAATGTCTTGCGTAATTCCAAGCCTGTGGTAGAATTTCAACTTGATAATGTGCTGAAAAAAAATACATCCCAAAAGCCTGATCCGCGTTTATTGCCTCAGGCCTTAAGGGAAAATGTACTTCCATTTATTGCTCCTCTTACAGGCGCGATGGAAAAAGCACACTATATAAAGTTAATAAGTGAAAAGACAGGACTTTCGGAAGAAGCTATAAGAGAGGATTTGAAAAAAATCGAAGCTTCTTTGAAAGGCGATATAGTGGCATTGAGAAAAGTCGAAGAATTGCAAATCAATTCAAATAGACTCGACTCTATAACCCGCAAACTTTTTGGTCTTATATTTTTTCTTGATAAAAACCCAATGGATAATATCAATGTAGAAAAATATAAAGATTCAATAAAAGAGATCGCCGGACTAAGGTATAACAATTTAATAAGGGATATAGAATCACATAAAGATGAACTGCTTTTGGAAGCAGAAATTACTTTTGGTTCTAATAATAAAGGTTTAGAGAAAGATCTTCACGAATTGCTAATCAATTTTGAAGATGATCTGATTCGAGAGGAGTTTAATGAAATAAAATCTGATATACATTCAGAAGAAACATTTAAGAAGTTAAATTTATTAAATAAAAGAAGGGTTGAAATAGAAAATAAAAAGAAAAATTTATAATTATGAAAAAAAATAAAAAAGCAGCTGCAAAAAAGAAGACTATTTTAAAGAAAAAAACTGTTACAAAAGTGAAAAAGCCAGCCAAAGCTGCTAAGAAAGATCCGACCACAAAGCAAAATAAAGCTAAGGAGTTTGAATTTAAAGCCAATAAACTTATTTCGAAAGGTAAAGAAAGAGGCTTCGTTACTTATGATGAGATTCTAAAAGAATTCCCAACTATCGATCAAGATATAGTTTTTCTTGATGAACTCTATTCAAAATTCGGCGTAGCGGGTATCGATGTTCTAGAAGGAGGAGGGCTTTTGGAAATGGAACCAGAAGTATCTATTCAGCCGAAGAAATATTCTTATGGTTCTCGAAGTAGCGATTCATCTTACGATTCTATACAGATGTATCTAAAAGAGATCGGTCAATATTCACTTATTTCAGCAACCAACGAAAAAGAATTGGCTAGAAGAATAGAGCAGGGTGATAAAGAAGCCAAGAACTTGCTTGCTCGTGCCAATCTTCGTCTAGTGGTTTCAATTGCAAAAAAATATGTAGGTCGAAGTCCAGATCTTACTCTTCTTGATCTTATACAAGAGGGAAACCTTGGACTTTTCAAAGCAGTAGACAAGTTCGACTGGAAGAAGGGCTACAAGTTTTCTACATATGCAACCTGGTGGATACGTCAGGCCATTACTCGTGCACTCGCTGATCAGAGTAGGACCATCCGCGTCCCTGTGCATATGGTTGAGACTATCGCCAAGTATAAGCAAGTAGTAAGAAGATTAACCCAAGACCTCGGACGAGAACCGTTGGCAGATGAGATCGCGACCGAGATGGGGCTTGATGTTGAGAAAATTTATAATATAGAAAAAATCGATCAAGATGTTGTCTCTCTAGAAAGTCCAGTGGGGGATGATAGTGATGATGGAAAGTCTACACTTGGGGACTTCCTTTTTGATGATAAAATCCTTTCTCCAGACCAAGAAAGTTCTCGAAGAATTCTAAGAGATCAGGTAAATGAAATTCTCGGTGACCTTTCTGAAAAAGAAAAAAGAATTCTTGAAATGAGACATGGTTTAAATGATGGTGTAACTCATACCCTCGAAGAAGTGGGTAAGGAATTTGGCGTAACTCGAGAGCGTATTCGTCAGATCGAGGCAAAGGCGCATGATAAGATCCGCCAGCATGAGAATATCAATAGATTGAGGAATTATTAAAAATACTTCAAAATATCTTTGCTCAAATAAAGGATTAATGTTAAAGTAATCCGTGGAATTCACGTTGGTTTATGCTGTCACAACGAGTAGTATGCGTGAACGGTGCCCTTTGTTTTCCTATGAAAAAAAACTTGCTTCTCGGTCTTGCTGCGGTTCTGTTGTTGGTGTCGGTCACTCCGTCTCACGCTCTTAGTTTAAGGGTCGTGGGAGAGGATGATCCTGGAAATGTCAACATGGTCGCTCTTAAAATCGAAGTTGATCCTCTGGATCAGATAATCATGTTAGATCCCCCAAACTTAATTGTCAACGTTTACGACCCCTCGACGATCCAAGAGGTTGTTAATTACTACATTAATTTTGTTTGGGACGATATTGGTATCATGCATGTCGATGATACTATCAACTTGATTAACTGGACCGAAGACAACGGAGGAGACATCCCCCTGATAGTTCCTTCCGTGCCAGACGGAGGATCAACACTTATTTTGTTGGGAGGTGCTCTCTCTGGCCTTGGTCTCGTCAGACGAAGGTTTTCTCGATAACTCGTCCCCGTTCGGCTCACCCGCCCCCAGATTTTCCTCGAGGAGTCTGTGGGCGGTTTTTTATTTGAAAAAGTGTTGTGTAATCAGAATCTTTATCAAATCTTTATTTTTTCTTTATCTTTTCTTAATACCCTTTTGTTAAGATTTGTGGATGCTTATTAAGGATTTATTTAACAAGTATATAAAAAATACAGGGTATAAAGAGAGTATTACACTACTCAGGACCTTTGTTTGTACTATAAGAAAAGAACTGCAACAGGTTATTGGTATTAAAGATAATACGATATTTATTAGTACTAGGTCATTAAAAAATATATACGATAGGCATATTTTCGACAAGAAAACACCCAAAGACTTCTATTTAATAATTAATAATGTAAATAATATAATATGTAATCCAGATAGGATTTATTTAAATGAAGATACAAAGAGAGGAGATTTTATATTTGTTAAGAAAATTAATAACAATATATATGCCTGTATACTAGAGATTATAAATGAAGAAGAAATAGATATAGTTTCTGTCTATACCACAGGTGAAAAATATTTAGATAAATTCGTACTTTTGTGGAGCTAGAGGACGGCGAACCCTCTCTCGTAATATAACAATACTTTATGTATTAGTTATAACCCGCAGTAGAGCCATTTCTGCATTTAGCCCCACAAAAAAACAAATTCTTATCTGATGTAATAATATCAACTTATTTTTGGAAGTCAACGATTCCTGCTACAATATGCCCATGCAACCACCATTTGATACCCTATACAAAAAACTAAACCCCGCCCAGAAGCAGGCGGTGGATACTATAGAAGGACCAGTTATGGTTATCGCCGGTCCAGGAACAGGCAAGACCACTATACTTACCTTGCGTATCGCCAATATTTTAAAGCTTACGGATACTCAAGCGAGCAGTATTTTGGCTATTACCTACACCGATGCGGGAGTGAGGGCTATGAGAAGCAAGTTGCAAAGTATTATCGGAGACCGCGCATATGATGTGAAAATTCATACTTTTCATGGCTTTGCTTCTTCCATAATTGCAGAGCACCCGGATCATTTTTTGCATCTTAGCGACATGAAGCAGATCACGGACATAGAGCAAGATTCACTTATACGCTCTATTATTTCTCACAAAGATTTCCATGAACTTCGTCCATCAGGAAAACCAGATGTTTATATCTCTGGGATAATGCGTGCGATCGATGATGCCAAAAGGGAAGCTATTACACCAAACATAGTGCGCGAGCATGCCAAGGATCAAATAGAAAAAATTAAAAATGATGAAAGTTCTATCTCCACTCGTGGCGCAACCAAGGGCAAGCTTAAGGCTGATGCCAGAGAAGCTATAGAAAAATGTGAAAAGACTCTGCTTTTTGCGGATGTCTATGAGCAATACGAAAGTCGCAAGCGCGAAGAAAAAAAGATGGATTTCAATGACCTCATTATAGAATTTCTTTTGGCTTTAAAAAATGACGAGCTGATCTTAAGATTAATTCAAGAAAAATACCTGTATATACATGTCGATGAACATCAAGATACAAATGATGCGCAGAATTTTATTATAGGTATTATCGCGGAATTTTTTGAAACACCAAATATTTTTATTGTTGGAGATGAGAAGCAGGCTATATATCGCTTCCAAGGAGCCTCAGTTGAAAACTTTATGCTTTTGCAAAAGAAATGGAAAGATATGAAGGTTATTTCTCTGGATCAAAATTATCGCTCTCATCAAGGAATTCTCGATGCAAGCTTTAGTATGATAGAGAATAATTATCAAGAAGATGAGAACAAGGACTTGCGAATAGAGCTTCGTTCTGGAAGTCTTCATAAAGTAAGGCCTATAGATATAGTTACAGGAGAAAACACTACAGCCATGGAAATGTATTTGGTGGAGGAGTTGAAAAATATTTTAAAAGATAAAAATGACAAAAATATTCAAAAGGATGCAAGTGTTGCAATCATTGTAAGAAGAAATAGAGATCTGGATCGCATTATCTCTCTTCTAGAGTCGCACGGTATTTCGGTTTCGTCCGAAAGAAGTGTGGATATTTTTAGTCACCCTGTGGGTAGGCTTTTCTTTGACCTTATCGAGTATATCGTCGATCCTACCAAGGTTGAGGCTTTGTCCAAGACTGTTATTTCGGGTATGTGGGAACTGTCTTTCGAAGAAAGTTTGCAGGTTATTGGAAATTTACGAAGTGGTCAATTGAACAATCTAGAAAGTTTGTTTTCCAAAATAGAAAATCTAAGACGAAAGATTCTGACTGACGGACCCATCAATTTCATCATCAATCTTGCGGAAATTTCAGATTATATTTCCTCCATTAAAAAAGATCCATCTAGTGTATATGTCTGGAGAGGTATTGTGACCTTGGCGGAGTCGCTTGTCCGCGAGGCAGATATTCATGATCCGCTGACTCTGCTCAATAATCTACTTGCATATCGTACGGTAGCAGAATCTAGAACGGTCAAAGTTTCAGTTGGGGCTCCAGATTCACCAGTGCAAGCACTCACGGCGCATGGTAGCAAAGGCCTTGAGTTTGATTATGTTTTCATTACTTATTCTACTGAGGAAAGTTGGATCGGCAAAAATAGGGGTGCGAGTTTCAATATTCCCAAAAAACAAACTTCAAACCACGATATAGGAGACACTAGGCGTCTGTTTTATGTAGCACTGACCCGCGCGCGAAAGCATGCCTATATACTTACAGCCTTAGAAGAATCCGATGGCAAGCTTCTCACCCCGCTTCGCTTTATCGACGAACTCAATCAAAAGAACGTTGCTCATAAACTTTTACCAAGAATCGGCATTGAAGAAAAATATAAAAATAATTTTTCAAATGATTCATCAGTCCCGCTAGATTCTCTAGACTCGTCACTTTCGCCACTTATAAATCTCGCCAAGAAAGTTCTTTTGGAAAAAGGGCTTTCAGTTACAGCTCTCAATCATTTTATAAAATGTCCAAATATGTTTCTCTATAAAAGCATATTAAAATTGCCAGAAGCTCCATCCATTTCGGCTGAGAAGGGAAGCGCTATGCATTTTGCTTTCGACGCTATATGGAAAGACAAAGAGATTAAGTCGGGAGGAATTAAGGCAAATGACATAGAGACCATTCTTCATGAAAAAATCGCAGATTATTTCAACGATTCCTTGCTTTCAATTTCAGAAAAAGAAACAGCCAAAAGGGATTTGATAGAAGCCATACCAGATGTTGCTCGTTGTCTTGAGCCACATTTTGCGCTTGGTATCGGGTCAAATGTTCTTACTGAAGCTTGGGTAGAGATGGATTTTAAGGGTCCTATAAGCATCCCCCTTCACGGTAAGCTCGATGCTATTGTCGACAATGGCAATGAGGTCAATGTTTTCGACTATAAAACCCGCCAAGCTATGTCTATAAATGCTATCAAAGGGGAGACCAAAAGTTCCGATGGTAATTATTTTAGACAGTTGGTCTTTTATAAAATCCTTGTAGCCGCCAATCCTAGATGGAAGCAAAGAAGAATCATCCCATCCCTAGTCTTTGTTTCGCCTGGAGATAATGGTTCATGCCCAACAATTACTTTACCTATAGAAAATACTGATATTGAAAAAGTTAAAGAGGAAATTCAAACACTTATAAATAGTATTTGGAGTGGAGAAATTATTAAAAGTAAATGCGATGATATTAAATGTGAATGGTGCGGGCTTCGCCGTTTATAAAAACTCGTCTCTAATAAGTAAAGAAAAGATCTATAGTAGTTTTGATTATTTCAAAAGGCATACCGCCGATAATCATTACCTTTTTTGAATCTGTACTAAGTTGTATAGGATATTCGCCACTACTTGGATCCTTGAAAGGCTCATAGATCTTCATAAGCTTCTCTTTTATGCTAGCAGGAAAGGCTTTTTCAAGAACGATCACGCTTGAAGGGGTACTTTGTATGCCGATGTTTATACCATCAAGGAAATCAGCATCAACTTTCTCTTTGAACTTACCGGTCGATAGGCAATTGTTAAAGTCACTCACATTGAGCCCTGCATATTCGGCGATTTTTGGTAATTCTTTTTGGTCCAAGCCCCTAGGAGTGGCAAGCGTGACAGATGGGGTGATATCGTAAAGTCTATGTGTATATTTCCAAAACTTTTCATTGCCACCTAGAGAATCGGCACATTCTAGAGCCTGCGCTTCACGATTGGCATTGGGATGAAGGATAGTTCCATCTGCACCTTCTTTGTCCAATGGATAATGACGATACACCCAAGCGATATTTCCAGCACTTCCATATTCTTCCATTATTCTATTCATAGTATGGTGAAAATCTTTACAGAAAGGACAAGATGTATCGGAATATTCTACTATTTTCAACCTGGCATTTGGGTTACCGAATATATGATCAGCAGAAGATACTGCTCTCATATTCTCTTCAAATGATGCATCGGTATTGTCAGCGGGTTTATAGTTTGAAGGGCTCTTTGTGTAGAGTATAGTTCCGGCGATTATGGCTCCGGCTATGACTATGGCCATGGGGATATTTAAGAGGTTCGAACTATTTTGAGGTGCTTCCATATTTATGATAATTTTGTTATATTTATAGGCACAATTATATCATAATCGTTATGTCTAAAAAAGAACCAGCCAGAGAAGAAGGACCAGAAGATGCAAAACCGCGAGATGCTTCTTTGGGAATCGTCGTAAGAAATATTAGCACCGAAATGCGAGAGTCGTATCTGGACTATGCTATGTCCGTTATCACCGCGCGCGCTCTTCCAGATGTGCGTGATGGACTTAAGCCTGTGCATCGTAGAATCCTTTATGCTATGCACGAAAAGGGTTTGACATCGTCTGCCAAGTTCCGAAAGTCAGCTGTAGTAGTGGGAGATGTACTAGGTAACTATCACCCGCATGGAGATGTGGCTGTGTATGATTCTATGGTAGGTATGGCACAAGACTTCAAGATGCGTTATCAACTCATACAAGGTCAAGGAAACTTCGGAAATATCGATGGAGATCCAGCAGCTGCTATGCGATACACAGAAGCCAAGATGTCCAAGCTCTCAGCAGAGCTTCTTCGTGATATCGAAAAAGATACTGTAGAGTTTCGTCCAAACTATGACGGCACAAGGAAGGAGCCTATAGTTTTACCTACAGCAGTTCCAAATCTTCTTCTAAATGGAACTCTTGGTATCGCTGTCGGTATGGCTACAAACATCGCTCCGCATAACCTTGGAGAAGTGATAGATGCTACTACTCATCTTATAGAAAACAAAGAGGCAACTACAGACGATCTTTTAAAATTCATAAAGGGTCCAGACTTCCCAACAGGGGGTATAATGTATGGAGAAAAAGACATTCAGCATGCATATTCTACAGGACGTGGAGGTATCGTAGTACGTGGAGAAGCGGAGATTGTGGAGGACAAGAAAGGTCAATTTCAAATAATCATCACATCTATACCATACAGAGTAAACAAAGCAGAACTTATTATAAAGATCGCTGACCTTGTGCGTGAAAAAGCTATAGAAGGTATAAAGGGTCTTCGTGATGAATCAGACAAAGAGATGCGCATAGTGATCGACCTAAAAAACGGCGCCTATCCAGAAAAAGTTCTAAATTATATCTACAAACATACCCCACTCGAGGATACTTTTCATGTAAATACCGTTGCCCTCGTTCATGGTGTGCCACAGACACTTTCTCTGAAGTCTATTCTCGAAGAATTTGTCACTCATAGAGTAGAAGTTGTTCGTCGTCGTACAAAGTTTGATCTGAATAAAGCCGAAGAAAGAGAGCATATCTTGCTAGGCTTAAAGAAAGCACTAGACCATATAGATGAAATCATTACTTTGATAAGAGGATCAAAGGATGCTATCGAAGCGCATGCCAACTTGATGAAAAAGTTTAAGTTTTCAGAGAGACAAGCTACAGCTATTCTTGAAATGCGTTTGCAAAAGCTTGCTGGACTCGAAAGAAAAAAGGTTCTCGATGAGCTAAAGGAAGTTCAAGAGCTTATAGAAAAGCTTAAAGAAATCCTTTCAAGTGAGAAAAAGGTTAGAGGCATCATCAAGGATGAACTTGTAGAAATAAAATCCAAATACGCTGATGAAAGACGCACCAAGCTTATACGTCATGGACTTAAAGATTTTAATCCAGAAGATCTTATCCCAGACGAAGAGAGTGTACTCGTACTCACAAAGGGTGGCTATATAAAGCGTACCAACCCAGACGAATATCACAAACAAAAGCGTGGTGGGGTGGGTGTCGTTGACCTTGATACAAAAGAGGAGGACTTCATTACTCATCTTGTAAATGCCAATGCTCACAATGATATTCTTTTCTTTACAGATAAGGGTAAAGCTTATCAGATCAAAATGTACGATCTTCCAGAGGGCAAAAGAGCTACAAGAGGCAAGTCCGTGATGAATTTCCTTTCTCTTGCAGAGGGAGAGAAGATCACATCGATACTTCCTATGCCGAAGGATAAAAAGGAAGTGGACAACCTTGCTCTTATGATGGTTACAAAGGATGGCACTGGCAAAAAAAGCTCAGCAAAGCATTTTCATGATGTTAGACGTTCAGGACTTATAGCTATAACTCTAGATTCTGGAGATGAACTCATGTCTGCTTCTTTTGTTTCAAAAGGGGACAATATTGTTATCGCTACTCGAGATGGTCAGTCTATTCGTTTCGAAGAAAGTGACGTTCGTGAAATGGGAAGAAACGCTACAGGAGTGAGAGTTATAAAGCTTGCCAAAGATGATGCTGTGATCAGTGCAGACGTGGTGTCCAAGGATGCCAAGAATCCTACATTATTCGTCATGGGTGCTCATGGTTATGGTAAGAAAACCAAACTCGGAGAATACAAAATCCAAAACCGTGGTGGATCAGGAATCCTTACTATGAATATCACAGACAAGACAGGTCCACTTATCGCTGCCAAGGTTGTCACCGAAGACATACAAGAAATGGTAGCAATGTCAAAGAAAAGTCAGGTGATAAGGGTTGATCTAAAAGAGATTCCAACCTTAGGACGCTCAACTCAAGGTGTTCGCGTTATGAAACTTCGAGATGGGGATTCCTTAGCTTCGCTTATTTGTTTGTAGGTAGTATAATATATCCATGTTCTCTGATCCTCAGAAAAATATTGCAGAACTTGGAATAACAGATGGTATGAAAGTAGTGGACCTCGGTGCGGGTTCAGGATTTTATGCTATCGAGGCTGCAAAAAAGGTTGGTCCTCGTGGTATGGTCTATGCTGTAGATGTTCAGCAAGATTTACTCAATAAAATAAAAAACGGCGCCTCTATGATAGGTCTGCACAATGTCGAGATTGTGTGGGGTAATATAGAAAAGATCGGTGGTACCAAACTCCGAGAGTCTATAGCAGATTGTGTTATTCTCTCCAACACCCTTTTTCAAATTGCTGTAGAGGATAGAGACAATCTGGCTCTGGAGGCCAAAAGACTTTTGAAGTCTGGAGGCAAGCTACTTCTTGTAGACTGGATGGCTGGTAGCCCTTTAAGCCCCAAGAATGTTATACCTCGTATGGTATCAGAAGGGATTTTCCAAAAAATTGGTTTCAAATTGGAAAAAAGTTTTGATGCAGGAGACCATCATTATGGTATAATCTTTAAAAAACTATAAAACATGAGCAAATTTCAGATAATTCTTATTTCAATATTCGTAGTCTGTATTATTGGAGGGATAGTGGCTTTTGCAACTTACAAAGGAAATACTACTGAGAATGAATTACCAGCCATTACCGTCTGGGGAACTTTTCCAGCCGCGATTTTTGACAAATACGTTATTGACTTGAATACCACTAGAGAAAAGGCTTTAAATATTTCATATGTACAGATCAGGGCAGAGAATTTTGACAAAACCTTTATAGAAACTCTAGCGCGCGGACAAGGTCCAGATGCTATTTTGATCCCTCAAGATCTTATCTACAAACACGAAGACAAAATCATCCCTATACCATACACCGTTATTAGCGAAAGAGATTTCAGGGATACCTTTATAAGACAATCAGAGCTATATCTGACTGGCAATGGTGCCCTAGCTCTGCCTTTTGTCGTTGACCCTCTGGTTATGTATTGGAATCGAGATAGCTTTACCAATGCTGGCATCGCCAAGCCACCTATATTCTGGGATGAATTTGATAATTTAAATACAAAGCTAACTCAAAAAGATATAAACTCCAATGTTCGAAAAAGTGCTATAGCGCTCGGAGAATTTAACAATATTTCTCATGCTCGAGAGATATTTGGAACTTTGCTTATGCAAGCAGGTAACCCCATCACCTATAGAAATACAGAAAACTTTATTTCAAGTGCTTTAAAAAATGGAAATTATCAAGGTCTCAATTCTTCTTTGGCTGCTCTAGACTTCTTTATTCAATTTTCAAATCCTAAAAGTGTAAACTATTCTTGGAATCGTTCACTTTCCAATTCTCGTAGTTCATTCCTTTCTGGGAACCTCGCTACCTACTTTGGCTTCGCTTCAGAAATCAGTGATCTTCGTGCCAAGAATCCAAACATAGATTTTGATGTAGCTCCTCTACCTCAAGCTCGCAATGGCAAGAATAGGGCAACCTATGGGGGTATGTACGGATTCTCTGTAGTGCGTAGTTCTGCCAATCCTTCAAATACTTTCTCTGTAGTCAATTCTCTTCTTAGCTCAAGTGCACTTTCAAATATGATCAAGCTTTCATATCTTCCTCCTGTTCGTTTGGATATGATCTCTACTGGCTCTACCGACCCTTACCTTTCTATCTTTTATGATTCCGCTCTGATATCTAAGGGTTGGCTTGATGTAAGTCCCGCAGAATCCAATGCTATTTTACAAAAGATGATCGAAGCTGTAACTAGTGGCCGAAAGGGCGCTACAAATGCTGTAGAAGAAGCTAGTGATGAGCTTGATATTTTATTTCAAAATATATAATTAAAAATGAAAAAATTATACACAGTACTTTTTGGTCTTATGATACTGCTCTCTAGCTTTTCTTATGCACAAGCCGCGCTGGATTATAAAGGCTTGGTGAAATGTGATGGGGTAGTCACACCAGGTGAGGCAGGAAGAGATAACGAATGCGACTTCAAAGACCTTATCGAAACCGTGAACTCCATTATCCGATGGGTTTTCCTTCTTACTATTCCTATTTTTGTGGGCATTACCGCCTATGCTGGCTTCCTATATATGAGCCCGAATCCTAGCAATCGCTCGCAGGCCAATAAGATGCTATGGGAAGCGGTCAAAGGATTTGTTATTATGCTTGTTGCATGGACTCTTGTCACATCACTGCTTGGCTGGCTCATAGATCCTTCGTTTGAGGGGGTTATCAATTCGTTAATTTAAAATAAAGATATGAAGAAAATAATTTTAATGGGAATAATGTTGGCTGTTGTATTTTCACTAAATATGACATTTGTTTCTGCTCAAGTAACTACGGATCCTAATAAAACCCAAGTATCTACAGACCCCACTCCACCCAAAACTACTACAGCCAACAAAACCTTTGCCAAACTCCAAAACCCTCTCAAAGCAGACAGTATACAGGATGTAATATTCCTTGCTGTAGATATAGCTATGTATCTCGGTATGGCTTTTGCTATACTTTCTATTATCTTTGTTGGGTTTAAGTTCGTCTCTGCACAAGGTAAGCCAGAAGAGATAAGTAAAGCTAAAGAATGGCTACTATGGATTGTTATAGGCTTAGCTGTACTTATAAGCGCTAGGGTAATGGTGGATATCATAAGAAATACTCTTGTGGAATCCGGAGTTGTACAAAAGGACTTTCTTAAGCCATAATATTAATATTAAAATATGAAAAAAATAATAACAAAATTTGGGATAATAGGATTAACAGTTCTTCCTTTCATGGTGTTTGCTCAGAATACAGCTCAAAACAAAGATTTAAAATATCTAGTTTCTCTAGCCTTGGGGTATTTCAATATCGCTATTAGCTTCATAATATCTCTAGGTATCTTGATGTTCATTTGGAATGTCTACAAATACTTTATAGCAGGAAGTGACAACTCTGAATCAAAAAAAGAAGCAGGTTTGTATGTAATGTGGAGTGTGATAGGATTCTTTGTAATACTTTCTATTTGGGGATTAGTAAACATCTTACTCAAGACATTTAAGTTAGATAACAATGTACCGGCTACACCTTTTGGGATATTTACTAATTCCCAGTCATCAGCGCCTGGACCATTCCAAGCAGGAAATGCTACAAATAACGGTGTGGGGGGTAATGCCACAAATAATGGTGGTGGGTACTATGATATTAAGATTAATGATAAATCTCTAATAGATAGCCCAAGGCAAAAGATGGAACAGCCTAATGATCAGATACAGAGTTAATCTTATCTATCCACAACCCTATTTGTGTATAACTCTTTATGTTGATAGAATAGTCTTATATTAAAGTTTATTATTAATTTATAATTATGAAAAAAATAATCGCATTAGTCATATCATTTGCTCCATTAGCAGCTCTAGCTCAGTCACAGATTGGAAATATAGATGACGTAGCAAGTACAGCTTCATCCATAGGAGACACATTGATTGTCCTTCTAATTTCATTCTCTGTTATATGGATTATAATCAGTGTTGTTCGTTATCTTATAGCTGGTGGTGAAGACGATAGAAAGAAGGGAGGTATGGCTATTCTTTGGGGTGTGGTTGGTCTATTCGTTATACTATCGATCTGGGGTCTTGTGGCTATATTAAGAAACAGCTTCGATACTCAGGATCAGGTGCCAACTGGTTCTATTCCAAAGACTCTAGTTCCTCCAAGTATCTAATAATTCATGAGTTTGTTATCTAATACTGTTTACGCTGCCAGTAAATCTGAAAATGTTGTTAATTCTATAATACCTAAAATTGTAGATAATATAGTAGTACCTTTAGTACAAGTTTTATTTGCTCTAGCCTTCCTATATTTTGTCTGGGGACTCATGGGTTTCTTTATGAACGGAGACGATCCTGCAAAGCGTAAAGAAGGACAGAGTCATATACTCTGGGGAGTTGTTGGTATTACTATTATGCTTTCTGTATACGGTATCATTCGTCTAGTAATGAATACAGTAGGGCAGCCATCATTGTTTGGGATTTAGAAAGATAGGTAATTAAATATAAAAAAGAAAAGGAGACACAGCACTTGCTGAGCTCCTTTTTTGGTGACTACACTATTTCCTCATTGTTACTTCTTGGTTACCTTCATCTGGGCATGGGTTATACCTTGATCGGGCGCCAGTCTGATGTACAGAGTCTTTGCATTGTAGTCAAGATGCAATTTCTCACCTTCCTTAAGAGGTATTGACCTCTCGTGATTTGTGTCATTTACGGAGAGTAGCCAACGTGGCTGCTTCCCGTTGATTTCCACGATCTCAAGATCGTGTTTCTGTTTACTTACATCTACCACCAACCATTCGGTGGTGGAGATGGTGACAGTGTCTGAGCCCGATCCCCATACTACCACGCAGATGATAATGATTAGCACCAGGGCTATAATGTGTCTGACAGGGCTTTTCTTTTCGTCGCTCATGATTTTCCTTTCTTACCACCCTTACCACCTTTACCGCTTGTGCCTATAAGTGGTAATGCATCATTTCCACTACCAAGGAAGATGGACTTAGCCCCCTTAACCCCGTTGATGGTTATGATTGATTCTGTAGCCAAACCCGAGGAAGCTTTAATGACACCCACAGCCGCTTCAATGGTGAGGTCACGGTTTTCCCTCATTATCTTTTGCAATGATGCAGAGAATGAGCCACTGCTTGCTCTGGTCATCCACGCTTGTTCAGAGGCTTCAGTCAGAACCATTTTCCCCAAAACTGGGTTATTGATTGATGTTCCCGTCTTTTTTTCAAAAATAGATAGACGATTTTCCCCGCCGAATAAGTAAGTGAGATGATCTACGAAGTCTCCTCTCCAATACAGAATGGATTCAAAAGAGTTTGCCCCTCCAATTCTGGATAACTCTTGTTCAATATTTGCACCTATCAAGGTATCAATCTCAGCAGCTCTATATTTTGCAGACTGAGATGCTGCTTCTTTTCCTGCGCGGAATCGAAACAATGTATCCAGATTTGCTACTACCCAAAAACCATCGTTAGTAACAAATATAACTTCTTTTTTAGAAGACACAGCCAGATTTTTCTGGGTACTTTTTGTTTCCATGAATTTCGAGGACCAGGTAAGGAAATGAAATCCTTGGGTGTAAACAAAAAGTCTTCTAGAAAAGATAGCATCCGAGAACATGTCTTGATCTTGTCCATCAGTAACTTTGTAGAATTTCTTATAGCCATAGATTACTGGTAAAGCTACAAGGATTAAGGGAAGTGCCACAGTTGCCATTCTGTGCTCTGTTACGACCCTCATCAAAATACTCAATATAGCAAACAGAATTGCAAGGGAGGCAATATCGAATACCAACGCAGGATAGTTTTTTCCAGTGATGTAAACTATCTCCTGAGGAGAGTCAGGTACTTCTTTTAGAGTCTTATCGTCCTCCAGTTTTTTTTTGGGAGGAATTATAATTCTTGGTGGAGCTATGATCTTATTTTCTTCAGGCATACAGACCTTTCTTTTTACACCACCTCGCTTTCGCGGGCGGTTTTGTTATTGTTTTCTAAATTTTCAAGGATCAGTCGTGATCCGAAAGTTGTTGTAATAATAACATCTTTTATATATAAAGTCAATCTTTACAAAACTTCAAAATTTAAGCATAAAAAGAAGGCGGTGCATGGCATGCATCCGCCTTCGTGACTTCGGGTCGCCTATCTCGATAGGTCCCGAGACTCAAACTCGAACCAGAACCTCAGTTCCACTTGGAGCTTGTTGTTGAACAAACTGACACATGAGGAATCAATTTCCTCTGATATGTCAGGACGATTCATCATTCCACCTTCCCATAGGCTATACAGCTCCTGATGGGTCATGGAAAATGTCTTGACGTTCCAACCCTTCGGTATCCGGAATTTCTGACTATTTCCGGGTGCAAGACTGAACTGTTTTTTGTGATGGAGGCGGGGATCGAGATCCACGGTCTCCAACGTGCAGACCTCGGGCCAACTTTTGGAGGGTTGTGCCACGGAGTTCTCCTTTACTCCATTTGAATTGTCAATGAAGTTGTAGATGGTGCTAGTGATAACATTGCTGTTGCCACTAGTACCGCTAACAATAATACTTGGACCTGCACTTGCAGGCGCGGGCGTTATTGTTATTGGTGTTGGAGCCATCGCTTCTCCTACTGCATTTAAAGCAGAAGAGTTATTAGTGGTATCTCCGAGGCCTTGCGGCACAGGAATTTTTTTATAATCCCCGATTACACCTGCTTGAGGGCTTGATTTCAACCACGACACTAGCCCGGGGCCGAATTTGTATGATCCGACTCCAAGAGCGATCAGTAGGAGTAACCCTACTAAACTTAAGGCGACTTTTCCCCAGTGATCCCGGAGGAAGTTTTTCCACCACACTTGTTGTGGGGGAGCAACTTGCGGGGCCTTCACCTCAGGCTCTTCTTTCGTTTTAGCCTCGGTCAGCCTATTCACGATTGCCACGATCGAGGCATGGAGAAGTTTAAGTTCTTGGTTTTCGGGGTAATTTCCAGTTTCGTTAAAAACCTTTACCCCAAGAGTATCGAACCTCTCAGCAATTCCTGGCGGATTTTTGTGTAATTCACCAAGAAGTTGAAGATACTCATCGCTGAATTTCTTAAGCAACCCCTTGAGAACTTGTTCCTTTACCGCATCTTGAGGGATTACGGGTGGGGTAGGTGTTACCTTAGTCTTGGGTTTACTTACCCTTTTGGGTTTGATAGGCAACTTCCGCTGTTGCTGCTCCTCATTTCTCTTTTGGATCAAGAGGAGAGTGTTTCTGATTTCTTCTCGGATTTCTCCAAGGTTTTCTTGAGTTAGGGACCCCGACTCTTTTACAGTTTCTGCAACTGGTGAGGTAGGGGGTTGGTTGACCACCGTTTGGTGAAGTACCACAGGTGGCTTATCGGCCGGTTCTTGTGGTAAGGGGTCTTTGGCTTTAGATCTTTCTTCCAATATCCCCCCCATCACACTTCTTAGATCACTAACTCTCTGTTTGATTAGCGTCAATGAGTCCTTACTCTTCGGAAACTGAATCAATAGTCGTTCAATATCAGTTTGAGCTGTCTCAAGCCCGATTGCGCATCGATTCAATTCAGCGATGTTCTGCTCCTCAAGTGTTTTTTTGGCTTGAAACATTACAGTGTCTGACAACTGATTTACCCAAGTTTTCAACATCTCCAATTGCTTAATTGGAATGAAACCCACTGTTGTTACAACTGCTTTTTTCTCCGTTGTTCTGGGTTTGGTTTTCAAACCACTCTTTTTTTCAGTACGAGCTTTCCCTCTGTTAGTCTTTTTGGTATTCTTCATAACTCTCGTTTCCTTCCGACCTCCTTTTTAATAGAGGTCTATTGTTTTGGTTGTACGCCTTTGGGGCGCGGTTTTTTTTCTAAACTTTACAAATTGTCGAGGTACATTCGGTACCGTAACTATGCCTAATATTATACACCTATAATGTACATATTGTCAAGCTCTATTGTCTAGTAAATAAGCCGTATTTTTGTGCCCGGGAGAGGACTCGGTCACAGGTCTTTGCCTGCTGGCTCAGCCCGCGACCCCGCCTCACTCGCCTTCGCTCGCTCCGGCTTTCGAGCCCTCTCAATACAGAGATAAAAAAAGACATGAGACAATCTCATATCTTTTTCTATCTGGTGCCCGGGAGAGGACTCGAACCTCCAAGGATTGCTCCATCAGTTCCTAAGACTGACGCGTCTACCAATTTCGCCACCCGGGCATTAAATTTTTAAAACCTTTCGGTTTGGTGGTCACAGATAATTTTCTGCTGAAAATTTCCGCGACCCCGGCTCAGCCACCTACGTGGCTTCCGCCTCGCACAAAGTGCTCTGCACTTTGGTGCGCCCAGTAGGGATCGAACCTACGACCTTATCCTTAAGAGGGATCTGCTCTA
>CAZLCD010000006.1:0-23413 GCA_964558375.1 uncultured Candidatus Saccharibacteria bacterium | reverse complement strand
CGGTTAGCTCAGTTGGTAGAGCATCCCCTTGACGTGGGGAGGGTCACAGGTTCGAGTCCTGTATCGCGCACATGATCACTTTAGGAATAGAAACAAGCTGTGATGAAACAGCATTATGTCTACTTGAAACAAAGGATGGCGAGTATCGAATCTTGGCGAATTTAATTAATTCTCAAATAGACTTACACAGAGAATACGGAGGAGTTTTCCCCATGCTTGCAAAAAGAGAGCATCTCAAAAACTTACCGATACTTTATAAAAAGCTAATGGAAGAATCAGGAATTGCAGAAAGTAAGATAGATCGCATAGCCGTTACCCAAGGTCCGGGTCTCGAACCAGCTTTATGGACTGGAATAGTCTTTGCAAGAGAGTTGTCAGTCAAGCTTGGCATTCCCCTTTTACCTATAAATCATATGGAAGGTCATATTGTCGCTTCTTTGATACCCGATACTTCTTTAAATAGAGAATTCAAGCCATTAAAAACGATTGCATTCCCCGCTCTTGCTTTGCTTATAAGTGGAGGTCATACAGAAATTGTAAAAATAAAAGCTATTGGAGAATATGAAATCGTAGGACAAACAAGAGACGATGCCGTCGGAGAAGCCTTCGATAAAGTCGCTCGCATGCTCAATCTTCCCTATCCAGGTGGTCCAGAGATTTCAAAATTGGCTGAAGAAGCTCGTGTAAAAAACATTAGAACAGAAAGAGATACTGAAATAAAATTTCCTCGACCGATGATGCATTCCAAAGATCTTAACTTCTCTTTTTCTGGATTAAAAACTGCGGTACTTTATCTATTAAAAAAATTTGAAAATAATATTACTGACGATGAGAAAAAAAAGATAGCTCAAGAATTTGAGGATGCTGTGACCGAAGTTTTGGTATCAAAAATGATAATGGCTTTAGAACTTCACGAAGCCAAAAACCTCATACTTGGTGGTGGAGTAGTAGCAAATACTCATATACGCAAAGCTTTTGAAAACCTAGCTTTAAAGTACTCTATTCCCCTTTATCTACCCTCTTCTGGCCTTTCTGGAGACAATGCCTTAATGATAGCCTTGGCAGGCTCTATAGACACAATAAAACCCTCAGACGAGGGCTTTACTGCTAAAGGAAACCTATCTTTATAGAATTGGTAAGGATTAGAAACCAAACAACCACTTAAAGAATCTTATGATTACATTTGTAGATGGTGCATCCGCAGCAGACGCTGTAAGTGCATTTGCATTAGTTTCTGTAGAACCTATTTCACTTGAATCAATAACATTTTCAGCAGGAGTAATTTCTTCTACTGGAGTATTGATTGTACTTGCTGCAGGAGCAACAGTTGAAGCTGGAGCTACACGAGCAGCAGCTGCAAGGTTCTCAGTATTTCTCTTTACAGTTGCTATTTCAGCTAGCTGAGCTGGAGTTAGAGCAAAGTTTGTTTTACAAAAGATTTCATTAATCTTTTTCTTTGTAGTGTAGAACACACGTCCACTAGGGATAGTTTGACCCCATGGAGCAAGGATGTCATTTGAGTATTTTACTTGGAATGCTTTGACAGCATTGAAAGTCTTTTGATCAAAAGTACCATTCACATCTACATTGATATTTTCAGTTTCTTTTAGGAAAGACTGTAGCTTTGTAACTTCTGTAGAGTTGTTTGCTGAACCGTAAGTTAGGTAATCGTTGATATATGTACAACTAGCAATAACATTGTTTGTAGTTGGAAGAGTGTTGGTATTTGAAGATCGGTTACGAGAAGATGAACCACCAGAACTACGAGAGTTGTTTGAGTTATCATCTGTAGTTGGGGGGACTACTGGAGGAGTAACTGGTGTTTCTGGGACTTGGTTAACATCGTCATCTCCGTTTACAAAAACGGGAGTATTTTCGACTACGTCGTCTGAACCATTATTAACTTGATTTGGGTCAGCAACCATATCATCATCACCATTTGTAATAGTAGACTTGTTATCTACGATATCGTCATTACCATTTATAACTTGGTTTTGATTAGTAATTACATCATCGTCCCCATTTACCACCTCGGCACTTACAAAAACCGGAGTCATTGCAATGAATGCCATCAAAATCACTGAAATTGTTATTGTATTTATGTATTTATTCATATTATTAATCTTTACCTTTAAGAAATAAACCTTATCATAAGTGCTATATATTGTCAACAAAAATGATGGAAGTGGTATTTTTATAGAAAACAACCCTACTTCTGCGAAAGTAGGGTTGGGTGTGTACGTGAGAAAGCCTTATGGCATATACTCACATCGATAGTAACGCTGAGCTCCTTCTGATTCAACCTCGAAAGGCGAATTGAGGAGTCTCAAGACTCCGCTATGAAGATTCATCCATGGGCCATTGGCGAAGTCTTGATAGAGAACCCTGTAATGGTTAAGTTCTTGACCATCAACCATTTCGAAGCGAACCATGTTGCCGTTTTTTGCAACGGTCATCTTGGCCGCCGCTGCGACAATCTTATGAGTCGCAACTGGAACAAATGTCCCGAGCTCATTTTTCATACCAAGTTCTGCGGTGATGGTAAGGTTTGTACCCGCACCAGAAAACTCGACCCTGAGAGGATCGAATCCCCCGACAGAGTTGATATTGATAGCCAAGGTTGCCCCGAGCCGAATGAAATAATGGTACGTGATCAGAGGATTCGAGGGTGATCCCGAAGTCCTCAGAAGATCATCACCACCGCGAGTCAAGAGACCCGTAGATGGGTTGACCGATGACTCGAGAATACCATTGGGACCGATATCGATCCCTATGAAGTTCTGATTGAACTGAATTTCGGCGCCGTTCGAGTTGGTGCCGATAGGAAACATGTTTCCCGCCACGTAATTTGAACTCGTGGTGGAAATCCTGCACCAATACTGGGAAACTCTCCCAGCACCTGCAACAGGAATCAATATCCTATGGCCATATCCAAGCATAGAGCCCTCCACTTTCCCTTTCCAACTGGGAAAAGTTGTCGAGACCCCATCGTACATTTGAAATGATCCATTTAAGAAATGGGTGGCCGACAAATTAACTGTCCGATCATTCAGAGGTGTCCCCCCTGCAAGTTCAGACATAATGTTTGCCCGATTGCGAATCACATTGACGTCATTCGCGTCTGGTGAGAAGGGTGCAGAAACTAATCGAATACCCGCCCTCATTTGAGCAAGATCAAATGCATTGATCGACGGCAGTCCGCCCAGTGAAGCTGGCATAAATCCAGCTACCACAGGAGGCGGGGCCGAAAACTCGACATCATTTTCTCCGTTGACGATAGTGATTGTCCCGGCGCTGGCCGAGACAATACAACCAACAGCCAATGCCAACACCGTAAGGAATTTGTTCATTTTCATATCCGTATCTCCGTATTCCGCATGCTCTAAAACCATAGGATTCATACCTCAGAAATCGTCCAAAGTAAGCCATATTAGGCCTTTTCCTCCAAAATCAAAGAGCATTTTTATCGACCTATACCCTACCATAAATAGAGTTTTTTGACAATAGGGCATTATAATGTTATGTTGTGATCTGCTCATCGACAGAAACAACGAACGAAAAGGATACAGATGCAGAAAATATGGACAGTATTGGTTTTGATGCTTATTACCTTGGCCTTGGATACCATGGCACAGGGTCGGAAACCGATAAGTGGTTTCGCGCCCTATCCTTATGGAATGGATTATCCGGGACCAATCAAGTTTGCTAGTGGAGGGCTGAACGGGGGTCAATTCAAGATGACCAATTCCTATGACGGTTACAGTAAGACCTACTATCGAAATTATTTCGAGATGAGGAATCTCACAAATGGTCAGACGGCTTGGCTTGATTTGGAGTTACCAATAGATAGACCAGATAGATGGTATCGTCTGAGTTACAGAATAGCTGTACTTGGTGCTAGTAGCGAGATAGGAAACGTCTCTCAAATTGATGATAGTACACCCGGAGTTACGAATCTGATTGCCTCCTTCGACCAGGCCCGTGGTTACGGTTGGCCCACAATTGCTAGTTCAAGAGAATTCAATAAAGCATGGACGAACTCTATTAGATCTTGGAATGTCACTGGGTCTGATAATATAAAAATCAGATTCCAATATACAGTCGGTACGAATGTCCAAGCTTTCAATTTTGGACAAAACTGTTTAGCGATCGATTATCTGGTGTTGGAAATTATACCCATGCCAGGTGATCCGATAAATCTGAGGATAGAAAAGCCTTGGCCACCAGATCCTCGGTATCCTTATGACCTTGGACCTTTTGGAGAACAACCCAGAGCCTTTAGGATTTCTTGGCCCAAAATTCCAGAAACTGACATTAACAGACCCGGTACGCTGAGGTTGTGGCGTAACAATGTTAGCCTAACATCAACCAATTGGAGAAGATGGACGAATCCACCATACTACATTTTCCCAATACACACCGATCTTAGTGGTTATTTTTATAACGCCTACCTCGGGTTCGGTCCATCAAACGGGTTTCTAGGGTTGAGGCCAGACCCTTAGAGTAATCAGCGCATAGTCTCGGCTATGCGTTTTCTTTTTGATAAATTAATCAAACAGTGCTACATTTTAGTCTGACATACAGACTCACCTGAAGGTGAATTCTGCTCATCAACACAAACAACAAGAGAAGTACTATGAAAACAAACCTTATCCGATTAGTCTTGGCGGTGATGGTCGCAGTCGTCGGTCTTGCCTTCGAGGCACGTTCAGCAACCCAACCCCCTCTATGGGGAGCGGATTATTTCGGGAACGTTACGGTGGTATTTGGAGGGGTTAATGGTGGAGAAACTAAGATCCTAAACACCACTGACCCATGGCAAGAGACACGCTACTTCAACTATCTGGTAGTAAGAGATCAAGTTAGTGGTCAAGTCTCATGGATTGATGTGGAATTTTCAACCACCAATATCAATAAATTACATCGATTAAGCGGCTTCTTCGCCTCGCAAGCACCAGGAGTCGGATGGAGAATTCATCGTATCACTTCAACTGCGGGAATAACAAACCTTCAGTTGATAGGTACTTCCACGGGATGTGGCTGGCCTCCAACACCAGGCTCAAGGCAACTTGGAATAAGTTGTCTGGACGACAACTTCAGATATTTTGACCTCTACCCTGATGGAATGAGTGTAAAAATTCGCTTCGAATACATCGCTCCTGATGGCATCGAGAACAATAATGCAGGAAAAAATCTAGCGGCGATTGACTACTTGTCTTTTGCCGAAGTACCTGAGGAAGGGGATCCAATTGCTTTGACGATGGATCCAATAAACCGTCAGGCTCCCCAGTTTGGAAACCGCGGACGATTTGATGAATTCCCTGGTAGTGACACGATCTGGTGGGCAATATCACCAGAAACCGATATCGATCTGCCATTTACATTGAAACCCTTCATAAGCCTTAACGGTATTGAAGGGCCCTATGAAGAACTGGACACCGATAATGTCAGAATAACTCCGGATGGATTGTTTTACATAATCCATCTAAACACCCGCATAGAACCTTGGAGGATCGATCGGGGAGTGTTCGTAAGACTGGAACTACACTGAAGAGGTCGTGCGTAAGTGTGCCCCGTCGCTGAATGCCCCCAAGGCTTCAGCGACTTTTTTACTTCGCCAAAGGCAAAGAAATTGAAAAAGTGGAACCCTTACCTACTCCCTTTGAAAAAACATTTATTTCACCATTATGCCTTTTGACTACAGACTTTGCCAAAAACAGTCCAACGCCGAAGCCTTCTGTATCCATCGCTTGCGCATTACTAGTACGGAAAAACTTTGTGAAAATATGAGGCAAGTCTTCTGCCTTGATACCGATACCTTGATCTATAACATATATAACCACCTTTGATTTTTCTTTAGAAATAGTAACTTCTACATTGCTACCCACTGGACTGTAGTTGATAGTATTTTCTATGACGGTTTGCAAAACGAATTCTAGTCGAGCCTTATCCCCTTTTACAAATATTTCTGTTTCGGCACAAGTTATTCCAAAGAAAATATTTTTTTCATGGAAGCGATCCTTTAGGGAACCGGTTATTTTACTTATAATTTCACAAATATTTAATTTCTCAAACGAATATACAGCCAGTACTTTGTTCGCAGAATCTGTGATCTCTACAAGAGTGTTGGTAAGGCCGATAAGTGTTTCGGTGCTTTTGTTGATACTATCCAGACTCTCTTTTTTAAAGGAATCGGTCTCGCTAGGCAGGCTGGCTTCGACTATCCATTTTATCTGTGTAAGCGGCGTGCGGAATTTGTGAGCAATGATAGTAATAAACTCATACTTCATGGTCTCATACAGCTTGATCTTATTAAAAATCACTCTTGCTATATATGCGATGATAAACAAAATTATTAAACCCACTAAAAACAAAGTAAAAACATTACCACTTAAAATTGGATTATCATTTATTACGATTTCATAGTTCATATAATGAATTATATCATTTAAATTCACCAACCTTCACCTTTGGAGCCTTGATAACTTTTCCATTGAGTTCATAGCCCTTTTGTATAACATTAGTTACAGTATTGTTTTTACTCTGATCAGCAACTATTTCATGTTCTATAGCTTCGTCTCTCATTGGGTCGAAAGTTTTGCCAACAGGGTCTATTTCCTTTAAACCAAATTCTTCCAAAACCTTTTTTAATTGTTGAGCGATATATTCCACCCCTACTCTCCAGTTTTTGTCCACCTTTTCCCATACCGGCTTGTTACCCATAGCCATATTGAAACTATCCAGAACCGGTACGAGTTCAGAAATAATATTTTCATTAGAAAATCGCGCAAAGTCCTTCTGAGCTTCTTGATCCCTCTTTCGAATGTTCAAAAACTCAGCCTTATCCTTTTGCCAAGAATTGAGATATTCTTGTTTTTCTTCAATGGCCTTTTTTAATTTATCTTTTAAGTTCTTGATAGTCTCTTGTGCGCTTTCTTCTGCCAAGACAGAATCATCAAGAGTTTCGTCTTGTTCTATTTTTATATCATTTTCGTCGTTCATATAAAATAGTATACTTCAAACAAAAAATCCGGCAAGCCCGGATTTTTTGAAGAATTATCTCTTACTCCACTGTGGACTCTTTCTCGCCTTTTTAAGACCGAACTTTCTTCGCTCTTTAGCTCTTGGATCACGCTTCAATAAACCAGCTTTCTTTAGGGTGCCTCGCAATTCTTTGTCCCAATCGATAAGTGCACGAGCCATACCGTGTCTCATAGCATCTGCCTGACCACTGATACCTCCACCTTTTACAACAACAGTAACTTTAAATTTACTTTCTGTTAGCTTGGATTCTGTGAAAGATTCTACAGCAACCATTTGTAATTCTTTTGTAGGAAAATATTCTTCGATAGTCTTGCCATTTACATCGTATGACATTTTGGAAGCAGGAGTTATGCGCACTCTTGCAGAAGCAGTCTTGCGACGTCCTATAGCTTCAATGTATTTGTCTGTTGTTTTTATAGCTGTCATAAAATTATTCGCTTATGGTTAAATTCTTCATCATAGCCTTTCTCAAAGTATTTGAAGGGAGCATACGGTATACAGCTCTTTCGAAAACTTCCTTGGTACCCTTTCTTTCTATAAGATGAGCGAGCTTTTCGGTATTGATACCGCCTCGGAAACCTGTATAAGTAACATATTCTTTTTCATTTAGCTTTTTGAAATCAATATCTGCCTTAGCAGTATTTATAATACTAACTTTAACACCAGAAACTTTGTTACGCACAAAGGTTACAGTTCTTTTGCCCATAAGGTATGTAGCCGCCTCGGAAGCTACTCTTCCTATTTTCTTACCATTAGCATCAATTGTATGTATTGTATTGTTTGTCATTTTAATTTAAATTATTATACAAATTCAATTAAAGCCATAGGTGCGGCATCAAGCTCGCGACGTGAAAGTCTAATAATCCTTGTATATCCACCTTGGCGATCTTTGTACTTTGGTGCGATAGTGTCAAAAAGAACTTTGGTTTCCTTGATCCCACCGATTTTAGAAATGATGAGTCGGCGTGAAGCTAGAGTTCCTGACTTAGCCTTTGTAATAAGCTTTTCTACATATGGACGAAGTTCCTTGGCCTTAGGTAAAGTAGTAGTGATGCGATTTTCATTGATAAGATTACGAGCAAGAGAACGCATCAAGGCATTTCTTTGATCCTTTTCTAAACCGAATTTTCTTTTGACTGAATGATGTCTCATAATTTTATTCTTATATTAATATTACTTCAGCGTTATGCCATAATTTGAAAGGATTTTCTTGATCTCCTGAACACCCTTACTACCCAATCCCTCAACGTCTAAGATATCAAATTCCTTCTTTCGAGCCAAGCCTCCAACAGTTCGAATATTTGCACTAGAAAGCGCTTTGACAGTTCTTGGAGATAGACCTATAGCATCGATTCTTGTCTTTAGGAATTCTACATCGAGCTCTTGCTTTGGTTCACCGTTTTTAGTTTTTGATTCTTCTTTACTTTCTACTTCAGCCACAACTTCATCTTCTTTGAAACCAACAATAGACTTTAGTTGCATGATCATAAGAGAAATAGAACTTTCCAAAGCTTCCTTTGAAGTCAAAGTTCCATCTGTTTCAATAGAGATACGTAGACGATTGAAATCTGTTCTGTCACCAACGCGCATGTTCTCAACTTCATAGTTCACCTTTCTGATAGGTGTGAAAGTAGCATCGAGAGAAATAGTCCCTATATCCACTCTGTCCTTATGAAGAACTTCTTTTGACACATAACCAAGACCCTTTTCTACGGTGATCTCTATATCAACTTCTGCGCTCTTGTCTGTAAGCTCTATAATATGTAGTTCTGGGTTAAGGATTTCTACTTGACCAGGATATTCTATGTCCTTAGCACTAAGCTTTTTGATGCCTTTTGCCTTAAGAGTGATAGTCTGAGGTTCATCGGTGATAAGCTTGATACGAAGCTTCTTTAAATTTAAAAGAATAGTGATCACATCTTCCTTAACCCCATCAATTGAGGAAAATTCATGCTCAACTCCTTTGATTTTCACACGAGTGACAGCAGAACCAGCTAGAGAAGAAAGTATAATTCGGCGAAGGGAATTGCCTAAAGTATGTCCGTATCCTGGATAAAGACCATCGATTTCATATATACCAGAAAATCCTTCCTCTCGGATTATCTTTGGCTTTGATGGAACTATAATGCTATGGTTTGACATATGTTTTTTATTAAAATTTTTAATTAAAATTAACGACTATAAAATTCCAAAACTGCACCCGGACTAAACAGTAACTCAGTATGGGAAACTTGCGGTATACCCTGTATAGTCACCTCTTTCTTTTCCATATCCGGCTTTAGCCATGCAGGAAGTTTTATTAACTTTAATCTTTCTTCTAGAGAATTGAAAAGTGCTTTTTTCTTGCTAGCTTCTTTGATACCTACTATGTCACCAACCTTTACTTCATAAGAAGGAATAGTTACTCTCTTGCCATTTACAGTAAGATGTCCATGAGATGTCATCTGACGAGCAGCTTGTCTAGTGGTAGCGTATCCAGCGCGCAAAGCCACATTGTCTAGTCTACTTTCAAGCATTGAAACCAAAATATCAGCAGAATTACCTTTTTTATCTGTAGCCTTTTTTACATAATTTGAAAATTGCTTGCTAGTGATGCCATAACTAAAACGAGCTTTCTGCTTTTCCAAAAGTCCTAGTCCATAATCACTTTTTGCTTTTGGCTTTTTGTTTGATCTGCCCTTCTGCTCTGAACGCATAGCAAATTTTTGAGTTTGAGTCTTTTCAAAGACCGGAACTCCGAGTCTGCGCGCTATTTTATATCTTGGTCCAATTTTCATATATATTAAAATTATTGATTATACTCTTCTTGGCTTCTTGGCCTGTGGTCCATTGTGAGGGACAGGAGTTTCGTCCTTTATACTAGAGATTACTACTCCTTTTGAAATAAAGCCTCGAATGGCTGATTCTCGACCAGAACCAACACCCTTAACCACTACACTGACCTCTTGTAGACCCAAAAGTTGTGCCTTGAGAGCCAGAGTTTCTCCTACTTTAGCTGCTGCGAAAGGCGTACCCTTCTTTGCACCTTTGAAACCAAGAGAACCACTTGAAGACCACATAACGATATTACCCTTTTCATCAGCTAGCTGTACCTTGGTGTTATTGTAAGTAGACTGAACATACAAAATACCGGAAATAAGCTTCTTTTTGGAAGTACTTGCGGCTTGCTTTGGAGCTCCATCCTTTGCCTTATCTTCAATTGTGACAACTTTCTTTTTTCCCATAATGATGTATTTTCTGTGTTATTTAATTTTATTTCTTGTCTTCTTTCTTTCTTCCTGAGCCCATGGTCTTTCGAACATTTCCCCGGAGCGTTCTCGAATTGGTCTTTGTTCTCTGACCTCTTACTGGTAATCTCTTGACATGTCTACTTCCTCTGTATGTCTTGATATCCTTCAATCTTTTGATATTTGAAGAGATCTCTCTTTTCAAATCCCCCTCTATTGCAAAGGTTTCTAAAATTTTTCTAACGTCGTTTTCCTGCTCGACAGAAAGGTCTTTGGCCTTAGTCTCTGGACTGATCTTTGCTTTATTTAAAACGGACAAAGCTCGAGATCTACCTACACCGTAAAGAGTAGTTAGAGATATCTCAAGTCGTTTGTCATCTGGAATTGTAATACCGAGTATTCTCATATTATATTGATTAATTAACCTTGACGTTGCTTATGACGAGGATTTGACTTGCATATAACATACACATAGCCTTTTCTTCGGACTACACTACACTTTGAACAAATTTTTTTGACAGACGCTTTTACTTTCATAGATTAAACAAAATATTATAAACGTTTAGTAATGCGTGCTCTACCTCCATATGAATCCAGTGCAAGCTCTACCTTATCTCCTATCAAAACTCGAATCCTATGCATTCTCATTTTTCCCGCCAAATACGCCAACACTATTTCACCAGAAGCATCAAGTTTTACACGAAATAATGTATCAGGCAATGCCTCAGTGACTACTCCATACGAAACATTAACATTGTTTTGCTTATCTGTGCTTTTTATGTTTAAATCCATTTTTGCGCGTCTAACCATACTATCAGAAATAGCCTTTAAAAGTCAATAGCCTGGATGCTTGATTGTTGCTTATTTGTACTCTATTTTGATATTGTCTACGGATTTTGGAAAGCTTCTCATCCAGAAAGGGGTCAAAAATACAGCTGAACTTGAGACGGATGGGCTTTCCATTATTATACTGCGAGTCTCTTTGAGATCATGACCTACAAGCTTATTCTTCAAGTCTTTTTCAACTATAGTACCGATAATAGATACTCCACCCTTTAGGCTGAAGTTAAGATTGTTGCCGTCTTTAGCTTTAAAGTCCTTTGTGTTGGTGAATCTGAAATCCAAATCCTTTAGACCTTCGATTCTATAGGAGACTAGCTGACTTTGCTGTATCTGCTTCTGGGCAATGTAATTTATGAGGTTTTGATTATTAAAGATAAGTCCATACAATGTGCCTTTCAGGGTTATTTTTGCATTCTTGGCATCAACCGTTGTGGTGGCGACAGAGGTGTTCTCTATAGTATATGCATTGTCGAATAGCACATATCCTTCTGGCACAGATAGAGAGATCTGGGATATCAATTTTTCCTTTAGGGAATTTTGTAGTTCGGCATATAGAGCCTTTGAAGTTTCTTTTGAAATGATTTTGTCATGACCCACATATCCGCCCTTTATATCAGTTTTTATTCGGCCATAGAAGCCCGTGTATTTGTCTGTGCCTTTGTAAGCAACTATAGAAAAGTCTCCGTTGAGATCCGTAATCAAAGAATTGTATTTGTCACCTACTTGGTCTGCCACAACCTCAACTGAGATGCTTCCTGGAGTGGTTTTGCCTGCCACCACCTTTCGTCCAGGTATGGTTATCGAGATAGATGTTCTATATATTAGGCCATCTTTATTGGAAAGGCGTGTGCCAGCTAGAAGTTTCTGAGCAGTTGCACTATAAGAATTGTATAAAGTGACTATGCCTTTAGCCTTTCTTTGAATAAGGGGTCCGTCTTCCGCAAGTATTGTCTTAGAAACTTCGCCAGGAGCGGTGATAATCTGATAGCCCAAAGCATCGCCCTGACTGTCTTTCTTTGCCAAGAATGTTCCGTCTATATTGATCGGTATAATTCTAGGGGTGATGGTTACTACGGCTTTGGTATAAATCAAGGTTAAAGAAGCACCGATTATACCGATACAGATTAGAATTATCAAAAAGGTAAGCACGCCCTTTAGCTTACTTTTCTTTGGCAACATTTCGCGGTGCACCTTTCTTTTTGGTCTCTTGGTTTCTTCGATCTCTATAGTCTCCTCTGGTTCTTCATGTATACGCTCAATAGGTATAGACCTTACTGATCTTCGGCGTGTTGGAACGATGTCTTGTACGATTTTTTTTGCGGGCATATTTATTCAGAAAATATTATATCATATTCCTTAATGAAATTATATACATGTCTAGCGGATTATTTTGAATCATAACATTATTTTTCATTTTGGATTCTAATACCTTTTTAAAATGATTGTGATGATCGTAACTCAAAAAATAAACATCCTTCGGTAGATTGTTACCAAAAGAACTTTCGAGTAAAGATCGATATTGCCCTATCCAAGTTTCCAAGAAAGCATTGGTAAATTTGTCCAATCGACCTTGCTCTTCTTCTCCGAGTTTACCTTCATTGCCTAGCTTCATGGTGGACTTGGCAATATGTTCGCTTTGATTCAAGTTATGCGCCATATATCTGTTCAAAGACTCTATACCTATGGGAAATGAGGATATATTGAGACATTTGTTGTTCTTGATGACTATAATATCGGTGATTTCCCCATGCATATTTATATGTATATATTCGCCCTTATTTGAATCGAAGTCGCGTATAGCCAGAGAGTTAAGCAAGAGTCCAGAATGATATTGAATCTCTTTTGCACTGAAGGCCTGTTCTACAATATCATTTATTTTTTTTATTAAATTCTGTGAGCTAAAAGTGGAAACAAAGGAAAGTCCTAAGTTTTCTGATGAAAGGCTTTCATAATTGTCCACAACATAACCATTTGATCTTATTTCAAAAATCTTTTGTTCTATAGAAATGCAGCTCTCCAAATCTTTTTTAATCTTGTCATTTTCTTCTTTTATAATATTCAAAATTAAATTTTCTGTAACCTCGCGCTCTTTCTCAAAGTGAAGCTCAATAGACTTTGAAAAAGAAGAAATCCAAGGTGAGGATAGGATAATATGAGCGACATGAACCTTGTGTTTGTGACCCAATTCTTCTATAACCTTAACCAGGGTTTCAAGCATTAGTTTCGGCGACCTTATAGAAGCTACTTTAACATCCACAAAAACCGGCTGACCGCTTTTGAGATCTTTGACAATAGCTCCACGGATCATTCCACTTTGAATTTCAATAATCAATGAGAACATAATGCCAATATTATAACATGAGATATAGTTATGATAGTACTGCCTTTATTCTTCTTACTCCTTGTGAGACGGCTTCTTCTTTTTGAATTTTAAAAACTCCAAGCTCACTAGTATTTTTTACATGTGGACCTCCACAGAATTCTTTGGAATAAGCTTCTTCTAAGCTATTGCCGATAAAGTATATAGAAACCTCATCGTCGTATTTTTCACCGAAGAAATGCCTAGCTCCGGTCTTTTCGGCCTGTGCCTTTGGCATAATCACCTTGTTTACAGGTAAGGCTTGTTTGATTTTTTCATTTACTATATCTTCCACTCTTTTTTTCTCCTCATCAGACATTTTGGCTATATGAGAAAAGTCGAAGCGTAATCTCTCTGGATTTATATTTGAGCCTTTTTGACCTACTCCTTCTCCCAACACATCGTGTAAGGCTTGATGAAGGAGATGCGTTGCTGTGTGATATCGAAGAGACATTTCACTAGTATCAGCTAGGCCACCTTTAAACTTTTTCTCTGCCCCAGCGCGAGAAAGGTCTTGATGCTTTTTGAATTCTTCTTCGAAAGATTTTACATCTATAGCGAATCCTTTTTCTTTTGCAAGTTCCAAGGTGATCTCCAAAGGAAAACCGTAACTTGAAAAAAGTGTGAAGGCATCCGCACCTTTTTCAAACTCTTTCAAACCTTTTTCTAAAGTTTTTCTGAATTTTATTTCTTCCTGACTTATTTCATTTTTAATATAATCAAGTTTTTCTGTAAGGATCGGGTAGGAATCTTTGTAAATTAGAGAAATGATATAGACTATTTCACTCAGGCCATAGTCTGGCAATCCTATTTTATTTGCATTTACAATAGCTCGCCTCAGAAGCCTACGCAGTATATAGCCGCGATCGGTATTGGAGGGAGTTAGTCCATCGGCAATGAGAAAGACCGAAGCGCGTATATGATCCGTGATAATCCTAGCCGATCGAAGCTCCCATTTAGCCGAAAGCTCCTTTATTTTAGCCATTATTGGCTTAAGTAGATCCGTATCGTATATATTGTCTGCATTCTGCAAAGTCATGGTCAGTCTCTCAAGACCGGCACCAGTATCGACAGAAGGCTTCGGAAGCTTGCCGATTATTTTGCCATCTTTTTTTTCATATTGCATAAACACATCATTCCAGATCTCTATAACATCTCTATCATCATCTGCTTTGACATATTCTTCATGAGTAAGACCCTTTCCTTCAAATTTATTGGAAACATCGTAGAACATTTCTGTATCAGGACCACATGGGCCATTGTCCCCTGCTTCCCACCAATTATTCCGGGCTGGAAGGTAGAATATTCTATTCCCTTCAATATTATTTTTCTTAAAAATCTCTTTCCATATATCCGCCGCTTCTTCATCTCTAGGAGCATTCTCATCTCCTTCAAAAACCGTTATATAAATACGCTTTGGTTCCAATCCCAAGCCCTCTTCCTTGCTAGTAAGGAATTCATAACTCCATTCTATAGCTTCCTTTTTAAAATAATCTCCGAGAGACCAGTTGCCAAGCATTTCAAAAAAGGTTGCATGCGTCTTGTCTCCGATATCATCTATATCAACCGTTCTCAAAACCTTTTGTACATCCACCAATCTTTTGCCATTTGGATGAGTTTTTCCAAGAAGATATGGAACAAGTGGCTGCATCCCCGCGGTGTTGAACAAAGTAGAATTTGTAATTCCCTTTTCATCGGAGGTCAATAAAGAAGCCGAGGGAATCACAGCATGTCCTCTCTTTTCAAAAAATTTTAGAAATCTTTCTCGGATTTCTTCACTAGTTATTGCCTTTGTAATTGTCTTTGTCATTGTTTTTTATTATGTATTCCCTCCAACAATATAGGCCCAAGCCATAAGTAGGGCAAGTATGAATATAATTAGAAGAAAAATTCCACTTAATATATGATGCTTTAGACCTCTTCTAGATGAAGGGATGATTTTAAAATCTTCATAGACCCCACTTTTCTTAAGCTTTTCGTATTCCACAAAGCCATTTTGTATGTCGGCTTCAGCCCAACCGCCCACCTTCAAGAACTCTAGGATTTTATCTTTCGACGCCCCACGTTCCATCTCATTCCTAATATACTTTGCGAGTTCGTCTTTTAACATTGAGCGTATTATACCAGACTACTTAACCATTCGCGATACCTTCTGTCCATATCCTCAAAAGACTTTTTATTGTCGGCTATTTTTTGTTTGCCGTGCACCATAGAAATACGAGCGTTCAATTTTACCGGCTTTTTATTTAATGGAATTTTTTCTAAAGTTTTTACTCTTTTTTTAGCATCTTTTATCATCTGCTCGAGAGGTTTGGTAACGTTTTTTATAAAAGAATTAGGGCTCAAGTACTTGCCTGTACACATTTTTATAAATTGATTGGATCTATAAAGCGATCCGTATTTCCAGACCTTTTGCATTTCTTTACCGATATTTGGATTGTCTACTATATATCCATATTTTTTGAAAAAATACTCTCTCCATTGATGAACGCCGAGTTCGGCCAGACCATAGCCATGATAATACGCGGAGCTCTGCCAAGAATAAATATGCGGTACATTTAAAATACTAATTGAATCTTCAGATATGTCAAAGAATTTTCGATTAACTTCTTTGGCGGTTTTTAATACAAAATCTCTAGTCAGATCTTTACACTCATATATCTGTCTTTCAAAATCCATAACAAAATTAACATGCATCATCTCAAGCGGTATAAGACTGTGAACAGCTCTTAGCTTTTTCTCGAATAATTCAAATGGGTAGGGTTCTCCATTTTTATTTTTTGCATATCGTATTTTCCACTCTATACTACTAGAAATACTATCCATAAAGGTACTGTGCGTTTCAGCCCAAGACACCGTACATGGTGGATACTCACTATTAAGACATATATCCAATTGAGTAGAGTTCAACTTATCTGCAGCATGTCCTGCTTCATGAAATACAGTGTCTATACCCAAAACTCCAGATCCAACCTGTCCAATGACAGCGTTTGAAGTAAAGTTAGTAGAACCTGGTACAAATTTTCCCTTCTTATCATAATGAACCAGGATAGGCCAGTGACAAAATCCATTATTGTATTTACCTTTTCTATCTAGTAAGTCTAGCTGCATTGTGCCCCCTCGATAGTCCACACCTAGAGCAGAGAAAGATTTACCCCAATACATAAGCACATTTTCAAATTGAAAATACTGATCTTCTTCTTTTGTAAAATCTCCAGTCATCATATAGGCGAAGTTCCAAGGCTTTCTTAGTCCTGGCTTATCTTTTTCCAATGCCCTCACATCCTTAAAAGCATATTTTGTTTTTTCATAAATCTTTTCGAAAATTGAGAAGAGTTGCTCCTTACTTATACCCTCATCAAGATGAATTTTATAATCATAGAAATCACTATAGCCCAATGCACGAGCGTATTCGTTTCTGTATTTTATTATCTCTATATAATCATCCAAGGTATCTAGAGGTAATTTCTCGATAGACTCAAAACATGCCTTACGCACGCTTTCTTCTTTATGAGTACGCATTATTGTGCGCATCTTATTTCTCGAAGCTTCTACAAACTTTCCAGTATTAGGATCTATATATCCCTCACTTCTAGAGTTTACGAATTTTGCAACTTTCCCTTCAAGTTCTGAGACCTTCTTCCTAATAGCCACAGCATGATCTGGGATTTGATACAGGCCAAAAAAGTTATTCCAAATTTTCAATCTTTCTTTTATTTTTCCTTTTGAATTTTTTAAATGAAATTCTGTTTTAGTTTTTAAATCCTTATTTGATGTGAAGGCATCGCGAGCAACTTCTCCCTTATTCATCTCTTCTGGATCAGTCTTAATACCCATATTAAAATCCCAAAAAGCTTTTTCATATTTGGAATGAAGGTCATGATAGGTAGTATTCAAATACTCCAGAAATTCTATTGGTGTTTTTATTTTATTAAAATTTTTCATCTAATTTCCCCTTAAAGTCCCACAAACCTCATTTGCCTCTTTGATCACATCGTCCATACTCCCAGCCCCCATGCCTATCTCTTGCAGAAGATGCGGGTTTTTCAAAATATCCGTACAGAGTATCACCCCCTTGGCTAACAAAGCTTTTTTGTGAACATTAGATAGACTAGCAAGACATGTAAAAGGATGCAAATGTAATTCTTCTATGATGTCCTGTAGATTTCCTTTGGTAGGATAATTCCAACCAAGAAGTCGCATGCCATTGCATTCTCCGTACTTGATGGCTTGATCTGTAAACTTTGTATTGGTTATCAGCCAACCTTCATCGAGCTTTCGAACTCCACCATAATCGAAAGTTGTAGCACGAAGATCGTCGAAGCGCGCCTTGATATACAGCACAACTTTCATATCTGATTTCATACCGAGCTCATTGTGGAACTTAGCTTCCACCATAATAAGCTTTTCAGGATTCCATGCCACTATATCCATCTCATGAGAGACACAGATACCAAGGACAGTCTGATCTGTGAGTGTTTCGTATCCCCAAGCATTAAAGATTCTTGAAATATATTTTTCAAAAGGAAAACCGTCTGGTCCAAGCTCAGATAGCGCTCTTCTTAGAGAATATTTGACCGCCATCGGCATTGAATGCTCTCTCAAGAGTTTGAAGGCATGAGAATATATCTCGCTAGTAGGCATACCATCGTATGTTTCCTTCGATATATGATCCAATATTTCTTCTATGATCTGATCATTACCTCCAGCGTTTTTTAGCGAATCAACAAGCTTACTTTCTTCAAATAATTCTCTTTTTCCATCAGCTTTGGTGATTGATATAAGGTGGTTCATGCAAGTGATTCTAACATATAACAATACTTGACTCTAGTGCTATTATAAGTAATACTAATAGTGATGTTTGGGGAGTTCGCTCCCTCAAGGCCACATAAAAGCCTTAACCAAACATCAACAAAGCATGTCACGATAGTGGCATTTTTTGTTTTTAATCTTCTTCAGGGATACCATCATGAAGTAATCTAGTCATCGTTTCAGTATTCATACCCCAGAAAGGTATGATGCTCCAGAAGAATTTATTGCCATGATCGATTTGTTTAATTATCACCTTAACTCTGTTTCTTTTAATTACCGCTACGAATTCATAATAATTTACTGGCTTTAAAATTGTATCCGTTCTATTTTTAACACGAATCCTCTCAAATTTTTTAGTTTCTAGAACACCTTGTACTGTATATGATAATTGTAATACTTGTGGAGCAAGATGTAGAAGTTTAAATCTCATATACTGATCTTGCTCTAAACGACCAATCTCTCTTTGTCTAAATCTTAAATGTTCTAATCCTTGAGAATTGAAAGATATCTTTTCTTTGAAATAGGGACAATATACTTCACCTATGCTCTTATAGGTTTCTTCTCCCTTTAATTTTATCTTTTCTAGTTCTTCTGGTGTGAATGTGATCATTTTTGTAATTAGTTAAAAAATAATAATTACAATAATAACCTAAGTAAAGTTTTAAGCAATTATTCCACAAAAGGAATCTCTATGATAGGATATAGATATTCAGACGAAAAGGGGTCCAAACGGCTAACTACCTAAGGCACCCTTTTCTTTACCTCAATCTTTATTGTAGTCAAAGAGGATTTTATATATAAAAATAGACCGCACCATTTTACTGATGCGGCCGTTTGAAGGGGTCTGGCCCCTATTTGAGCTTTTTTGCGAGGTCTTTGACAGCTTGTTTCCAAAGCCGTCTGTCGCCAAAGGCTTTCGAATGCACCGCTATCTTCCAAAGCTCTTCTTGTGTCTTGCTCCGTCCAAGTAAGATCGAAATGCTCTCTTTGAATGCTGGCTTGATCACATGACGTCGGAATTGTTTCTCGTTATCATATTCAATCGAATCGGTATTTTCTTGTCGCCTTTCAGGACTTGATTTATAGGCGTCGAGAACCTGCTCAAGGGTACTATGTGGATCACGAAGCACAGCAAGGATCTTGCTGTACATCCGTTCAAGTAGATCCTGATTTTTAATTTTCATAGAACGAGTCTCTCTGTTTTTGATGGTTATGGTTTAGGTTTAAAGTGACTGCGAAAAAACAACGATTTACTTTCTCGAAGTCACCTTAAACTCATTTAAAAGAACTAAACTCTATGAATCTCCGACTTGATGTCGTTGACTCAATAAAGCGGAGAATTAGGTTCTCCAGTTCCCGTGCTGCACACGACACTCACGCTTTTAGAAAGGTGACAACGATTAGAGCTTCTGAATTGAAGGTGGCTCTATCCTTCGTGTCTCTCTCTACATCAAACACACAATTTGGGATTCAAGTATTCTAACACCGTAATCCAGGTCCTGAAAATGAAAGTAGAGGTGATTATTTTCTAACACCACGGCTTCAACATATCCAGGAACAAGGAGAGTGCCTGGAGCAGTTATTTGCTCAATCTTTGAACGAAGTTTAGTCAGATAATCTCCACGCAACATCGCCTCGTTAAAGACACCACGCAAGTCTAAATAAACTTGCCCACCTGAGAAGAAACCGTACCAAGCGTTACTTGTTCCGGCGTAATTAGATGACATTTTTCCAATTTGCGCCAAGTCATAAAGAAATGTTTTCTTCATAATTTCTATCTTTCTGAGCATTGCTTACGGCGCAATACACAAAGCCATTTGGTTTACTTCAATGTCCTAACTCCCAATACCCTACCAAATTAGAATACATAAGTCAAGCTATGTCTATAGTCCCCCCACCTAGACAAACCTCCCCATCATAAACCACCAAACTTTGCCCTATCGACAATGTTGTCTGAGCTTTTTCAAATTCCACTGTATTTTCATTTACAAACTTCACCTCCTGCAATTCTTCTCTATATCTAGACCGAGCTAGTAAAATTTTACCAATCGGCACCTTCCCTTGATTCCAATTCATATCCTTCAAATTAATTTGTCTGATCTCATTTGGCAAATCCCCTTCTGCATTTTTATTGGCGACGGTAATAGTATTTTTTTCAATATCTTTTTCAACAACATAATACGGCCCATCATTCGATGTCTTTTTTAAAATATTAAAGCCATGTCGCTCACCAATAGTAAAGAAGAAGGCACCATCATGTTCCCCTATCACTTCTCCTTTTATATTCAAAACATCACCCTTTTTAACTTCAATATAATGCGAAAGAAATTCTTTGATATCGATTTTCCCGATAAAGCAGAGACCTTGGCTATCTCTTTTTAAAGCATTCGGCAAACCAAACTTCTTGGCCAACTTTCTTACCTCAGGTTTCTCAATGTTTCCAACTGGGAATAGGGTTTTGCTTAATTGTTCTTGCGTAAGGGTCCAGAGAAAGTAGCTTTGATCTTTATTGGAATCGCGACCCATCAACAGCTTCCCACCCTTGATCCGCGCATAATGTCCAGTAGCGATAAAATCTGCACCTTGTTTCATAGCCCAAGTGAAAAACCCGCCAAACTTTACAAAACGATTACACATCACATCCGGATTTGGCGTTCTACCTTCTTTGTATTCCTTTATCATATAGTCCACCACTTCTTCTTTATACTCTTTCTCCAGATCCAGAGTAACAAAGGGAATCTCGAGCTTAGCAGCTACACGCATAGCATCGAGCCTATCTTCTTTCCATGTACAATGTATCCAGTCGGGTTGCCAAACCTTAATAAACACTCCTATAACCTCATAGCCGGCTTTCTGAAGCAAAGCAGCAGAAACAGAGCTATCCACTCCGCCAGACATACCTATATAGACCTTTCCTTTAGCTTTATTCACCTTTCAAATATATATTCTTGTTTGCCAAATGTCCATCATAGATCTCAGCGTATCTCATGATTCCATCCTTACCAGTTAGATAAAAATAATATGAAGTTGAAACAGGACTTAGAGTTGCCTTGATAGCTTCGAGTCCTGGGTTTGAGATCGGCCCTTTTGGTAAGCCTTTGTATTTGTAAGTATTGTAAGGAGAGTCAATCTTTAAATCGTTATAGGTCACACCATTGGTTTTGCCGGTAATATAATAAAATGGAGGATCAACTTGCAGAAGCATTCCATCCTTCAATCTTTTCCACAAAATTCCAGCCACGACTCTACGATCCTCAGTATTGTTGGCCTCCTCTTCCACAATAGAAGCCATGGTTATAATATCCTTAAGTAGCCTGTTAGAAGACATTATTTCTTTATCCAGAGACTTTATCTGATTATTAAAATTATTTTCCATAGTCTTTATAATCTCCTCAGACTCGACATTTTCAAGAAAATAATACGTATCTGGGAATAAATATCCTTCATATGGCAATGCTAGGGAGACAAAGCGCGGCGCATTGAAATCCGGAAGCTTTTTTAAGAAAATAGCAGCCATATCATAGACATTGGTACCCTCAGGGATAGTGACCTTAACCCTCTCTAGACCTTGCTCACCTTTGACCATTCTATATGCCACCCTGATAGCGCTTTGCTTTTCTGTGAAGCGATAATCCCCTGCCAGCACGCCTTTATTAAAAGAAATCACGGCTGCCCCCAATTTGAAAAATAACTTTGAAGCAATAATGTTTTTATTATAAAGATCATCGGCAACAGAAGCGATAGATGCGCCCTTTGCAACCTTTATATCCAAAGCGCGACTCGGAAAGTCTGCTGGTGGTTGAGAAATAACAATAATAAATAATGCAAATAAAATTGCAAAAACAAAAACTGCATTTAACTTTAAATTTTTTTTGAAATATTTCATAAATTAAATAGGTAAATTTGAAGGAGCCTGACTTCTCTTTGAAGGGATACGAGTAAGATTTGGAGTGAAAGCCACTTGACCAGGGAAATGATAGACTGTTGCCAATTCTTCTATATTCATAACCAAAGGCTTACTGACAAATGGCTCATAAAAATACGATCGACGCTTATAGGCTTCTAGAACCAGTCTATTGCTTTTGTTTTGGCGATAATTCTTATAATCCTCCCATGGCACGCCATTGAACCTTGGTGACCATTTGCTACCATCTGGCTTGAAGCCATTTAAATTTTCTGAACTAAAGTGCTTGAAGGCACCAACAATACCTCCAACCCCGTTCGGTTTGTCGAACAATTCTTTCTTGGCAATATATATCGCTCTGATACCCACATCAAAGGCCTGCTTACTAAGGCTTCTTTCAATAGCCTTGATAGTTTCCTTTTCACCGTCAGATAAAGTTGGAGGAATTACTCTTCCTGTCTCTTTGTCTTTTTTACCAACGACTTTTGTTTTGCCATCTCGCACCATAATTTTATTGATAATTGCCTCTGCTTCATCTTTCCAAGCATCTGTCTTTTTCCAAAAGTGTCCGAGCTTTCTTTGCTCCTTTATATGTGCACGAATGATGAACTGTATCCAGATCTGTTGATTCATGCCGACATTTCCGAGGAACTCTATCATCGGCACCATCGGATCCACTTTAAATTCTTCTTTTGGATCTTTGTCCAGTCCATAATCAACATAAGTCTTGATCGGGTATGGATCTTCTTTTGTAAAAGCAAATTCACAGCCGTAGAGCTTGCTTTCCTTTGGATCAAAGTCTACACCCTTGGTATAGTCTTCTACTTCAATAACTTCAACCCCAGGAAACTGTCCATAGAGAGCCGACATAACTCCAGCTTTGCGTCTATCTTCTGTTCTTATGATAAATTTTACAACCCCTTCAACAGAAATAACTTCAAGAGAATACGTAGGACGCTTCTCCCCTTTCCAAAACTGAGCAAACCTACCTCCGTCCGAAGTATTGTGTAAGGCATTGAGAAAAACCTCCATAGCCAATGGAGACTTGAACATTTCTTTTGGAAGTTTGACCTCCAGCGTCGTGTATTTTAAGTTGAAAATAAAATCTGAACGAACATAGTTCACCCACAATGGCCAAAATATGACGAATAAAATAAAAGCCAAAATAATAGGAGAGATAGCTATCACTATCTGTATAACCGAAGAAAAGATTTCATTGTCTAT
>CAZLCD010000005.1:0-31747 GCA_964558375.1 uncultured Candidatus Saccharibacteria bacterium | reverse complement strand
TGTGCCGTTGTAGCTGTTTTGGTAGTTAAACCTGATGGAGTGTGCCGTTGTAGCTCAGTTGGTAGAGCACGTCATTGGTAATGACGAGGTCTCCGGTTCAATCCCGGACAACGGCTCCCTTGTTTTTTAATTAATTTAAATGGTATTATATTACCAGTTTGTAATTTGCTATTGGGCGATTAGTGGTAGCTAGGGTTCCCTCCGGCACTGACAAGTATGGATTACAACACTGGAAACTGACACAATAACAAATCGAGAGCTCACTCCCCTTGGTATCCCACCACCCCGCCATGATCCTAGACTGCCACTTTCGCCCAGTGGCTTTCTTTTTTTAATTTAAAAAACCTCTATGTCAAAATCCCCAAAATCCTTCACCGAAAAAGTTTATGAAGTTGTAAAGAAGATTAAAAAAGGCTCTACTTTGACTTATAAAGAAGTAGCTAAAAAAGCGGGTAGTGAAAAGGCTTTTCGTGCTGTCGGGAATATTTTAAATAAAAATTACAATAAAGACATACCTTGTCATAGGGTTATAAAAAGTGATGGTAAGACGGGCGGTTACAATAGAGGTGAAGCGAAGAAAATAGCCATACTTCGCAAAGAGGGCGCACTGTAGTATCCTGTATACATGAGTAATAAGCCAGAAAATCAAAAGAAAACAATGGAGAAAATAGAAGAGATTGAAACCGCAATGTCTGGGGTGGACTTTTGGAATAATCCTGAGAGGGCTCAAGCACAGATCAAAGAATTGAAAGAGCTTAAAGATGCAATGGAAGGCATAGGAAAATTCGACAAAGGCAATGCCATTATGACTATTTTCTCTGGTGCTGGAGGGGACGATGCCGAAGACTTTTCTGCTATCCTCTATAGAATGTATAGAAAGCTTGCAGAGAATAGAGGGTGGGCAATCGAGCTTATCCATTGCAATGAAAATGATCATGGAGGCTTTCGAAATATCACTGTCGAAATTTCTGGCAAAGAAGTGTATGGAAATTTAAAAAATGAAAGCGGTGTACATCGCTTGGTGCGGATCTCTCCTTTCAATGCCAAACAGCTTCGTCATACATCTTTTTCAATGGTTGAAGTTATTCCAAAGTTTGAAAAGCTCGATAGTTCAGATTTTGAATTGTCTGAAAAAGATATCGAAATATCCATTGCCAAATCTGGTGGACCTGGAGGTCAAAATGTAAATAAAAGAGAGACGGCGGTCAGGATTGTCCATAAGCCTACAGGTCTCTCTGTGCATGTGACTTCCGAAAGATCTCAAGCTCAGAACAAAGAAAAAGCTCTAGATATTCTTAAGGGTAAGCTCTTTAAACAAATAGAGGATGAAAGAATTGCTCGTGAAAAAGGCATGTATATTAGCAAAACAACAGCTATTGAATGGGGTAATCAGATCCGTTCATATGTAATGCATCCTTATAAAATGGTTAAGGACCATAGGACAAATGTAGAAACCTCTCAAATTGAAAAGGTTTTGGAAGGGGATCTTGAAGAGTTTCTAGAGGCTGAAAAAAAGCTCTAAGAAAAATTTGCTAAAATCCTTGCTTCCGCGCCATGGATTTTATCTAAATTTTTCCTTTATGCTATAATGTTAATATGATCTATTTTGATAAGGTTAGTAAAATCTATCCTGATGAAAGTGTGGCTTTGGAAGAAGTTAGTTTTGGTGTGGAGCCGAATGAATTTATCACTATTGTTGGCCACTCTGGTGCAGGTAAGACTACTTTAATGAAAATGCTTATCGCTGAAGATAGGCCGACTCATGGAGCGGTGTTCTTTGAATCTGCCAACATTCATAAGCTTAAAAAAAATGCCATGAACAAGCTTCGCCGCCGTATCGGTATGGTATTCCAGGATTATCGTCTGATACCAAACAAAACCGCCTATGAAAATATCGCTTTTGCTATGGAGGCTGCCGGACGCACAGAAGGAGAAATAGCTTCCGATGTTCCTCATGTTCTGGAACTTGTCGATCTTGGCAAAAAGATCTGGAATTTCCCTCACGAGCTTTCTGGTGGTGAGAAACAAAGAGTAGCCATCGCTCGTGCTATAGTTAATCAGCCAGACATTATCGTTGCAGATGAGCCGACCGGTAACCTTGACCCTATTAACACTTTTGAAATTATAAAAATCCTTCAGAAAATCCATAAGCTTGGAACTACAGTTTTGCTTACCACTCATGACAAAGACGTGGTGGACAAAGTCGGCGGAAGAGTGCTGACTATGGAAAGCGGACGCGTCGTGCGTGATGACAAAAACGGCAAATACGTTTTATAAAAAATAATTATGATATTTACACATTTTAAAAGAATAGCTCGAACAGGATTTATTAATTTTTGGAGAAACGGCTTCTTATCTTTTTCTGCAATAATTGTTATAACACTATCCCTAGTTGTTTTCGGTGCGCTTATCTTCAGTAGCGCTTTCGGTAACGCTTTGCTTAAGGAAGTTAAGGATAAAGTTGATATCAATGTGTACTTTGCTTTGGATGCACAGGAGCCAGACATTTTGGCCTTGAAGAAAACTATTGAAAACTTACCAGAAGTTCTAAAGGTAGAGTACGTTTCTCGTGCTCAAGTGCTCCTAGATTTTAAAGATAAATGGAAAGACAATACCATAATGCTTCAGGGACTTGAGGAAATAGGGGATAATCCTTTCCCGGCCGTGATCAATATCAAAGCTGAAGAGCCTTCCCAATACGCCGGTATTGCCAAATTCCTCGATAGCAAAACCGCAAATAAGGACAATTCTAGTATTATCACCAAGATCAATTATAACGACAACAAGCTTATTATAGACCGTCTAGGGCGCATTATCCCTGCTGTAGAGAAGCTTGGATCTATTATTACCTTGGTACTTGTGCTGGTGGCACTTATCATTACATTCAATACCATAAGATTGATTATCTTTACTGCAAAAGAAGAGATTTCTGTAATGAAGCTTGTCGGTGCTTCCAACCTTTATATCCGTGGTCCGTTTGTGATTTCGGGAATAATGTACGGAATTTTTTCTGGATTGATAACTCTTGTTTTACTTGGAGCTTTTGCTTACTATAGTGACCTCGCTATTGTAAAATTCTTCGGAGTTCAGGGAGCAAAAGACTTTGATCTTTTTGTAAATGTGTTCTCTGGATATTTCCTTGCAAATTTTGGTCAAATATTCGCTATCATTATGGGTTCTGGTATTGTCCTTGGAGGTGTGTCAAGCTATCTATCAGTTAAGAGATATTTACGGATCTAGAATATTCTGTTAGATTAAGCTTATGAAAAAAGGCACCCACAAATATATATTCGTTGTTGGAGGGGTAATGTCAGGGGTGGGTAAAGGAATCGCGGCTTCTTCTATCGCCACAATTCTTCAATCAAAAGGTTTCGATGTCAATTTGGCCAAAGTAGACCCTTATCTCAATGTGGATGCGGGCACCATGAACCCCACCGAGCACGGTGAGGTTTTTGTTTTGAATTCTGGCTTGGAGACTGATCAAGATATGGGTAATTATGAAAGATTTCTCAATAGAGATCTCACCGCTCACGACTACATCACATCAGGAATGGTTTACAAATATGTGATCGATAAAGAACGCAACCTAGGTTATGGTGGAAAATGCGTTGAGGCTGTACCTCATATCAGAGATGAGATTGTCAGAAGATATGAACATGCCGCTCAGGTAAACAAAAGCGAAATATCCATTATTGAAATCGGCGGAACTGTCGGAGATTATCAGAATATTATGTTTATAGAAGCAGCTAGGGTTTTGAAAATAAAGCATCCAGAAGATGTGATTTTTATTATGGTAAGTTATTTACCTATACCTTCCAAGCTTGGTGAAATGAAAAGTCGCCCAACACAGAATGCTGTAAATCAACTAGCGGGGTATGGTGTGCATACAGATATTATTATTGGTCGTTCCGAATTCCCAGTTGATAAAAAAAGAAAAGAAAAGATCGCTATAGCCTGCAATCTTCCCGAAGAGAATGTCATTTCTGCCCCAGATATTGATAGTATTTATGATGTGCCTATAAACTTCGAAAGAGATAAGCTCGGTGAGATCATTGAAAAGGCTTTGAAACTTAAAAAAAGAAAAGGTGAAGGTCTCGGTGCTTGGACGAAGTTCGCTCATGCCGTCAAAAATACCGAAAGAGAAATCAATATCGCCATTGTCGGAAAATATTTTTCTACTGGAGACTTTGTTCTTTCCGATGCTTATGTTTCTGTGCTTGAGGCTATAAAATATTCTTCATATTCACAAAAGGTAAAACCAAAAATTCATACTGTGAATGCCATTGATTTTGAAAAAGACAAACCGGATTATAAAAGTTTAGAAAAATTTGATGGAATTATTGTTCCCGGAGGTTTCGGTGAAAAGGGAATTGAAGGCAAACTCAATGTGATCAAGTACGCTCGCGAAAATAAAATCCCTTTCTTTGGTTTGTGTTATGGTATGCAACTTATGACTATAGAGTTTGCACGTAATGTTCTTGGGCTCAAGGGTGCCAATACTGTAGAGATTGATCCGCAAGCTCCTTACAAGATCATCGATATTATGTCGGATCAAAAGGATAAGCTTCTATCCAAAAATTACGGAGGTAGCATGAGGCTTGGTCTATACAAAGCCCTATTAAAGAAGGGTAGTATTGCCGAAAATGCATACAAGGCCTCTTCTGTCGAAGAGCGCCATAGACATCGCTATGAGGTCAATAATGCATTTGTAGAGCAGATACAAAGCGCTGGCCTAGTATTCTCCGGTACTTCTCCTGACCACAAACTCATGGAAATCGCTGAGCTTCCTCTGGGCAAGCATCCATTTTTCCTTGGCACACAATTCCACCCAGAACTGCTCGCTCGCCCCTTGCGCCCGCATCCACTTTTCACTGAATTTATAAAAGCTGCAAAGAACCGAAAGAGTTCAATGGGGAAAACTTAATTGTAGAGTTGATGATATGCGCATATAATACATGTATATGTCAACGGTGCAATTTGATGAAGGTATCGATGATCTAAGTAGACAATTACAAAATCGTAGGGCAATGAATACAACAAGTGTTCAGGGTCTGAGTTCGTGGCTTATAAGAAGGAATATAGCAAAAAATGAAGAACGAGCTGAAAAAATACTTTTGTATACAGCCATAACCTTTTTTGTTTCTTCTATTATATTTTGGTATACAAGTACTCATAATATTTTCCCAGTACCTGGTAACAGTTCTTTGAAGCCGGTTAGTTTACAAGAGGAAGTTACGAGGCATATTAATAGACAAAGTAAATGATTATAAATAAATCATCTAACTATGAAGGCTTTACCTTAATAGAATTACTAGTAGTTATATCTATAATATCTCTCTTATCTTCTGTTGTAATGGTCAATGTTAGGTCTGCAAGAATCAAAGCTATTGATTCCAAATATGTTCAAGAACTCGGACAATTGCGTAATGCTATCGCTCTATATAAATTGCAGAATGGCGTAGCTCCTCTAGAGGGGCAAGCGACATATTTAGGGAATCCGGTCTCTGGTCTAGTTATCACTGATGCAAACTTCACTGGCGGCTCGTATGTTTCTATAGATACAATTTTAGCACCATTGGTAAGTGGAAATTTTATTTCGAAAATACCTCATTATATAGGTTGGCCATTTAGCACAAATGATCCCAATGTAATGTACTATAAATACGATATTAATCATTACAATTATCCAGCAAGTCCGAGCTCCGTAATCACTCATTGTCCGGCTATTATCAATTCTGGTAATGTTGACTATCTTCCTGCTCCTAAACCTATAAACGCTGGTTCGATACATGTAAATGTACCAAGTGATGGATATACTCACAATCTAAGTCTCGCACGTTCCTCAACATGTTATATTAAATCTGATGGAGTGACTGCAAACTGTTATCCTACTTATCAATATTGTGTACCTATAGACTAAGACTTCTTTTTATTTTCCCAAAACTCTCCCCAGTCTTTAAGAAAATCAGAACTACTCCAATCCTTTTTTAAACCTATTCCAGAAATCACTTTTATATTGTGCTTTTCGCATATTTTCCACTCAGGTATGCTATTTTCATCAACCCTATCTCCACCTTTCGTAAATACATGCGGTTTAATCTTTTCCAAAGCCACGCGGACGGTATGGTCATCTTCAATTTCAAAAGGAATCACATAATCTACTCCTTTCATATATGAGACTATATGACATCGAGTCTTGAGATCCATAAAAGGCTTACCTTTTTTCTTTTTCAAAAAATTATCACCGTTGACGATGACAACCACCACATCTCCATACTTTTTTGATTCATGAATACAGCTTATGTGTCCTGGATGTATAGGGTCAAAACCGCCTGAGGTGCAGACGATTGTGCCGAGCGTGTGGCGGATTTTATCGAACTCTTCAAAAGAAATAATTTCTGCGAGTTTCATGTATTAAGTTTAACACTTTCGATAAGCAATACAAATTACTCTTTAAAATTGAATGTCTTAAGTGGATTAGATTTTACAATATTTTCTGCCTCTTCGTAACCTTCACTGTTGTCAAAGTTCCAGCGCGGGGGAAGGGCAAATACGTATGCTTTGTTCCTTCCGAGTTCTCTTGCTTCGATAGGCGCAGCTGATACAGAGAAATTTCCAGCCACGTATGAATTCCACTGTTCTACTGTGAAAACCATGACTGGAATATCCTCATATGGTAGTGTTGAAGTCCATTTTGGATTTCTGATCAAAAGTTTAGTTCCTGTTTGTTTTGTAGCGGTTGCTGTTAGTGGATTTCCTTCCCATGTATTTTCTACAATAGAATATCCTCTCCAACTTTCAGGTAGAGAAAAGGTAAATCCGAAGTCGCTATTACTATATACAACTGCAGGTACTATCTCTTTGTTTTTGCTACTAAGGAGATATCCTACTAATCCCAGCACTATCAGACTTACAGCTACTATTAGTATGGAAATTGATTTGGTATTTTTCATATTTTATTAATTACCTCAGAACCATTATAAAAACCTAGATGTACTATTTAGCTGACTCTCTAATATACTCTGACACGCTTACTTGATCTCCAATTATTCTTTCATTATCGCAAATCTTAACGACATATTTATGTTTCTTGGTTATTACTTCTTTACAATGGGTTTGTTCATAAAGTTGTTTTTCTGCTATATTTCTTTCTTGCTGTATATAAGTGTTTGTATAAAATGTTATTGGTGCTATTAAAATAGATATAATCATTATGATCCATAGAGTTGCTTGGGAAAAGCGACTAGGTAGCCCGTAACGTATTCTCCAAAGTTGAGAGTATGACCATACTACAATAATTAAAGTGATTATATAAGAAATTAGATATACATTCGTAGATTTATTAAAACCTGAATCAATCAATAATCCCAATCCAAAGAACAGAAAGAAAAATAAAGGGATTATAAATAATAAAAGTATGATTCTTTGCATATAATTTATTGATAGTTAGTTTAATTATTTTACAATGAAAGCGAAAGTTTAGATAGGCGTTAAGAAGTCTATTCCTCTCATCTGTTCATTTTGGTCGAATTAAAAATTGGACATGCGAGCATTACACTGGCATGTCCAAGATAAAAACTTCAGCTTGAGGTAGGGTGTGGCGATTCTTTTTTACATTGGGAGCATCGATTAGGAATGGCGCTGATATCATAACCACAGTTCGGACAAAGGCCGTTTTTCTCTCGATAAATGGCAGTCTCCTCGTCTGTTTCTTGAATACTTTTCAGAATAGCTGCAACAACACACCACAATAATTTACCAGACCCTTTTTAAATCCTCCCTAATCATCTCCACAATCTCTGGAAATTCGGAAATCTTAAAGTGTCCATTTTTACTTTCATATATAATAATCTTCGAATTCTCTAACTTAGCTCCATATTTTTCAGCATGAGAAATAGGAACACAATCATCATCCCCTGAAAACATTAAGTATGTATTTTTAGAATTCTTTTCTATTAAAGAAAGATCCGATCCAAGCTCAAAGCCACCCACCAAATCTTCTCCTTGAACAGTATTATCAAAAGGAGGACAAATCATGTAAGTGGACAATATCTTCTTGGGAAATATGTTTTCAGATAGATACTTGGCTAGAAATATTCCTCCAAGAGATGAACCAATAATAATTACATTGTCTTTTAAATAAGGGAAATGCCTCTCGAAGAAAATTTTCCAATCCTCGTACTTTGCATTATCCTGTAATGGCATTCGAGGTCTGATGATATCAAATTCCTTCCCGAGTTCCTTGTCCAAATATTCCTCACTCCACTTCTTTATATTTTCTACTGAAATCGGTTTATTTTTTAAATATTCGATATAATCCTCTTGATTTTTGAAGGTCATCCCGCCGTGAATTATAAGTATTTGGGGTTTGGGTGTCATTAATGTATGATATCTCATAAACAAAAGGGGACAAGGGTTTACGACGCATTTACGGACTTCCTCAGCGTCAACCTTTCTCGGGGAGTCCTCCCCCTCACCCCCTTTTATTTACAAGAACTTTCAATATCTGTTCTCCTCCTTGCGGAGGTAAGGCCGAAGCCACTTGTATCAATATAATATCAAATCAATAAGTTAAAGCAATTTCAATTTTGGTTGACAGACTTGGAATCGGTCTTCGGGCGCTATACCTCACAAAGTAAATCGGGATTATCATAATTAATCTTTAAATCCATGACAGATCTGGATCTCTTCTTCAAGAGTAAAGTATGGACGATCCCCTAACTTTTGAGTCAATACATCTTTTACTTCACTTAAGAAGCTTTTCTTATCTTCTTCAGACAGAAGTTCGTAGGTACCAGATGTAGTCTGAAGACCAACTCGCTCCTCAACTGTTGTATTGAAGCTAATCGGTATTATTTTCGTGGAGACTTTCTGTAAATTAGCTTTAATAAATAAATCTGATATATATGCAAGATCACGAAGTTCAGAAGGCACCTTCGTCCAATTATATTTTCTATAGATAGTTCCTGGAATCTCATCTTGTTCCGGTATATCTTTTGTCGTCAGTGTCCAATATACAAACAAAAGTCCTTTTGGCTTAAGCACTCTCTTAATCTCAGACATGGCGGTATCATTTACGAAAAAATGAAAAGCTGTTCCCACAGTAATTACATCAAAATAATTATCGGGAAACGGCAGGTGTTCAGCTTCTGAGACCTGGTAATCAATCCTGAGATTTTTAATTTGAGCTTGTTTTTGTGCCTCTTCAATCATCTGAGGGTCATGGTCCACTCCAGAAACTTTTAAATTAATCTCAACAAGAGGCTCGGTAGATTTCCCAGTACCGCATGCAATATCAAGGATATTTTTGCTACCTTCGGGAATATGTTTAATCAATATACTAAAAAGCTCCTCGGGGTAAGGTTCTCTGTATTTTGTGTAATTTGCCGCTTGTAGACCAAACAGTTTTTTGAATGTATCAGTCATTTTTCAATTTTAGCATTTTAAGCACACCTTAACTAATTATGCTGTTTGTGCTTGGAGTCTAGATTTGCTAAAAGTTCCTAAATTTGTAACTAATCACTCGCCTTGGGCGGGTGATTTTTATTACCTACCTCAATAAACTAGATAAACCTCCGGGGATTAATACACCCAATAATAACAATAAGATAATTGAAACAATGGTTAAGATAATTGCTAAGAGCCAAAAATGATATCCCGATAGGATTACTTTACCTTTTTTCTCATTATGTCTTCTTACTATAAATATAATAGTAAGGATAAAGTCAAAGAGTAGTATTGGAGCTAAAAGCATCATTTCAACAACTCCACAAAAATTTGGACTATCGTTTAGGCTATGCCACTGTATACAGGAAGTAAATTCTTGAGAAAGTATTAGGGTAAGGATTATAGATAAAAATATTATTGCCCAATAATAAAATTTGTAACCTTTAAAATATGATTTCATGAGGAAATTATAACATGAAAAATTGGCTGGACGTGTGGGACGAAGTTGGAACCATTTTAAAAGCTTAAGACAGTCCAATTATTTGAGTTTTCTGACTCTTCAATCGTTCTATTCTTAACTATTGCTAAAACCAAATCTTTAACTACACCCTCGCATTTTTCTCCTTGAGAAATTAAATTATTTATTTCTACTTGATCTACTATCCTATCTGCAACTGTTATATGTGGCCGAAAAAGTATTTCATATTCTTTAGTAACTTCAGTACAATAATTATTGTACTCCTTTAGTTCATCGAGTAATCTCCTCTGGAGTTCGATTATAGATTGGTTTCGTTTGATGAACCACATAAAAAGTGAATGCTTTTCATCTTCCATTTCAACTTCTGTTTTATCAAAAATCACTCTTTTGTCTTCAGGCTTGAACTCGGTCTCATTAATAACTTTAATTACTTTCTTCTTTAAATCTTCAATTTGATTGTCATCAATGTACCGAGTTTGTATCAGAGTGATATGCAAAATAGAAGTTGAAGAATATTTTTTCCAAATCCTATCAAACCAGTCTGGTTGAATGGTTAAATCTAATCTTAGATATAGAGCGAAGATTTTCATTTGTCTATAATACCACGTGCTGCCGGACTTGGAATCGGTCTTCGGTCGCTTTCTACTAAAAGCGCCTCAGACCCGGCCTCGGCTACCTTCGTAGCCTCCGGCTTTCTCATCCAGTCCAGTAGCTATATGCTCATCTCGAATAGCCAAGCTATTCTCGATGATCATTGCTGTCCGTCTCGAGCTAGAACCATAGTCGGTCAAGCCCTGTAAGGTGATTTTAAGTAGTTTCAGTTTACCACATCAATAGGTCTCGGGCACAGATTAATCCTGCATCCAAGGCAATACTTTAGTTGGACCATACACATAGTCCTTTTCAATGTAAAACCTACCAGATTGATTGGGGCCATATATGTAACCTTTTTCTATATAGTATTTACCGGAGTTTTTTGGGCCATATATGTAGCCACGATCAATGTAATATTTACCAGAATCAACTGGTCCGTAAATATAATCTCTATCAATGTAATAACCTGTATATATATTGGAATTATAGCATCAAAAAGTGACGAAAGTGACACTCTCGAAGGAATTAAATTTTTTGAACAAGCTCCCTAAATGCCGTTATAATAAATGGCATTTGTGGAATTATTGTTTCCATGTCTACCTTTGCAAGAGGGTTGTGGGCTGACGTGTCACCAAGGAACTTTATACCCCGAATGCACTCGGCAGTCTTGGGCAGCAAGAATGGAATACCCAAGAGCTTTTCTGTTGATGCAACATTGATCATTGCTTCAAGTCCCATTATTCTTCCAATTTGATTTTTGTCCTCTAGCTTTGAGACGAGACCGTGGCGGGCGAAGGTGATATAAATCAACTTTTCGAGAATTTTTCTTAACAAGAAGGCTGTGCAGGTGCCACTTCTTCCGAAGTTAAATTTTAAATCATCCAGCTCGCTCTGGAAGTCATTTTCAAGTTTTTTCACCAGATCACTAGCGAAAAGCTCATTTTCGACCCTTTCAATCTCTTTGCTAGAAAAATTCATCCTCTGAATATACTCATATGAACCAGTTTTGCCACGACGAGTTAAAAATCTTCCTGTGGCTCTGAGTAAAGATGTTCCTATTTCGGCAGAACTGAAGTAATTGCCGTGCTCTTTAAACTTCACAAGGATTAAACTAATATTCTTCCATTCCTTGAAAAAACCTTCCCGCCAGAAAAAGTTTATCCCCTCTGTTGAATTTTTGAAGGATTCTTTCATTCTTGATTAAGATCAATTTCTGTAAACTGTTCACCTGTTGCAGTCAGTACCCATGCTTTCTTATTGTCTTTTTTCTCGGCGCATTCCATCATATGAGCGTTTTTGATGTTCATATTAACCTTATCGTTTACATTCGATGGTATGGGACACTTAGCGAGAGCAAAGGCCTTTTTCAAATCGTCTGTATTTACAGCAGAGTATCCTTCAATATGTTCGAGAAAGTAAGCGATTACCAATGTTCTCTTAACATCGTCATCAACATTTTTTGTCTTTAGGAACTCCTTTATAGACATCTTTTTTGCTGCCTCGCCAGATGGGGTTGTATGGTCACCAGCTGAAGCTTTTCCTTCAAGTTCCTCCACTCTTTTCTCTAAGGATGAAATCCTGTTTTCAATGTCATTTTGCATATTATTTTTTCGGATTAAGATTTTTAAAACGAGCAATAACCTGAGGTAGTTTATAGTTTGGCAAATAATAGCGGCTATTTTCTGATTTTATATCACTTGATTCAAGAAGCGTCTTGAGGGTTATCTTAACACTACCTGCTGGAGCAATCTCCATTTTAATTATTTCTGAAGGTGCTATTCTATCTTCAGTACCCAGCACCAGGCTTCTTGCCTTGACACCGGCAAGAACGAGAAGAATTTTTTCGGTATTGGGTAAATCCCAGAATGTTCCAGAGAAATCGAGGGATTTTGTTTCCTTGTTTATCAGAAGGTAAGGAGTGAGCAGTTGAGCCAGCTGAGCCTTGTCTATAGTTTGAGACTCGCTGACCACCAAACTTGCTAATGGATCTATATTATTCATAATGGATAGTTTATTAAATCTTATAATAACCTGATAATACAGATTCACAAATCATTTTTCAAGCGCTAGAGTGAAATTTCCATGTATTTTAAAAGACAATTATTCTGATGATTTATAGCCATACTACATATAATGGCTAGATTTAGCCATTTTTATTCATAATGAAAGTCTATTTTTGTAAAAAATAAAAAACCTACCAGAAACACTTTTTTGCTTTTGTCTATAAGAAAATCTATATCCTTTCCTTATCCACATACCCCTTGTTATTTTCTTTTGGAATTAATACAATGGGGATATCTCCACTCTGTAGCTTGGCTACTGTGACGTAAGATTCTGCTGGAACTGAGAACTCCGATAGCAGATGAAGGAGTGATTGGCATTAACACAGTCCATCACTACCAACTACCACATGAGTAATGATTCATTCGGTTACACTCTTCCCCTAGACTGCCAATAGAATGCGAGAGTTAAGTCCGAGATAGTCCAAAGATTTGCTTTAGGCAAGCATTTGGAATGTCTCGGACTATCCTTATATATAAATCTAAATGCTTGCATATTCATTATGCAAAAAGAAACACTCGTTTGGCACGCAGAGGTTCGTTCCGTTAGCAGCCTTAAGTCTTGGACATATAACCCTAGGAAGATCTCACCAGAAAAGCTTGAACAGCTCATGGGGCGTATTAGGAATCGTGGTTTTCACGATGTTGTAAAGATAGATCAGGATGGGACGATAGCCTGGCATGGATTAAACCATGTCGGGCTTTTTTACCTATATTTGAAATGACACACCCGAGCGCAATAGTCTGTTCAAGTGAATTGTGCCAGTGTGAAATTTTATGAACTATATATTATCAATGGATTTAAGACTCTCCTTTATTCGCATATATACATCCTTATTAAATCCCGATAGGTTTTCTCCTTCAGGACTAACGTCAATCATCCACACATTCCTTTTTCTCTGAAATACGAAGTAATCCGCATAGTCGTGACCTTCGTCAACTATTCCGGTAACACGGATAGCTGGAATCCCATTGAAAGTACTTTGATCAACTGTAATCTCACCATTCTTGGCATTCGCAGGGATTACCTTTGGGTATGGACCTACCAAATCCTGATCGTCTGAAATGTTACCCACGTACGTTAAAATATGGAAATATTGTATACCAGTCTTTGGATCGATTATTTTCAACTCAAAGTCGGTAGAATTATGGTTATTGGCATAGTCCATTTTGAAGCCAAAAGGATACTCAAGCCTAAAACGATAGTCTGAACCAGTGAGAGTGTGTCCTACAAAGTCTTGTTCGCTAAGTATGGTGGAAAGGTAGCTCATTGGAATATACAGCCCATAATTATCACAGGGGTTAGAATCTCGCTCTGGAAATGAATGAACCATCATCTGTATGGTCACAGGATTATCTTTTGTCGAACTTGTGATCTGCTGCGGAGCTTCGATATTTGACCCGTTTTTGTCTTTAATCGCATAATTCAGATTGATAACAACTCTACCGTCTTCCGTGGGAAATTTTGATTGTATTTTTTCCCTATATGCGTCAATAAAGGCTTGGTCGCCACCTGTCACCACGAAAGCCTTGCATGGAAATATTTTCGGATAGCCTTTGTCTCTTTGAGGATCATAATCGAAAGGATAAAATTCATGACCGTATTCATAATAATAGCCTTCGAGGGAATATACTTCTTTACCTGTACCAATGAGTCGAGGACCCTCTTGAATTGTTGAGGTGAGGTTACAGAAATGTCTTTCTTCTCCAGATACCATCATTATGACTGAGTGACTGTAACCTTCTACGCACTCCTCACCTTTTTTGAACATTTGGTACCAAGTATTATTGCTGGTGGTGGCAACTGTCTCATCATTTTGAGAAACATCTGATACTTCTACTGTGGATGTCGATACAACATTTTTTTGAGAAAAGTAATCCTTAATGCTTGGTTTCAAGATAAAAAGTAGGGCAACCAAAACTACTAGGGTAAAAATTTGGATTACAATCTTTTTCATACAAGGATTATATCAAGCGTAGAATATTTACACTAATGGTTATTATTTTATCCTAAGGAGAAAATCTCAACGCTCCTCGTGCGCGATAACCTATCTCGAGTTGGCTGCCGGACTTGGAATCGAACCAAAATTTTCGCTTTCAGAGAGCGACGTCCTACCTTTAGACGATCCGGCAATACATATAAAGTACATTAAAAGTTGATAATATTCAAGAGAAAATAAGGTATAATAGACCCACAAGGTTTATTAAATTTAAATTAATTTTATATGAATATAACAATGCTTCTTGCGCAGATTTGGGGACCAATTATTCTTGCCATCGGTTTGGGATTTTTTGTCAGCCGAAGTTCTTATATAAGGCTCTATAAGGACATTCAAAAAGAACCGCTAGCCGTACTTTCTTTCGGAATTTTCTCAATGGTAATCGGTATTCTTCATATTTCTATACACAATGCCTGGGGATCTTTTCCTCAAGGCCTCGTTAGTCTTCTTGGGTGGGGAACTCTTGTAAAGGGAGTACTTTTCATTGTTGCACCAAGATTCGTAGACAAAGCTGCCGATTGGGAAGTTTCAAATAAGCTAGTTCCGAGCGCAGGAGCACTTATACTTATAGTAGGTATATACTTGAGTTATATTGGGTATTTTATTTAAATTATAAAGTAGATTCTTTGTACTGATAGATTTAGCCACTCGCCAGGCTATTTCATGCTATACTACCCGTAGTATCATTTAATAGATAATAATAAAAACATGATTACAACTATCGCAATTGTCTTACTCGTTCTATGGCTCCTAGGTCTAGTAACTTCATACACTATCGGAGGATTTATTCATATCCTTCTTGTGGTTGCAGTTATTATGGTTCTCATAAGAATTATCAAAGGCAAAAATCCACTAGCCTAAATATAAATTAAATTGAGTATGGAAATAAATTACATCTTGATAGCTGTTGCGACTCTAGTGCAGTTCATTCTTGGTGCCGTTTGGTATTCGCCACTTATGTTTGGAAAGTTTTGGATGAAAGTAATGGGAGGGGATCATCAGTGCACAAAAGAAGAGATGCAGAAAATGCAAAAAGAAATGATGCCGTTCTATGGACTGCAGATTCTCTTGACTATAATTTTCACTTTTGTTTTGGCAATGTTCATTTATTATCTGCAAATGGCTAATGTAGGTTTCCATGCTTATGGAGTAGCTGGTTGGATATGGCTTGGATTTATCTTACCTACACAAGTTTCAGGAGTGATATGGGGGAATACAAAAAGAGAATTCTGGTTAAAGCAGATATCTATCATGCTTAGTTATCAGTTAATAGGTCTTATGTTAACTGCTTTTATTTTGTCTTTGTAAATAAACTCTGGAAATAAAAAAGCGCGCCCCAGATCTGTATCTGAAGCGCGCGTGCTGGAGCTGAACCTCACCTAGTCAGCATTTCTAGGTATTCGCCAGCGAGCCTGCCGTAGTAAGGGTTGCATAGCAATCGTTTAAGCTCGGGAATATCCTCCGTGCAGATCGTGACTTTGTCCAGCGGGATGAACGTGACCCCCCGACCGCAGTCGAAGTATGCGTAGGTCGCCCAGGGGATGCCAATCATCCCCTCGGCTCCCAAAAGCCTAACGATGAGGCTTCTCTTGGCCAACTCGACTAAGCGAATGTCGAAGTAAATGTCCCACAAGCTTTCTGAGGCCTGCGAAGGGTAGACCTCGAAATAACTACACTGAACTCCCTTGTACCAAGGCTGGCAGATGATATCCACCAACCGAGCCGCATCCTCAGGAGGGTAATCCTCCAGGCAACCGACAAGATCTTTGATCTTTTTGTTTTTCCAGAAACTCTTCACGACAGACTTTACTGGCCCGCCCTTTTTGCCTACGCGGGCTTCCAAACCATTATAGGTAAGAAAAGGGGGTAGATTCTGTTTCGTGATATAGAGAAGTCTTAGAAAGTCGCCATCCTGCTTGCATCTTGCAGTCCTGGCCATAATCTCAATCTTCCCGGGGCTTATGTTTCCCACAAGCTCCCTCTTAAATCCCTCAGATTTCTCATAATAGTAGTTATCCATCAGCCCGCGAATGATTCGCGGAAGTGCATCTGCCGTTGGTGCACACGCAGACCACTTGAATTCATTGATAGCCCTTGGTAGTTCGAAATAGCTTAAACTTTGACCGTGACCGAGTTGCTGATCGACTTGCTGACCAAAAGACAACAATAGGGAACCGAGAAGCACCGCAACCGTAAGACCGACTTTTTTAAACGTTTTCATAATGATGACGAAGACCGAATTTTTCTGACCGCACCAGACATGGTACGGTATCTACTGCGCAAAATGATACACACATAAGGCTAGTTTGTCAATACCTATAATTTTTTCTTTATAATGACATCTAGTGTATAATCATCCTATGGCAAAAAGAAAAAGCGCAAGCACAAACATGAAGACTTCTCGTTCTAAAAAGACAAAGAAGCGTCTTGCAATAAAGCATGCTCGTCTTGCAAAGAAGAAAAGCAAAAAATAAACTTCCATAAGTATTTTTTTGAAAGATATGCTATGCTCTAATGCATGTCCAAAAACGATATTTTATTAAGCTTCGATGAGGTTTCTTTTGAGTTTGGGCACAATAAGCCGATACTTGAAGAGGTTTCATTTTCTGTAAGGCGTGGCATGAAAGTCACACTTATGGGTCAAAATGGTGCTGGAAAGAGCACTCTTTTTAGCTTGATCACAAAAGAAAGTAAGGCAGAATCTGGTGATATACATATAACCAATGGTGTCTCGATAGCACATGCCAAACAAGTGATCTCTCGCGATCAGTTGGATTTTACTTTGAGGGAATTTTTTGAAAAGTGTTTCAAAGAAAAAGTTTATGATATCGACAAAAAAATAGACGAGGTTTTGGAAATCGTAAATTTTCATGCACCTCATGATCGTGTGATCCGATCTTTTTCTGGCGGTCAGCAAGCACGTTTACTTCTGGCTTCAGCTATTATCCAAAACCCAGACCTACTTCTTCTTGATGAGCCGACAAATAATCTTGATAAGGCTGGGATTGAGCATCTAACTTCTTTTATTAAAAATTACAAAAACACCGTCATCGTTATTTCTCACGATGCAGACTTTCTAAATTCCTTTACTGACGGAGTTCTCTATCTCGATGTTTTCACAAAAAAGATCGAGCAATATTTCGGTAATTACTTTGATGTAAGAGAACAGATCAAGACTCGTATTGAAAAAGAAAATATGAAAAACGCTCAGCTTGCTCGCGAGATTCAAGAAAATAAAGACAAAGCAGGGTTCTTTGCTAATAAAGGAGGTCAGATGCGTCTAGTAGCCAGACGAATGCGTGACAAAGCAGAAGAGCTTGAAGAAGAAATGGTGGATGTAAGAAGGGAAGACAAAACCATCAGACCTTTTGAAATTCCTTCTCAGCCGGAGCTTATCGGTGAGATTATTAAAATAAATTCTTACAAAGTTATTCGCAATCATAAAGCCAAGGATCATAAAGCAAATATTTCTTTAAAGAAAAATAATCATCTCCTTCTGAAAGGACCAAACGGCATAGGCAAAAGTACATTGCTTAAAACCATTGCCGAAGCTGGAGCGGGTTCCGTCATCGCTGACAATGTTCGTGTCGGTTATTATCGTCAAGATTTTTCTACACTAAACTTTGACCACACCGTTCGAGAGTCTTTGCTTGAAGTTACAGAAAAGAAAAATGAAGAAGAGATGCGCTCTGTAGCTGCTGGCTTTCTTATCACCAGTGATGTGATCAATACTAAGATCGGTTCTCTTTCGGAAGGGCAGAAAGGTCTAGTAGCCTTTGCACGTCTTGTGCTTGAGCGACCAGGACTTCTTATTCTCGATGAGCCAACCAACCATATTAACTTTAGACATTTGCCGATTATTGCAGAAGCTTTAAACGATTATAAAGGAGCAATGATACTAGTATCCCATGTGCCAGAATTCGTAGAGAAAATTCGTATCGACGAAGTTTTGGATTTGGATAAGTAGGAGAAAATATTTTCTGTGTTAATATTTCAATATGAAACCCGAACTTTATGATGTGGCGGTAATAGGTGGTGGTCCTGCTGGGCTTATGGCTGCAGGCAGAGCAGCCGAAATGGGCGCTAAGGTTATTCTCCTTGAAAAAAATGAAAGTCCCGGAGTAAAGCTTTTAATAACTGGAGGAGGAAGATGTAATGTCACAAATGCCGAACTTGATGTACGGACATTTTTGAAAAAGTATAAAGATAGCGACAAATTTCTTTTTTCTGCTTTTTCTCAATTTAGTACAAAAAATACCCTTGAATTTTTCAATGGAAAAGGCATGCCAACCAAAGTTGAAGCTCACAATCGTGTCTTTCCCGAAAGTGATACTGCTCAATCTGTCTGGGACGTTCTTGTGGAATATTGTAAAAAAGGAAAAGTCGAAATTAAAACAAATGCAGTGGTTGTTGGTTTTGAAAAAGAAGATAATAAAATCGTTGCAGTTAAATTAAAAAATAAAGAAAAGGTTTTTGCAAAGAAATATATTCTAGCAACTGGTGGAACTTCTCGTCCTGAGACAGGTTCGACTGGAGATGGCTTCGCTTGGCTTTCAGAACTTGGTCACAAAATCATTCCCTCAAATGAAGCCCTTGTGCCAGTAGCTCTCAAAGATTCTTGGGTCAAAGATCTTTCTGGTGTGACTTTGCAAGATATAAAGCTCACAACATATCAAAATAATCAAAAACAAGAATCGCATAAGGGTAGGTTATTGTTCACTCACTTTGGTGTGAGTGGCCCCACCGTTCTTAATATGAGTAAAGATATTGGAGAATTATTAAAATATGGTGAAGTGCAAATCCGTCTGGACCTACTTCCATCTTTTGACCACGGTATGATGAATCTTAGGTTACAAGAGCTTTTTAAAATGGATGATAAGAAGAAAATTAAAAATTCCCTTGGCGCCTTCATTCCATCTCCACTTGTGGATATCGTTTTGAAACTTTCAAATATTGATGAAAATAAAACAGACAATAGTATAAGTAGAGCGGAGAGATTAAAACTTATAGATACTATCAAAGGCATACCCATGAATGTCGATCATCTCCTCGGTTCAGACAAAGCTATCGTATCTTCTGGTGGTGTGGAGCTTACTGAAGTGGATTGGAAAACAATGCAAAGTAAAATAATTGAGAATCTATATCTTGTTGGGGATATTTTAAATATCGATCGTCCTTCAGGTGGATATAGTTTGCAACTCTGCTGGACCAGTGGCTTCGTCGCAGGGTCGGCTGTATAAAAATTTAAATTTGACACATCTACCATTTTAATATATTGTATTAGAATAATATTTTATGTATAAAAAATCATCACAACCGGGTCATTCATATGGCTCACGCCCTCCTTTCAGAGGTGGACCAAGTTCATCTAATCCTCGCGGACCACGTAGATTTTCTACAGGAGGAAACAGAACAAGAAACAGAGGACCGCAAGGAGAAAACATTTCTCATGCACGCTTTATAAACAAAGCAACGATTACTGAAGAAGTAGAGCATTTTGTTCCGGACCATAAGTTCGCGGATTTTATTATTGAAGAAAACCTAAAGGCTGGAATTATTAAAAAGGGTTACACTTTACCAACACCGATCCAAGATCGTTCTATTCCACATATTTTGAAAGGGCAGGACATAGTGGGAATTGCCAATACTGGTACAGGTAAAACTGCGGCTTTCCTTATCCCTCTTATCGATAAGGTTTTAAAAAATAGAAAGAACAAAATCCTCATCGTTGTACCGACACGTGAGCTTGCTATACAGATCCAAAATGAGCTTATCGGTTTTACTCCTGGTATGAAAATCTTTTCTGTTTGTTGTGTAGGTGGAGCTTATATCGGCAAGCAACTTTCAGAACTTCGTTATAACAATGAGTTCATTATCGGTACTCCAGGACGTCTGAAGGATCTAATAGAAAGAAAAGCTATAGTTCTAAATCAGTTCTCAACAATCGTACTCGATGAAGCGGACCGTATGCTAGATATGGGATTTGTAAATGATATGCGTTTCCTTATGGCTGGAATGCCAAAGCCGAGACATACACTATTTTTCTCTGCAACTCTTTCAAATGAAATAGAAAAAATGATCGGAGAATTCCTAAATGAACCTGTCAGAATTTCTGTAAAAACAAGAGATACTTCAAAAAATGTTGAACAAGATATAGTGCGTGTAGCAAGAGGTCTAAACAAACTCGATGTTCTAGGAGAACTTCTAGCTAAGGAAGATTTTAATAAAGTTATTATTTTCGGAAAAACAAAACATGGTGTAGAAAAGCTATCAAAAGCTCTTATTGCAAAAGGTTTTAAAGCAGAATCTATTCATGGAGATAAGAATCATAGTCAGAGACAGAGAGCTCTCAAGGGCTTCAAAGAAAATATGGTACAGATCTTGGTGGCTACAGACGTGGCAGCAAGAGGGCTTGATATTCCAGATGTAAGTCATGTTATAAACTTTGACATACCAGCAACTTATGACGACTATGTTCACAGAATTGGTAGAACAGGACGTGCAAACAAGAAGGGCAAGGCACTTACTTTTGTAGATTAATCTCTCAAAAGTTTCTAATGCAAATGTTTCTAATGCAAATGTGGAATCGCCATGTTGGCTAGAGCTATAAGAATCGCTCCGAGTATAAACCAAGCTAAATGCTTCAGTACGTGAGATTTTTCTGTAATTGAACTTATGGAATGAGGTATAAGATCATGAGCTACTATCAAGAAAAATGATCCAGCGGTAATACCAAGTAGTGGTGCTTCTATCATTTCAAATTTTTCTAATAAAAAATATCCACCAACTGCTCCTATGAGGATAGTTGAAGAAGTAATAAAATTTATTATCAAGGCTTTTTTTGTTTCAAAACCTGCTTGTTTTAAGACGAAAAACTCTGATATTTCTTGTATTAATTCATGAATAAAAATGGAGAGGGTAGTAACGATCCCTAGAGTTATGCTTACAGAAAAAGCTGCAGTAAGTAAGATACCATCGCCGATATTGTGTATAGCGTCGCTCACAATCACTCTTCTTGCATCTATTTTTGAATGACTATGTCCAGTTATAGATTCTTCATGATGATGAAAGTCTGGCAGTAATTTGAATATTAAAAAAGATGCTACAGCACCCACGGCGATCCATAAGAAACTACTATTTTCTAGAGCTTCATGGGAAAGCTCATAAGCAATAATTATGAATACTCCAGCAGAGAAGCTTACTAGATAGTGTAGGTTTTTTTCTACAAAAGACCCAAGATTTTTCCATACTGATATAGCACCGATCAGAGACGCGAACATTATTATGACGGAACTTAGTACTATGTTGATCATAGATATTTCTTATATTTTTTAATTGCAATTCATTTGCATTTATAATATTACATTTATACACTATCCATATTTTAATTGCAAGTCTTTGGCATTTAGATTATAATATGTAGATTAGACATAATAGATATATGGTGCATAAAATAAAAAAAATGAGATTAGGACTCGGACAGATCGCCAAGATTCAAGGAACTTTGCAGTTACTCAAAAATCTTGGAATAAAGGCTACCAAATCTCGACGAAATATCCTAGAAGTATTAGTGGATAATCCTACACCAATAACTGCAGATAAAATATATTCCACACTCAAATATTCAAAAATTAATTTGACTACTGTATATAGAGTACTAGCTTCTTTTGAAGCTGTAAGCTTAGTAAAGAAAGTAAATATACCCGGTAATGCTATCAAATATGAAATAAATAACCATCATCACCATCATATAATATGCAATGACTGCGGCATTATAGAAGAAATAGATGATTGTGATATTGAACAAAGAAAACCAAAATCAGAAAAATTTAATATTATCAATGAACATTCGCTAGAGTTTTTTGGTACTTGCAAATCATGCGTAAAATCCTAATTATTATTTTATTCGCTATTTTATTTCCTTATTCTACAGTTAATGCTGAAGCGGTCTTGTTGCAAGATAAAGTTTCTATAGTGAAAGCAGAGGTTCTGGAAGTTTTAAGCGAAGAGGTTGAAAATATTGCTGGCACTGATATAAAGAGCACCTATCAATCATTGCGGGTTAAGATTCTCGAAGGCGAGAAAAATGGTGAAATCATAACTTTAAAAGATGACTATTTAAAATTAAAAGCTGGAGATCTTTTTCTTTTAAGAGATACAATTCGATCTGAAGATAAAGCGCAATTCTATAGCGTTTTCGATTCTTATCGTATAAAACCTATAATTATCTTCACAATACTCTTTGTCATACTTACAATTATAATTGGAGGTATGCAAGGAGTGAGGGGTCTCATAAGTCTAATCGGCAGCCTTTTTCTAATTCTTTATATACTTATACCTAGTATTTTAAATGGATATTCACCCATAGCCATGAGTATGTTGGTCTCATCTCTTATTATAATTCTAGGTTCATATGTCACCCATGGTTTCAACAGAACCACCAGCTCTGCTGTTATCGGAATGATAATCACTATCATCTTCACTGGAGCACTAGCTTATATATCTGTAGACCTATCCAATCTTACAGGCTTTGAATCCGAAGAGGCTGTTTATTTTAATCTCAATACTAAAGGTAGTATAGATATGGTTGGTATATTGCTTAGTGGAATCATGATAGGTCTATTGGGTGTGCTATATGATGTGGCTATAGGTCAAGCAATCTCTGTGGAAGAATTACATAAAATCGCTCCACATGTATCCCGTAAAAAGATATACGCTAGAGCCCTTAGAATGGGTAGAGAGCATATAGGTGCATTGGTTAATACCTTGGCAATAGCGTATGTCGGTGCTTCTCTGCCTCTCCTCCTCCTTTTTTCTCTATCTGAAAATACTACTTTCTCTGTGATCAATAGAGAAATATTTGCAGCTGAAATCATAAGAACTTTGATTGGTAGTACCGGACTAGTTTTGGCAGTTCCCATTACTACCTTACTGGCTGTATTAATAATAGTTAAAAAGACTGAGAAGATTAATTAATTTTATTATATAATACATCTATGAAAATATTCACTGAGACAACTCCCCCTAAAGTCCTTGCTTTTGATCTAGATGGTACTATTGCAAAAAGTAAAAATCCAATAGAAAAAGACATGGTGGATGTTTTCTGTAAACTTATGCAATTTGTGCCGATGTCGATAGTTTCTGGCGCCTCAAAAGAACAATTTGAAAACCAATTCCTAGCCCATTTTCCAAAAGATTTTGATTTTACAGATAAGCTCTATATTTTTCCCCAGAATGGTGCGGAACTTATTGAATATAGAGATGGTAAATGGCTAGTGAAATATCAAAATAAATTTGAAGATAAAAATAAACAAGAGATCATCTCATCATTAAATCTAATTGTTTCAAAATTTGACTTGAAGGAAAATCCAGAGCATGGACCTTTGATCGAGGATAGGGGAGAGCAAGTCACGCTTTCTGCCTTGGGTCAAAGAGCGCCACTTGAACTGAAAGCGGCTTGGGATCCAGATCAAAACATACGCAAACAAATGAAACCAATGCTGGACGCGCTTTTGCCTGACAATGAAATAAGAATAGGGGGTACTACATCGATCGATATTACAAAAAAGGGTGTAAATAAAGCCTATGCCATGAGATGTCTCTTAGAAATCTTAAATCTGGAGAGCAAAGATCTACTATATTTCGGCGATGCGCTGTATCCAGGTGGTAATGATGAGATAGTTAAAGCAAATGGATTCCCATGCTATTTTGTGCATAACCCAGAGGAAACTCTCAAGGCACTTCGTGATATACTTGAAGTGTATGAAAAAACTAATAGAAAATAGACCATGGGGGAATTTTGTTCGTTATTCTTTAAATGAACCTACAACAGTAAAGATTATTACTGTAAATCCCGATCAAGAACTGTCTTTACAAAGTCATAGTGAAAGAAAAGAGTTCTGGAAAGTTTTGAAGGGTCATCCTACTATCACAATCGGCGAGAAAAAAATCGAAGCCAAACCCGATGATGAATTTGAAGTAGAGCAACATGTTTTGCATAGAATCGCCGCAACTACAGATGAGGTCTCCATTCTAGAAATCGCTTTTGGAAACTTTAATGAAGAAGATATCGTGCGTGTAGAAGATAAATATGGCCGTACGTAAAAAAATATCAAAATCTGTTTCCTTGGGTGTCCTTTCCTATAAAAACAAAATAGGGCTACTTGAGAGAAGTATAAAAAAAAGCTCAAGTTTCAATTTCTCTTGGAGTGAAGATGGTGTAGATTTTGTTCAAGATAAAAACAAAGTAGCATTTAGGGATGGATTAAAAAATCATAAGTCAGAGCAATGCAGTAATTTTCGTTTTTCGAATTTCGGCAGAAAAGTTTTAGTCTCATATACGCGCACTGAAAAAGAAAATAAATATCGCGTAATAGCCGAGTCAAAAGATATTTATAATTGGGAAGTGGTTTCTGAGACTTTATCTGACGGTCATGAATCGGTCATTGTTCCTGAAATTAAATTTAAAAGTAAATATATAATGTATGAAGGTGGTACATTCATACAGTATGACAATATTCTTCTTTTTACTTCTCGCGAAAACAAATTCGACAGGGATGATATAAGACTCATTGGTAGTATTGTCACTAAGGAAGGCATAGTTCTTCTTTATGATGCCAAAGAAAAAAAGGGCAATGCTTATACCCTATGTCTTGGTGGAGTTTTACTTGATCCAGAAAACCCTAGTCGCCTCGTCAGAAGAATGAATGCACCACTTTGGAGAAATGATGTGAATTTTGAAAAGGATTCAGACTGCACTCCTCTTGGAGTTATTTCTCACAAAGATTCTATTTATATATTTTGGGCAAATGAAAACTATTCTATTGTTGTTTGTCTCAATGATCTAAAATCAATCACTCATATCTTCAAACCAGACGGTTTACATTTGAAGAAGCATAAGAAAAATCCTATCATGAAGCCTCCCGAGAAACGTTCAGAGAAGAATTCTTGGAAACACGAAGCGATCTTTAACCCCGCTGCTCTATATGATGATGGGAAATTCCATATTCTCTATAGAGCTATAGGTTCTGATGGCATCTCTCGCATTGGGCATGATTCAAGTGAAGACGGTATCAATTTTAAAGATGCTTCGGATCATCCGGCCTTTGTAATGCAAAAACCATCGAAGAACTCCTCTTCGATTCTAAAAAGATTTGATCCTCTTATGTATCCTTCTGGTGGAAGTTGGGGTGGTGCCGAAGATCCTCGCATGGTCAAGATCGGGCGACGCATCTATGTTACCTTCAATGCCTTTGATGGTTGGGACTTTGTTAGAGTCTGCGTTATTTCCATAGATGAAAAGGATTTTCGAAATAAAAATTGGAAATGGAGTGTTCCTTTACTTATATCTACTCCAAATCAGATAAATAAAAACTGGGTGCTTTTCCCAGAAAAAATAAATGGTAAATTTGCGATTTTGCATAATATTTGGCCGAAGATCGGTATAGAATACGTCGATTCTTTAGAAAGTCTGGCTCTGGGAAAACATAAAGTGCCGAAGTATTGGGATATCGGAAGAGGGAATATGCCGAAGAATTGGGTTCTTATGCATGATGGTACTCCCGGCGCGCGTTTCGTGGATCCGAAATATCTAGAACAAAATGTCTGGCAGAATACTGGGGCTAGTAATAATTGGGACACCTGGATACGTAGTGCCGGTCCGCCACCTATAAAGACTAGCAAGGGCTGGCTTATTCTTTATCATGCTATGGATGAAAATGAAGCACATATCGGATACAAGCTCGGAGCTATGCTTGTCGAGCTTGACGATCCAGAAAAAGTGATAGGTCGTTCAAAGACAGCTATCCTTTCTCCAGAAGCTTGGTATGAAAATGAATGGAAGTTTGGTGTGGTCTATGCTTGTGGGGCTGTGGTCAAAGACGATACATTGTTCGTATATTATGGTGGAGGAGACAAACATGTCTGTGTCGCCACCATTTCCTTGACACAATTATTAGAAAAGCTTATAAAAAATTAAAATGTTTTCCATTAAAAGATCAAAAAACAATCCAATCATCAAACCAAATCCAGATCATGAATGGGAATCATACGCCACCTTCAATTGTTGTCCGATCAAGGTTGGCAAAACCACACACATCTTCTATCGTGCTTTGTCTGCACCAAAAAAGTTTGAATCAACAAACTTTTCTCTTTCAACTATCGGCAAAGACGGAAAACAATTTATTTTCCCTGTAGAACCTTGGGAAAGATATGGCTGTGAAGATCCGCGTGTCTCTTATATCGATGGCATGTACTATATTTTCTACACTGCGCTTAGCCTCTTTCCTTTCAGGGGAGATGGCATAAAAGTGGCGGTGGCTGTAAGTAAAGATCTGAAGACTATCAAGGAGCGCCATCTTGTAACACCTTTCAATGCCAAGGCTATGTCACTTTTTCCGGAAAAAATAAATGGCAAATACACCGTAGTCTTTGCTGCAAATACCGATGATGGTTCTTTGGCTAAGGTTTCTATTGCTCAATTTAAAAAGATCACGGATATTTGGGATCATGATAAATGGAACGAATGGTATGGAGAGCGTGATAAATGGTCTATCGATATTCCAAGAGGGAACAATGAACAAGTCGAAGTCGGCGCGCCGCCTATAAAAACAGATTATGGCTGGCTACTTGTTTATTCTCATATCAAAAACTATTTTTCTGAAAACAAAATCTTTGGAATAGGAGCATTACTCCTTGATTTTAAAGATCCTCAGAAAATAATCGCTCAGACCAAAACTCCCTTCATGGTGCCAGAGACAGATTATGAAAAAAACGGAATTCTCTCAAATATTATTTTCCCTTCTGGAGTTACTTTGACGGGGGACAATCTTGAAATCTTTTATGGAGGTGCCGACACAGTCTGTGCTAGCGCCTCGATGTCACTTTCATCCCTTTTGGCTTCAATGGATTTTGTAAAAAAGCAAAACGCACCGGACAGTGTATTTATATATAGAAAGTCACATAAGTTTTCTCGTCTTTCCCAAGGGCCGATGCTTGAACCACGCGCTGACCATCCTTGGGAATCTAGAGCTGTATTCAACCCTGCAACTATTATGCTAGATAATATTGTCTATATTCTCTATCGAGCAATGTCAGAAGACAATACTTCAGTTATCGGTTGTGCAGAATCTTACGATATGATCTCAGTTAAGCTTCGAGCTGTTCAGCCTGTATATATTCCTCGTGCTTCGTTCGAAGAAAAGAGAATACCAAACGGCAATTCTGGTTGTGAAGATCCGAGACTGACCCTCATTGAAGATAGAATCTATATGACCTATACCGCTTACAATGGCGTCGACGCCCCTGCCATCGCCCTTACTTCTATAGATATAAAAGATTTTAAAGCAGGTGTTTGGAAATGGGATAAGCCTATTCTCGTTAGTAAAAGCGGTGTAGATGATAAAGACGGTGCGCTTTTTCCGAAAAAAATTAAAAATAAATACGCGCTCATACACAGAGTCAATCATGCTATAACTGTCGACTATTCTGATACTCTTCAATTTAAAAATAGAGAAAATTTTGTAAACAATATAATCCTTGCCCCTCGACCTGGTATGTGGGACAGCAGAAAGGTTGGTGTGGCCATGTCGCCAATTTTATTTAAAGAAGGCTGGCTGCTTATCTATCATGGTATCGGAGAAGATGGGGTATATAGAGTGGGGGCAGCATTACTTGATAGGCTCAATATAGAAAAAGTTTTGGGCAGAACGGCTTATCCTATCTTTGAACCAGAGACAGAATACGAAAAGCATGGTCAGATCAACGAGGTAGTATTTCCATGTGGGGCTATTGTCAAAGATGAAAGTATTTATATATACTATGGTCAAGCAGATAGCACTATAGGTGTTGCTACGATAAAAATTAAAAATATACTAGAATCTGTAGGAGTGCTATAATCATTTTATGAAAATAATTATCTCTGTCATACTTGCCATTTTGCTGATTGCTGGCTTAGCCTTTTTTTATCTGAAGCCTATTGAAGAAGAATCGACAATTGCCGTGGTTTCTCCTATCAAAGATTCCGAAATTTCCTCACCACTTTCTATCTCTGGTAGGGCCAAGGGTACTTGGTTCTTTGAAGGAAGTTTTCCTGTAACCTTGTTTGATTCAAATAGAAACACTATTGCCGAAGGTCATGTCACAGCTCAAGGTGAGTGGATGACGGAGGAATTCGTTCCTTTCTTAGGAACCTTGCAGTTTAACAATTTTATAAAAGGCTCCAGTGGTTTCCTTGTTCTCAAAAAAGACAATCCTTCTGGCCTTAAGGAGCATGATGAGTCAATAGAGATTCCTATTATGTTTAAGTAATTACCAATAAAATTTTATGAATGAAAATACCGTTAAAATAATCGACGAGATAAAACAATCAAAAAAAGTCCTACTCCACTGTCATCCAAGTCCTGATCCAGACTCTGTCGGTTCTGCTTTGGCTATGAAGCTTGCCCTTGAGCAGATGGGTAAAAGCGTAACTTTGATAAAAGGGGATAGCGATATCCCAAAGGCTTTCGTTTTTCCAGGGATCGAGACTATTACACCAAAGAACTTTTTTGAAATAGATCTAAAAGATTTTGATCTTTTTATAATCCTTGATAGTGGTAGTGTCGAGATGATTTCTTCAAAAGACAAAATCGTCTTTCCTGAACATCTTATGACTATTGTTATAGATCATCATGCAAGCAATAAGGGTTATGGAAAATTAAATCTCATAGATCCATCTTACCCAGCCACAGCACAGCTTCTCTTTGATCTATTTAAACAGATGAATATAGAAATAGATCATGATATTGCTCTCAATCTTTTCATGGGAATATTTACAGATACTGGAGGTTTTCGTTATGAAAATACTTCGCTCAGTACCTTCAAGGCAGCTGTCGAGCTTGTGGCGCTTGCTCCAGATTATCCTAAGATCATCCACATAATGGACAATAGTAAAAGAAAAGAATCTTTGATTGCAGAGGGTGTCTTGCTTTCTTCTATCAAAACTTTTTTCAATGAAAAACTGGCCATAGCTTCTATTAGTGCTGAGGAAATAAATAAAAATAATTTGGAAGAAGGGGATATCAATACAGGTTTTATGTCTGGTAAATTAAAGTCAGTTCTAGGAACATGTATTGCAGTAACTCTCGTAGAAATTCAGCCGAATTTTATTAAAGTAAGCTTCCGTACAGCCGATGCAAGCAAATACGATGTTTCAAAAATTGCCGTTGCCCTAGGTGGAGGTGGTCATATGGCTGCAGCTGGGGTCAAAATGCAAACCTCACTTTCTGAAGCTATGGATAAAGTAGTAAAAACTACAAAAGAACTGTATAATCTTTAAGTAAAATAATTAAAAATTATGAAAAATATATATTATCTTATAGGTCTAATCATCGTGCTTGTTGTTTTGATTTATTTTACAAATTCACCAAAGAAAGAAGAAATAATCAAAACAGATAGCTATGCAACGACGACGGAAAGTCTAATGCAGACCAATCAGTCAACAACAACTCAATCAACCAATATTCAATCAACTACTACAAATAAAATAATAAACAAAAAAAATAATATGAACAAAATAACTTTAGAAACAAGCAAAGGAAATATCGTTTTTGAAACTTATAACGCTGATGCACCAAAGACAGTTGAGAACTTCGTTACTTTGGCTAATAAAGGCTTCTATAATGGTGTGATTTTCCATAGAGTTATAAAAGATTTTATGATTCAAGGTGGAGATCCTACAGGCACAGGAACTGGGGGTCCTGGATACAAGTTCGCAGATGAACTTGATCCAAATACCGAATCTTACAAAAAGGGTTATAAGAGAGGTACAGTAGCTATGGCGAACGCCGGTCCAAATACAAATGGTAGTCAATTCTTCATTATGCATAAAGATGTTGGTCTGCCGAACGCTTACTCTATCTTCGGAACTGTTGTTTCTGGTATGGAAGTGGTAGACGCTATCGCCAATTCTCCAGTCGGTGTCGCTGATAAGCCTATCGAAAATATCACCATAAAGAGTGTGAGGGTTGAGGTGAAATAGTAAATAAAAATAAAAGATATGAAAAATGATCCATATAAAGCTGTATGGGTTTCGCATTCATCGATGGGGGATTTTATAAAATGTCCTCGCGCTTATTATCTGCATAATGTCTATAAGGATCCAAAGACAAAAAGAAAAATAAATATTGTAAATCCAGCACTAGCACTGGGTGTGGCTGTTCATGAAATAGTCGAAGGTCTGGCTAATCATAAAGCGGAGACGCGTTTCAATAAAAGTATATTTGAAAATTTTGAAAATATTTGGAAAAAAGTGAGTGGTAAATGGGGAGGTTTTAGTTCAATAGAGCAAGAGGAGGATTTTAAAGAAAGGGCAAAGGCTATGCTTAAAAGAGTAGAAGATAATCCAGGACCGCTTATAGAAAAAACAGTCAAAATAAAAGAAAATGAAAGTGGCATGCCTCCCAATTTTCATTTGTCTGAAGAAGATAATATTATTCTCTGCGGAAAGATCGATTGGCTTATATATAAACCCGAGGATGACAGCGTGCAGATTTTGGATTTTAAAACTGGAAAAAATGAGGAGAGTGGAGAGTCTTTACAGTTACCTATCTATCAACTTCTTCTCAAAAATCTGCAGAAAAGAAAAGTAACTGGCGCGAGCTACTGGTATCTTGATAAAGATGATAAGCCTATAGACGTAAGTCTGCCTAGTGTGGAAGAAAGTTTTGAAAGGGTATATAAGATCGCTAAGCAGGTGAAAGAAGCTCGAGAAAAAGCAGAGTTTCTCTGTCCAAATGGCTCTCCAGGTTGCTTTTTCTGTAAGCCTTTTGAAAAGATCATAAAAGGCGAAGCAGAATATGTCGGCGTTGGCGAAATGAGGCAGGATTTGTATATGGTGGGTTAGGGGGTGGGTTGAGGGCTATTTTAACTGTTGACTTTAAAATTGGCTTGGGTAGAATAGTAGCAATAATGTCTGCAGTCATTGGAGTAACGCGCCAAGATGATTAGTTCGGCGATTGCTGATGGCAGCCACTATAGAAAACCCCTTATGGGGTTTTCGCGTTTCTAGCTAGTCTCTTATCCATTATACTAAGAAACTGTTTTTCCCTACCTTTATTTTGCATTCACAAAGGATAACAAACGGACATTAAGAAAAGATAAAGAAAAAATAAAGATTTGATAAAGATTTG
>CAZLCD010000004.1:0-42094 GCA_964558375.1 uncultured Candidatus Saccharibacteria bacterium | reverse complement strand
TTAAAGAAATGCAGATGGCTATAAACAATCAGATACTACATCTTCTTCCTCATGTAGGTGGAACAGTGGCAAGTCCAGAAGCAGTGAAGCTTGAAGAAGTTCATGAACAGGCACAGACTATCGGAGGGGGAGATGGTGGTGGTTCGTCACAAGGTGGATCGAGTGGATCAAATTCTTCGACTCAAGGCACCAAAAAGCCCGAAGTCGGCCGCAACGACCCTTGCCCTTGCGGGTCAGGTAAAAAGTACAAGAAGTGTCATGGGAGGTAGGTAGAAAGTCTTCTTGGTGTAGTAGGTTAGGCAAAAACTTCTTTTTCCAATGCGATAATTCTTGGTTTATGGTCTTCCAATAAAATCGCTTCTATATTCTGAGCTCTGACTTCATATCGCCCTATATGACCTTCTATTTTAGATATATCTTCTTTTATCTCTGCATTACTAGATTCTAGTCTATCTAACCTGTTGTTGACTGAGTCAAACTCAAGATCAGCTTTACTGAATCTCTCATCAATTCCATTAAATCTCTCATCAACCTCATCAAACCTTTCATCGATTCTTCTAAACTCTTTTGCGGTAGATATCAAAACTTCGTCAATCTTGTGATCTATACGTCCTATCTGCTCCTTTAATTCTTTTATATAAACTGGTTCTGTTTCATTCATAATGTTATTTTTCATTAGTGTCTGATAATTTACTTAAGTGAGATCATTATAAATTATTTATATAAACTTAAGCAATAGAAAAACCGTATTAAACCCACAAAATCTTTATCAAATCTTAATAACTTTTTTAACCCTTATTTTATCTGGTTAGAATAGCAAAAAATTTAAGAGATTTTTGTATTTAGAAATAAAAACTAATTTAGTCAACTTGTATGATGCTTTTATTCCTATATAATACATCCACCATTATCAACGCTAAACTAACGCTAAAAAATAAAAATTATGTCAAAAAAAGTAGAAAATTCAGTTAAGATTATGCCTCTTGGAGACAGAGTTCTTATTAAAGAAGATGCAAAGAGTAAAGAAAAAAAGACCGCTTCAGGTATCATTATTCCTATCACCGTCAATGAAGACAAGGGTAGCAAAAGAGGAGAGGTTGTAGCTATTGGCCAAGGCAGATATGAGGACGGAAAGCTTATACCTATCTCGGTCAAAGTTGGCGATGAAGTTCTTTTTCAATGGGGAGACAAGATCTTGGCGGATGGGGAAGAATATTATATTGCAAAAGAGACGGAATTGTTGGCAGTCATAAAATAAAATAATTTAAAAACTTAAAAATATTTATAACTTAAAATAAAAAGATAATAAAAAAACTATGGCAAAGAAAATTTTATACAATGAAGATGCAAGAAAATCTTTAAAGAAAGGAGTGGACACTGTAGCTGATGCTGTAAAAATCACCCTAGGTCCTCGTGGAAGAAATGTCGTTCTTGATAAAGGTTATGGAGCACCGACCATTACAAATGACGGAGTATCTATTGCAAAAGAAATTTCTCTTAAGGACAAGTTCGAAAATATGGGAGCGGAGATTATAAAGGAGGTAGCTACAAAGACCAATGACATCGCCGGAGATGGAACCACTACTTCGGTCGTTCTTATGCAAGCCATCATCTCTGAAGGGATGAAGCATACGACTATGGGCGTCAATGCTATGGGAGTGAAGTTCGGTATCGAAGCGGCCGCAAAGGACGTGGTTACAGCTTTGAAGTCTATTGCTAAGCCGATAAAGACTGATGAAGAAATAAGGCAGGTTGCAAATATTTCTGCAGAGTCTATAGAGCTTGGCAATATTATCGCTGATACAATTAAAAAAGTTGGAAAGGATGGAATCGTTACAGTAGAAGAATCTCAGACTATCGGTCTAGAGTCAGAAGTTACTGAGGGAATAGAATTCGACAAGGGCTATATCTCTCCTTATATGGTTACAAACGCTGAGAGAATGGAAGCTGAATACAATGACCCAGCGATTCTCATTACCGACAAAAAGATTTCTTCTATTAAAGAAGTTCTACCACTACTTGAAAAGCTTGCTCAATCAGGCAAAAAGGATTTGGTGATCATTGCGGAGGATGTAGATGGTGAAGCACTCTCTACTTTTATTGTGAACAGACTTCGTGGTAGCTTCAATGTTCTTGCTATCAAAGCTCCAGGATATGGAGATAAGAAAAAAGAAATTCTCGAAGACATCGCGATCACTGTCGGTGCCAAGGTGATCTCAGAAGATATAGGAGTAACTTTCGAAAATGCTGAAGTAGCTATGCTCGGTAAGGCTCGCAAGATAATCTCTACAAAAGACAATACTATTATTGTTGGAGGAAAAGGCAAAAAGGGCGATATAGAAGAGAGGGTCTTTCAATTAAAAAAACAAAAAGAAAATACAGATTCAAAATATGATAAAGAAAAAGTCGATGAAAGAATAGCTAAGCTTTCTGGCGGTATCGCTGTGATAAGGGTCGGAGCTGCTACAGAAACTGAGATGAAATATTTGAAATTAAAAATAGAAGATGCTGTCAACGCTACAAAAGCGGCGATAGAAGAGGGAATTGTTGCTGGTGGAGGAGTAGCTCTTATAAAAGCTGCACAGAAAGTTTCTGATAGTGTCTCAGAGCGCAAAGGTTGGGCAAAGGAATTTGAGCTTGGCTATACTATTGTATTGAAGGCTCTAGAAGCTCCTCTAAAGCAGATCGCAATCAATGCTGGTAAGGATGATGGATCTGTGATTGTTGAAAAGGTTAAAAATGGTAAAGGAAATGCCGGCTACGATGCCCTTAAAGATGAAATGGTTCTCGACATGATAAGTCTAGGTATAGTAGATCCTGTGAAAGTTACAAGACTTGGAGTTCTAAATGCTTGTTCTGCCGCTTCTATACTCCTTACTACCGAAGTGGCTATCGCTGAAGAGCCAAAAGAAGAAAAAGCTGGAGGAGCTGCGATGCCTAATATGGACTATTAAAACTAGTGCGTATTCTTAAAGTTTGCTATACTAGACGGATATGAAAAAAATATTAATTTTAGTTATATTAATAGCCGTTTTAGGTGCTGTTATCTGGAAATTCAACGTCTCTACAACAGACAAAAATGACCAAAAGAATGATGACAAAACTTCATCTGAAGTTTCTGTGCCAACAAGTAAAACCGTAAAGGTTTCTGAAAAGGTATCAGAATACAGAAACGATGAGCTTGGTTTCTCTATAAAATATCCATCTTTCTGGGAAAAGTCAGAGGCTCCAGCAAATGTTAGCTTCTTCATCCCTTCTGATAGTGAAAAAGAAAAGAACACCTTAGGTAAAACAGAAGCCAAGGTTGACGTAGTTTCTGGTAAATGTTCTTTCCCTCCAGTGACAACAGTCAAAGAACGAGATGTGCTTAAGGTAGGTGCCCTAACACTAAACATGATATCTATTTCCAACACTATCCAGAACCGAAGCTACTTCAACAGAATGTATTCTTTGCAGAAAGATTCTATCTGCTATTACTTTACATTCTCATCTATCGTAGTTAGTCCTACAAGTAGAGGTCTTACAGGTGCAGATGCACAGAAAGTCGGTGCGCAGAACAAAACTCTTGTCGATACTGCAGACAATCAATTCAAAGATATGGTAAAGTCCTTTGCCTTTGTTGTCGGTCCGGTTGGTGAAGATGAGACTAAGGTTTCTCCAAAGAAATAATAAAGAATAGATTAAATTAATTTAAATTTGAAAAATGAAAAAAATATTAATCATAATTGGAATTGTTGTTGCCCTCGTACTTATCTACGCCTTCTCAACTTACAATAGTCTGGTGACTTTGAATGTTGCTGCTGATACACAGTGGAAGCAAGTTGAAGTAGACTATCAAAGACGCTTTGATCTTATCCCTAACCTCGTAGAGTCTGTGAAGGGTGTGATGAAACAAGAACAGACTATTTTTACAGCGCTTGCTGATGCTCGTACAAGATATGCTGGTGCTAGTAATACAAATGAAAAAGCTGCAGCAGCAGGTCAGGTGGACACAGCTTTGTCTCGTTTGCTTGCTATTGTAGAAAGCTATCCTCAATTGAAATCTTCAGAAACTGTACAGACCTTGATGTCTCAGCTTGAAGGTACAGAAAACAGAATCAGCGTTGCTCGTATCCGTTTCAATGAATCTGTCCAAGCTTACAATTTGAAAGTTATGAGAATTCCTAGTTCAATCATTGCTGCTATAACCGGATTCGATGAAAGAGCTTATTTTAAAGCAGTAGAAGGTTCTGAGGTTGCTCCATCAGTTAAATTCTAATATATGAAGCGAGTAGGGTTTATTGCTACTCTAATATTTCTTCTGCCATTTGTTATATATGGCTATACAAGCCCTGGTAAACCTCAGGGTTTTGTTAATGATTTTGCTTCTATTCTGTCGACTCAAGAAAAGTCTTCTCTAGAATTAAAATTATCTGATTTTAAAAAGCAGACCTCTATAGAGATAGCGGTAGTGACCATTCCTACATTAGGTGATGAGACTATCGAAACTTACGCTGTAAAACTTTTTGAAGAATGGGGAATTGGAGATAAAGAAAAAGATAATGGAACTCTATTTCTCATCGCTCCCACAGAAAGAAAGGTGCGTATAGAAGTGGGCTATGGACTTGAAGGTGTGCTAACTGATGCTCAGTCTTACGGTATTATTCAAAAAATAATTATTCCAGAATTTAAGTCTGGAAATATGCAGGCAGGGATACTGAAAGGATCGGATGCGATAATCTCTGTAGTTAAAAGTGAAGCAGATTATTCTGCTGTAGATAATAATGATACAAAATCTTATAGTAAGATTTTTGAATTTGCTGTATTCATATTCTTTATATTGATAAGCCTTTTGGCTAGCACAAAGTCCTGGTGGCTAGGCGGAGTTTTGGGAGGAATCGCGGGGATAATCATAGGGATATTCCAAGGAATTGTTGTTGGTGGTATAGCTACAATTGTTCTGATCCTACTTGGACTTTTGATTGACTATATTCTTTCAAAATTTGGAGGGGGAAAGGGTGGGGGATTTTTCCCAATATTTTTTGGTGGTGGAGGTCATGGGGGTGGAGGTGGCTTCGGCGGTTTTGGTGGAGGCTCTTCCGGAGGGGGTGGCTCGAGTGGGAGTTGGTAAATGGAGGGTTCGCATAGCGGTCTAGTGCGCGTCGTTGGAAACGACGTGTGGGGAAACCCACCAGGAGTTCGAATCTCCTACCCTCCGCAAAAAACCAAAATAAAAATGAAAATATCCAACACATTCATCGGTCAATCCATAAAAGGCTTTGTAAAAACTGGATCAATTTTGCCTAGCTCAAATCGTCTAGCAAAAAGAATGACTAAGAATATCAAAAGTTCGGTGGTGTTGGAACTCGGTGCAGGGATGGGGGTTTTCACAAAAGAGATATTGAAAACATTACCGAAGGACGGAATGTTAATTTCGATTGAATTGAATGAAGTATTCTATGAACATCTCAAAAATACCATAAAAGATAAAAGATTAAGATTGTGTCTGGGAGACGCTACTCATGCAGAGAAATTCTTGAGAGAAAATGGTGTAGAAAAAGTTAGTTGTATAATTTCCGGTTTGCCTTTGGGTAATTTTACAAAAGAATTGAGAGATAAAATCCTTAGAGAAGTGGAAATTTGTTTAGAAGAAGATGGTAGCTTCGTACAATTTCAATATTTTCTCGCTAGTATAAAGCCCATTAAGAAACTTTTCCCCAAGACTTCTATAAGTTTTGAATTCTTCAACTTTCCTCCAGCTTTTGTAATAAGGTGCAAAAAAGGTAAAAAATGATAAGCTAGATAATATTGGAGAGATGGGTGAGTGGCTTAAACCAGCGGTTTACTAAACCGCCGTTCCCTAACAGGAACCGCGAGTTCGAATCTCGCTCTCTCCGCAACAACAGTTCGAACCGAGCATGCCTCGGTGAGAACTGATGTCGAGAGAAAGTGATGATGAGAAAGCCGGACTGAGCGAAGGCGAAGGAGGCGGGGTCGCGGGCTGAGCCAGCAGGCGAAGACCTGTGACCGAATCTCGCTCTCTCCGCAAATTTTTTTTCTATGGAAAACAAAGACATCACAAGTAACGGCTTTAATAAGATATTGGGAATGATGAGTCTGAATAGCTTTGCCATGTCTTTTGTGGCAATATTCATCCCCATCTATCTTTTTAATTTAGGATACTCGTTTAAAATGGTAATGATATGGATGATAATCCATCACTCCACTCTACTTTTATTCGCCTTCGTCACAGTTAAAGTCTCAAATAAAATAGGATTAGTGCATTCTTTGCATGTAAGGTTCGGACTAATGCTCACTTACTTTTTGCTCCTTTTGTTTGGGCTCAAAGATATGCCGATGCTTTTCTACATAATCCCCATTATTTCCGGTGCAGAATCTGCATTTTATTGGATACCGCTCAATATTCTCTTTGTGCGCAATACCAAAGAAGAAAATATGGGGAAGTCCATGAGCAAGTTTTTTGTGGTACCGAAGGCACTATCTATGATGGGTCCTCTTGTGGGAGCTCTTATCGCTATACATTATGGATTCAATATTCTATTTGCTTTTGCTATGTTCCTACTATTCTTTACCTTTTTGCCGATACTGTCACTGAAATCAGAAAAGACAAACTTTATTTTCTCCAAAGAAAAATTTAAAGAAATCTGGAAGAAAAACAAGCAGTACTTCGTACCAGAAATCATAGACAATTTGGCTGAAGATGCTATGGCATTATGGACTATTTTTATATTTTTGCAGCTCGCAAGTACTTTGGAAGTAGGAATTATAGGAACAATTACGGCGGTCGCTTCACTGCTCTTCACATTAACTCTAGGAAAATTGACTGATAAATGGAACAAGCATAAATTAATAAAAATAGGTGCGGTTCTTGTAAGTCTAGTCTGGTTTATCAATTTTACTATCGGAGAATTTTTCCCCAATCAGTATCTATTTTACATAGCCACTATTTTCGCTACATTATCGTCGAAAGTTTTTCTAGTTCCTTACAGTTCGCTTATGTACAATCAGGCGCGCAAGGACGATGCGCAATTCTTGGTATTGCGTGAAATCCCAACTGTGCTCGGTAGGTTAATATTATTTTCTATAGCAATACTTCTTCACGATCATTTGCCACTGATATTCTTATCTGTCGGAATTATCTTTATCTATTTCTGGTTTTTGGATACTAGGAGGTTGAATGGGTAAAAAGAAATAGTCTCAAAACTGTTAATTAGTATAAAAATAAATATGCTATTATTATACTCATGTACAAAGAGAAAGGTTTCTCGCTCATTGAACTCATGGTGACAATATCGATAATTGGTTTACTATCAAGTATAGTTCTAGCAACATTCTCAAGTATTAGGAATAGGGCATATCAGACAAGAACAGCAATGGATATAAAAAGTATTCAGAATGCTTTGGAAATATATAATCTATCGAACAATGACTACCCACCCAACAATACAAGTATGGGGTACTCAATCAATTACCCAGGTGTGCCAGAAACATGGCCTAGCTTTAGAAATTTATTGTCTCCATACATAAAACTACCAGACCCGATTACTTCTAGAATTTCCTATAATTATTATAAAGCAAATTCAGCTCAAAAAGTTATTTTGGGTATAACAAATGGTGTTACGGGAACTAATGTTGGGTGTGTTTTTATTAATAATGGATACTACCTTAATTTTTGGTGGGCAAACGATCAAAATTCATTAACTTTAAATGATCAGGGTATAGATCCAGATGGAATTGAAAAATGGCTTGGAAATGTTAGGTTTGAATTGGACTCAGCACGGACAAATTGCCCAAGTAATACAACTACTATAGTTCCATATCCATAGTAAACAATATTTACATAATTTCTCCAACAACCCTTTCGCATTTCGCAAACAATTCCTCAAGTGTCCCATCGTTCACTATGGTTATATCCGCCATAGACACGACTCTGGAAACGTTCTGACCGTTCCTGTCACTGTTTAGATCTTCTTCATCTTCAATTTTCCTAAAATCATCAAAAGAAATATTTTCACCTATCCTCCCTCGCTTCTTGGCCAGATTGTATCTCTGTTCTATGGGTGCTGTGATACCTATAACCGTACCTCCCAATTTTTTGAATGTCTCTACTTCATCGATAGCTCTCAAGCCGCTTAGAATCAATCCATTTGCACCATCTTTGTCACTATTCTCTAGAGCGATCTTTACTAACACATCTCCACCGCGTTCTTTTCTGAGCTTATTACCAGTCAATTGAAGATTTTTACGATTGAGCTCACCAAGATTATTTTTTAAAATATATTCTCGAATAATATCACCACTTGAGATGTGCTTAAGAGAATATTTCTCTGAGAGATATTCTGAAACAACATCCTTACCAACAGCGGCAGGTCCAACAAAAGCTATTTTCATACTTACATGTTATCATATATAATATAAAGACTTAAATGCGTAGATTATTTGAACAATTTGACATTTGGTTCATACATTCAGTAAGAAAATTAAGTATGCCTTTTGCTAGGTTTGCACTTTTTGTAGTTTTCTTCTGGTTTGGAATTTTAAAAATAATTGGTACCAGTCCTGCAAACCCTATGGTAGCAGATCTTTTAAATGCCACTCTACCTTTCATGACCTGGGAGACATTTATCATACTTTTTTCAATTTATGAAATGATTATCGGTATTTCATTTATCATCCCTCGTCTAGAAAGACTTGCTATAGCTCTCATTATCCCTCACATGATAATGACATGCTTACCGCTCATCTTCTTAACTTCCATGACTTGGCAGGGTTTCCTAACACCTACGCTTGAAGGGCAATATATTATCAAAAACCTCGTTATTATCGCCGTCGCCATGGGAATCGCCGCACATTTGCATCCGATACATCATCGTTTGAACAAAAGTAGATAAAATGATTATTCTGAGAATCATAATAATTATCTTACTAGCAATATCACTTATTGTAATCACCCATCTCTTTCCAAATTTTAATAAAAAAGACGATCATCAGATAGTTCTAGAGGATTTTAAAGAACTATCTATATCAGTAGCTGATACAGTAGATTCAAGAATAAAAGGCCTTAGCGGCAGAGACGCTCTCCCAGAAGGGGAAGTCATGCTCTTTATCTTCGATACTCCAGACAAGCACGGCATTTGGATGAAAGATATGAAATTTTCTATAGATATCGTTTGGATTGATCAAAATGATCAGATTGTGAGCATAGAAGAGAATGTCGCACCCGATACATATCCAAAAGTTTTCTATCCCACCGAGAAAAGCACCCTAGTTCTTGAGGCAAATGCCGGTTTTGTGAAAAGGAATAATCTTAAGGTGGGAAACTTTTTAAATTTTAATCAAAAATAGCTACGTATTTGAAGTCTTATTTTGCTTCACGGTTTACATTGTAAAATTTCTATTTCTTAGTGTGGGTTTTCTGTTGAAAAAGTTTTTTCGAACAGATTTTTTAAGGTACAATAGACAGACTAATTATTATTTTATAAATTTTATTAATCAATGATATACATTACAAAGACGGATGGTACAAAGGAGCCCCACAATGCAGATCGAGTGAATCGATCCATAGAACGTGCGTGCATGGGGCTTATAGACCCGATCGCTATGGTGACTCAGATCGCTACAGAGACTCATCTAACTTTGTATAATGGCATTACTACAGATGAACTAGACTATGCCACCATCAATGCTGCCGTTCAGAATATAAAAGAAGACATACAGTACGACAAAGTAGCTACACGTCTTTTACTTAAGACTATATATCGTAGAGTAGTAGGAGAATACGACAAAGAAGATCCAGCAGATCTAAAGAAAAGACACAGAGATTCATTTCTCGACTACATTAAGAATGGTGTTGCAGGGAACAGGCTTCATCCAAACATGGCTCAGAAGTTCAATCTAGAAGAACTTGCAGATACCTTGGTTATCGATAGAGACGATCTATTCGTCTATGCCGGTCTCGATGGAATATTGAACAGATATTTCTTAAAAAATGACAAACAGCAGCCAGTAGAAACCCCACAATACTTCTTTATGAGAGTAGCTATGGGACTTTCATATCACGAGAAGAATCCTACAGCATATGCCAAGAAGTTCTATGAAAAGATGTCTCTACATCAATACATCGCTGGAGGCTCTACCAACCTTGGGGCAGGCACGACCCGCCCAGCTCTTTCAAATTGTTATTTGCTAGAAATTCACGATGATATGGCTCATATAGCAAAGTCAGTTTCAGATGTACTCCTTCTATCAAAAGGCTCAGGAGGTATAGGAGCATCTATTACAAAGCTTCGAGCTACAGGTTCACCCCTGAAGTCCAGTTTCGGTGGAAGCTCTAGTGGCCCAACACCATTTGCAAAGATTCTAGATACGTCTATTAGAGCTGTACAGAGAGGGGGAAAGAAAGTCGGTGCCCTATGTTTCTATATGGAAAACTGGCATATAGATTTCCCAGAATTTCTCGATTGGAAGCACAATGCAGGAGATGACTATGTACGTATGCGTACTGCAAACACTGCCGCTTTTCTCTCAGACGAATTTATGAAGAGAGTTGAATCAGGGATGGATTGGTATATGTTCGACCCAGCTGAGACGGCAGATCTCAATGAACTTTATGGTAAGGAGTTTAGTATTAGATATGCACATTATATAGAAAAAGCAGAAAGAGGTGAGATGGTTATGTTCAAAAAGGTTCCAGCTAAAGAACAATACAGACAGATACTCATATCCCTTCAGTCTACATCTCATCCATGGCTTGTATGGAAGGACACCATCAACATTCGCGCCTTGAACAACAATACAGGCACTATACACATGTCCAATCTTTGCACCGAGATATGCCTTCCACAAGACAAAGAAAATGTAGCAGTATGCAATCTCGCATCCTTAAACCTAGCTGCGCATATCAAGAACAAAGAAGTTAATTGGGGTAAGCTTGAAGAAAGTGTACGGCTTGCTGTACGTCAGCTAGATAATCTTATCGATATCAATGAATTACCTATACCAGAAGCGGCAAAGTCTGACCGTGAAAACCGTGCAATGGGGCTTGGGGTTATGGGATTCGCAGATACCATAGAGCAGCTAGGTATGGCTTATGATAGCGAGCATGCTTGGGATTTTGCAGATAGAATATTTGAGTTTGTAAGCTATATGGCTATAGATGAAAGTGCAAATCTCGCAGTAGAAAGAGGTTCCTATAAAAATTTCGTAGGGTCAGAGTGGTCAAAGGGTTATGTTCCAATAGACACCATCAAGAAACTATCATTGGCTCGAGGTATGGAAGTTACTGTGGATAGTCAAAGTAAGCACAGAGGTCTAAATTGGGACTTGCTCAGACAAAAGGTCAAAAAGGGTATGCGTAATGCGACGCTCATGGCAGTTGCTCCAAATGCCAATATCGGTCTTGTTGTAGGTACTACTCCAGGTATAGACGCGCGCTTTGCTCAAGTTTTCTCTAGAAACAAAATTTCTGGAAAATATATGGACATAAACCATAACCTTGTTAAGGATCTCAAAAACATGGGTATTTGGGAAAAGGTGCGAGAAGCTATCATTGAAAATCAAGGAGACATTTCTTCAATACCAGGTATACCACAACATACAAAAGACATTTACAAAACTTCCTTTACTACTTCTCCTTATGCTTATATAGAAGTAGCAGCACGAGCTCAAAAATGGGTTGATCAAGCTCTATCTCGAAATATGTATTTGGAAACAAGAGATATAGACGAAACTATGGATATCTATACTACCGCTTGGAAAAAAGGTCTAAAGTCCACTTATTATCTACATATGAAGCCTCGGCATACAGCGGAGCAGAGCACAACCAAGGTTAATAAGGCTGAGAAAATGGGCAAGAAGGGCTTCGCAGCATTTGCTTCAGTAAAAAAAGAGGATGCTGTACTTGAAGTTGAAAAAGTAATAGCTCCAGTGGAGGTTTTTGTAGAAGCACCAGTTTTTGTACCCGTAGTTGAAAAAGTCATGACTCAAAAGATGGTGGAAGTAGAGAAAGTAGTAGACGATAGGGTAATAGTACAATCTGCACCTATGGCGATGACTAAAGAGGAGATAATGGCACAGTTGAGCAATAATCCAAATATCAATATCAAAACGAACAATGTGAGCTCATCATCACCTAAGGTCTGCCCTATAGATCCAGCCGAACGTGCCCAGTGCGATAGTTGTCAGTAGGTTCGCATTAAAATTTATTAAATTTAATCAAAAACACATATGCTCATAGGAAAAGCCGCACCAGAAGATACCAGTTTACATCCCATAAAATACCGATGGGCTTATGATCTATACATGCAAGCAGTTCGCAATACATGGTTTCCTCATGAGATCACTCTAAAGGAAGATCTCGATGATTGGAAAAATATGACCGAGGATGAAAAGCATGCTGTAGAATTCCTAATGGCATTTTTTAACCCTGCTGAACTTATAGTTAATAGATCCATCGCGCTAGGAATATATCCATATCTCAAATCTCCAGAATGTCATCTTTATCTTGCCAAGCAAATGTGGGAAGAGGCCAATCACTGTGTGGCTTTCGAATATGTACTTGAAACTTTCCCTTTCGACAGAGAAAAAGTTTTCAATCATCATTTGAATGTGCCGTCCATGAAGGCTAAAGAAGATTATATCAATCGTTATATGAGAAGAATGACGGAAACATCCCTCGATGTAGAAACTCTAGAGGGGAAGAAGGATTTTATCAGAAATCTCGTCGCTACAAATATCGTTATGGAGGGAATATGGTTCTACTCAGGTTTTATGGTGGTACTATCTTTCAGACAAAGAAAACAACTTCGAAATTTCGGATCCATGATCAACTGGGTACTAAGAGATGAAAGTTTACATTTAAAGTTTGGTATTAATCTCGTTCACAATATTCTTGAAGAGAATCAGGATCTTCTATCAGAAGAATTTGCAGATGATATCAGAAATATTATTATAGAAGGGGTCAATCTAGAAGTAGAATACAACAAAGACCTATTCCCAAATGGTATTCTAGGATTAAATGCTGACTATGTTAATCAATATGTAAAATACGTAGCAGATCGACGTCTTGAAGAACTAGGTTTTCCAAAGTTCTACAATGTAACCAATCCTGCAAAATGGATGAGTACAGCTACAGATATTTATGAGCTCGTGAACTTTTTCGAGGCACAGAACACAAGTTATGAAGTGGACTCTCATGCGCATGGAAAGAAGGTGGATGTTCCAGAAAAGGTTGTGGATAAGGTCGCAGAGTAAGAGTAATTTTCAAAACCCGTGTGGTTTGCTATAAGCTAGTTAAGTGTGTTATAATTTTATTCACATACCAGACAATTGCTGTAAGGCGCAAGCTTTATAGAGGAAAGTCCGAGCACTGGCTTGTATGTAAATATAAGCAGAATGGTAGCGGGTAACCCCCGTCCATCGTGAGATGCGAGGTGCGAACAGAGACGCCCGAGCCTAAAGGCAGAGGCTCCATAGCAATATGGATGAACTCCATGGCAACATGAAGGTGCAACGGCAAAATCCTTACTTCAGTGCAAGACCGTGTCTGCAATTAGCAATAGTTGCGGAAGTGTCGCTTGAGGGGTGTGGCAACTCACCTCCCAGATAAATGATTGTCGTCTGTCGAAAGACGGATACAGAACTCGGCTTATCGGTATGTCAAATCAAAAAACTTCCTTAACAGGAGGTTTTTTGTTTGTTATAATTGACGAATGCAAAATAAATTTAACAAAGCTTCTTTTATTATTTTTTTATTAACAATATTATTAACACCCTTAGCTTTCACTCTGGCTTCTTACAATCCTCTCGATATAATCAAAGGCGCGATCATCACACTTGGTATTCTTTCTTCAGCCATCCTATATCTACTTTCTTGTTTCAAAGATAAAACTTTCTATATTTCCAAGCATCCTTTATTTATAACAGGAGTTGCGCTTGTCGCCTCCCTCATTGTTTCAAGTTTATTGAGTACAAATGTTTACAAAAGCTTTTTTGGTCAAGTATTCGAAATAGGTAGTAGTAGTTTCCTAATCATCTTATTCCTAGCATCTCTTTTGTCGGTATATTTAGTTCATGGTAAAAGACAAAGGATCCCCTATATCTATGCAGCTATCGCCATACCTTTTATCTTGATCGCTGTCTTACATCTTTCTAGATTTATCTTCGGTGCAGACTTTATGACATTGGGAATTCTTCAGTTTTCCACATCTACCTTGCTCGGAAAGTGGAATGATGTAGCAATATATTCTGCTATTATCGGTCTATTATCCTATCTCATTCTACAATTCGTCACTCTAAACAAAATACCGAAACTTCTACTCATAATTCTTAGTATAATCTCAGGCTTCTTTATTTTTGTTATAAACTCGCCAGTGGTTTGGGGTGCCTTGGCCATCACTATGTTGGTTGTTGTTCTACATCAATATTCTCAATCAAAGAAAACTATCGGAACCTTGCCGATATGGGGTATTGTAATTATAGTTCTTTCTATTGTTTGTTACTATAAAGGCAATAGTCTTGCGGCACCACTTATAAATTCTCTAAGACTTGATCAAAGTGAAGTGGTTCTACCATGGCAATTCACTATCGATGTTGCAGCACAGACCATGAAAGAATCCCCACTTCTCGGAGCAGGTCCAAACAGATTTGGTGCAGAATATTTGAAGTTCAAGCCACAAAGTATCAATCCTACTCAGTTTTGGAATACCGAATTCAATCATGGTTTTGCTCTGATACCTAGCTCCCTTGTTACTCAGGGTATAGTTGGTTTTGCTCTGTGGATTATATTCATCATTTCTTTTGCTTACACAGGTTTCAAAGCTTTGAGAAGGGGTAACTCGATGTCTATAGCCGGACCTTTCTTCGGCTCATTGTTCCTATGGCTCATAGCTCTGGTCTATATTCCATCTCACTCAGTTCTACTCATTACCTTCGTACTTACGGGAATTTTCATTAGCAACCTTGTAGCCGACAATCACTTTTCTCTAAAGAGGGTAGACACTACACATTGGCGTTTTGGCAAATTTGTCCAGATTATGATCCTGATTATTGTTATTATACTTGCAGCATGGCTCATTGTTTATCTGAGAAAAACTATTGCTCTTGCGTATTTTCAATCAGGTATAAGTAGTCTCAATGTTTCAGGTAATCAAGATACAGAGAAGGCGATGAATAAATTTAAAAAGGCCTTGACCTTGGATAGAAGTGATATTTACTATCAAGCACTTTCTGAAACAAATATTATAAAAATCAATTCTATAGCTCAAAGCAATATCGCTGACAAAGAAAAAGCTGAGCAAGTAACCGCGCTTATTCAAGGTTCTGTAGATTATACAAAGAAGGCTATAGAATTTGATCCAACCAATTATTACAATTATCTTTCTGAAGCACGCATTTCTGAAGTTGCCAATTCCTTACAGATTCCAAATGCTTTTGAAGGTGCAAAACAAGCTTATATCAATTCTCTAAAATACAATCCTTACAATCCGGCTATATATTTGAGTATTGCAAGAATTGAAGCATCAAAGAATAATTATGCTGAAGCTCAGAAATATATAGGTGCCGCTTTGCAATTGAAACAAAACTACACTGATGCTATTTTCTTGTTATCACAGATTCAAGTGGCTCAGGGTCAGATCGGAGAAGCTATAACTTCAGTCAAATATGCAACGCAGATCAACCCTACAAACCCAGCAGTATTTTTCCAGCTAGGCTTGCTACATTACAATAATAAAGATTATCAGAGCGCTATAGAAGTTCTAACTCAAGCTGTGAAGCTGAACAATGATTATGCCAATGCCAAGTATTTCCTAGGACTTTCTTATGCTCGTCTGGGTAAAATAGATGATGCTATTATAAACTTCGAAAGTATTGCTTTAACTAATCCAGAAAATCAAGAAGTAATAGCTATACTAGATAATTTGAGACAGGGTAAAACTCCGTTTGCTGATGTCAAACCTCCTGTAGATAGTAGACCAGAAAAAAGATCAACTCTCCCTGTAAAGGAGAAAAGATAAAAGCTAATGGTCAAAAATTTTCTGAGACTTATGGGCAGAGAAATCCATGGCTTGCATGAAGCCGCGTATCTTCTAGCTTTCTTCGCCATACTTTCTCAGATTTTGGCTTTGGTGAGGGACAAGTTACTTGCTTATAACTTCGGTGCAGGACACATACTCGATATATATTATTCAGCTTTTCGTATTCCGGACCTGATCTTCGTGTCCATCGCTTCTATAGTCTCGGCTTCTGTACTGGTGCCATTCTTCATTGATCGATACAATACAGACGAAGATAAAGGCAAGGCATTTATCGACAATATTTTCTCGGCTTTCTTCTTGGCTATCATCGTCACAAGTGTCATCGCATATTTCTTCATACCTTGGCTTGTGACATTACTTTTGCCGGGCTTCGCCAACGAGCCGTTCTTAGAAGAATTAATACTCTCTACTCGTATCTTGCTTCTCTCGCCGATTTTCTTGGGCCTTTCAAACTTCCTATCTAGTATCACCCAGATGCATAGACGATTCTTGGTCTATGCCTTGAGTCCGGTGCTATATAATGTCGGCATAATCGTGGGGATAATTTTTCTCTACCCAGTCTTTGGTTTCTATGGACTTATATGGGGTGTTGTTATCGGTGCCTTGCTTCATATGGTTATACAAATTCCTTTCATCATTCACAAAGGCACGTTTCCTACCTTGAAACTGCATATTCAGTGGAGGGATATAAAGAAAGTGATTTTTATCTCTCTACCTAGAACGCTTACCTTGTCGGCCAATCAGCTTGCTTCGTTTTTCCTCATGGCACTGGCTTCGTTTATGACTGGTGGATCTATCTCTATTTTCAATTTGGCTCTCAATTTACAATCTGTACCTCTATCCGTAATCGGAGTTAGCTATTCCTCAGCTATTTTTCCCACCCTCTCAAAGTTTTTTGTAGAAAATAATCGTAAGCAGTTTCTGGAAAAGATGATCGACTCCGCTCGTCATATTATTTTCTGGTCTATACCAATCACCATATTTTTCATCGTTCTTCGAGCGCAGATTGTACGTATTATCTATGGAGCAGGGGAGTTCGACTGGGCTGATACTAGGCTAACCGCTGCAACTTTAGCCATTTTCATTGTCTCTGTTGTTGGACAGAGCTTGGTTTTGCTTTTCGTTCGCGCGTATTATGCAGAAGGCAAAACCACTAAGCCACTTATTATAAATATCGCTTCAAGTATTCTTATTGTCATTCTTGGATATGGATTAACTAAAGCCTATTTTGCCTTTCCAGTTTTCGCTTATTTTATGCAAGATTTATTTAAAATTAGTGGACAGATGGGAACGAGTGTCATTGTCCTCGCCCTAGCCTATTCTATCGGTGTGCTTTTCAATACGTATTTTCATTGGCATGTTTTTGAGAAAGATTATCCAGGTTTTACCAAGCCAGTTATCAATACTCTTTTTCAAAGCTTCGCTGCCTCGGTCATCATGGGTTATGTGATTTTCCTTTCTCTAAGGTTCTTCAATATTTTCTTTACTCTAGAAAAGTCCTGGGGAGTCTTTCTACAAGGATTCTGCGCGGGAATTGTAGGTATATTTGCTCTTATACTTATGCTTATTTTACTTAAAAATGAAGAGTTAAAGGAAGTATGGAAGACCTTGCATAGTCGCTTCTGGAAGTCGAACGTTGTGGTGCCGGATCAGGAGACTTTGTAGTCATGTCTATGATCTGCTTTATATTTCCTCTGCCATCTGCTAGTATTGGCAATACCTTATGAATCCCAAATTTATCCGTAACTTTTCAATAATCGCCCATATTGACCATGGGAAAAGCACTTTAGCAGACCGCATGCTCGAGCTTACAAACACTATAGAAAAAAGGAAAATGCAGGAGCAGGTGCTAGACAGCATGGAACTTGAGCGAGAAAGGGGTATCACCATCAAGATGCAGCCGGTTAGGATGAAATGGAAAGATCATATCTTCAACCTCATCGATACTCCAGGGCATATAGACTTTTCTTATGAAGTATCCAGAGCTCTGAAGGCTGTGGAGGGGTCTATCTTGCTTGTAGATGCTACTCAAGGAGTTCAAGCACAGACCTTGACCACTTTGAATATGGCGCGTGAATCAGGTCTCACTATTATCCCTGTGGTTTCAAAGATCGACTCTCCCTTGGCTCGTATCTCTGAAGTCGTGCACGAAGTCTGTGTGCTTTTGAATTGTGAAGAGAAAGATATACTAAAGGTAAGCGGCAAGACAGGTGAGGGGGTCACAGATCTTCTCGATGAGATTATTAAAAGAGTACCGATGCCCAAAGCTCCAGAGGGTATAATTGCAAATGAATTTCGATCCCTGGTTTTCGATTTTCAATATTCAAATCATAAAGGGGTGATAGTCTATGTGCGAGTGATGAATGGCTCGGTGAAAAAGCATGATCAATTGATCTTTAAAGTATCTGATGAAAAGTTTCAAGCTTTAGAAGTGGGGATCTTTGCTCCAGACGATACTCCAACAGAGAGTCTTAGTGCAGGAGAAATAGGCTATATAGTAACTGGTATTAAGCAACCAGGTATCGCCTCTGTAGGAGACACTGTGGCCTCGGTAAAGGATCTAAACCCAGCTTTGCATGGCTATATGACACCAAAACCTGTGGTTTGGGCTTCTGTTTATACCGAGAGTCAGGATGATTTCAATTCTCTACGTATGGCCCTTGGTCGTCTTCGACTTTCAGACTCATCTTTTACTCATGAAGAAGAAGCTTCTGGAACCTTGGGTAGGGGATTCCGTTGTGGCTTTTTAGGTATGCTTCATTTGGAAATAATCACGGAGCGTCTACGACGAGAATTCAATTTAAATCTGATTGTCACTACTCCAAGTATCACTTACAATGTCGAGCTTAAAAACGGCAAGATTGTCACCGTATATTCACCAGCCCTTTTCCCTGAAGATCATGAGATCAAAGAAGTTTTCGAACCTCTGGTAAAAATGAAAATCATTACTCCGCCAGATTATCTTGGAACCATCATGCAATCAATTTTTGGACATGAAGGTGAGGTGCTCGATACCGAAAACTTTGGAGAAAACAGAACTTCAGTATCTTTGATCATGCCTCTGCGCGAACTCATGAGAAACTTCTTTGATGAAATAAAAAGCGTCTCCTCTGGTTTTGCTTCTATTTCTTATGAGATAGGGGAGATGAGAAAGGCGGATGTAGTAAAGCTCGAAATCCTTGTGGCGGATGAACCCGTCATTGCCTTCACCCGTGTCGTAGCTCGTAGACGCCTTGAAGAAGAAGCCAAAACCTCCGTGGAGAAGCTTCATAAGGTCTTGCCTCGACAAATGTTCACCTTGAAGATTCAGGGCAAAGCCATGGGTCGTATTATCGCCTCAGAAACACTTTCAGGTATGCAAAAGAATGTAACTCAGCATATGTATGGTGGAGATAGAACAAGAAAAATGAAGCTATGGGAAAAGCAGAAGGAGGGTAAAAAGAAAATGAAAGAGCTAGGAAGAGGGAATGTAAATATTCCTCAAGAAGTCTTTATAAAAATGATGAGGTCGGATTAGGTGGAGAAAACTAACTTAAAGATTTGGAAAAGAAAGCATTATCATACTTATGATGATGAGGACACCCACGACAAACATAACGATTCTTAGGGCCTTTTTTGTATTTTGATGGAATAACATAAATAAAATTTAACTTAAAATATAGTATACTATATTCATTATAAAATTCAATGCTCGAATTCAATAAGAAAAAAAAGTTAAGAAAAGTACTATATTCACCATTCGTCCTCATTGTTCTGGCGATAGTTTTTATTCTTTTACTTAGAGGTGTTTGGGGGGTTTATAATAAATCTCAATTCAGCGCCGAAAATCTTCTAAAAGATCAAGGTGAACTTAGCAGACTCATAGAAAGAGAAAAAAGTCTTGCAGCTTCTCTCGATTATCTGAAAACAGAACAGGGTATTGAAAGTGAAATAAGGTCAAAGTTTCGAGCGGTCAAGGATGATGAGAAGTTGGCTGTGATAATCGAGGATGAAAAGTCAGCTCCCACCTCGACGACTTCTTCAGAGAAGCGTGGATTTTGGCATAAGGTCTATGCTATAATGTTTGGGTTATAAGACATTAGAATAATTAGCCTTTCGGCAAAAAATATATGAAAAACGTCACAATATACTCAACCCCTACATGTCATTTCTGCAAAGAAGCAAAAAACTATTTTAAAGAACACAATGTCGCTTACACTGAGCACGATGTTGCTAGTGATCTTGAGCAAAGGAAAGTTATGATTGATAAGAGTGGACAGCTCGGTGTGCCAGTCATAGAAATCGATGGACAGATCATGGTTGGATTTGAAGAAAGTCGACTTGCAGACGCTCTTGGTATAAAGTAATACCGAGCCCTTGTAGTTCAATGGATAGAACGGACCCGTCCTAAGGGCCTGATGTCAGTTCGATTCTGGCCAAGGGCACCAAACTCGAACCATAGATTTTTTTTATTATTCTGCTATACTCATACAATGAGTCCTGAGGAGAAATCACTTCTTGAAAGAACCTATAAAATGGCTGAAGAGAATAACGCTATTCTCAGGTCAATTCGTCGTACGGCGCGTATAGGTACGGTTATGAAGGTTCTATATTGGGTTGTGATCATAGGACTCTCTGTGGGCGCATTTTACTTCCTACAGCCATACCTTGAGTTCATGAAGAGTACACTTGGTCTTGGAGAAAACAAAACACAGACGGCTTCTTCACAAGAGGATTTGGTTAGACAATTGCAGGATTTATTGAAATAATTTTTAAGTTTTAAACCCGCCAAGGTAGCTCAGTTGGTAGAGCATTCCCCTGAAGAGGGAAGGGTCACCAGTTCGATCCTGGTCCTTGGCACCAAAGAAAAAACACCCTAATCTGGGTGTTTTTTTATTTCTAAATCATCCTCACCTTCAACTTTGACAGCTTCTTCTTATCTAGCTTTGGGAGCTTGAGTATGAGCAAACCATGCTTCTCTACAGCTTCTGCTTCATCGACATCTATTTCTTCTGGGAGGGTGATAGATCTAGAGAAAGATCCCCAATAGAGTTCACGTATAAAATAATCATCATCTTTGGCTGTTTTTTCTTCTTCTCGTTTGCCTTTGATAGTAACCATATCTCGAGTAATAGAAATATCTAGATCCTCTGGGCGCACTCCAGCAATCATGGCTTTTATAACCAACATGTCAGAAGTTTGATACACATCTACAGTCAATTCTCCATCTTTTTCTTCCTCTTCTATCCAAGATGCAGAAATCTTGGTCTCTCTGTCTTCTTTTAGATCATATTTATCATCTTTTTCATTGTCCATTCGGATTGTTCCTGTGATTCTTTCAAAAAATGATTTCTTTTCTTTTGCCATGTTTATTAAAGTGCGATTATTTCTTTTATTAATAAAATATAAGTCTTCCTGTTTAACCTTTGACTGATTTTGGTTTGACAACCTTAATCTCTTCAAAAAGAATCATAAGGACAATCACAGAAAGCCATACCCAACCAAAAACCTTAAGTGTATTCGTTACCGTTCCATCTATTATAGACAAATTGAAGCTCGCATGCAATACAATAGCGAGGATAACTCCGATTGTTGTTAATAAAAATTTTGTAAAATAGCTTCTATAGAAGCTAAGCCCTATCATAAAGCCGATAAGGGCAGTCGAGACTGTGTGAACTAATGTTGCACCGATAAAACGCATATTTCCAGTCACTATACTTACAGCAATATCACCCTGAAGTAGGGGGGATAGCACAAAAAGAGTGTTCTCTAGACCAGCAAAGCCCAAAGCGACCGTGATGCAGTAAATCATGGCGTCTATAGGCTCATCCACACCCTTTAATTTTGATGCTATAAAAAGTACCGCAAGAAATTTAAATATTTCCTCTACAGCCGCCCATGCTATATACCTGTATTGGGTATTGGATACCACTTCAGCGATAAAGCCTTCAGCAAGTATTGCAAATATAACTACAATACCACCAGAAATAAATGAAATACTAAGTAATGATCTGGGTTCAGGGTGTAGATTGTCTTCCCGTAACCAAAACCAAAGCCACAGAAGAGCAGGAAGAACTCCAGATAAAAGTGCATAAGCGATACTCATGCAAATATTATAACATAGGGTTTTGATTTATATTAAATACCGTCGGTATCTAATACTATATAGCCTCAATTTCTGGTGATATCTTTATATCAAAATCCAAAGTAAAGTTGTCAGCAATCACATTGTCACCAAGGTTCTTGAAGAATTTACCTGAACCGTATTGTATGTTCCATAAAGTACGATCTACAGTTGCTGTTCCTTTGATAACAAGGGTCTTACCATCGCTATAACTAAGAGTTGCTGGGATGGATATTTCATTTGTAGTTCCCTTGATTGTTAAGTCACCCCTTACAATGAAAAGTCCTGGCTTAGTAGAGCTTGCTGTAAATTCTTTTGCAACAAAAGTCGAAGTAGGGAAAGTAACTACATCAAAAAAATCTGCAGATTTCAAATGTGTAGTAAGTTTGTCTTGTCCACCACCTGCGCCAGTACTAACACCAGCGATACTGGTCATATCAATGATGAATTTGTTTGAAGAAATCTTACCATCCTTCACTTCAAAAACCATCTCCTTTAGGTTTATTTTTCCACTATCTATCCAATTTTTCAATACAACCTTTCTTCCAGTCCAAGTTATAGTAGCGTCGCTTGGCTTTACTGAGTATGATCCATCAGAGATCTTGATATCTCCAAGTGAAATGGCTGTAGATGTAGATATTGTGGTATCTGTAGCTGTGTCTGGTGTAGTTACGGGTGCTTTTTTGTTTGAAACCAAACTTATGACAATAATCGCTAATGCCAAAACCACAATGATTGATATTATTTTTTTCATTATTATTTGTTATTTATTAATTTAAGTATGTGCATTATATACTTTTAAAATGGCATAGTAAAGTTCATGACAGAATCATCGGCTTTTTCCCAATTTGAAGTATCGAGCTTGATATCTCTCACTGTGCCTTGTGCCCCAAGGTCTTTATATTTTAGCTTTTTGTGCAGTAAAGCATAATCGTATAGATCCTTAGTGATTTTTACGTCTGCGATGCAATATTTTATAATTTTATCTATTTCGCCAGTTTTCCACCAGTTCACAGCCTCCAGGCCATTGCCACTTTTGTTTATACCTAAAGTTGCTTCCGCTATGGTATCGAGCTTTATTCTCCTACCTAATACTTTTTTTACTTCGGACAAAAGGTCTAAGCTTTTTATCTTAGTTAAATCACCAGAATAGTATTTATTTAGAAGTGGAATGTCAAAATGATCACCATTGAAAGTTATAAGCATATCTGCTTGCTCAAGTATCGGCCAAAGTTTGGGTAGATCTTCCTGTAAAAAACTAGAATAACTATCTGTGCTTGAATCATGAATACAGACAACTGATATGTCCAGAGCTGTAGATTCATTTGACCCTACATCCTGAAAAATATTTCTGGTTTCTATATCGAAAGTGATTTTCCTCATAGACTCAAGGTATCTAATGTGCAGACTTTCTCTTCTGAGGTTGAAAGATTTTTTAATTTTAATTGACCAGTTTTGACCTCTTCATCACCAATACAAATGATATAAGGTATATGCATCTTGTCGGCATTCTTTATCTGATCTCCAATCTTTCTATATGAATAATCTATAGAAACTCTATTGCCTTTTTCTCGAAGTTTTTGGGCTACTTCTTGTCCATATTGTGCCACTTCTTTGTTAAATAGGCAGATGTAGATGTCGGCAGGTTTGATCTCGGTAGACTTGAGGATTTTTCCATATGTTTCCATAAGGTCTCTTGCCACAACATCTCCAGCACCAAAGCCAAAGGCACTGACTTTCTCTTCTCCAAAAAGTGAAAGGATATCATCATAACGGCCACCACCAAAAATCGAGCGGCGATTGATAGGATTTTTGTCAAAGACCTCAAAGATAATGCCAGTATAGTAATCCATGCCACGTGTAATACTCTGATCAAAAATAGCATTTGTTATACCGAGCTTTTCCAATCCATCTAGAACGTCTCGTATTTCTTTGATACCGATATGTTCTTCTTTTGATTGATTCAAATGGCTTGTAAATTCCTCGAAATTTTGAGAATTCATAATAGTCATGAACTTTGTGACTTTCGGGCCATTAGGAATATCGCCAAGTATTGATTCTGCGGTGGCAAGAAAAACATCCTCAGGAATCTTTCTCTTCTGATCAATAAGTTTTAGAAGTTTCTGAGATCTTTCAATGTCCAAACCGAAAATATCATGAGTAATATAATTTAATATCTTTCTATTGCCGATACGTATTTCAAAGTCAGTATCCTTTAGTCCATAACCTTTGGTTATCTCATAAGCCATAGAGATACATTCTACTTCTGCTTGAATATTGTCTACACCAAAGATATCGACATTTAATTGCCAAAATTCACGAAGACGGCCTCTCTGAGGTTGCTCATAGCGAAAAAAGTTTGGCATAGAATACCATCGAAGGGGATATATGAGCTCGCGTTTCTTACCAGCTACCATGCGGGCAAGTGTAGGAGTCATTTCTGGGCGAAGCATTACATCTCTATCCCCTCGATCTTTAAAAAGGTAAGACTGTCTTTCAAGGATCTCTTCACCAGTCTTTGCTCTATAAAGTTCAGCTGGTTCAAGGACTGAAGCGCTGTATTCTTGATAGCCGTATTTTTCTACAACAGAACGCCAGATATTGAAAATCTGATTCTGTATAGCCATATCTTCTGGATAAAAGTCGCGCACACCCTTGTATGGATCTGTTGATAAGTTTTTGCTCATGAGGTACATTGTAACAAATATGTATATATCTTACAAAAATATAGGAGAGACTCCACTCGAGTGCCTTGAGCGTATCCGCCTCGAATACGGCAAGCCGGACGAAATACCCATGACCTATGCAGGCAGGCTTGATCCTATGGCAGAGGGTCTTATGATAATTCTTGTCGGTGAGGATTGTAAAAATAAAGAAAAGTATTTAAAAATGGATAAAGAATATGAAGTTGAGATACTTTTTGGAGTATCTACAGATACTTACGACACCCTGGGGATAATAGAAAAGATAGAAAAAAAAGATTTTGAGCCAATTAATTTTGAAAAATATCAAGGTAAATTCACCCAAGAATATCCAAAATATTCTTCAAAGATAATAGCGATGGGATATAGAGGTCAAGAAATACCAGAAGAAATGCCTACCAAAGAAGTAGAGATATATTCTATAGAGCAGATAGGTTCTAAGGCTTTGTCTGGACAAAAGATCGCTGAAGTTATTTTAAAAAATATAGATAAGGTTAAAGGTCAATTTAGACAAAAAGATATAAGTGAAAAATGGACACAATTTTCTAAAGATAATGCAAATATTAGGTTTATAATAATGAAAATAAGGGTCAATTGTTCAAGTGGAACTTATATGCGTTCTTTAGCTCATAGAATAGGTATTGATTCAGATATTCCTGCTTTAGCTCTGTCAATTAAAAGGGTCAGGGTTAATGGATACAAGATTTGATGATATGTTAAGATGTAGGTATGAAGATAATAACAGTAAAAGAAGGACCGTTGGTATTTCTACGTGATGTGATGGTTATGGAAGTTTTAGCTACAATCTTATTTTTTGCGGCTTCATTCTTTACAAATTATGAATTACTCTACAAATCATTAAATATCAATGATTTGATACGCTATGATATTTTTACAATAATCATCTTCTCTTTATTTCAATTATCCTATATCTCTATACTCTTTTTAAATTGGTACTTTTCATTCTATGAAATTTCCGATAAAGAGATCACTCGCAAATCCGGGCTCCTTTTCAGACATCGAAAGTCTGTAAGTATGAATGATGTGGTTTCTGTGGAAGTATATCAAAGTCCGATAAGCAGGATGATGCATCATGGAACCATTATTATGGATCATGGCAATAGAAGAATAACCAAGATCAAGAACATTCCAAACTTTGAAGAATATGTTCATATTATAAAGCAGATGGCTCATAGCGCTTCTGGGCGTCTCATTACTCAAGATCCTAAGGTCCTCATAGAAGAAGGCGAAGGTCTATTCTCTGAATTCAAAGAAACTTTACGCTATGATGTTCGCAAGGGTGAGGTCAGTAAAGAGATGGAAAGGGTAGTCATGAAGACGATAGTAGGTTTTTTGAATGCAGAAGGAGGTAATCTTATTATCGGTGTAAATGACGAAGGAAAAGTTGTTGGTCTTGAAAATGATTATAAAACTTTACCCAAGAAAAACAAAGATGGTTTCGAAAACCATATAAACATGCTTATAAAAACTATGATCAGTCTTCAGTTTTCAAAATATATAAGTATTAAGTTTGATAAAATAGATAACAAAGAAATATGTATTGTATCTGTCAGAGAAGGTCACAAACCAGCCTATCTTGTAAATAGCGATAAAAAAGAAGAGTTTTTTGTCAGAGTAGGGAACTCTACACAACCATTTTCAATGAGTGAGACTTCAGAGTATATCAAGACACATTGGAGATAGAAGAGTTCTTATATACAAGCACTAGATAGCAAAAACTTCTTTTTCTAGGCTAATTATCCTAGGCTTATGGTCCTGTAGCAAAATCTCCTCAACATTTTTAGCTCTTATTTCATAGAGTCCAATATGTTTAAGTATAGGCTCTATGTCTTTTTTTGTAACCATTTCTCTTCTGATTTCGCTTATTTCATCACTTAAACTATCTTCTATCCCATCTATTTTATCTTCGAGTCTGACAAATTGATTCAAAGTTATTGCAGCTAAATCATCTATTAATCTAATAGATTCACCAACTTCTTCCTTAATCTCTTTGAATTTTCCATCCATATGATCCTTTATTTCTTTCTTGAACTCCTTGAAGTACTTTGGTTCATGCGTTTCTAGATTCTCTCTAAACTCTTTAAAATACTTTGGTTCATGTGTCTCAATCTTATGTTCTATACGATCTATACTGTCCTTTAGATCATTCCTTAATTCCTTTATGTATATTGGTTCTGTTTCATTCATAATACTATTTTTAATTAGTGTCTGATAATTTACTTAAGTAAAATCATTATAGTTTAATTGCCTAAAGTTAGGCAATAGAAAAAACATAAAAAAATCACAAAATCTTTATCAAATCTTAATAACTTTTAAAACCCTTATAATATATAAGTTAAATGAGATATAAAATCACAAAATAAAACTTTAGAACACAGAAAATAAAATTTTCAATCCTTCTTTAAACCTAATCCTTTCTCTTAGCTTTTGCCCTGTCTGTATCTGTAAGGAATTTCTTTCTCAAACGAACGTTCTTTGGAGTGATCTCTAGATATTCATCCTCGCGCATAGTCTCAAGACCCTTTTCAACATCAAGCTTCCATGCTGGTGTAAGCATAATATGCTCGTCATTTCCAGAAGATCGCATGTTAGACATTGCTTTACCTTTACATGGATTAACATCCATATCGTCACCCTTAGATGTATCTCCCACCACCATACCTTCATAGACTTCTGTTGTCGGCTCGATGAACACACGGCCTCTTTCTTGAAGATTCCATAGAGCGAAAGCTAGAGCTTTTCCAGTCATCATAGATGTCATAGATCCTGTGCTGTGCTTTTCTATCTCTCCTGCATAAGGTTTAAAGTCAATGAATCTGCTAGCAAGAATTCCATTACCTTTTGTATCAATAACGAAAGCACTTCTATATCCCAGAAGTCCACGAGTAGGTATTTCAAATATCATACGAGTGATACCTTCCTTAGTCTTCATATCAAGCATGCTTGCTTTTCTCTTGCCTAATTTTTCTATAATAGATCCTGTAAATTCATCAGGAGTATCGATAGTCAATTCTTCAAAAGGTTCACTCTTTATACCTTCAATGTCTTTTACGATAACCTGTGGTTGAGAAACTTGAAGTTCATAGCCCTCTCTTCGCATATTTTCAAGCAAAACAGCAATATGAAGTTCTCCGCGTCCATATACACGATAGAATTCACTTGAAGAAAAATCCACCTTAAGACCAACGTTTATTTCAAGCTCTTTCTCTAGTCTCTCTCGGATCTGACGTCCTGTGACGAATTTGCCTTCTCGTCCTGCAAAAGGAGAACTGTTTACAAAAAAGTTTAGGGAAATTGTCGGTTCATCGATCTTTATAGCTTCCAAAGCTTTTGTATCTGCATTGTCAGTGAGTGTCTCTCCTATATAAATATCAGGAAAACCAGCAATAGTGACTATGTCTCCTGCGCTTGCTTCATTTATCTCTACCCTCTTCTTTCCTTCAAAAGTGAAAAGCTTAGTGACTTTGCCAGAATTGACTGTGCCATCAATTTTTTTCTCAAAAACTGTCTGACCTGTTTTAATTGTTCCATCATAGATACGAGCAATAGCCAAACGTCCCAAGAAATTGTCATAACCAAGGTTGAAGACCTGTGCGGTTAAAGGAGCCTGTGCACTCTTGTCTTTATTTGCTGGTGGTACATGTTCAAGTATCATATCCAAAAGTGGAGTAAGATCCTTTCTTTCATCAGCGAGCTTTTTCATTGCTACACCTTGTCTTCCGATAGCATAGATAGTAGGGAAGTCGAGTTGAGCATCATTTGCACCAAGTTCCATGAAAAGTTCAAGAACCATTTCGTGACAATGATCTGGGTTTGCAGCTGGCTTGTCTATTTTATTTATAATTACAATAGGTTTAATGCCTAATTCTAGAGATTTTTTCAATACGAAGCGTGTCTGAGGCATCGGTCCTTCCTGAGCGTCTACTACAAGAAGTACGGTATCAATAGATCGCAATACACGTTCTACCTCTGAACCGAAATCGGCATGTCCTGGTGTATCGACAATGTTAATCTTTGTTCCTTTGTATTCTATGGAAGTATTCTTTGCGTAAATAGTAATACCACGCTCTTGTTCTAGAGCGTTGGAGTCCATAGTACCGTCATCTCCATGACCACACTGTGTCATGACTGCGTCGGTTAATGTTGTTTTGCCATGGTCCACATGGGCGATTATTGCGATGTTTCGTATATCCATAAAAATTCCCGCCAAGCGGGTACTGCATGAGGTATCTATTAAAGCATGAAAGGTAAAAAAGGGCAATAAAAAAGGCCGAGCATGAGGCTCGGCACAGTGGGGAGGGGGGAAATCAGAGAGTGCTTAGTTGGATCGGACCTCGGACGGTCCCAGCTTGGAGGTGTTGTCCAGGCTTAGAGCCGTTTCTTGGGGGAATGAATACTTCTGTACTTTTCCCCTGATATTTTTGACGGTTTGCTGTTTTGGGATTTTGATTGTGTCTACGAGCCATATTTGTTTTTGGTTCGAACTCTATCAATTTTTTCAGCTGAGTGATTTCTTCCATAAAGATAATAGAAGAACAGCCAGTTAAAAATAGTAGCATAATAAAATTATCATGCAAATTTTTTGGGGGATAAATAAAAAAGCAACCTAGTCATCCCGGGAGGGGACGAGCTAGGTCACGTGTAGTCTGTGTAGGGTGTCTTCACACTAATTCCAAAAGTCGTTGCTTATGGATAACTGGTTTTTGTTCAAACAGCGCACTCACATGGGCCACCACATCAGTGGCCAAGGATTCCAGAGGTTGGTTTGCATCAAGATGTCTGACAATGACCCCAATTTTTTTGAATGCCTCGAGCACGCCATCGAGATTGTCTTTGTAGATTCTGAACCTTTTGTCAAACTTCTTTTCATCGAATCTGGCTGCTGATCCACTTCTTTCAATCCTTATTTTTTGACGTTCTCTGCAGGTTGATTCTGAGGCATGTAGAATAAAAGCTTCATCCCCTAATCCCAACAAGCCCATCTGATTCATTTTGAAAACTTGTGGTGCTGTACGGTATAGACCATCTTTCACAACACCAGATTCAAGAGAAAATCTGGTAATTTGTTGAGAGCCATGCAAAGTAACCACTTCATCGGGTAACAACTCACCGTCGTCCATGATCTTGCCGTAAAGTTTTTCAAATTCTGGATTTTCCCTTCTGAGCGACCGAAAGTGGTCGCCCATGAGTACTCTCCCAAAATTAGGAAATTCTTCACCTAGCTTACACATTGCAAAGCCTTTTCCAACTGAGAGCGGCCCGATAAGAGATGCTGATTTAAGAGATGCTGATTTTTTTGCCATGAAACCTATTGTTTGATTGTTCCTGTTTTAGCTATTTAAACCCTCTTCACACGAAGAAGAACAGCCAAACAATAATATACAACAGAAAAAAGATTAAAGCAAAAATGGCTTGTATGGGCTATTTTCTGACTATTTTTTTCAAATTATCCACAACTTTTTTCGATCTTTATCAAATCTTTATTTTTTCTTTATCTTTTCTTAATCTCCGTTTGATATCTTATTTACATGCCAGACAAAAAATATTTAATTCCAAATAACGAAATAGTTCTTCATGATATTCGATCCATAGTCGAACTTGCGGATTCTATTATTAGCTACGGCTATCATATGAATGCTTCGGATATTCATATAGATCCGTCTCCAGAGGGTATTATTGTCAGATTTAGAATCGACGGCATACTTACCTACAAAGACACTCTATCTGGCGAATCTCATCAAGAATTGATCGCTAGACTAAAAGTCCTTTCAGGTCTTCGAACCGATATACATTTTGCACCACAAGATGGGCGATTCAAGTTTGCTCAGGGGATATGTGATTGTGATATTCGCATTTCTATTATCCCGACACATCATGGAGAAAATGCTGTACTTAGAATACTCAAAAACAATTCAAATGCCATGACGCTCGATAAGCTTGGTTTTTCAGAATACGATATCGATCGCATAAAGAGATGCGTCGCCTATCATCAAGGGATGATTTTGGTTACAGGTCCGACAGGCTCTGGCAAAACTTCCACTTTATATACCCTCATCTCTTCTTTGTCTGGAAGCAGCAATTCCATTATCACTATCGAAGATCCTATAGAATATTCCATTCCAAATGTAAGGCAAATACAAGTTCACAATAGGCATGGCATCAATTTCGCCAATGGTCTTCGATCAATAGTCAGGCAAGATCCAGATATTATCATGGTTGGAGAGATTCGAGATCAAGAAACAGCACAGATCGCTACAAATATTTCTTTGACAGGGCATTTACTCTTATCAACCCTGCATACAAGCTCCGCGCTCGGAGCGATTCCACGTTTGCTCGATATGAAAATCGATCCATATTTACTAGCCTCAACACTTTCGCTTGTTATAGCTCAAAGGTTGGTTCGTAAAATCTGTAGAGAATGTGAAGGAATAGGATGTATAGCCTGCAATTCACATGGCTATAGGGGTAGGACGGTGGTTTCAGAGACCTTAATGATAGATGAAGAGATAAGAGCCTATATTATGTCAAAAGTTCCTATAAAGGATTTTATGCATTATGTAAGAAGTAAGGGAATGATCACTATGTATGAAGATGGCATGGAAAAAGTTTACAAAGGCCTGACCACAAAAGAGGAGGTGCTTAGAGTTTTGCATGATTAATTTAAATTAAATAAAAAGAATCAATGAAATATTCAATCTCACTCACAGATCAAATTTTTTTTAGCAAAAAACTATCTTTGCTTATCGATTCCAATATTTCTATGTCCGAATCCTTAAGAATTATTGTAGAAATGGATAGTTCAAAAAAAAGAAAAGAGATTTGGAAAGAGCTTCTTCTAGATTGCACAAAGGGCATCTCTCTTTCAAAAAGTCTTTCAAATTCCAATGCAAAATTTGACCCTCTTCTCATTTCTTTGATTAAAAGTGGGGAATATTCAGGTTCCTTGGTTTTGGCTTTAGATCAAATTTATAAAAATCTAGAAAAGAGGGCAGAGCTCAAAAGCAAAATAATCGGCATACTTATCTATCCAGTTTTTATATTTTTTACCACTATCGCTATGACTATTTTTCTCATAATGTATATTTTTCCAAAGATTTTGCCACTGCTATCTAGTCTCAATATCAAATTGCCCCTCATTACCCGTATGGTCAAGATTACCTATGAAATTATAAGCAATTATTGGCTTTATATAATTGTGGCTATCGTTACTCTATCTGTCACCGCCTTCATATCTTTGAAGAAAAGTTCATGTATAAGAAGCCTTATCGACCGCCTGCTTATATCAATACCTATTTTGAAATCCTATATAAAACTGAGAATACTATCATCCGTTTGCGGTGCCGGAGAAATGCTTCTATCTTCAGGAATTTCTCTGCCGGACTTTCATCTTTTTGCAAAGAGTTCAGTCGACAATATCTTTTTCAAAAAAGCTTTCGACACCTTGCACAGAGAATCCATACAAGGAATTTCTTTCAATCAAAGCATCTCTTCTTCAGCAGATATTTTTCCCAAAATCATGATCGAGATGTGCTCTGTGGGAGAGCGCACTGGATCTTTGGGAGTGATGCTCGGTCACTGCGCCAAGATATTTGAGGCTGATGTCGAGAATTTTTTAAAAAGATTTTCTTCGCTTATAGAGCCAGCCCTTATGATCACTATGGGACTTATTGTTGGTACTATCGCTTTATCAATTATTTTACCAATATATGAAATCACCAATCATCTCGGAAAATAAAAAAGAGCAATGCGGTCGGGGCTTCCTAATCTTTGAAGCCATGATCGCTATAACTCTCTTTACTATATTCACTCTTTCTACATATTATTTGCATTCCTCAATGAATGCCTTAAAGGTTCTATCGATACAAAATTTAGAAATTTTAAAAGAAAGTGTGCCCTCTCTCGACGATTATATTGAAGATGGCAGTGTTGATCAAAATATAACTTTTTCAAAATACGGCAATGATTCTCTTTTGGTCAAAAGCGGACCACTTGCTATCACTTATTCTTATGCAGATAAAGCTTGGGGAGGGTCTTCATGTTGGCCAAGACTTGATTTCGATAATTCAAACTTTTCTCTATACGAACAAGGTGTCTCCTTAGGGTCGGGCAATAGAAGCACAGATATAGAAGTGCGCAATTCCTTTGCCTATATCACTGCTGATTCTTCTATACAAAGTCGTGCGGACTTTTTTATTATCGATGCCACTGATCCATCAAACCCTATTACAATCTCTTCTCTAAACACCGGTCCAGGGCTTGCTTCGCTTGCGGTTGCCGGTCCATACGCTTATGTTGCAAATATCGCTTCGGTTTCTCAATTGCAAATTATCGATATACATGATCGCCATCATCCGCATTTAGTTTCTCAATTAAAACTGCCTTTACCCGAAGCTTCTACCACACCTCCTCTAGCTAGCGCAATATTTTATAAGGAAAAATTCATCTATCTTGGCACAAATAAATGGGATGGTAGGGAATTGCAGATTATTAATGTAGAAGATCCGCTTAACCCTACCGTGGTCGGCTCCTTTGAGACAGATACACTTATCAACGATATTTTTGTACATGAAAATAAAGCATATCTCGCCACTTCAGATCAAAACCAAATGACCATCATCGATATTAGCGACAAGACAAATCCAATTCTCAAAAACACCTTCACCTCTAGTGGCTGGCAGACACAACAGGGAAAGGTTATAGATATTTTTGAAGATGGCTTGGGCTTGGGAAGGACGGTTGGTGGTATTAATAGAACTTCCAATCACGAAGCATTTGTTTTTTCTTCAAGTACGGTTATGGGTTCAATGAATTCTGTAGATATACCAGGTGGAGTTTACGGAATTATCTTAAAGCCTAAAGATATTTTTCTTATAACTCATGATCCAGGAAAGGAATTTCAAGTATGGGATAGGGGATTGCAAGGCAGGAAATACACCATGCCTTTGCGCTCTAGTCCCGTAGCCATTTCTTGTGATTGGTCGAGTCTGTACTTTGCTACAGGAGATGAAAAGGGCTTATCTGTATATAGTCAAAATAATTAAAAATAAAATATGAAAAACCAAGGCTTCACTTTAATAGAAACAATTTTGTATACCGCTCTGCTATCTATTATTATGCTGGGTATATTTTCTTCAATTATGAATTTTTTACAATTTAAAATCAATTCCAAAGTTTTTTCAGAAGAAGAATACGATTTATTAATAATAAATTTTCATGAATAAAACAAACAGAGGCTTTGCTGCATTTATTTTGGTAATTTCTATATCTAGCCTCACTCTAGCTTTTTCGGCGATGCAATATATAGAGTCTGGGCACTTTTTTGATCAAGCTCGGCTCAAAGAATACAGACTAAGGAGCTACTATGCAGCTTATAGTTGTATAGATCAGGCTATACTGTCTTTTTCGCATGATTTTTTCTTCGATCTTAGTAAATCAAGGGAATTTCCAGAGCTTTTCTGTTCAATAGATACCATACAAAGCTCGGGCAATGAAAAAACAATTCATGTGCGTGGAAATTACAAAAATATTATCACAAATCGCCTTGCAAACATTAGACTTTTTGACGACCATATTGAAATTATCAAAATAGAATGATGTAAACAAAATCTTTATCAAATCTTTATTTTTTCTTTATCTTTTCTTAATCTCGATTGTTTAAAATATTAATTATTATTAATTAATTATTAAAAATATGAAGAAAATAAACAAAGACAATAAAAGAAATAGCAAAAACAGCGGATTTACATTGATTGAAATCCTAGTGGTGATAGGAATTATCGCGGTTTTGGCAGCTGTAGTGCTTGTGGCTATAAATCCGGGAAGGCAGTTTAAGATCGCCAGAGATTCTCAGAGAATAAGTAATGTTACAGCAATACTCAATGCCATAAGTCAAAACATCGCTGAAAATAAGGGGATATTTAAATGCGCTAGTTTCGATATACCAGCTACCAGTACAGTTATAAAGTACAATTCCTCAACTGACACCATAGCTCCTTGTCTGATTCCGAACTATATTTCCTCTCTGCCATTTGATCCAAGCGCAACCGGTGCACACTTCACCAACTCTGGCGACTACGATACTCAGTATTCAGTTTTTGAAGATAATCAAGGTCGGATAACCGTAAGTGCCGTAGGAGAAATAACCGCAGATATCAATGTGCTTAGATAATGTTATAATTGTAGGCAATGAAATTACATAAGTTTATTCTGGCAATCTGCTGCTCCATCCTCATTGCTTCTTCTATTATATGGTCTATAGAAAAATCGAAAGAGATTAAATACAATAAAAGCAGAAGTAATGAAGCCCAAATAATTAGTTCAATACCGACACTAAAACCCATCGAAGATATAGACAAAAATATCCTAATAAAAGAGATAACAGAAAAAGATACAATAGATAAACCCAAAGCAGAAACCATCATACAAGCGCATCCATCAACAAAGTCCGACATTTCAGCCGAAGCTTACCTCATAGGTAATCTTAAAACCGGAGAGATATATAAGAGTTTTAATCCAGATAAAGTTTTCCCTATCGCTTCTGTAAGTAAGCTCTATACTTCTCTTGTAGCAAAATATCTACTAGGTCCAGAAAGGATAGTGACTATTACCCAAAGCGCCCTAGATACATACGGTGATGCCGGACAGCTCGTATTGAATGAAAAGTGGACAGCTGAAGAATTACTCTATCCACTTCTTCTAGAGTCGAGTAACGATGTAGCCAAAGCGTTTGCGGAAGTATATGGTGAAGAGGTATTCATTGTGGAAATGAATGCCTTTGCGCAAGAAATAGGTATGTATAAGACTCAGTTCAAAGACCCAAGTGGACTAAGCTCTGCGAATATTTCCAATGCCTCAGATCTATTTACTCTAGCTAGGTATCTCTATGAGAATGAAAGCGATCTATTGAAAATATCCAATACAAAAGAGATAGTCTTTGCTACAACGACTGAACATGGAGCGCATCATTTTAAGAATATCAATCCATATGTCTATTATTCTGGCTTTATTGGTGGCAAAACAGGTAGAACAAATGAAGCCAAAGAAAGCATGGTTTCCTTATTTAAGGAAATGGAGGAGATCAACAATCAACCCCTGGCAATAATAGTACTACGCTCTGACTTTGGAGAAAGAGAAAAAGATACAGAAAAGATTTTGGGTTTTGTTATGTTTGGTCAGTAGATCTGCCCTATATTTTATTTAGAAACTCATTTACGTTCGCACTTGTCTTGAGGGGGATAGATATATAGAAAGTAGTACCAACGTTTTCTTTGGATTCAAAACGCATGGTTCCATGATGAGCTTTGACATACTGATCACACATAAAAAGCCCTATACCACTACCACTACTTACCTTGTCGCGAGCATTGCTTGCTCGGTAGAATTCCTCAAAGATTTTCTCCTGTTCTTCTATTGGTATACCGATACCATTATCACTTACCACTATATTCATGGATTCGTCTGTATTTTCTATGTCAACTTTAATTTCTCCACCACGAGCATACTGCATAGAGTTTTCCAGTAGATTTTCTAGTATAATGCGCAAGCGAACAGTATCCACCTCAGCTTCTTTCTTGGGGTCTAGTTTGACCTTGGTTTGCAGAACAATGTTTTTTTCCTTAACGCCGTATGAATATTTTTCCAATATTCCTTCAAAGATATCTTGAACTTCGCCGAGCTTGACCCATTTCAAAGCAATGGTCAACTTACCGATATCCAAAAGACTTACATCAAGCAGGTTGATGGAATGAGTTACTGTGGTTTGTATGGAATTGATAATGTTTTGCAACATCTTTCTATCTGTCTCGGTAATGTTGTTGCTGTAATTCTGTAATATAAGCTGAATACCCCAACTAGTTGATGTAAGGCCAGTCCTCATTTCATGAGTAATAAGCGCGACTGTGGCATTGCGCACCTTATTGCTTCTCTTAACAGACTTTTCTGTACGATATTCATGGACTATCATATAAACGATAATACCAATAAGAGAAGTGATGGTTATAATAAGTAGAGGATCCTTGTTGTCTATATACATTATATCGAAAGACAACAATATAAAACCCGCCACAGTTCCGACAACTGCGCCAAGTAAATAGAAAATTATCTTTTCTACTAGTTCATGCATATTATACTCGTGCTTGATTCTTACGAGCGAATGCTAATGATCCTAGTATAAGAACTGGAGCAATAAAACCAAAGACAGAGCTTGTGATAAGGGCACCGCTTAACATTGCACTGTTTGCCACTATACAGCATGTCACTATCCCAGAACCTCCTCCAAGAGCTTTAACTCTAAACCACTTCTCTTTAGCAGAAAATCCGAGCATAAGCATAAATCCTCCAACCACAATACCGTTGATAATAAGGTCATACCACAAGATAAAATGCATAAGTTCCATCTGTCTCTCCATTGTCTGCATAAACCAAAGATAAACACCTAAAGCGACAATCAATGAAAGAATAAAAAGACTATCTCTTGTTCTCTTTGAAAAAGAACTGAAAGGGAATTTCAACATATAGACAGATCCGACAAAAACAGCGAGGCTAGCGATATTGCTGTACACTATATTGTGAGTATACATTTCTACTCCCATAAAGAACATATTTAGAGCTTGATAAACAAGAAAAAAGAAAAGTGCACCGATAAGTTCGTTACCTTCTTTTCTGTAAGGCTTCCAAAGAAACGCGGCACAAAATATATAAAATATTCCAGATAAAGACATCAAAAATATTTCTAGCGGGAAAACTCCAACCATAATTCCCGAAAAATTCATCATCATAAATATTAAAATTAATTAAATAATAAAAACTATACATATATTGTAACACGGACTCGCTATTTGTTGTAAATACTATTCAGTGCTATAATAAACGCATATTATAAAAAATAAAAATATGACAAAAACCAATTCAGCATTTATGAAGCCGATGAATATTAGTGCAGACTTAGCTCCTGTAGTGGGTAAGGGTCCTATGCCTAGATCAGAAGTAGTAAAGAACATCTGGGTTTATATCAAAGCCAATAATCTACAAGATCCAAAGAATAAGCGCAATATAAATGCTGATGCGGCCCTCAAGAAGGTTTTTGGAGGTAAAGAAACTGTTAGCATGTTCGAAATGACAAAGCTTGTTTCAAAGCATCTATCTTAGTCCTAAGACTAGTCTCAACTCAATAATGAATGATTTTATTGTAATTCTATTCTATAAATTCATAAATATCTCAAATCCAGAGAGTTTTGTAATTGCTCATAAGGAAAAGTGTAAAGAATTGGGTATTTTGGGTAGAATGATAGTTGCGGAAGAGGGGATAAATGGTACCTTCGAAGGAAATAGAGAAAGCATAGAAGCCTATAAAGATTTTCTAAAGAAAGACCCTGCTTTTTCTGATATGCCTATAAAAGAAAGTCTTGGTAATGGCAAAGCTTTCACTCGACTAAGTATCAAGGTAAGAGATGAAGTGGTGAAGCTTGGTGCTGGTAAATTTGATATAAAAAAAGAGACAGCTACCGAACTATCATCACAAGATTTGGAAAAATGGTATGAGAATAATGAAGATTTTGTTGTACTCGATCTTCGAAATGACTATGAAATAGCCAGTGGTAAGTTTGAAAGGACTATAGACCCCAAACTTTCTAATTTTCGTGATTTGCCTGGTAAAATAGCAGAATTATCGAAGATTAAAGACAAAAAAATCGTGGCTGTCTGTACTGGCGGTATACGTTGTGAAAAAGCCACTTGTCTACTGAAAGGTTCTGGATTTTCCAATCTATATCAATTGAAAGACGGTATACATACTTATATGAAAGAGTATCCAGGTAAGAATTTCAAAGGAACATTGTTTGTTTTTGACAATCGTATGACTACCGATGTGGAGAAAATTCCAAACAAGACTATTATAGGTAAGTGTCTATTCTGCTCAAAAGAAACCGAGAATTATTGCTCTGATGATAGTACAAGACCTTCGAAGAAAATCCTTTGCTGTGATGCATGTTTTTTGAAAAATAAAAATCATTTAAGAGAAAGTACTACAAATAGTAATTTAAATTAATTTAAATGAATAAATATAAAAAAGGCGCAGCACTAACTATCTCTATTGTGATTATAGCGATCATCGCTTTGGCTACTGGCTATTACTTCTATTCCCAAAATGACCCTAAAGATAATTCGTCAGTAAAACCTGGACCAGTCGACAAGGTGGTTGCTATGCGTATCGAAAAAATTGACTCAAATATAGACTTTGCCAGAGAAAATCTAGAAAATATACTCAAGCAAGTCAATTCTGATGAGACTCTGACAGACGAATTACAGGAGAACATAAATTCTAAATATGAAGACATAGATGATCTCCTTCAATCTTGGCAAAGTAGGCTTTCTGATTACAAAGAGTCTGGAGAAAATGTCTCTGACCTTGTGGATAGCACGGTTGACGACGCTTTCTTGGTAAAGACTTATTTGAATCAAATACAAAATTCAGTAAATAATTCTAATACAAGCACTAGCGCTAACAATTACAACAGTCAGATTGCTGATATTGTGGAGACTGTGGATGATTCTGTATCGACCACTGTTTCGCTTGATCCAGTAGAGACAGATCCTGAAGTAGAAGATCCAAACAATGAGCCGGATATACCCTACATAAATCCTCAGGCTAGTTCTACGGAGACTGTAGACGATGGTAGGCCTAAGCTTATAGAAGGTACCAATAAGATTGAATAAAATTATAAAATAAGTTATAGTATAAGCCTTACAAAAGCTTATCGATTATATAAAATCATTATGTCAGATTCACAACAATATTTAACCAACGAAAAGTTGCAAGAATTCAAAAAAGAGCTCAATTATTTGATTTCCGAGAAAAGAAAGCAAGTCGCTGAAAATCTAGAATATGCCAAGAAATTGGGGGATTTATCAGAGAATGCCGAATATCACGAAGCGCGTCAAGTTCAAGCAGAAGTCGAAGACAGGATCTCAAAGCTAGAGTTTCTAGTAAAAACCGCAAAGATTGTGGAATCTCAGCATGGAGATGTCACATCTATCGGTTCTACTGTCAAAGTTCAGAAAGAGGGGGACAAAGAAGCTAGAACTTATAAAATCGTTGGTTCAGAAGAATCAGATATGGCTGTCGGAAAAGTTTCAAACATTTCACCTCTCGGTATGTCTCTTATCGGCAAAAGAAAAGGTGAAAATTTTACCTTCAGTACACCCAAAGGCAAGGTAAGTTACACTTTGATTTCTATAGAATAGTTAATGTGTTAGAATAGCTAGATATGGCATCAATCGAAGAGCTCAGATCTACACGTCTTTCAAAATTAGAGCTTCTAAAGACGGCAGGAATGAATCCTTATCCAAGTAAGGTTCCTAGGACTTTTTGCCTACTCGATGCAAAAAATAATTTCGAAGAATACGAAAAGTCAGCCAAAGAAGTCTCTATTGCTGGAAGAATAATGGCTATCAGAGGTCAGGGGGCCATTCTTTTTGCTGTACTCTACGATGGTCGAGGCAAATTCCAAGCAGTTTTTAAAAAAGATGAAATAGAAGAAAAGCTATTCAAACTCTTTGTCGATGCTGTCGATATCGGAGATTTTATTTCGGTAACTGGAACATTTTTTACTACTCAAAGAGGTGAGCAGAGCCTTTTGGTAAAGTCTTGGACAATCGCTACAAAAACCTTATTGCCTTTACCTGAAAAATGGCATGGTATCAAAAACGACGATGAACGTTATCGAAAGCGCTATCTAGATATTTTGATGAATGAAGAGCTTCGTGATCTTTTTGTAAAAAAGTCAAAGTTTTGGGATGCTACAAGAAAATTTTTAAAAGATAAAGGATTTTTGGAAATTGAAACTCCTACTCTAGAAACTACAACTGGAGGCGCCGAAGCTACACCTTTCAAAACTCATCACAATGACTATGACCTTGATGTCTATCTTCGTATTTCTGTCGGTGAGCTTTGGCAGAAGCGTCTTATGTCCGCTGGTTATCCAAAGACTTTTGAAATAGGCAGGGTATATAGAAATGAAGGATCTAGTCCAGATCATACACAAGAGTTTACAGGTATGGAATTCTACTGGTCCTTTGCAGATTTTGAAGAAGGTGTTTCTATGAGTGAAGAGATGATCAAGACCGTTGTCAGAGAAGTTTTTGATAAAATGGATTTCACTTCTCGTGGATACAACTTTAATCTCGAAGGTAAATGGGAAAGGATAGACTATGTAGAAACTGTAGAGAAGATGACAGGGGTGAATGTACTCAAGGCAAGTGAAAGTGAAATGATGGCAAAATTAAAAGATTTGAAAGTAGATTTTGTAGGTGAAAATAGAGAAAGACTCACAGATACTTTGTGGAAATATTGTCGAAAACAGATCGCTGGCCCTGTCTGGCTTATCAATCATCCCAAGCTTGTCTCTCCACTTTCGAAAGTTCATCCAGACAATCCTGAGCTTACTCTCCGCGCTCAGCTTATCCTTGCAGGTTCAGAGATGACCAATGGTTTTGCTGAGCTCAATGATCCGATAGATCAACAGAACAGGTTTACAGCGCAAGAAGAATTGATAAAGGGTGGAGACAGTGAGGCGATGATGCCAGATCATGAATTCGTAGAGATGCTTGAGCATGGTATGCCTCCTACTTTTGGTTTTGCTTATGGAGACAGACTCTTTGCTTTCTTGGCTGACAAGCCTTTGCGAGAATTGCAGATGTTTCCACTCATGAGGCCGAAGGAGGGGAAGTAGAAGGACTAATTAAATTAATAATGCTTTACAACAAACTTGTCAGAGATAAAATTCCAGAAATTTTGGACAAGAAGGGTATTAGTTATGAAAAAAGAATCGCCTCTACAGAAGAATATAAAACTGAACTTATAAAAAAACTAGGAGAAGAGATTGTAGAATTTTCGGAAGTTGGTGATCCAGAAGAGTTGGCTGATGTTATAGAAGTGATCGAATCCTTAAAAAAACTTTCTGAGTATAAAGATGTTGAAGTAATTCGGCTACAGAAAAGAGAAGAGAAGGGAGGTTTCGATGAAAGGATTATTTTGAAGGGGGAGAAGGATTGAAAACTTGAGGTTGCAAATTGAAACCTCAAGTTTAGGTATGGCAGTGCTCGTTATTTAACTAGTTATCCCCACTTTTTTCTTGCAGGTGAACGATTGTTCACTTATAATATATTCATACAAGAGAAAGTTTTAATTTAAAAAATATATGAGCAAAATCATCAAAAAATTTACAATCAAAAGAGAG
>CAZLCD010000003.1:0-64206 GCA_964558375.1 uncultured Candidatus Saccharibacteria bacterium | reverse complement strand
AGCTACAACGGCACACTCCATCAGGTTTAACTACCAAAACAGCTACAACGGCACACTCCATCAGGTTTAACTACCAAAACAGCTACAACGGCACAGAGGTAAGAATAGTCTATTTATTGAAGTTAATCAAATACAGAAAAAGAACCTCTCTCGAAGTCCCTTTGTCTAATTCTCTGCGCGATCGGCGGGGCTCGAACCCGTAACCTCCCACGTGACAGGCGGGTGCTCTAACCAGTTGAGCTACGATCGCAATAGGATCTATTATACATAATTCTGTATAATTTCAAAGCGTCTTTGATTAAATGTGCCGACGCCTGGACTCGAACCAGGGACCTTCGCTTTATGAGTGCGATGCTCTAGCCACCTGAGCTACGTCGGCTTCTTTGGTAAAAACTTTGATCATACCCAAAATTCTTCTTCTCAACCAAGAACTTGATTTAACTTTGATACGCAACATACCAAAATAGTTTGTATGATTATCATACATCCTCAAATGGGGTGTCTTTATGAAAGTGGTATTACCAAAAGCTCCCAAGTTGAAGTCTAGCAGATTTGACCAAAATTTCAATATTTCTTTTTCTCTTTCTTTGTGAACTATATTTATGGCTAAGTTAATGGTTAATTGATCTTTTTTGATATTCATAATCTTTATCAACCATTTATACATAATCTTAATCATAAGAGGGTCTGAATTTATAAAGCTGAATCCTGATCCTGTTTCCTTTTTACTACCTTCTGCCCAATACAGAGCAGCACCCATGATCAATAGGTCTCTGTCACTTAAAGTATTAATTATTTTCTTTGCTTCTATATATTCCCTTTCTATACTATCTATTCTTTTCTGCTTAATTTTGATTGTACCTTTCGCACGTGCTGAAGTAGTTTTTATAAGCCAGTTTTCTTTTATGAGGAGTTTTACTTTATTTGAAAGTTTAATATCATTACACCATAAGCTAACGGTGCTTTTAGAAATCTTATACTTCTTAGACAGATCACCCAGAGACATTCCAGTTTTTCTATCTTGTATAACTTTATTTAATAAGTGTCTTTTAGAATTCATGTTATATGACACTATATCATGAGTATATAAATAGACAAAATTAAACCGCACGATCTTTGCAGACTGCGCGGTTACTTTCTTTTTTCCTATTCACAAAAGTGAACTTCCATTTCAAGTAACCGAAACAAAGTACAAAAACACTCACACCGACAATTAACTTAACTAACGATGGTGCATATTAACCTACTAATTTTCACACTCTAGAAGCCATTGGACAAAATCCCTCCTCTTCTCATTTGCCATCTGACAAAGACGAAAAGGAACTTCTTCATCACAATAACTTAGAAAAGTATGATGATCATCATTAGGATTACCCCCAACAATGAAAGCACCACTTGCTAAAGATTCCTCTAACTCGTGATCAGTGATTTTAATACTGACTCCAAGTGAGCACCATCTTTCTTTCCCATGCTTCCTACCTACAAACCCGTATGATTCAAAAGAGTTTCCATTCATCAATTGTCCTTTAAGGGTGAAGCCCCTAAATTCAATACAACCGACTTTCTCTCTTTGAACCAAACCTCTTTCTTCAAAAAACAATTCCGTCTCTCCGACAATCATCCCGGCAATTTTTGCCTCCGCTAACTGTTTCTCTGTTGTGTTGTCAAAACAACTGAGATATTTAGTAGCAATATTTGTTAAGGCAACCTGCGTCATCTGGAGGAATGCAACTGCATCAGAACTTAATTTCATAACTTTTTCCTTTGTTTTGTTTGCTGAAACGTTTTGTTACAGCTTCAAAAGCACAGGCAAATGCCCTTAAAGCTGTAACAAAGTTCACTATGTAAAGGTACTACCCACATAGTATAACATATCATGCAATATAAGTCAATAGCACCTCTTGATTGTTGCGGAGGTCGGAATTGCACCGACAATCTTCAGGTTATGAGCCTGACGAGCTACTGTTACTCTACCCCGCTATAGATAACCATATTAACACACAAGTAGTAAGATGCGCAAATGTGATGTGCAATTTAAAATCAAATTAAATATAGAAAAACTCCTCGAAAACCTTGCGGTATTTATGGATGACTTGTCGAGCCTCGATCTGGGTAAGAGGAAAATCTGAGCCACTGTGAGCAATTTCATTTCGAACTTTATGAGCCTCCCAAGCATCATTTAGGGTTACAAAATCAGCCTTATTTGCCCTTTTTAATTGCTCTCCGATACCCTCTCCTCTATATCCAAGATGTGTTAGCACTTCTCCAAGTAAAATATCCGCTTCGATTATCGCTTGCCTCCAATCATTGGGATTAACGGATTCTACGTGTGTCAAAACATTTTGCCATTTATTAGCCATATCATGATTACCCTTTGCTTTTTCTTCATAACCCATATCAACTTTTGCACTTAAGGCTTTCTCCTCCTTTTTTCTAATTGACTTGAGACCTTCAACGGCAATAATAATCCCTATAAATAGGATAACGGAGAGCGGTATAGAAACGCCGATTAAAATACCTATAGTAGATTTTAGAAAATTTATAAAACTAGGGAAATGGCCAACAAAAAAGTTGATCGCTATTTCTAGATAAGATTGGATATCGATAGTGGGGGTTGTTATAACTTCTATTGGTGTGTCTTGCATTTTTTATTTTTCTCTTTATTTCTCTACTTTTCTCCCAAAAATTCTTTACCTACATCAAATAAAGTTTTCTCTTCTCCGTGGCGGCCAGTCATCTGTATCCCTAGTGGAAGCTTTTTTTCTGAAACTTCACTGAAACCAGAAGGAATAGAAATGGCTGGCATACCAGTAAGGTTGGCAGTTACAGTAAATATATCCTCAAGATACATTGCTACAGGATCGGAAGTTTTCTCACCTATCTTGAATGCTGGCGCAGGAGTTGTAGGTGTTAGTATTATATCAACATTTTCAAAAGCTTTCACGAAGTCATCGGTGATAATATTTCTAACAGTATTTGCACGATTGTAATATGCATCATAATACCCTGACGAAAGCACATAAGTTCCTAGTAAAATTCTTCTTCTAACCTCTTTGCCGAAACCTATTCCTCGAGTTTCAAAATAATCGTCTATGCCATCTTTGCCATCCTTATGAAGACCAAAACGCATACCATCGAAGCGTGCTAGGTTTGAAGAAACTTCAGCTGGCATAATCACATAATAGGCAGGTAAGGAATATGAAATATTTGGCAAAGAAATATCTTTGATTTCGTATCCAAGTGTTTTTAATTTTTCTACAGATTCATTAAAATTTAAAATCACATCTTTATCTATCCCATCTCCTTTAAAAAAATCCCTAGGTACACCGATCACAGGTTTTTTGTCATAATTTTTCAATTGAAAGGTTTCTTTTGGAGTAGTCGTGCTATCTTTTATGTCTTGCCCGGAGATAGCATCGAAGATAATTTCTGTATCAGTTACAGTTTTACCGAAAGGACCTATCTGATCCAAAGAAGATCCCATAGACATCACACCATAACGAGAGACTGCGCCGTATGTTGGCTTTAGACCCACAAGACCACAGAAACTAGCAGGTTGACGTACAGACCCTCCAGTATCAGATCCTAGACTTGCCAATGCTCCATTCATAGCCATAGCCGCAGATGATCCACCTGAAGATCCACCCGCCACCCTTGATGTGTCATGAGGATTTTTTGTAACTCCAAAAGCAGAGTTTTCTGTAGACCCTCCCATTGCAAATTCATCCATATTGGTTCTACCCAAAAAAACGACACCTGCCACCCTCAGTTTTTCTATAACAGTTGCATCATAACTTGCGTGATAATTTTCCAAAATCTTTGAGGCCGAGCTCGCGATTCTACCCTTTATTAAAATATTATCTTTGATAGCAAAAGGGATTCCAGTAAGGATAGTAGCAGTGCCATCTTTAAATCTTTTATCGGCTTCTTCGGCTTGTCTAATAGCATCGGGAAAAACTTCGAGATAGGCGTTTATTTCTTTATTTTGCTTTTCTATTTCTTCAAGATATCTTTGTGTCAGTTCTACACAAGAATATTCACCTTTTTTCAAAGCTTCGTGAGCTTTTTTAATTGTTAATGTAGACAAGTCGATCATGGGTATAATTTTAATTTTTTAATCTTGAGCGATTATTTTCTTAACAGCAATAAAATCTCCTTCGCGATCCGGAGCTTCGTTTAAAATTCTATCTTTATCTTCTGGTAAAATAGGTTTAGCAATATCTTCTCTAAAAACGTTTCTCAAAGACCCAGCTAAAGGCGTATAGTCTGAACCTATCGTTGCTTTTTTTATTTCATCAATATAAGTCAAAATAGAACCAATCTCCTTGGTCAGACCTTCTTTTTCCTCTGGAGCAAGCTTGATACGCGCAAGGTTTGCCAATTTTTCTATTTCGGTAGATGTGATCATAAAATTGATTTTATCATAAACCCCACTACTTCACCATTTCCAAAAACCTCTCCTCATTGATCACCTCCACCCCCAACTCTCGCGCCTTCTCCAATTTTGAACCAGCGTTTTCGCCAGAAACTACATAGGAAGTCTTAGAAGAGACAGCACTCATGACCTCCCCACCAAGCTTTCGCACTATTTCTTGAGCTTCCACCCTATCCATTTTCATAGTTCCAGTGAATACAAAAGATTTACCTTTCAATTTCAAAGACGAACTATCTCCTTTTTTAACTTGCTCAATTTCAACTTGTTTCAATAAATTCTTTATCAACTTTTTATTTTCATTATCATGAAACCATTCATAGACTGACTTTGCTACAATAGGCCCTACGCCATATATCGACTCTATTTCTTCATACTTAGCCATTTGGATTTTCTCCATCGATCCGAAGTTTTCGGCTATATCATAGGCAGTTTCCTCACCAACTTGCGGTATGGAGAGCGAGGCAATGAATCTTGGTAAGCTAACCTTTCTGGATTTTTCTATAGAAGCCAAGAGATTGTCGATAGACTTTTCTGCAAAGCGAGGCAGAGGCAATAGATCCCCCTTCTTCAAAGAGAAAATATCATCAAAGGAGGAAATGAGGTTCTGTTCTAGAAGCACATCGAGAATCTTTGGACCAAGGCCATCGATATTAAAACATTTCTTTGAGACAAAATAATAAAACTTTCTTTTCTGTTGCTCGAAAGAGTCTCGAGAGACGCATCTCCAGGCTGCTTCACCAGGGATTCTCTCTATGCTTCCATCTCCACCACAAGCAGAGACATGGGTTGGAAAAACATATGGCTTAGACTTTGTGGGTCTCAATTCTTTGACCACCGAGACAATATCTGGTATGACATCTCCAGCTTTTTGCAATATCACCGTATCCCCAATTCTAATATCCAATCTCTTGATCTCGTCTTCATTATGTAAAGTCGCCCTAGAAACCACCGAACCCGCTACAGACACAGGTTGCAAATGCGCAACTGGTGTCACTACCCCTGTTCTACCGATCTGCAAAACAATATCCAGAACGGTTGTGGTCACCTGCATTGCGGGGAATTTGTAAGCTACACCCCAACGTGGAGATTTCCCAGTATAACCCAGCGCTTGTTGCACCTTTACAAAATTTATCTTTATGACAATGCCGTCTAGCTCGTATTCGAGCGTATTTTTTTTCTCTGCCCATTCATTATAGAAGTCTTGGATTTCTTCTATAGAACTAGCAACCTTGGTATGACTGTTTGTCTTAAATCCAAGATCGGCAAGCAGATCGATCTCCCCCGCTTGAGTAGTGGGCTTATCTTTTTCATCTACCTTATCGATATCATAAATAAAAGAATCCAAGTTTCTTGAAGCCGTCATCTTGGGGTCTAGCTGACGCAAAGAGCCAGCGGCAAGGTTGCGAGTATTGGCATATATAGCTTCACCAGCTGAAGCCCTTTCTTCATTTATATTTTTTAAATTTTTCTTGCTAAGCCAGACTTCCCCTACCGCGATTATGTCGATCTCTTCTTTAAGTGAAAGCGGGATACTTTGAATGGTTTTGATATTATGAGTAACATCTTCGCCGATTACTCCATCTCCACGTGTTGCCCCTTGTATGAGCTTTCCATTTTCATAAGTCAAAATTATCTTGAGTCCATCGATTTTTAATTCGCAACAATATTCTATTTTTTCATTTTCTAGACCCGCCTTTCTGACAAAATTATTGATCTTCTCCTCCCATTTTTTTAATTCTTCAAAATCAAAGACATCGTCAAAAGACCATTGTTGCAAGGCATGTGTTACTTTTTTAAATTCTTTCAAAGGCTCTGCACCAACTCTCTGTGTAGGACTATCGAAAGTGATAGATTCTGGATATTCACTTTCTATGGCTTCAAGTTCTTTAAAAAGTGAGTCATAAGCTTCATCAGAAATTTCTGGCTTATCTAAGACATGATACAAATACCGATGCTTATTAAGCAACTCTTTGATCTTCTTTAGGCGATCATCTATAGACCTTTTTGTAGACTCTTTCATCCACTGATAATATCATTTAATAGACCAATCTCAAGCCACGTTCTACTCTGCGAGGACTTGGAGTATTGCATTTGGAAGTAGCATTGTCCCAGCCTATATTGTAGCCTCTGGAGTCTATAGTTGTCTTTATAGTCTGTCGTCCCAGAGCAGCGTCGGCACCATAGGTCTTCTGAACTGTAACTACAGCACATTGTCCACTATTACCAAGCTTGAGAGAGGAAGAAGCAGTCCAGACCTTTGAAGTATATTCGTGAAAGCCAGCACTATCGAGCTGAAGATCAGCAGTATCAGCGCAAGATTGAGGTGCGGATGCGGTACTTGAAGAAATGGTACCTCTCACATCCCAATATCTCACACATTCCATTCCACTATCTGCAGAATAGAAGGCGAGCATGGAGTCTCTAGCGGATGAAGCGAGCAAAACTTCTTTTTTACTAATTGTCAAAATAGAAATACCGATAGACAAGACAATAGATGAAACTAGAACCGCAAAAAGAAGTGTATAGCCTTTATTCATCATTGTTTTTAAATTAAATTTAATCATTTTCATACTCTATTTCAATACATCAAATAAATAACTTTCGAAAACCAGCTCATTGTCGAGTATTCCTGTACTCCAAAAAATCTTTACCGTGATCTTTATCTGATCGGTATTTAGATCTGTGAGGGTAGAGCCGTCTGGATTGCTTATAAAAAATATTCTACGGAAAGGAGATATTGTGGCGCCACTAGCGGATGGTCTATAACCCCCGGCAGGAGAAAAGTAGAGTTGTCCGTCATTGTCTCTATCGAGATTCGCGGCACTATCTGTAGTGTCGATATTACACTCATCTGCTTCAAAGGTACAGGCTATACTTCCCTCATCAAACTGCGAGAGAAAGTTATCGAATCCCAGATTGACCTCCTGGCTTTTGACATATTCGATCAAATCCTGCGCAAGGAAAGATGCTATCACTTGATTCTTGGCATAAGTCGCAGCAGTGAGACCCTTGCTCGCAATAGTAAGCGGTCCGGCTATAGCTATCATGAGTATAGCAATCGCCACTAAGGTCTCGACCAAAGTGAAGCCTCTAAGACCTTTATTTTGCGAATTATTTTTTAAGTTAAATAGTGACATAAATTTTTTAATTTCTTTGAGAAACCGTTGTTTGTATTTCGAAGTCTGTTCTATCCTTCGAAGTTTTACCTGCGTAGCCCTTGAACCAGAAAGAAGCCTTGCCATGACCTCCGCTAGTATCCACATCGACAATGGAATTGGTGATTTGAACATCAGGAGAGAGGATGTCGACGAAGTCGTATTCCGGTCCAGAACCAAGAGTATCACCCAATTGACCATCACAATCAGAATCTGTTAAAGGCTGCTCAGCTTTTTGAATAGTGTGTTTGTTAGAGGTATCATTATTAGTTGTATATGATGCAAATTTATACCCAATTTTCAATTTACAAGTTCCCCCAGCAGGACTTTTTGTAGATTCAAAAACCATTACCCATTCATCATCTAGACCTGTATTATTACCATCAGCATACTGATTTGAGCCACCGTGAAGTTCATATGGAGTACCCAGTGGATTAGTATAAAGCACCATATTCTTCCCCGTTCTCATCTCTCGAGACATAGCATCTAAAGCATAATTTATATTGTTGATAGCAGTTTTTAAAGCCTGAGACTTCCTATTAGCATCGGTTATTTTTAAAAGAGCACCGACAGCAATAACTGCAACAACCATAAAGACAGCCAATGATACTATCATTTCCACCAAAGTAAATCCTTTTTTTTGAGAAATATATTTCATATTATTTTTTCTTAATGGAAATTGCGCCATTTTTATTAACCACTATATCTATAGAGTTAAGTAGATCAGGAAATGTGGTACTTAAACTATTTCTAAGAGCAAATGAAGAAGAAAAAGAAGTTTGAGTAATCGTCACACCGCCAGTAGTTGACTTTATAATAGCTTCTGGATTTGGTCTTTTATAAGTTATATCCATACTATCAGCTCCTGTATAACTATTTAAAGAAGAACATATTGCACTACCAGGACATATTCTACCTATACTCATTCCCCTTTTGATAGTTGTAGAAGTAATTTTTTCTCCTAGATTAGCATCATATAGACCATTGGGAGTTGTATCCACAAAAAAGATAAATTCTGTACCCAATGCAATATGTACTCCGTAGGCATAGTTGAATTTATTTTCTTCATTGGGTGAACTCTTTACATTGAGCCCGTATGATTGAGCATTACGTATGGTAAGAGCCACATCATAAGCGAGGTTTGTAAGTAAGACATTTGTATTGAAAGAACCGTATTTTGCAAGAAGCAAAGTCGTCATCATAGCAAAGATAAAAACACAGATCATAAGCTCTATGATAGTGAAGCCGCCTTTAAATTTTAAAAATCTATTTTTTCTCATATTGTAAAATCAATAACATTTATTCCAAAAAATAAAACTAGATACATTCCAAGGATAAGATACGGCCCAAAAGGTATTTCATAATGAGACTTAAACTTTCTCATAACTATATACATCCACAAAACACTAGCCACTGCCCCTATCCAAAAAGCTAGTACTATAGCCGAAAGTCCCGGCATAAGTCCCAAAACAAAGCCTATACCCAAAACAAGCTTGGCATCCCCAAAGCCCATCCAAGTTCCCTTTGAAAGAAGCCACATCAAAGCGAAAGGTAGGGCCAGTATCGGTCCTGCTAGCATAGCCATGGTCTCTGGTATGACAAAAGAAAATTCTGGAGAGATGAAAAGTTTGGCAAAAGCTACAATCGCAAAAGTATAGACTAGTGGATCTGGAATGATCTTATGTTTTATATCGTAAACCGTTATTACTAGAAGTATACAAGTTATGAGTAGATAGAAGATAGTATCAACACTTGCTTGTACTGATACTGGTGGAAAATAAAAAAAGATCATCAGGAATATAAGTCCGGCTGTAACCTCGATCAGTGGATATTGCCAAGAGATTTTACTTTTGCACTTTTTACATTTACCTTTTTGCAAAAAGAAACTAAAGATAGGGATAAGTTCATGCCAATGCAAACCATGTCCACAAGAAAAGCATTTTGATCGACCGTTCAAGGTCATGCCGGTGTTGTATCTAAAAGCTACAACATTTAAAAAGCTTCCTATGATGGTTCCGAGTGCAAATGAAAAAATTAAAAATATACTTGGCATTATCTTGGGGATACGCAATAGTAAAGCGGTGTAGAAGTATCATCGCAAGGTATTCCACTACCTCCACCAAAGGAAACAGTTGTTGCCCACGATGGTCTATTTGTATTATCAATATCATCACTAAGAGCTGTGGAGTTGGTTTCTAAAGTGGCCCTCAAAATATAGTCTGTTTTAGATCCATCTACCACATACGAATACACAGTTCCATTTGGATCTTTTGGTATCACAGCAATGTAGTTACTAAAAGGAATACTGTTGTAAGGAGAAGTTGCCCCGCTTGTTACACCACCAGCTTCAAGACCAGTACCTACACCTGGATAAGAATTAAATTTATCAAAATATAGAGACAACGCCAGCTGTATCTGCGCAAGATCTGAAACTCTCTTTGCATCTCTTGATTTGGCTTTGCTTGAAGTAAAGTTGGTGGTGATAATGGCAGTCAAAATTCCTATAATCGCAATCGAAACCATAAGCTCAATTAAAGTAAATCCTTTTTTAGTATTTTTCATAGGCTAATTATAGCAGTAAAAAATGCTTTGGTGTATAGAGAGTTGGGGATTGGGGGAAAGATTAAAAAATAATAAAGATTTGGTAAAGATTACACCTAATACCAAAAATCCCTCTCTTTCGAAGGATTTTGTAATGTAATTGGAGAATTGTTTATCCTTTACCAACAAACACTGGCTGGAGTAGTGGTAAATTGATCTACAGCTACTGAACTAGGATTTCCAGACTTTCCCTCACTGTCAATACACCAAATATCTACAGGATCAAGACTGTCAAGATTGGTTGCACTTGGTAACCTTGTATATAGTGCGTAAGCATTATCAGACACAAGACCATACAGAGCAAAATTACCTGACTTCTGTTCTAGAGATATTAATATATTCTGAATTGCAACATCTGTGGTTGTTGTAGCTACCAGTGCTAAAATAGTAGGATCATTTGAAAACATTCCTGTATATGAATTGTTATTATCATCATAGAAAAGTTGAGCTGTTTTCTTAAAACTATCCATTTCTGCCTTAAGTGCTGCAGACCTACCTTTAACACGAGCAGTACTTAGACTCGATAATACAACAGATGATAATATTCCTATTATAGCAATAACTACTAGCAATTCTATTAATGTAAAACCTTTATTTATTTTTTTCATATTATATATTATAAACTTAATATAATTATATAACAATCTAATAAGTCAACAAAAAAACCACGTATATTCTACGTAGTTTTTTTAAATCAAACCAACCAAACAATATACACTAGTTACAATCTGTTTCACTAGCACCAAGAGTACTTGCAGCTGTTGTTGAAGATGTACCAGAATTGTTTACACAGAAGAATCCTGCGGACTTTAATGGAACTTCTACAGCCCATCCGGTTGCACCGTTAGCATGACAAGTAGCTGTAGCTGCACCACCAGCTGTACCATAAGTAACATTGGTAGCAGATGAAACTCCAGCAGCTGTCTTTGCAGCATTTATTGCATTAACAACATTTGTATCTGTACAGATAGTTGCGTAAGAATTTGGAACAGCAGTATCATAAATCAACTCTGCCTGTGATCTAATACCAGACAAGTTTGCTTTTACTGCAGCATCTGCACCCTTATTTCGAGCTGTGTTCAAACTCGCCAACACCACTGATGACAAAATACCGATAATAGCAATAACCACTAGCAATTCAATCAATGTAAAACCTTTTTCTAAATATGTTTTCTTCATACGAATAAATTAACTTATAAAAACTTAATAATTAAACTTATGCCATAAGTATAGCAAAGCTCAGGCAAATAAGTTCAAGGGGGTATGTGGATAACTATATTTTAATTCCCTACCTTCCCCTCCTCGATCTGCTTGATTATCGCATCTGCTTGCTTTTTGATTTCTGGAAACTTATCCCCAGCGATTTTTATAGTCTCAATTGCTTTTGCCTTTTGACCATTCATAAGGTAGATAGAAGCTAGGGCAGAATAATTCTTCTGTTCATTTGGATTCTTTAACATGATTGATTTGTATAGAGCTATCGCTTTATCGTATTGTTTCAAAGTCACATAGGCATTGATCACTTGCTCATTTTCGAAATATTCTAGATTTTTACCAAATAGTTCTATAGCTTTCTTTTCTTCTCCTGTATAGATCAGGGTTACGATATATGAAGTTCGAGCATTGTAATTCTCTGTATCAGAATTGTAAGCCTGCTCCATTATTTCTATGGATTCTTTTGTTTTCCCTATATTTAAGTAGTTGAGCGCGAGCTCTGAAGCTATGCTTTGCTTGGTTGGAGAGAGTTTATGAGCTTTTTCTAAATATGCAGTACCTGTGGACCAATCTCCTATAGAATCAAAGAAGTTTCCAGCGAGAATATATAGTCGAGCGTCGTTTGGAGTAGTTGAGGCCTGTTTTTCTATTTCTGCCTTAGTTAAATTGTAGAATTCGATTTTCTTTTCTTGTGGCAATTGGCTACGTAGTACATTGCCAGAGCAAGAATAGAGCTGTTCTAAGGTTTCTTGATTGGCTACGGTTTGATCTAGAGCAAATACTTTTTCAAAAGTCTTTGTAGACAAGGTTTTGGCATCTGAACAAGAACGTAGAGCGGCTATAAGTCCGGTATTAGCCTGTATTGGACGAATATTGATAAAATATAGTGAACAACCCAAAAGGATAATGATAGCTGGCACAAATATATAATCTCTTACTGTTATATAATCCTCTGAAACATGAGACTTGGTATCGTGTAAGAACTTTGGAACCTTACCAGGCACAAAAGAATGTATGAAAGCCAAAACTATGAAGAACATTATATAGCTAGTCTGATTGTCGAAAACGAAAATGTTATGTATTCCATAACCAACCAAAAGTCCTATGAGTATTGATTTTTGACCAATATGCAAGTGACTTTTGATAATATAGATAAGAGCAAAGAGATAGAGAGCAAGGTACGATATAAATCCTATGAGCCCTCCAGCTACAAGCCAGTCGATAAAGACACTGTGTGCCCTATCGAACCATTGTTCATGTGCCCACATCTTCGGATCATAGTTTTTGTTAAAAATATAATTGAAGTTTTCTTGACCTACACCTATGATCGCGGTTTTTGGACTTTCAAATACACCTTTGAGTGCCATAGGCCAGATGAATCCTCGAGCTTGAGTCTTGGTATCGGAAATAGATATGGTTGCGATACGTCCTAATACCTGATTGTTCTTTATCCACTGCGCATCTCTATTAAAATAGAAGAGGGTTCCGATAAGCAAAACCAGAACTATTGCACCTGAAGCTATAAGTCTTGATTTTGTGGAAACGCCGCCCTTTTTATTTTTACCAAAAACCGCATAAATAGCCAGAGAAACGAGGATAGCTGCAACCCAACCTAGGATAGTTCCTCTAGTTGCTGTCTGGAACATTATGAAGGAGAAGAAAATGGCAAGGATAGAGTAGATAAAGAATAGCAGTGAAAACTTTAACCTTTTTATATAAGCATCGAAAGCCATATACCCTGCTAGAAATGCGTTTATGATCATATAAACCGCCATATAAGCTGAGTTTCCTAGTGAGGCATCTACACGACTAGAGCCCTGATGAATGTCTGCCCAACCGAAGAATTGGAATAGGCCGTACATAGCCGTGATAAAGCCAGCGATAAGCACCACATTGAAGAATCGATGCCAATTTTTATGAGCTTCGGAATTTTCAGTGGAGCCCGAAAAGTAACTGGAGCCAAAAATACTAGATAGAACAATGAAATATCCCCAAAGATGTACTAGGGTTATCCATCCTTCCATTCTCTCGAAGTTTGACCAGAAGCTTCGCAAGACATTTAGACCTAGGAGGTCGGCGACAAAGATAATTGAAACGAAAGCTGTTATGGCTATAGTGATAGCATTTATCCTTGGTGCCACACTTCTCTCAGTACCAGCGACCGTAGTTCCCTTTTCACGTATAAGAAGTATGAGCCACAGAGCGAAAGCTAGTTCTACTAGTATTCTAAAGACGAAAGCCTTGCCAGTGATGAACGGAAAGAATAATGGGTTGGCGACGTAAAGGGGGAGGAAAGAAATTATAAAAATGATTGTAAATATGCTGTATTTAATAATTGTATTTGTGGTATTTTTCATATGTAGAGAGATGATAGCATTATTCTATTTAAATGTTAATTCGACATTAGACCATTCCAGACTAGCTTAGTACCCTTTTTTTAGATATAGTGATGAGTATATATGTTCCACCACCTTAAACAGAGAACGTACTTAATATTGAGATCGAGTGAGAAATACACTAAGACAGATATGGTATACCTTGCGAGGGGTGGTTTTTGGCTTACTATAAGTAATATATCAGCTTCTGCAATGGTATTTGTGACTGCCATAGTGTTTGCTAGCCATATACCTGCACATACATATGGAGTATACAAATACTTCCTATCGATACTTGGGATACTTTCAATAACAACTCTGACAGGGATGGGTTCCATGATATCTCAGGCCGTAGCGAGAGGTTTGGAAGGATCGTTGATAAAAGGATTGAAGACAAAAATAACTTGGGGTGTAGTTGGATCAATTGTCAGTGTTGGAGTATCAATCTATTACTACTCAAATGGAAACATTGAGCTAGCTATTGTATTCCTAATAGCCTCACTATTCATTCCATTTATGGATTCTTTCCATCTCTACCAAGACTATCTTCAGGGAAAGAAAATATTTGATATATCTTCGAGATATATAACTTTGAGTCAATTGATTGCTAGTTCATTAATGATAGCTACTGTATTTGTAACAAGTAACATATACATAATATTAGTTGTATATTTATCCTCATGGACACTGATTAGAATTTTATTTTTCTTTAGAACTATAAAGAGATACCCCCCTAATGATAGGATTGATCCTGCAACAATACCTATGGGTAAGCATTCGAGCTTTATCGATGTTATTGCAACTTTAATAGGATCTTTAGATTCAATTCTAATCTTTCATTACTTAGGATCTATAGAACTAGCAATATATAGTTTTGCTATAGCGCCAGTAACCCAAATGGTAAGTCTGTTTAGAAATATACCGACTCTAGCAATGCCTAAAATGGCAGCACGTCCAATCGCTGATATAGGCAAACTTCTATATAAGAGAATATTTATGATATTCATTATCTCTATAGGCATAGTAATACTTTACATTATATTCGCTCCCCTAATATTTAAGATATTCTTCCCAGCATATCTTTCATCTGTAGGAATATCTAGAATATATGCCCTTACAATACTAATATCTATGCCTTTGACCATGTTAAGTCCTGCTATAAATTCAAAAGTAAATTATCTACCTAAGAAGATGTTATACCTATGGAATATACCTAGTCTCCTATCAACAATATTCATCTTCTCTTTCATCCAGAAATTAGGAGTGACCAGTGTGGTATACGGAAGAATGACATTACTAGTAGCTACAGCTACAATATCTGTGTTTATCTGGTTCTATATAGTTAAGAAAGATCGAAAACAACAGCAAACTATTTCTGATACCAAGACAGGGTCTCTATAACATACCTATCCATAGTAAAGTATTCTTTAACCCTCTCATTCCCTGCCTTTCCTAGTTTCGTAGTATATTCTTTATCTTCAACTATAGTATATATAGCATTACTTAATATCTCTATATTATTAGGGTTAACAATAAGTCCTGTAACTTTATCGATTACAATTTCAGGAGTACCACCAAAACATGTACCAACAACTGGTTTAGATGCCGACCCGGCTTCTATATTAAAAAGATTAAAAGCATCAAAATATATTGATGGAGTAACACAGACATCACATACTGCGTATGCTTTTTTCATATCATCTCTCGACAACCAACCAGTAAAAAATATATTGTTCATCACTCCGATTTCTTCAGCATAGTTTAATAAGTATTTTGAATAGTCATTTAGAGTACCTGCAATAAGTAGAACAATATCTCTATCCTTCTCAGACAACTCTTTCATTGTATCTATCATAATCTTTCCTCCTTTAAATTCACTTAGTCTTCCACCAAAAAACACAATTTTCTTGGTATCTAGTCCAAGTTTTGTACTGAATGTTTTCTTCTCTTCTTCTGATACATTCCAGTCTCTAGATTCAATACCATAGTGTATTGTTTCTACATTTTTAATTCCATTTTGATTCAACGCTTTCTTTAGTTCGTGAGATATAGCGAATATCTTCTTTGGAAAAGTATTTAAATACCAACGTATAGCTATATTACGAATTGGATTGTATCTTTTCTTGGCTGTACGTAGGTTTTGTAAAAACCCAACTTTATATGAGAAATCTTTTTGAACTTCAAGATTTTTTCTATCATAAAAATTCACCAATTTACCATAGTTAAATGACATAGCATCATGGGTTGTAAGGAACACTTTTGAAGTGAATGATCGAGCTACAGCAAGGGTGTAGTATGAAAGATAGTGATGGATATTATGCGCATGAATTACTTCTGGATTTATATCCTTTATTAGTTTTTTTACCTTTAATATAACCTTAGGATTACATAGACTAACATACGCAGCGAATCTACCATCATAATCAACGTACAAGTTATATACCTCTATACCCTCAACATTACTCCAACCCTCTTCCTTTCTATCCTGAGTTGTAGTTATTGCATACATCTTATGCCCAGCATCCAGAAGGCCTTTGGCAAGATTGAAGGTTATAATACCTGCACCTCCAAAACTTTTGGGAGGAAAATCATCTGATAGGAATAAGATCTTCATATATTTATGTGAATATATTTAATATCTTCTTTCCTGTTTTTTTAATAACTTTAGGTATTGGTAGAGGACGAACATATTCCGAAAAATCTCTTAGACATAAAATATATCTATTTTTAATCCTATCTAATAGGTTATTATTAGACACCTTAGTTCCGTAAGTAATGGAATCTACGAATCCTATATTTATAAAGTTATTAGATTTATAAAGATACTCTTCTACAACCTTACGTGGACCAGCCCAACCAATAGTATCATGGAAGGCAACAACACCTCCATCAACAATCTTTGAAATCCAATCTTCAAAATCTTTTTTTACGGCATCGTACTCATGAGCTCCATCAATAAATATAAGAGATACTTCTTGATTGAAATCCTTCACAGCTTCTCCAGAAGGTTTGACTATAGGCACTATCATATCTTCAATACCTGACCTTCTAACATTTTCTTTAAAAATATCAAATGTCCAAACATTTCCCTTAAATTCATTTTGATGCTCCAGACTTCCTGTATGTGGATCTATTGCATATATTTTTATTCCAGATCCTTCTTTTGATCCTAACCCTAAACATACAGTAGACTTTCCCTTCCAAGAACCTATTTCAACTATTGAATCTGTTTTGGTATTTTTAGCCAAATCAAAAAGTAATTTTCCTTCCTCTAGAGTTAAGAAGCCCTCTATTCCTGACAATATCCCTGCTAGTTCTTTTTTATTGATCATATATAAAATTATTTAGAAAATACAAAACACCAACCTAGTGTATTTTTTCTGTTAGCTTCACTCTTGTCTAGAGTATCAAGCCACATCATAAACTTACCATACACAAGAATAAACTTACCTAATATTTTACCTAAAATTGGTCTCTTATATAATCTTAGACGATCAATCAGATAACGTATTAGAATCTGGGCTCTAGTGGTAAAAAAACCACCTCTCTGTTCATATTTGATTGTATTGAAACCAACCTTTTCAAACATACTCAATAGTCCAAATTTTGTATATCGAAAGAAATCATTAGGTTCTTCATGTAATTCATTCATCTGAGGAGCAGTTACGAGTATATGACCTCCAGGTTTTAATATACGATAAAACTCTTTAACTGCGTCGAAAGGTAAATTGAGATGTTCCATAACCTGAGTACAAACTATAGAATCAACACTAGCGTCAGCTAGGGGTATTTTCTCTGCTCTTCCCACAATATCAACTCCAGCATTCTTATCTACATCCATAGTTATATATTCAGTACATGGAAACAATCCTTTGTATCTTCCCCCTTCACCAGCCCCAACATCTAGAGTTTTTCCAGTGATATAGCTGGAGTGTTTTATTACCTGCTCTCGAAGAATGATGCGTTCTGGTTGAAATATATACATAAATTTATTTGTTTTTAAAATGAAGCTCATCTAAAGCTGACTTCATATTCTTTTCATAATTTGGATTCTCCCAATACTTATATTTCCCTCCAGGCTTAAGACCTACGAACAATTGAATGATAAACACCTGAAGGGCTCTCATAAATGCATATTTTAAACCAACTCTGCCATTCTTACGTACATTCTGTTGAAAATATACTTTTTTAAACTTGAATTGAAACAGCCACAAGCCTCGTAGTAAATGTCCGAAGAAGGTCTTTGTTTTAGGAGTACGATATATTTCTAGATCTATACAGTGAAGAATTCTCTGCGGAGAGTGCAGCCAATGTCCTTCTTTCTGACTATGCCATATTGGTTCCGGAAATATCTCTGATTTATCTGAATGTATTGGATACTCATGAGCTCTAGATCCTTCATCAGTACCATACCAAATATTTTTATCATTCTTTATTATTCTATCTATATTCTCAACAAGATTAGTTACCAAATCATCTATTCTTATGATCTTTACTACATTTGGATTCTTTTCCTTTAAATATTTTCTTATATCATTCTTGAAATCCTCACTCAATCTCTCATCAGCATCGAGGAAAATTACATAGTCCATAGTTGCCTTTTCCAAACAAAAGTTTCTTATTTTTCCGAAGTGAGGTTTACCTTCCTCAATGAAGCTATGGTGTTTTATATGATTCTCCCCCGTATCAATATGTTTTTTAATTATTGGAATTGTTGCATCAGTTGAAGTGCCAGAGTCAACAAAAATTACCTCATCAGCAAAGCCCTTAAGGTCAAGGAGAAAACTCTCCATTTGATGAGCTTCGCTTCTTATCAGTGTACAGATCGATATAGTTGGCTTGTTCATCTTACTTTATTACCAAAATTCCACTTCACTGTTAATATTTTGTAATATGTCTTTCTTGATCTCTTCATTATATATTCCAGCTTTCAGTATTAGATTAACCTTACCCTTACCTTCTAGAATCTTTGGTGATTCTATAACAAATCTAGTTCCATATAATCTTTTTTTATTCTTAGTGGGACTATTATCTAGTATAGAAACTATCTTTTTATCATTAAGACCGAAAGCAAGTAGGTATTCTGAGAATATATGAGCACCGAATAAATACACTGGGTCTTTTGCATTTTCAATTTTTTTATTGATATCATCAACCATATCTTGATGATATTTAATAAAATCATTAAATATCTCTTTGTATGATTCATATTTATTATCAAGTTTAGCAAGATTAACAGCTGGAGTATCTACACCTAGACGTTCAGCTACATAAAAATGACTGTGTGTTTTGTAAGTATATTTATCTAAAATTTTAAATGAATTAGATTCTAGGATAAAATCTACAAAATAATCGGTTAGGAACATTGTATGTTCAAAATTCAAAGCATTAGTAAATTTATTTTTAAGCCACACCTCAAGTTGTGGGTAAGCAAATATAAGTTTTCCTCCTGGTTTTAGAAACTTAGAGATAGCGGAGATAAATTCATTAGGATCAAAAGCATGTTCAAGTACTTGTGAAAAAACAACAGCGTCTACTTTTTTATCGTACAAAAAGTTTTTATCAAAAAAAGCAGAAACTGTCTTAATTCTGTCATTTCCCTCATGCCAAGAGTTTGGTTCAACTATAGTCCAATTTAAATTTTTTAATTTATCTGTAACAAATGTAGCTAATTGACCTTGTCCACCACCTATTTCTAGAACTAATTCTGGATTATATTTAACTATATAATCAGCGAGATCTTTATAATACTGTTGCCAAGTTGGTCCATATCCATCAACATGTTGAGCCTGGTACAAAATATCCAGAGGTATTAGTTTAGTAAGTTGTATTACTCCCGTCTCCTTATCAATAGCCCATTCCATATTAGCAAACAAATCCTCATCTTGTGGGGAGTCTACGCAACCAAAAAAAATTGGGAAGTTTTTGAATGTATATAGATGTTCCAAACCTTCTTTGTTAGTGATAATACTCTTTTTTCTTTCGATATAATCATTAAATATTTTCATGAAGTAATTGTACTTATTTATACAGATAACGATATATTGACTTATATCTAAAAGTGCCGTTTATTATTCACACAAAAGATTAACCTGATCTGTATTACTTATATCCTTTAATTTAAATATGGGAATTCTCTTATCATTATATTCTCCTAAGTCATATACTTTATATTTAGAGTCGACGAGGAAAGAAATAATCTTGTCTGATATTGTTGCATCTATTCTTCTATAGAAATATGGACTGAATTCTAGAAGAATCTTTGGTTTATATTTATTGATATACTCCTTTGCCCCCAAAAGGACTTCTAACTCATACCCTTCCACATCTATTTTAATTAATTCAGCTTTTCCAATATTCATTTTTTCATATACATCATCAAATCTTAATATTTGTATATCTTGTATATACTTCTTGTTCTTAACTGTATTTATAGAAGAAGCTGCCATACTGACTCCATTTGAATATATTGGCATTCTCTTTTTCTCATTTCCTAAAGCGTAGTTATATGTAGATATATTTAAAATTACATTCTTCGAGATTGATTCATTAAACTGATTGAAAAGTTTCTTTACTGGTTCAAAACTATATACATGTTTACAGAAATATGAAGCATACATAGAATGTTGACCAATATTAGCTCCAATATCTATGAAAGTATCTTCCTTTTTCAAAAGAGAACCTACTAACTCAAGTATCTTTGATTCATAGTATTTATCAGCAAAGATATCCATATCAACTCCCCCATTAGCTGGATCGAGCTTCATATCGAATTTAATTTTCCCAAGTTCGAATGGATAGAATCCAGGTCTTACAAATCGTGAGTATTTCTCTATCCTACTTTTCTCAATTTTAGAATTAGAAAATCTTAGAGACGCTTTATATACAAAAGGATATATCAATGGAGCATATTTTCTAGTTATATCCTTTATTCTAGTCTTTAGAGATTTGTATGTCATACATGAGTTATTATAAACTACTTTTTATAATAAATTGTTCAGTCTCCTTAAGTGCTTGGGGGTTACCAGTATCAAGCCAATTTTTAAAAGGAATCCATTTAAACCTTACTCCTAAATCCATAAGTTTTTCTATAACAGGAACATCTCCTAGAGCCTGATTCGTTGGATCATTTTTATACATCTCTTCTACGACTTTCCAAAAAGTTTGGTAGCTATATATTCCAGTCATACCAATATGAATTGAATTGAACTTCATTACCCCCTTGTCATTAACCTTAGCTAGATACCCATCCTTAACATCATGACTTCGATATTGTTTTACATCCATCGTAGTTGTTGCAGGATCTATGACATACCCAATTACCCAATCCTCTATTGGTTCTGGAATCTTTTCTGTAACGATAGTGTCACATGCATGGAAGATAAATGCACATTGTAGATAGTCTTTAGCACATAGCATTGAGTATAGAAGACTACTTCCATCTCCTATATACTTATCTACAACAGCAAATTCAAAGTTATATTCTGGATATCTCTTTAGAAGAAAATCCTTAACTTGATCACCTAGAAATCCTAGAGTTATTACGAAAGTAGTATCTTTTGTATATGAATCAAAGATATATTTAATGGTTGGTCTTCCATTAATTAAAACCATAGCCTTATTTGTATTCTTTGTCAGTTCTCCCAAACGTGAACCTGTACCTGATGTAGTGATGAGTACTTTATATTTCATATTATTTATTTCCCCACTCTCCTTCCTGTATTTTCAAATTAAGCATATCTACTTTCTTAAAGAACTTTTCTAGAAGATGCAGACAAGCTTCAGCAACAGCCCCATGTCCTCCACTAAGTTTCGTAACATGATCAGCGTATTTCTTTATTGCTGGGAATGCATTTGCTGGAGCAATACTGTATCCAACCTTATCAAAAACCATAGCATCAAATATTCCATCTCCCATGTATACAGTTTCTGAAAGATTGTATCCTTGTGACTTTATCCAATGTATTCTTTCAAAAGTACTGACTTGAAAAAGAGGAATTTTCATATCATCAATTCTCTTCTTTGTGATCTCAAACCCCTTCTTGTCACCTGTTACAGCAACTATATTAAGATATGGTCTTATTAGAGCTAGACCATCGTTATCATCTGGACCAAATATCTTTGCAGTCTTGCCTTCTGTGGTATAGTGAAACTGACCATCAGTGAAGACTCCGTCAACATCTAATATTAAGTTTTTTATTATCTTTTTTTTCATTTATTTTTCATTAACGGCTTTCCAAAGATTATACTTCCCGAAGTAGTAAAGAAAAAGACTGAATGGATGATGGTGTAATGGAGACATATTTAGCCATATTATAGCTCTTAGTATTTTTATCTTTCTTAAGTCTAGTTTCTGAGATATTACAAATTCTTCAAAAGTTTTCTCACATACAACGAGATGAGGTTTTCTTTCTATTGAACATATAACTCTGTTCTTCTTAACGTCTATAACAAACCTATCCTTACTTATTATGTCATGGTTAACAACTAGATTATGATAAAGTTTAGCTAGATCGTAGTACATATCTCCAGCATGCAATACTCCTCCAAAATCTTGTCTCCAATCTAGAAGTGTATATTCTTTCTTATCTAGAAGAATGTTTTCAAGAATCAGATCTCCATGAAATTGTGTCTGGATTCCTGATGAAATATGACCAAAATCAATTTGAGATAGCAGAGTTTCAATAGATGGAATCTTCTCTCCATTTATTATCATTTCTGAATCTGAAATATTATGAGAATCTAGAAACTTAGCAATTCTTTCCTTTGTCTTTGTTTGATAGAAATCAAAACAGACACTATTGAATTCTTTTTCTGAAAGGTGTTTCTTCGGCTTCCATAGTTTTACCTTTGCCCAGTGCAGGAATTGTGAGAAATTATGTGGAGTAGCTACATCAGAATATGTATCTCCTTTTATATATGCGTATTTATAGAAATTATTTTTTACCTGTAGAGTTTTTGGCACCAGATTCCCCAACATCTTCCCTCTCTGCACACGACTCTTTATTTTTCTACCATCCGCAAAGAATTTTATAGCGAAATCTTCAAAGAAGAAGAGTGACTCATCTACCTTATCAAGATTATCAAACTTATCATAAGTATTCTTACGTGCTTTATGTAGAGCTTTAATATCTCTAATTAAGTTTGTTGGATGATATAGAAAAGGTTCTTTTGAAAAAGAATCTATTTCTGATAGCGAGATTATCTTGAAACTTTGTTTAGGATATACGAGAGTTAGGAAATCTTTTATATGATCTTTTTTGTAGTCTAGGGCTAAAATGAACTCAGTATCTTTTGGATATGATTCTATAATATATGAAATTATTGGCTTCTTTCCAACACGAATTAGACCAGGGTTTGTATGTTTAGTTAGTTCACCGAAATGGAACTTTGTCTCATCTATCGGGATTAAGACTTTCATGTGTTTACATTACTCTTTCTATTGCTATTTATCAAGAATTTTCTTCAATTCCTTTATCTTTACATCAACATCACCCTCTGGTTTAAATATAGTTGAAGTACCACAAACTAGCAGATTTGCTCCTCTTTTAACCATTTCTTTAGCACTTTCAGGTGTTACCCCTCCATCAATTTCTATTATCATATTGGGATAATTTCTAAGTTTAAGCTTTAACGCAGATATCTTGTCCATCATTTCAGGAATCAATTTATGACCTAGTATTCCAGGATTAATAGCCATTAGCATTACAAGATCTATATCGTTTAGAATATAGTCTAGGGTTGATAGGCTTGTAGCAGGATTTAGAGCAACTCCAGCTTTCTTTCCAGTAGCTTTTATTAGTTTTATTAGTCTATGAAGTTGAGCTGTTGATTCTTCATGAACTACTATAATATCTGCTCCAGCGTCTGCAAATACCTTTATTGCATTCTCTGGATCATCAACCATTAGATGAACATCTACAGGAATCTTAGTTATTTTCTTTATTGATTGAAGAATTTCTGGATGAAGTCCGAATCTTGGTACAAATTGATTATCCATTACGTCAAAGTGGATATATTCTACTCCACCTCTTTCAAGTTTCTCTATCTCTCCTCTTATATTCAACATATCTGCACATACTAGAGATGCAGCTAGTCCATAAGTATTATTCTTTTTAGTTTTTATATTCTTCTTCATATTATTCCAAATTAGAATGTCTCTCCCACATAGTCTCGTGTGTTTCGTTCAGTTCATCCATCAACTTCAAAACTATTGCATCAAAAAATATAGCTAGGGATTGTTCGTTTAGAGTTGTCATAGGTTGTATTGATACAAAGTTATCAACCTTTTTAACTTTTGAAGGGGCTTTAATCTCAACTATTGTATTAGCAATCTTTCCCATGCGAGATTCAGGATTTCCTGTTACAAGAGCGATTGGTGTTTGATTTTTCTGAGCAATTAAAGTTAGTTCATATATTGTCTGAGTCTCACCAGATCCAGAACACACCAAGAAAAGATCTTGTGGCTTTATCGAGGGAACGTTAGCGTCACCTAGAATATATGCATCAAGTCCCATATGCTTTAGTCTCATAACAAAACCCTTCACAGCCATTCCAACTCTTCCCGCCCCAGAAGCAACAATTCTTCTTGCAGAAAGTATATACTTAACAAACATATCAACCTGTTTTTCATCTACCTTAGAAAGAACAGTTCTTATCTCTGAAAGTATGGTGTCTAGGTGTTCCTTTATAGGTCTATTGTTCTTTGAATTTTTATACAACCCTCTATCACTCAATGAGTATCCTTCCATATTCACATTATCGTCAATACAAGCAAATATTTCTTTGTTAGAGAAGGCAAAGTTTAGAGGTAACATATCTACTCTCTCTGGACCCTTTTCCATTTCAAAAGGAAGATACGTCGGATATTTACGAATCTTGTTTCTAAATACAAATCTATTTATCTTCTCAAACAACTCCTTGTGTCCATAAGGAGACATAATTTTAAGCTTAGTGAACAATCCAAAGAATTTGAATACCATCTTTTTGAAGAAAAACGGCAATCTTCTTTGGTCTTTTTTCCACATAGACTGAAGAAATTCTTTTCTAAAAATTCCACACATGGATATTATGAAATATGGATATCCAGTATCTCGTATCATTTTCCACTTATCTTGATCTAGTTTTAAGTGACTAATGTATTTTTCTTTTTTAAACCCTATTTTATTTCCCAACTTATCAAAAGCTTCTCTAGACTTTCCCAGAAGCCACCAACTATAGCAGAGGTAGTCAGCTTTTACCTTTTTCATATCTGAAACTACATCAACCAAATCTTTTGCTGATGCAATGTTTAGATGATCTTCATTCCAAACTAAAACATAGTCATACTTAGCCTCCTTGAGCATTTCAAGGGAATTAACCATCCACCCTCTAGATTCATCCAGTAGTTTAAAGGGTACTAGTTTATTACCTAACTCACTCTTTAGGAAAGTAATTGCTTCATCACGGAAAGTTCCACGGATATTTATTAGCCAGTTATCACTCGCTCCATCAAAAGATTTTAATGAATTCTTAAAGTGTTCAAGATGTGAGAGGGAATTTATTCTGATATTTCCGATTACAGTAAGCATATATTTATTTTTTGTAGTTATCTACATAAGCCTTTGCGGTATGTTCCCAAGAGAAACCTTTGTAAAATTCCATCGAATTCTTACCAAAAACCCCTACTTTGTCCGATAGAATCTTCTCCACTTTCTCACTTATATCCTTATGATTCCCCTGCTCTGTTAAAAACCCATTGTAGCAGTTCTTAAAGGCATTTTCAATACCGCAATTTTTACTACCAATTACTGGTTTTCCAAACTGTGCCGCCTCTAGAAATACCAGTCCGAAGCCTTCAAAATGATCACTATCATTATTAGAATTGAGCATAAAGATATCACACATTGAATACATAGAGGACAGTACTAGATCATCATACATCTTTGAGATTATTAAGACATTTTTCTCAATATTATTCTCCTTAGCAAAATTTTTTATTAAATTAATGTAGTTAGTATCTGCATCATCTCCAATCATCACATATTTAAAATTAGGATATTTACTCTTTATCAAATTAAGTGATTTCAGAGTATCTAATTGACCCTTTCTCTTTTTTATATCACCTACAGTTAGAAAGATGGGGTTTGTATTCTCTAATCCAAACTTTATTCGACTCTCTTCTATCTTTTCTTTTGAAACTTCAGGTAGTCTAGTTGTTCCCATGAACACCACAGATGTTTTTGCTTGTGGGCATAGTTTTAACAACCTATCTCTCACGTATTCACTTATACAAAATATATTAGAAGTTCTTTTGTATGCCATACGTAGAAGTATTCCTCGTATCGTTTCCTTTAGTGGGGCGATTGTATATGTTCCAATACCAGTTATATACAGTTTCTTTTTTGTCCCCAACACAGCAAACCAAGCATAGAATCCATATGGCCAACCATCATGAGCGTGGATTACATCGACCCCACGACTGTACCATCTAACAGATATGATATTGAAAATTATATTCCACATTAACCTCCATTTCTTTTGATTAAAAACTGGTTTTAATACATTGAGTTCTATGGGAGAAGTCGACACTTTAGCCTCAGTTAAAACCTTAACATCCAAAGAAAGGTCTGAGGAAGCTTTAACTACTTGAGAGGAGTATCTTCCTAGTCCTCCATGATTACCGAGATAGTTTGTGAGAATGAGTATTTTCATTAAAAGAGTTCTCTGATTTTGAATATAGCTTTTCTCAAGAGAAGCTTAATTCTAACCATTTTCTCTAGAAAAGAAAATAATGGAGATTTATATATATAAGTATATTCATCTACAAGATCTTTACCAAAAGACATCTTAAATCTAGCGATGCTTTCAGTCTTTGGATTGTTTATATTTACAGAGGCCATATCGAGAGAAATATATCCCTCTTTCTTTCCCCAAGAACAAGCTTCCCATATCAATCTTCTTGTTGAATATGCTATTAGTTTATATATTTCTTTATCTTCCACCTTCAATCTCTTAGAGAAGATTGATCTAATTCTTAGATATGGATCACTCTTAGTCACATATATACCAGAAATTAACTTATCGTCGAGTGAAATACCTAGAAAGAATGATTCCTTTAGAACATTCATACTTACAGGGGCTCTTCCTTGAGAATATTCAAATTCTCTATACATCTCATAGGATTCTTTGTCTGGAGAATCTTTTATTACAAACTTAAGTCTATTATCCTTGAATGTCTTTCGTATTTCATTACGAGTAGTATCATTAAACCCTGCCATTATATCATCTTCGGTTCTAGTTAAATCTATTAACAAAGTTGGTTTTGAGTACATAACAAACTTTGGAATATCCATCTTCTTGTATGACACAGCAACTATTGAAGAATATTTTCCAGTTTTAAACAGAGGAGTTATTTGATCGTCCTCAAAAATTACAGTGGCTGTTTTTAGGAAAAGATGATTCTTTACAGTAATCATTTGTTTATATTTAGAGAGTATAGTCTTAACTTAAACATCATTAGAGAATCATTTGGTTTAGGTGAAATGTTCTTTAGATATATATTTTTAGTCTCATTTACTTCATTTATTCCACAACCCTTCGATACAACATATGAATATCCAGTTTTATACAACTCCTTAACCATTTCTTCACTTCCTCTACCATATGGGAATGAGAATGATATAGCTTTTTCTCTCAATTCTTCCTCAGTGCGATTCTTAGAAACAGCTATTTCTTTTTTGAAGTCTGATTCTGATAGCTCATTCATTCGCATATGAGAAACACTATGAGAAGCTGTGTGAACATTTCTTTTAGATATATTTCTCAGATCATCCCAAGAAAGGAATATATCAAAAAGGTATTGATAGTCTTTTAAAGAAAATTGATTCATTACATTTATTCTATCTTGTTCTGTACCAGTCTTTATTTTCTCTATCATTTCAGCTTGTTTTTCTAGAGAAATATTCTGTTTTGTTAAAGCTTCTTTGTATAGAATAGTCCATAGCATCTCAGTCTTATCTAGAATACCTGTAACTACAAAAATTGTAGCTGGGATATTATTTTTTTCGAGTATTGGCAGAGCATTTTCAAGAACATCTTTGAATCCATCATCGAAATATATGATAGTTGGTTTCTTTATGTTATCAGACTTTATTCTAGATATATCTTTAAACGATATGAATGTATGACCACTTTTTTTAAGGTATTCAATATGTTCTTCAAACTTCTTAGAGTCTACTGATATGTGACTGTATAGATGATTTAATAGTCGATCCGCATTCTCTTTGTTCCCTATACTGTGATACATAACAATGAAGAGTTTTTTGTTGAGGAAAAGACTGTAGATATAGTTAAATCCAGTGTAGTGAAGTATGTAATATATTATACCTTTTAGATTCATAGACTTTTATTAATGAATTTCAATATCTCAAGACCTCGATTCTCCCATGTATATCTCTTGCTATCAAGCATAGCTTGTTTTATTAGATTATCACGCAAAACAACATCACTAGCCATACTTTCTATTGCTCGTGCCCACTCTTGTGGATCTTTATAGTTTGAAATTAATAGAGCATTCTTTTTATCTTCAAGCACTTCTTCAATAGCTTTAGTGCGGGCAGAGATTATTGGTTTTTCCGCAGCAAGGTATTCGAACATTTTTGTTGGAGAATTACCTATCTGTGCTCCCGCAGCTGGAAGCAGGAGCATATCAGAAGCTTTCCAATATTCATATACTTTTTGTTTACTCACCCAAGGAAGAAATATTATTTTATTCTGTATTCCAAGCCTTAAAGCCAGTTCCTCATGTTCCTTTGTCTCATTTCCTTTTTTTCCCACTCCAACAAACACGAATGAATTACTTACAAAAGGCATGGCATTTACAATATCTTCTATACCATATGAATCATAGTTTCCTGTTTTATACAGATTTCCAGAATACATGAGTATTGTCTTGTCTTTTGGTAGGTTTAATATATTTCTTAACTCTCCATTACTTTCTTTAATCAAAGCAAATCTTTCTGGTTCTGCAGCAGCACAGAAAGCAACCATTATTTTTGAATTAATCTTTTTATAGTATTCTTTCAAACTATAACTTATTGTAATTAGACCATTCGATATCTTTGAGAAGAAGTTAATTGAAAACTGTCCGTGTTTCTTATGAAGTACAGCATGAAGTTCTATGAATATGGGTTTACTTAGAATATATTTTGAAGCTAGGATTGGTAGGATTAGTGAGCAGTCTCTATAGTACAAAATATCAAATTTCTTTGAGTTAAAAAGGACATAATTCAATATGGATATATTAACTGAAATTGTTTCCATCCAGTTTACTGGACGAATCTTACTTCCCTTTAGTTTATTCGAGAATGAGTTTAGCGAAACAATATCAAATCTTTTTAATATATCGTGTTTTTTAAAGAAACTATCCTTAGCATCATTTGAAATCAAACTGTTATCAGAACTTAGAAGTATGACTTTGGTATTCTCCTGCATAGCCAAAGCTTCACATGTTTTTGTAGTTGTATACACATGAGCCTTGTTTGAAAGGAAGTTCATTCTAGTTATATGCAGAATTGTAGTCATATTAGTTAAGGTTATATATCTTTAATATATTTTCAAAATCTTTAATTACCTCTTCAGAATTTTTTTTGAGTAGGATATAGTCTTTTTTAATGTAGAGTTCATGAAGGAAATATATGGACAATATCTTTTTATCTACCGTATAACTAATATTCATATCCTTAAAATATGTATTTAGTCTATCTAGAGAGTTAAATAGTTTTTTTCTCGTTGATAGATGGGAGATATCGAATCCTGGAACTCTAATATTTCCAAAAGTATCGCAGTCTATCATTCTCACATTTCCTCTATCCAACAATATATTATCGATAGTTAGATCTCCGTGCTGATATATGGAAGGTAGTTCAACATTGAGGTTATTCCATAACCCTAAGAGATATTTAGAGAGGTTATCTATATCTTCCTTAGAACCATTTAAACTTTCTAGTATTTTTTTGCCATACTCAAAGTTTAACAGGATTTTATCTTTAGAAGAAGAGAGAAGATGTTTAGAAAAAGAGGTATATATTTTAAATACTTTATCTATATTCTCGTCTCTACCCATCTTTAAACCTGAACACATAGTTTCTATTGTAAAAATACCACCATTATCATCATGGATATGTATCATCTTTGGAAACATGGAATCAAATTCTGTATTTTTTGTAAGGTTATTAAGAAGTGACATATTCTCGTATCCTTCTCGTATGCTAAAAGCATTAATTTCTGTTCTTACAGACTTAACAACAAAACTTGGCATCTTATTTTCTCCAACAAATACGAAAAATATAACTTTGCATCCGACACCCTTACCAGAAATCGGAGTGCTGTATTTAAGATAGCTTAAATTAGTTTTTGGAGAGATATTCATCTCCTTTCTTAATACTTTTTCTATAGTAGAAATCATTTTTTTATAATTATACCAAAGCTGAAGAATACGAATCGGTATATTCGAAGGAATATTGAAGATTTAACCAAGAGAGATACAACCTTGTTTATGATGGTGTTTTTAGATCTCTTGAATGAACTTATCATAAATCTAAATGCATTCAGATTACTGTATGGAATTATAGTTCGAGGAAGATTGTATCCTGGGTAAAGGAGATAGAAATCAGGTTTATTTTCAAACGAAGCTTCTTTAAAAACATTTTCATATCCTTTCTTTGAATATGTATATGTTCTATATGATCCTTTTCCTCTGATACGTGAATAGATGCTAGCTAGAAATCTTGGCATATAACTTGTATACAACAAACCTCCATGATCTGCAGCTCTTGTGTATACCAAAGCCCATCTATTCTCTATACCAACGTACAGATATCCGCCTTTCTTCAATAGCTTCTTACATATCTCCAAACTCTTTATCTGAGCTTCTCTAGGGTCTTTGTATAGATCAGTCAGACCAACCCATTCCAAAACACCATTCATAACTATCAAATCAAAAGTATTTTCTTTGAATGGAAGATTATAAACATCTGCAACCATTACTTCTATATTAGAAAGTCCTTCAGCCTCTGCTCTTTTCTTTAGAAAACGCATTCTCGAAAGAGATGTATCACAAGCAACAACTTTTTTAGAAACTCTAGCTAGGGGAATTGATATACGTCCAAGACCAGCACCAATATCTAGTATTGTTGAATCTTTTGTTAATGGGATATTTACTCTCCAATCTGCACGGTCTTCATCATAAGTGAAATCTAGTTTCTTTTGCATCTTTGAATCAAACACAGAAAATCCCTTTTCTTCTATTAGATCTATAATATCCCCCAACTCTTGTTCAGGAATCTTACCCCAATATATATCTTTTGAGAGAACTGGTATGTTGTATTGATTATTTTGCATATACTTTTTTGAATACTTCAGAAATACCTCGCGCCATCTCTTTTGTATTAAACACTGAATCAACCTTCTTTCTTGCATTCATTGCCATCTCCTTTCGTAAAGATGCATCTGAAAGCTTTTTAATACTCTCTACTATATCATCAGTATCGTAAAAATCGACAATTAGAGCATCTTTTCCATGATCTATATAGTCTTTTAGGTATTCTTTCTTACTTGATATTATCGGTAAACCTATAGCCATAGCTTCGAGTAGTACGGTCGGACCAGAAGAATCTGAACCATCGATATATGTATCATTATGCATTATGAGAAGCAAAACCTTAGCTTTTTTGTACATTCTTTGTAGCTCTGCAAGAGGAATATTGAAATGGACATGAACATTTGATGGTATATCTTTATTTCCCTGTATATTTCTAGGTAGACATACTATATGAAATTGTTCATTAGGCATTTTTCGAGCAACTTCAATAACTGTTTTGTAGTCTCTAGCATTGTCCCTACCTACAGACAAAATGAAGTCTTCCCTGTCTTCATAGATTGGTTTGTAGTATTTTGAATCCACTCCCATTGGCACAAAAAATACTCTGTCTTTCAAAAAATGAGCTCTTTCCAATACACGATCCATATGAACCTTGGCTAGAAATACAATTCCATCTACTTCTTTTAGGAACCATAACAACATTTTTCTCTTAAAAGACCCTTCCTTGTGAACTATGAACATTCTATTTAGTACCGAGTTGAATATTATAAACTTTGTTTTTGAACGAAGAAACTTCTTCCAGAAAAGCATGTACATTATGGAAATACCGAAAGCGACATCATATTTACGAGCTACAAAGTACATGAACAAATGTTTTATTCTAAAGCCAAATATCTTTGCAAGAAATCTTCCTAGAGGATATGTTTCAAATTCTTTGTATTCTGCATCTATTCCAAATTGATATAGATGATTCATTCCGTAGAACTGTGTATCAGGATAGTCAACGCCAGCAACTCCTTTAAACTTTTGTGATCTATCTCCAGAATATATATAGAGTGCTTTCATTTTATAGCTTTATATTATACCTCTTAGCCCACAACTGAAAAGATATTATAGCCCAGAGCATAGTAAAATGATATGAATCACCTCTTGCATGCTCATCAAGCATATCTTTAACTTCTTTCCAGTTAAATATATCTTTCGTTGGAGTGTAGTATTCCTCACTCAAAACATTAGTTACGTACACTAAAACCTTAGGATCTCGGAGCCATTTTGCTCCAGGAGAAAACCATCCTCTCTTAGGTTGTTTTAGGATATATTCTGGAAGAATACCTTTCATAGCATTCTTTAAAATCTTTTTAGTTGAATTAGGACTAACTTTTTCTTTTACAGGAATATGTTTTGCATAATCTACTATTTCCAGATCCAGTAGAGGAACTCTGAGTTCAAGACCTGCAGACATTGAAGTCTTATCACTTCGAAGTAGGGATTCATCTACGAGCCAACTGTTTTGATCTACATTCATTAGAAGTTCAGGACCTGATTTATATGTATCACTAAAGTATTTCTTATCGAAAAATTCTTTTGGTAAGGAGTTATTTTTCTCATTTAAAACTCTACTTACATTCTTGTCTTTCTGGAACATAAACAACATGAATTGTTCAACACCTTTATGGGTATCTAACTTATTGAACTTACTAAAATTATTAAGAATTTTTGTTATAAAAGAAGGAAGGAGTTGATAGTATTGAGAAATAAGACTCAGTCTATATCTTTCATATCCTCCAAAAAGCTCATCTCCTCCATCACCACCTAGTACAACTGTGACTTTTTCTTTAGCAAAACGTGCAAGCTTTATCATAGGAATAATTGTTGGGTTAGAAACTGGTTCATCAAAGATGTAGGAAGCTTCTTCCAAAAGATTTATAACCTCATCTTTCTTAACTAGAACTTCATGATGATCAGTTTTATACAATTGAGCAGTCTTTCTAGCTAAGAGCATATCTTTATTAAACTTCTCTTCTTGTTCCCCCTCACTCAACTCAAAACCAACACTAAATGTTGTAATATTTTTCTGAACATTAGAAACTGCATTCAAAACAGTTGTAGAGTCTACACCTCCAGAAAGATATACTCCGAGTGGTCTATCAGATATCAGCTGTCTCTTAACCGCCAACCCTATCTTCTCCTTTAGTTTTGAAGGATTACCATATTCCTCTTTTTGATAGTTTACTTTGTATGGAGTGTATTTATTAATACTTAAATTATTGTTCTTTAAAAAAATTGTATGGCCAGGTGTAAGCTTATTTATTCCCTCAAAAAGAGTATGGGGTTCTGGAGTATATAGGACTCTCATATACAAAGAAAAGGCTTCAGTATTCAATATTCTAGGAAGTGGGTGTTCTAATATTGCTTTTATCTCAGATGAAAATATTAATTTTTTACCATCAAAGTGATAGTACAGAGGTTTTATTCCTACAGGATCTCTTGTTATGAACAAACTTTTTTCAATAGTATCCCAAATCGCAAAGGCAAACATTCCATTTAGTCGACTAACACATTCCTTTCCCCACTTTTTGTATGCAGCCAAGATAACTTCAGTGTCACTGTTGGTTGAGAATATGTATCCATCCAATTCCCTTTTTATATCTCCAAAGTTATATATTTCTCCATTGAAAACAATAATATATCTTCCGTCATCACTATTCATTGGTTGATTAGCCATGACTCTTGTGTCGATAATACTTAGACGGTTATGACCTAGAGATATTTCTGGAGTTAAGAAGGTGCCAGATCCATCTGGACCACGATGAGACAAGCATCGATTCATCTTTTCGATAAGTTCTTTGTCCTCCCAGTTAAAGCCGTTTATAGCACACATTTATGTCAAAAGTATACTGGATGGACAGTTAAAAGTCACACTATCTTTCTTAAGGCTTGGGATAGCTTCTCATCTGTAGCTGATTGGTTAAAAATCTCTAAAGATTTCTCTCTGGCAGCTTTTCCAATTCTTACAGAAGATTCATAGTCACTACTCAACTTTTTTATACAAGAAATATATTCATCAACAGTATCTGCATTCAAAAAATCTACACCGTCAACAAATGGATATTCAGCAATTCCTCGATTAGAAGTAATTGTTGGAAATCCTCGCATTAATGGTTCAAATATTTTCTGCTGCATACCGGCCCCAAACAATGAAGGTACTATTGCGATATCCATATCATTCAGAAAAACATCTAAATCTTTTACAAATCCTTTGTATATAACATTAGAAGGTAATCTGGTTTCAATGTCACTACGTAGCTTTGAACCTGTTATGTATATATTAAATTTAGGAGATATTGAAGCCAGAGCGGGAGCTATGGAGTCTATTATGAACAATGCAGCATTTTTGTTATGAGAAACATTATATGTAGATCCCATAAAAAACAAGTTTACTTTTCCATCATTGACCCTAAATATGTGTTCAGGCAAACCTGGTAGACCTCTTAGCGGTAGAGTTATTGTATTTTTTGCTCCTAGTTTTATATATATCTTTTCTTCTAGTGGAGTGATAGAACAAACTAGATCACTGCTTTTGACAACCTTTCTTTCACTTAAAAATTTTGGTATAGATTTTATATAGTTTAGAATTGTTCTTCCATCTTCATCTAGAAAATGATTAGGTTCGTAGTTAATTGATCTGGTAATAATTGGAATGTTGTTTTTCTCTGCCAAGTGATACAGAGACCATAGGTATGTATATTCAAACCATAGAGCATCTGGTTTCCATTCTTTTATTTCTTTATCAACCAGATTCTGTATTTCCGGATCACTGTATTCAAAAGCTGCACCATCTAGATATGATAGTTTTCTTAAACGTTTTAGTATGATCGATATCTTATTTAAAAGAGACTTACCTGAAAGAGTGTATTTATATAGAACAGTTTTAACAATAACCCCTCCAACAGATTTCGAAAAAGCTTCAATATCAATATCCTTTTGGTATGGACGACGTTTTGCAATTACTCTAACTTCATATCCAAGTCTTATTAATTGCCTTATTCCATTAGCACGATCTAACTGCTCAGCTCCATTTTCAGGATATGGAATTATGGGACATACGACAAGTATCTTTTTCATTTATTTAATATAAGAAACTAGTTTAGGGATTAGTGTTTTGAGTGAGTGATTTTCTTGTACATATTTTCTGAAATAATTTGATATTTCCATCTTTTGTTCTAGAGAAAGAGATATAACTTTTTCTATTGATTCAGCTATTTTTTTTACATCCCTTGATACATATATATATGGATAGATCGACAAAATATCACTAAATGCTTCATTAGAAGTTATTACAATAACTCCAGCAGACATAGCTTCTAGTATTGCTTTATCTAAACTTCCAGTTGAACTTATATTGATGAATATATCTGCAGTATTTAGAACATTATTCAATTTATCCTGAGGTATTGAGCCTTTTAGAAAAACTTTTTGTGGTATCTGTTTTTCTATATCAATCTTTAACTTATCTACATATTCTTTATCAGAAGAAAGGCTAGCACTCCCCCATATTTCACATATGGTTTTATTATTCATCAAATCCATAGCTGAAATAATATATTCATATCCTTTTACTGAACTCAATCTTCCAACAGATATTATTTTAACCATATTATTCCCCTCTCTTTGTATTGGTTTAAATATCCCCGTATCAATTCCATGACCAGTTACCTTTAACTTATCACTCTTGATACGGAAACTTTCTTTTGATGCAGTAAAGATATTATCAACTATTATCAAAGCAATTCTCAAAGATACAGTCACACTCTTATGCGTATACCAAAGCGATATTTTCTTCCCCACTAACTTCCAGAATATACCTCCTAGCAGAACATATATTTGATTCATATGTACAAAAACATTGTCGTAATTTTTTCTTTCTCGCCAAATATATTTATAAAAGTTAATTATATATTTTATTCTTGACTCACCAGCCTCTTTTCCAAGAGAAAGAACTTTTACATTTTTAGGTAAATCATATTCACCCTTATACAAGCATATGACAGTTAAACTTTCTACATGCTTAGAAAATTCCTCTATCCAGCGATGGAAAAAACCTAAAATTGGATCTGAAGCATCTAATTTTTGGGTAATAATTAGTATTTTCACAAAATTAAACCAATTACTTCTGATGTTGTTTATGAAAACTAAAAACAGTTAGGTCATGCTCAACCATCATTTTGACTAATTCTTTAAAAGTTACCTTTGGCTTCCAATTTAAATCTTTCTTTGCTTTTGAAGGATCTCCACAAAGATAATTTACTTCTGCAGGACGGTAGAATTTGGGATTTACTTTAACAATGACTTTACCATCTTCATCTTTACCTATTTCTTTTTCACCTTTTCCAGACCATTTTATTTTTATACCCAAAACTTCTGCGGAAGCATTGACGAAATCTCTTACAGTGTGAGACTCTCCGGTAGCAATAACATAGTCCTTGGGTTGTTTTTGTTGAAGCATTTTCCACATAATCTCTACATAGTCTCCCGCAAAACCCCAATCTCTTTTTGCATCAAGATTACCTAATTCTAAACAATCCTGTAATCCTAATTTTATCTTAGCCAAAGAAATCGTGATCTTTCTTGTTACAAATTGTGCTCCTCTTCTTGGAGATTCATGGTTAAAAAGTATTCCAGAGCAGATAAAGTATCCTTTATCTCTAATATTCACCACAAAATCATCATGGGCTCGTCTTTTTGCATCTGCATAAGGACTAACTGGATTAAACTCAGTTTTTTCATTCTGCGGAGGTTTACTAGAGCCAAACATTTCACTAGTTGATGCTTGATAAATTTTTACTTTTGGGTTAACCCTGATAGCTTCATTTACAACTCTACCTACTCCATAATAATTAATATCTTCTGTTTCTTCAGCACAATTGAAAGAAACTCCTACGTGAGACTGCGCAGCAAGATTGTAAATTTCATCAGGAACGACTTCTTCCATCGCTCTACGCACTGTTCCAAGATCTCTCAAGTTCCCATCAATTTTATGTATCTTTATATTTGGGTAGTCGAAACGAGCAAAAGGATCATTGCTGGTTCTTCTCACAAGGCCATAAACCTCATATCCTTTCTTTAAGAGAAATTCAGCTAAATAGGAACCATCTTGGCCAGTAATACCAGTGATTAGGGCTTTTTTCATATTTGTCCATTATACAGAAAAGAGGGTTTTAATCAAATTTAGAAACCTCCTTCCAAAAACCACTTTACAGTTAAATTTAATCCATCATTAAAATAGATAGTTGGTTTATAACCTAGAATTTCTTTAGCTTTATTTATATCCGCGAAACTATCTTTAATGTCACCCTTACGAAGAGGTAGATGATTAGATTCAATTGTTTTAGACAATATACTGTTAATCTGAGAAGCGAGACAATTTAATGAGATTGGCTCACCACAAGAAATGTTAAATACTTCACCGAAACCTGAGTCAGCCTTGAGTGCGGAAATATTAGCATCGGCCACATTTTTAACATGAGTAAAATCTCTGAAGTTTTCTCCATCTCCAAATATAGTAGGCTGATGACCATTCTTCATAAGTTTTATAAATTTGGGTATAACCGCAGCGTATTCTGAATCAGGATTTTGTCTTGGTCCAAAAACATTAAAATATCTGAGACCAATTGTTTTTAATCCAAAGATTGTATAAAAAATCTTTCCATATAATTCATTTGTAAGTTTCTGAGCAGCATAAGGTGATAGAGGGTCAGGTATCATCGTTTCAACTTTTGGAAGAACAGGGGTATTACCATACACAGAACTTGATGATGCATATACTAGTCTTTCTACTCCAGCATCTTTTGCTGCCACAAAAACACTGATGGTTCCTGTCGAGTTTATATTTTGAGTCTCCAGTGGAAATTCAATACTTCTAGGTACAGATGGTAAAGCTGCTTGATGCAAGACTGCATATGCACCTTTAAAAATATCCGTGAGCTTTGCTGTATCAACAATACTTACATTATGATATTCAATTTTATCTTTTATGTGAGCAATTGAATCTAATTGATTTTCCTTTTTTATATCAACAATTATCACTTGAGCATCTTCAGATAAAAGCGCATCGGCAATATGAGACCCAATAAATCCCGCGCCTCCAGTAATAACTATTTTTTTACCTTTTAAATTAATTTTCTCTTTCATCTCAAATTTCATTAAGTACCTCTACAATATCTTCAACCTCCCACCCCACAATCTCTACTCCAACTTCGCGGGCAATCCCCACATCAGTAGAAATGATTCTACACCCTGCGGCTTGAGCCTCTTTAAAAACCATACCATAACCTTCATACCAAGAAGTTACTAGAAATATATCACAACCTTTATAATAAGGAATAAGGTCACTTTGGAAGCCTTCAAAGGCCACTTGAGCCTCAATTTTGAGTGTATAGGCTAGTTTTTTGAGCTTTTGCATCTCTTTGCCAGAGCCTACAATGACCAGTCCTAGGTCGCTATTTTGCCCATGGCCCCGGCCATTTACCTGTCCATCAGCCTGACTTTTTCTTTGTTCTATAACTTTAGCCACCGCCCTTATAGCCATATCAATATTCTTCTCAGTTTCTAGTCGCGAAACCATAAGCACTATCTTTTTAAATTGAGGAAATTTTTCTTTCAAAGAAAAGGCGGGGACGCTATTTTTAAAAAAATCAACATTTACTTCGATCGGTTTTACAATTATTTTTTCAATTGAGAAGCCTCGCTTTTCCAAAGAATCTGCAATCTTTTTTGAAACAACACGAATAGTATTTGCTCTGGGTAAAGTAAATCTGGAAATAAAAAGTCGAAGATTATTTAATATAAAGTTTTTAAAGCCTATTTTCAAAGAACCAAAATATGGACTAAATAAATCCGTGTGAATTTGTAACAATAATTCTGAACCATTCCTAATCGAAGATAGTTTTGCTCCAACCAATCCCGTCTCAAATGGATCCTGACAGGTAAACAAAACCTTCTCACCCACTGGGATATTTTTTAAAATTTCTTTGCCGACATTATAAGCACCTCTTATATAATCAAGCTTGGTAAGAGAATTTGTAGAATAGATCTTGCAGTTTTCAGAAAGATTTACGGTCTCAAAATTATTTGTAGAGAAAACAATAATATGTAGTTCTTTGTAAAGCTTAGAATATTCGATCATCCTTGCACGCACTGCACTTGTTTCAATAAAAATTGCTCGATCAGTCGAAATCATTATCGCTGTATAATCGTTATAATCTTTATATTCAGTATTAAAATTTTCTAATACTTTTTTATTATTATTTTCGTCCATGTATATCAATTATCTCTTTACCGATATCCTTCCAACTATGCACCCAATTAAATCTTTTTACTTTTTCCGCCTGCGAAGCGCGGTTTTTAGGATCAGATATCCAGAGTATTTTCTCTACAATATCTCTTTCATTCAAAGGATCGACAAAGATTGCACAGTCTTTTATTTTGTCTGCTATGCCAGTTTCTTTGGTTAAAATAAAAGGCACACCAAGACGTATAGCGTCCAAAATCATATTGGGGCTAATATCTCCAAGAGATGTAAGAATTACGGCATATGCCCTTCTCATTCTATCTTGAAAATTATCATATATAGCCTTGGTGGTATCGAATTCTATTGGTAATAGTCCCCTTTTATTTACTTCACTCTGCGCAAGTTTGAAAGCCTCTTTGAGAGCTTCGACATTTTTCCATTTGAGATTGCGAGTTCCAGCAAGAAAAACTCTTCCCTCTGGTTCCACAGGTTCTTCCCTTTCACCACAATAATTCTCAACAATTACACTTTTGTTTTTATCAAGCTTATAGACTTTTTCAAAAATCTTTCTTTGCCATTCTGTACTGTAGATTACCTTTGAAGCCTTACGCAAAGATTCTCCACCTAACTTAAAAATAACTCTTTCTTTTTTTGAAAGTTTATTGAGGCGAGTATTATAAAAATCTTTAAATAGGACAAGATCTCCAGTTCTTTCAACATAAGTTTCCCAGAGGAAATCTCCACCGGTTCTTATAATGTATTTCTTTCTCATCAAAGCACAGGCATACATAGTAGGCACCGCAGCACTCCAAGTATCGAGAACGAGTATCATATCGGCATTCCAACCTTTGCGAATGATTTTTGTAAAAAAAAGAAAATGCCTAGCAAAATTGGGAAAGGCTCTCTCCCATCTGTATGCAGCCACTTTCACTTCATGACCCTCAGCTTTCCATGTCTCATATAGATTACGAGCATATTGAGCTGATCCGCCTATATCGGGAGGGTATATACCTGTAGAAATGAGGATTTTCATAGACTATGGGTTATTTGTACATACTATCACAAAGATATATAATTGTGTTATTATCGAAAATTATGAAAATTCTTCTAGCAACACCGATCTATCCACCAGAAATTGGCGGGCCTGCGACCTATATCAAAGAACTATGTGAGCGACTTCACACAAAACATGAAATAACTGTTACTGCCTACACCCATAAGCAGGAACCATTCGTCGGTACCAAACTTATAGTAGTTGAAAAAAATCAGGCTCTGATAAAAAGATTATTAAAATATACAATTGAACTTTTAAAAGTAGTAAGGGGTTTTGATATTGTCTATGTTCAGAACGCCATGGCAGCTGGCTTACCTACAGCTATAGCTTGTAGTATTTTTCATGTGCCATTTATTTTAAAATTTGTAGGAGATGAAGCTTGGGAAAGAGCGGCGCAGCGCAGACTAACAGAAAAGAGACTTGAGGAATTTTTAAAAAACCCGGATGGCGGGATCAAAATAAAAACAATGATGTGGATACAAGGTTTTGTATTACGTCGTGCTTCTATTGTCACTACCCCATCAGCCTATCTCGGAGAGGAAATTATTAAGGCATACAAAGTACCAAGAGAAAAAGTAGTCGTAAATTACAATGCCTCAGAAAATTCTGAGATTTTACCTTTCAACGTAGAGAAAGTAGAGAATCAAATAGTCACAACAGCCAGATTGGTAGTATGGAAAGGTATAGATGGCATTATAAAAGCCGTAGCAATTCTTAAAGAAAAAATTCCTAATATCAAACTCATAGTCGCTGGAGAAGGTCCAGAATTAGAAAATTTACAAAATCTCGCCCGCGAACTTGGAGTTATTGATAATGTAGTATTTAAGGGTAATGTCTCACGTGCAGAGACATGGCAATTGAGAAAGAAATCATCTGTTTATGTTTTAAATTCCACATATGAAGGATTGCCACATGTAGTTCTTACAAGTTTTGCAGCTATGATACCCGTAGTCGCTACAAATATAAGTGGTACCAATGAAGCTATATATCATGAGAAGACTGGATTACTAGTAGAACCAGGTGATGAAAAAGGCCTTGCTGAGGCCATCTTGCGTCTACTTACAGATAAAACTTTGCAAGAAAAACTTGTACATAACGGAGTGGACCTTTTAAAAACCAAATTCTCTTGGGAGGCCCATATAGAAAACCTAGAGAAAATTTTAGAGTCTGTTGTCACGAAACCACTTCACTAACTTCCCTATCCCCTCTTCGAGAGAAACCTTTGGTTCCCAATTGAGCAAATTTTTAGCTTTGGCAATATCAGCATAAGTTATTTCTACACTTGCCGAATTACTTTTTCTAGAAACAACCTTAGCCTTGACACCAATAATTTTTTCAAAAACAGCCAGAAGTTCATTTAGAGAAATTGGGTTTTTGTTACCGATATTTAGAATCTCAAAACCTAATGGTTTTTCCATAGCAAGCAATGTAGCATCTGCAATATCCCCGACATAAGTATAGTCTCGCTTACGACTTCCATCTCCAGAAATTTCTATTTCTTTATCATGAAGCAGTAGATCGGCCCATTTATAAGGCACCATGTTTGGTCTGTTATTTTCTCCATAAGCATTAAAATAACGCAGGCATGTAATGTTCATTTTGAAATTGTGATGATAGGTATAGGCCATAAGTTCAACAGCTCTTTTTGTAGCACCGTATGGAGAAAGAGGCTTGTCAGCGGTTTCATTTTCGCTCCATGGTACAGCTTCTGTATTGCCATACACAGAAGAAGATGAGGCTAGAGCGATATTTTCTATAGCAAAAATTCTGGCACATTCAAGAACGTTTAGAGTGCCGTCTATGTTTATAGAAGTATAGATGAAAGGATTATCTACAGCATCGCGAGTGTCGGCCTTTGCGGCTAGATGGACCACGAACTTAGGTTTATTATTTTCAAAAACTTTTTTCAACTTATCGATGTCGCGAATATCCACTCTCTCCAAAACAAAATTAGGATTATCCTTAAAAATCGATATATTTTTTTCTTTTATACCTGGATCATAAGTATCGTCAAAATTATCTACACAGATAACCTTATAGCCTTTGTTCAAAAGCTTTGGAATAAGATTCGATCCGATGAATCCAGCACCTCCGGTTAAAATAACAGTATTCATATTGTATTGGTTAATATAGCTATTAGTTGGTTAAAAAGTGTTATTATTGTAGAATAAAAAAATGACAAAATCAATCACTATAGACCTTGAAAATATCAGAGGAATCATTGCGGGGCTTGGATTTTCTTTGGACAAAGATCAACTTCACATAGGTGGAGAGCGTTATCTCATGACCAAGAACAAACTAGTTCTTGTTGGAAATAGACTCTCAGATAAAGCTAAAGTTATAATTAAAATTGCCAATCATCCTCACGGCAAAATAGAGATTGAAAATGAGAAGAAATCTCGAGATTTATTAAAATCACTCTCTTTTGCAGATGACAGTATTTCTTTTCCTCAAGAATTATATTATGGTGTTCGGGAAAATTATCTGATCTTTATCACCCTCTTCATTACACAAGAAAAAGTTTTTGTGGATCATGCGTTAGAAGAACAATTTTTCATTGCTCTCAAAGCTTTTGAAGCTCAAGAAAACTTTCATGCTACAACATTTGAACATATAAAATCTATAGAGAAGACATTTCCAATTTGGAATTCAAAAAAATACATAGAGTCTTTTAGAGACTTCTCTATGAATAAAGAAATTCATACCCGATCATTGGAGTTAATCAAATCAAATAAGGCCTTAATTGATAAATACACCAACTATCTAACCCATAGCGACTTTGTCCCACATAACTTTAGAATAAAAAATCAATCGCTTTATATGCTTGATTGTTCAGCGGTGCAGTTTGGTAACAAATACGAGGGCTGGGCACGCTTCTTAAATTATATGATAATCCATAATCCAGATATCGAAAAAGCTCTTAGCCAATATATTTTAGAAAATCGTAGTAAAGAAGAATACCTTAGTCTAAAAATCATGCGTATATATAAAATCGGTTTTCTACTTTCGTTTTATGCACAATCTCTTCCGAAGACTTCTGGTGATCTACGTACACTTACCGAGTCAAGGATAGATCTATGGCATAAAATTCTTGAATCGATCTTAAATGAGGAACAGTTGGACAGAAATTTTATTTCTTCTTATATAAAAGAAAGAAATACTTTACGCTCGGAAGAAGAAAAAAGTCGACAAAGAGAATTTGCTAAAGCTTAACTATTTGATCAAATAAGTCCTTATTTGAAGTAGCAAAAATCTTCTGTGGATTTTTATCAAGCTTGATCATCTGTCCAGAAGAATCATAAACCTCACCCAAAGCCTCACGAACAATACCAATAGCTGATGCGCAGTCTAGAGTGGTGAGAGTTCCGTATATAGTAGCATCGACTTTTCCTGAAGCCACAAAGCATAGATCAAGCGCAGATGAACCGAGGTTTATAGTTTTCTTTGCTTCACCCAAAAACTTTCTTTGTAGATTCAAACCCCAATCCCTAAGAGATTCTTTGCGACCGATATGCAATAAAACATAGGCTTCTTTTAAAAGATTAACTTTAGATACTTCAATTTTATTTCCATTGAGCTTGGCCCCTTTGCCTTTTTCAAAACTATAAAGCTCTTTAGTGACAGGATTATAGACAGCTCCAGACACCGCCGCGCCATTTTCTATATAAGCAAGACATACAGCAAAATGAGGAATGCCTCTAGCAAAGTTTGAAGTTCCATCGATAGGGTCAATAGACCAGAAAGAATTTAAAGTTGCCACGTTCTCCGTCGATTCTTCGGAATATATTTGGTCATCTGGAAAAGAAGATTTTATAGACTTTTTTATAAAGTCATCAACAATAATATCTACCGAGGTAACTAGATTGCGATAGTCACCTTCTTTTGAGGAGGTGGTGAAATTTTTATCTCTTTCTTTTAAAAGTAATTCTCCGGCAGAGACTATGGTTGCAAGGGTGAATGAGTGGCGGTTCTTGTTCATATGAGGATGATTATAACCCTAGACTTAATTGTCGTAACCTTGACAGATGCTTAAAAAGCATTTAGTATAAAAAATAGAGTGGTGACCAAGCGTGGTTATCGTTCTTCACACCTTTAACGATCGAAAGAGAAAGCTTATTAGTATGGCATATAGAGTATCTTGTGGATTATTAGCTCCGTTTGTTTCTATAATTGGGACTGAAGAGAGGTATCGCTTAGGCATTTTCAATTCAGGAGCCTGGGAAAAAGGAGACAGACTCCTTGTACCTATCGGAGGTGCTGCGCAACTCACCACCAGAGGAATTGATTACGTAAAACTCACCTTTATGGCAAAGGAGATTCACCAAAACAAAGAGGATGGACATGATGCGAGGTTTAAAGTTGAAAACCCGGAGATTGCAGAAAGGGCTATTGAATTCTTCGGAACCCGTGATTGTGGTTATTTTAACACTGACCCTCGTAGTGAAATGATCGATGAGCTAACAGGAACTGAACTCAAGGGAATACTGCCAATTTTGAGCTTGGAAGAAGCTATGAAAATTGGAATTGTTTACGATAGGACAGTGAGGCAGTTGCCACCTAAAGATGGAGCAGGAACCTCACCACTAGGTGGAGCTCGTCGAATCTTCCACAACTTCACCATGGTCATGAGCAGGGAGTTGTTTGACAAAATTTGCACTTCACCAGCTATCAGAATCATCAATGATGAAGAAGTAGCTACGACCATGAGTGGAACTTGTAAAGGGATTACAGTTTCCGGCATTCCTATTGCTGATAATTTCACTTATTAGCCTCGCCCATCCCAAACTAACACCTTCCAGCCTCTCCCGGGCTGGAATTTTTTATTCTATTTAAATACCTCCCCCATCCCCTTCACCACCTCTTCCCATCTATATTTTTCTAGAACCATCTCCCTTGCATTTTTTATAATATAGTCCCGAGACTCTCGGTCTTTAATCAACTTCTCTACCTTCTGAGCAATACTTCTTGGATTCTTCACTTCACAAAAAAGTCCAGTCTCGCCATCTTTAAGAAAGTCCACAATACCACCAACTTCGGTGGCGATTACAGGGATACCAGAAGCCATAGCCTCGATATATGAATTTCCAAACCCTTCAGAAAGGGCTGGTCGCACAAAAATATCAGAGATATGTAGATACTGCGGCAAGTCTTTATGAGAAACATATCCAAGGAAAATCACACGGTCTTTAAGGCCAAGTCTAGTAACTTTTTCTTTCAACATTTTTTCTTGATGACCTTGACCCAAGATAAGAAACTTTACATTTTCTGGTAAAAACTTTAGAGAATCTATTACGTCAGCTGTCGCATTTTTCTCTACAAGCCTTGAGGTAGTGACGAGGAAAATATCATCAGCTTTTTTATTTAATTTATTTTTTAAAATATTCAATTCTTCTTCAGACTTTCTATTTGAAAAAAGTTCATAATCAACACCATTAGGAACTATAGTTATAGGACAACTAGCGCCCATATGCCTTGCCCAATCTTCTAGAAACTTCGAAATGACTTGTATTTTGTCGGCAGCAGCAAATATTTTTCTATATAAAAATTTAAAAACCCCTTCCCTTCTTCGGAAGTTTTCTCCCTCTTGCAAGGTCAAAAGAAAAGGAATATTTTTATTTGTCTTTTTAAAAAGCATCCCAGCAAACCCTGCATAACTTGCCATCATTGACCATATAGCATCATATTTATTTTTGCGCTGTAAGCTTAGAGACTTTTTGAAAGCCACAAATGGGTAGAGCATTTTTTGAATGAAACCTTTTCCATTTAATATTCTATAGATATTCACATTGCCAATCTTTTCGAAAGAAACCTCATTGCCACTATTAAGGGTAATCATGTCAAAAACGATCTCTTTTTCAGAAATCCTATCGGTAATTTCCTTTATCGCCACCTCTGCACCACCGACAGATTTTGGATAGTACATCAGTGAAAATATGAGTATTTTGCGCATGTGAGTTATTTTATAAACAACCCTACTCTACCTTAAGAACATTGCGAAGTACATCTTCGGGGACTTCATTCGTTTTTGGATGTACTGAATTTGTTTGAAGTGGGGTTGTAATTTTAGGTTCTGTTTTGGGTTTTTGTTGTGAGAGTATAGAAGCTAAGGCATCTTTCAATTCATTAACCTTTTTAGGATCTGGGATTTTTTTAAAATCTTTTTGAGCTAGTGATTGTAAAGGAATTGAATGATGTTGCTGTGATGATTGTGGTGACTCTGGAGGTTTGGAAAATGTATGAGAAGGAGTTGGCGTAGGAGCTTGAACCGGCGCAGATTGAGGAGGATGCTGGTGAATTGGTACAACTGGTTCAGCCGGCTTTTGTGGTATTGGTGAAGGAGTATGAGAAGGAGTGACTGGTGGCATAGGCTTTGATGGAGTAGATGTTCCAGATTGCCCTTGCCTTGGAGTAGGAGCTTGAGCTTTCATCGGCGCCATCCACTCATCGATCTTTTTCTCGACATCAACTCTAGGTCTTGAATATTGAGCACGAGAATTCTCTATCACTTTATCCATACTAGAAGTCTCAGGTTTTGCAATCGGAGGCAGAGTCGTAGCAGAAAAAGGTGAAGAACTGATACCATCAATCATTAATTTTAAATAGATTTGGAATATTCCAAGATTAACAATATCTTCGGCAGTAAATTGTGGCGCAAATTCTTTTTCCAAAACTTCTGCATCAAAAGCTCCTACACGAAAGACAATCATAGTTCCCACGTTACCAAAGACAGCTGCCCTAACCTCTTCTTCCATTTGCTCAATATACTGATGAGCCATAGTTAAGTTCAACTTGTATTTTCTAGCCTCAGAGAGAATATCCGCAAAACTTTCATTTGCGAAAGATTGGAACTCGTCAACGAAAAGATAGAAGTTTGGCAAAGTTTTCAACACCCTATCTGGAATGTCCGCACGAGAAAGAGCTGCAAGATAGATCTTTGTAATAAGCATACCACCCAAGAGATTGGCATTGGACTCACCGATGCGCCCTTTTGAAAGGTTAATAATGAAGATCTTACTTTCATCCATCATTTTTCGAATATCAAAAGAGGATTTTGGTTGCCCTATCATATTTCTTATCAGAGCATTGGCAGTAAACTGCCCGATCTTGTTTTGAATAGCAGGCACAGCTTCTGCGGCCATTCTCTCTGTATAATTTGCAAATTCTTGAGTCCAGAAAGCCTTCACAGAAGAATCGGTCACACAAGCTACTACTTGATTCCTAAAAGCCTTATCAGAGAGCATTCTATTCACTCCCAAAAGGGTTGCTTCTGGATATTCAAGAAGTGCCAGTAAGGTATTTGTCAAAATATATTCCATTCTAGCCGACCAAGCATCTTGCCAGATTTTCTTAAATGTACTCATAAGTCCAGAAACCACCAAATGCCTTTTGTCTGGATCTACACTTTCAAGTACATTAAAAGAAACTGGGAAATCTGTATCGAATGGCGCAAAGTACACCACATCCTTCATTCTATGCTCTGGCACATATTCCAAAAGTAGCTCAGCTGTCTTGCCGTGAGGATCTATAAAAGCAATTCCCTCACCATTTTTAATATCCTGCACTGCCATGTTTTCAAGTAAGGTCGACTTTCCCATACCTGTCTTTCCTATTACATAAACATGTTTTGTTCGATCTTTTGCTTTAATACCAAAATTTACCTTTTTATTTCTAGTGTCTGTTTGACCAAAATATGTAACTCTTTCTTCGTTCATATATAAAGTTCTTTATGGATAGAATTTTAACATATTTTGTTTAATATAAAAAACAGCCCAGAAAGCTTGCGAGCCCGCCGGGTGTTGTTTTGTTTATCTTGGCACTGGCTGTCCGTTAGTTACCAGATTCGCCATCATTATGAGGTTGGTTTTTTCACGTTCTACCCTTTCCGTCCTGGAAAGTTCGAGTTTGTCCTTACGAACAGGACCGTGCAGAATTTGAACTGAAGTAGCTTTGGCACGAATACCATTTCTATCGCCATTACTTGCCATAACAGTTTTGTGCTAATTGTTTTAGTTTTGTTGAACCGTGTAGATGTACAACAGTATTCCCCTCCTTTTGCGAGAACACAACCATCCGGATACTAATCTTACTCCGCTATTACTTTGTGTCAAGAGCAGAGACTGTGTATACATTCGAAGCGTTCCAAAGCATCCAACTTGTAAGACCTACATCATAAGTTGCAGTGATCTGCGCACGTACCATTTCTGGAGTATAGATGGTTCCGCCGATACTAAAGTCTTGAATCCAAGGTCGAAGTTTCAGAGGAGTAGTACTTGCATTAACTGCTTTCTGCACCCCTCTCGACATTGCATAAGAAATAACTTCATAAGGTTTTTCTGCAGGCTTTGTGTAACCATTAAAATTTTTAGGATAGTGAGATGGATAGACCATAGGCGCGACGAAGTCGAAGTGTGCTAAAGCATGTTCTAGGATTTGTCCGATACCCAAGTCATCGCTATTGGAAGTAGTCATACCAAATAGATCGGCCGATATAGGAATGTTCTTTGGACGAAAATAATTATCGAGAAAAGCAAAGAATTCTTTGAGTGCAAGAGATTTAACTTTACCTTGACTGAAAGGATAACTAATATCGAGCATATTTCCATCGGAAGGAAAACGAATATAATCGAAATTTAATTCATCGAAGCCTACAGAATAAGCCTCGTCACCGATCAGGGCTATATAATCCCACACACCTCGAGCTCCAGCATCGAGCCAACTTACTCCTTTATAATCTTTCCAGACTTCGCCGGCTTTATTCTTCACTGCATATTCTGGATGAGTCTTTACAAGAAAAGAATCTTGAAAAACTGATATGCGACCTATGACATATATCCCTTTATCATGAAGCCTACCGATAAATTCTTTGATATCAGAAATTCTATTCTCTGTAGAATTAAATTCTTTCAATTTTTCATTTTGAACACGAAAGCTAATTTTCCCAGAATAATCTTTTATATCTATAACCACAGAATTCAACTCTGAAGACTCGATGATATTCAGAAGATTACTTCTCAATTTTTCATTACCCGCTACCCAGCTAGACATATACAAAGCCTTCACTGCTGTAGGAGTTTCGATATGAGTGACTTTGAAAGGTGGAGGTAGGGTCACAGCTTCGATCACACTTGAAGGATTGAGGCTTAGAGAATCATTTATATAGTCATCTTTAGTATCATATTTAAATGGGACAAAAAAACCGATAGCTGTACTTAGTGCAAATATTCCTATGACGATAAAACTTACAGCCCCTATTTTCATGATCTATGTTTGATTTGTATTATCACTTTTACTATTTTCTACAAAGACGCTGCCGGGTCCGCCTGACTTTCTAGTTTCTGGAGGAAGATTATATGAAATAGCAACAATCACTAGACCAGAAACAGCAGCAATTACCTGATTCCAAAATTCCAAGAAGCCTAGGAAAGGAACTATGATCACCCATACACCCATTATGCTAAGCCATTGTCTTTTTGACATATTTTTATATTAAAATTTTAGTTGTTAGTAATTATACCTTAATATGCTAACATTATACCAGAAAGGAGACGGTTACGATGAACAAAACATTAGAAGAAAAAATTGCACCCTACAGAAAAACATCAACTTTACATCTCAGGAGCTACGGCCCAGACGGTAGTCTTGAAAACTCAATAGGAGAAGTTGGTTTATTGAGACCTTCAGTCCAAGATGGTAACATTTTGAATCTGAGAGCTGATATCTCTTGGATAATTAAAATTAAAATGGTAAACGATATTTGGATCCCAGTACAAGGAAGTTTATTCATCAAAGGAGTTATGTACTTCGGAAGACCAATCGCCATATTACCATCAAGAACGATTGATATCCTCAGGATTATATCCAAAGAGGGTAAACTTAGATTGTCTTTGAGTAGCGAGTGCAGAATATTCGCATTGAGAATTAAGGGACTTTACATACAATAATTCCCCGAGAACTAAAAACTCATCGGGGAATTGCCTTTGCCCAAAATCAGTAGACATAAAATTTAAATATACTAAACTAGAGCAATGTCATCAAAATCTCCAAACATCCTATACATCACAAGAGAAATCGAGCGAGCCTTGGCGCAAGAGCCTGTGGATAATTATTTTATTTTAACCAACAAAACTCCCTACTCCATTACCATAAAAGAAAAATATCCTGATAATGTTCATATAGTAGAATCCCCTTCACTACTCGACACATATGAATTATTGACCTTACCAGAAACGGCAGCACTTGTACCCAAGCACAATGCCCATGTTTTGGTTTTCAAAAACACTATACACATTGAGGAATTTTGTAAAAATAAAAATTGGAAATTACTAAACCCTAGCGCCGAGCTTTCAGATATTGTGGAGAACAAAATTTCTCAAGTAAAATGGCTAGGAGAATTGTCATCTTTGCTTCCGCCTCACTCTATTACTTTTACCAAGGATGTGATGTGGCAGAAAAAGCCATTCATTTTGCAATGGTCACATGGACACACCGGAGAAGGTACGGTGCTTATAAGAAATGCGGAGGAATTGAAATTTTTGCAAGACAAATTCCCTCATCGAGAAGCGAGAATTAGTGACTTTATAAAAGGACCGATGTTCACTATGAACATAGTAGTTTCCGGCTCGGACGCTGTTCTGGGCAATTTGAGCTATCAGATTACCGGCATGCTCCCTTTTACAGAAAATGTTTTTAGTACAATAGGTAATGATTGGGCACTACCTCATACTATTTTGACTGAGGCACAGCTAGGAAAAATAGATGCAATCGCCCATAAAATCGCAGAAAAAATGCGCATATCTGGATGGAAAGGCCTTTTTGGCATAGACGTAATCCTTGATGAAGAAAGAGATGAGATACACTTGATCGAAATAAATGCTAGGCAGCCAGCCTCGACAACTTATGAATCTCATTTACAGAAAAAGATTGGTTTGGAAGGTAATACAATATTTGAAATACATATTGATGCGCTCTTGAATAATGCAGGTGAAATGAAAATTATACCCATAAACGATGGTGCACAAATAGTGCAGAGGGTTACATCCACATCCAAAGATTTGGAAGACAAAAAGCTTATAGAAGCAGGTTATGAAGTAATAAAATATCCAAACTTCAAGCCCAATTTGGATTTTATAAGAATCAGAAGTTCTCGAGGCATCATGGAAACTCACAACAAGCTCAATAGTCGAGGCAAGGAGATTTTGAATTTACTTTATAATCTAGAACCAGATCTAGAACCAGAAAAGTCTTCTTAATTCCGTTGTAGATTTTTTAGCTCTCATATGAGTGTAGTTTTCTTCACCCTCTTTTCCATTTTCAATCCATCTTTGATCAATTAAATTCTTTTCCAAATCTAATATTTCTATTTTACCCTCGTGAATTCCATGACCATATTCACCGTCAGTAGGCCAAGCTACAGAATGTACATAGTGAAGGGTTATAGGTAAGAAATTTTGATACTCGATTTGATTGATAATCAAAATATGATTGCGCTCCCCATTATTTTCTCCATTAACCATAGTCACAATATCTCCCGGCTCTATTTCTTTAAGGGCAATGACTTTACTGTTTTTATTGTGAGCCAAAGTCAAAACATCTATATTTTTCTCAGGCATAAACTTGGCTCGGAAAATTCTCCACAATCCACCAGCATTTACAAAATTAATATGACTAGCCAAAGCACCCTTTTTTCTGGATAAACTTTCTTCATTTAAAATATAATAAGCAAGCCCAGAGCAATCGATACCGATATTGTTATCCACAAGCAGTTTTTTCAATTCTTCCGATGTCAGAGTGTTTAATTTTATTTTATTTTTTAAAGAAAGATGCTCGATTTCTTCAGATATATCTGAGGGGCTACCCTTTCCAACTTCAGCGCGCAATGCTCCTTTGGTACCTAGGGTGCGATTATTAAAATACGGTATGGAACAGCTGGCCTGACCTATAGAAAAGTTTTTGTATTGATCAATAATCTCTCTTGATTTGTCGCTAATAAACTTAGTATTCATAGTATTAGATTATCACAATAAAGTAGAAAAGCGAGATATTTTGTGTTAGTCTAGAGCAATGATAAGTATACTTGAAGGTACAGCCGATTTAGCCTTTATACTTGGTTTTACACTGCTTTCTTGTGTCTTGGCTTTTGCTTGGTCACCTTTTCTTATAAATAGACTTTACCACTTTCGTATCTTCAAAGGCGCAAAGAATGAGCTCAGTATCATTGATTCTCAGAAAGGCAAAGAAAATACACCTGTCATGGGTGGCTTGCTCATCATAGTGACCGTGGCTATCATTACATATTTTTTGAACTGGTCTAGAGGTTATACTTGGGTGCCTATAGGAGTGATGATGTTCTCTGCAATGCTTGGAGCGATCGACGATCTTTTAAATATTTTCGGCTCAGAACGTCGCTCCCGAAAGCTTTCTCAGATTTTCAAATTGATAAGTGTGCATCGTGATCTCAAGATGAGGATTTGGTATATCATCACCTTGCCTTGGTCAATTTTTAAAAGAACTTCGGTGTGGATAGGTTCGAGAACATACAAGGGTGTACATGTTCACGAAAAGCTTCTATTACAGTTTGCTGCAGGAAGTATCACCGCATGGTGGATATATGACAAACTAGGAACAGCTTGGCATTATATTTATTTCCCTTTTAATTACGAAATATACGCTGGCTGGCTCATAATCCCCATCATCATCCTCATTGTGATGTTTACTGCGAACGCTGTAAATATCGCCGACGGTATGGACGGTCTCGCTGGAGGTATGCTTATTTTTTCTTTTAGTGCACTTACCCTTCTCAGTTGGACCAACGGCTTTGGAGAGCTTGCAATACTGAACTCCACAGTCGTTGGTGCCCTTATCGCTTATACATATTTCAATATAAAGCCCGCCAGATTTATGATGGGAGACGTGGGATCTCTCGGACTTGGCGCGCTCTTTGCCGTCAACACTATCGCCATTGGCGAGATCGGTTCGATTTTCTTTTTGGGATTTTTATTTTATGTGGAGGCTCTAACTGTCATAATCCAGATCGCCGGCAAATACATCCTTGGTCGCAGAATATTTAAAATGGCACCGATACATCATCATTTTGAAATCAAAGGTTGGAGTGAAGAGAAGACCATTATGCGCTTTTGGATTATTCACTTTGTCTTCGTAATCTTTGGTGTTTGGCTAGCTCTTCATTAATTATGAATTATTTAAATTGGGCTCAGGAAAAAATTACGGATCATTCACCAGAAAATATCTCTCGTCTATACAATGAAGGTTTTGTATTTACTCGTATAGATAAAGGAGTAATGCATCAGACAAGAAGTGTACGAATAGATTTAAAAAAGTTTTCATTATCAAGTGAGAATCGAAGGATTCTTAAAAAGGGAGAGGAAATTGTTATTAAAGAAAATACAATTCCCTATTTAAAATATGATTGGCAACTAGGCAAGTTCGCTAAAGACTTTTATGACAAAAAAGCTGGTGGGTCTTTCTCGGTTAATAAAATAAAAGTTCTACTGACTGAGGAGCATAACTTCAATACCCTCTTTTCTTTTTCGGATTTTGGTTACGCTATCTGCTACAAAAATAATTCTATTCTTCACTATTCATATCCCTTCTATGATTTAGAAAAAGCTTCAAAAGACATGGGGTTGATTATGATGATTAAGGCAATAGAATATGCTCAAGCTAATGGTTTACAGTATGTATATCTAGGTTCACTTCAAAGACCTACAGATACCTATAAACTACAATTTTCAGGAATGGAATGGTTTGATGGGAAGGTGTGGAGTGGGGATATGGAGGGGGTGAAGACGTTACTGAGATTTTAAACTTTATACAAAGTTACCGTAGTATATATTATGGTATGGTTTTGTCGATTCTAGTAATTTTATTGTGAAATGCGAATCTTTATCAAATCTTAAGTTTTTCTTTATCTTTTCTTAATAACTTTTTGCTATCATACACGGATTATTAATTAATTATTGACATCAATATAGCAATATTGATATACTACATATGAATAAAGAAAATCATGTTTACAAGTTAATTGTACTTGAAGAGGTGAAAGATTTTATTGATTCCCTACCTGAGAAAGATAGGGTGAAGATAACGAGTGAGGTTGAGGCTTTATGCAATGCTTACTTTAGTGTTTTATACATAAAGACATTGAGAGGAAAAGTAAAAGAGTTAATTGTGGGCAGATATAGAATTATCTTTTTCATTGAGGTATGTATCATTTATCTCATTAGAATTTTTATAAAGAAAACCAAAAAAGCTCCTAGGGCAGAAATTGAGTATGCTGAGAAAATATATAAAATTATTAACAAACAATAACCCAAAATCAATGAAAGAAATAAAAGTTAACAATAAAACTATTAAGATGTACTCATTTGAGGAGTCATTTGGTAAATATTTCAAATCCAAATCCTTTGTCAAAAATTACAATGAGGAGATGGCTCGCCTTAAGCTTGCCTATCAGATAAAAAAAATGCGAATAGAGAATAAACTTACACAGAAAGCCTTAGCAATAGAGGCTAAGATGCCTCAATCTGTAATTGCTCGTATTGAGAGTGGAAAACATAGCTTCTCTCTTGGAACGCTATATCGCATAGCGAAAGCTTTTAATAAAGAGGTTCAGTTGGGGTAGATTTACTAAACATCGACCTTCCTCTAACCTTCCAGTATAATAACCTAATGTCCAAACACCTTCACATCATCGGCATCTGCGGTGTAGCAACCAGCGCTATTGCTATTGCTTTCAAGGAAAAGGGTTGGAAAGTCACTGGTTCTGATAAAGGCTTCTTTCCTCCTGTTTCTACAGAATTGGAGAAACATGGAATCCTCTTTTACGCTGGTTGGCATCCAGAAAATATAGGCAAGCCGGATATGGTAATGATAGGCGGCGGAGGCACTAGTCCAAAGAATCCAGAGATAATGTATGCCAAAGAAAACAATATACCAATATATTCGTATCCGGAAATATTAGAAAAGTATTTTATAAAAGAAAACTCGATAGTGGTCACCGGAACTTGGGGCAAAACTACCATCTCTTCCCTATTATCTTTTATAATGATTGAAGCAAAGATGGACCCTAGTTATTTCACAGGTGGATTATCTCTATCACATAATACCGGAGCCTTGAGTGATTCAAAGTGGAGCATAGTAGAGGGTGATGAATATCAAGTATCGATTTCGGATAAGCGTCCAAAATTCGTCTATTATCACCCCAATCACCTACTATTAACATCAGTATCTTGGGATCATGCAGACCTATACCCTACAGAAGAATCGTATTTCAAAGTTTTTGAAGAATTAATAGAAAAAACTAAAAATATAGTTATATGTAATGATAATCAAGGTATTAAAAAAGCTTTGAATGGAAAGATTGCTGTTACCTATGGAAAAACATCTGATTCAGATTATTATTATCATTCAACCAACCAAACGAGAGATGGCATTGATTTTATTTTAGAAAATAAAGGAAATAGTTATAAAATCCACTCGCCAATGCTAGGTAAATTTAACGCAGAAAATATAGCGGGCAGCTTCGCCATGGCTTCCGAAATAGGAATTGAACCAGAAACTATCATAGAAGCAATTCAAAATTTTAAAGGCATAAAGAGGAGATTAGAAAAAAGATTAGAAGGTAAAGTCACGGTTTTTGATTGCCATGCCCCCACACCAGAGAAAGCTTCTTCTGTCTTAGAGAGTATAAGAGAAGTTTATAAAGACAAGATAGTAGCAATATATGAACCAAATATCGGTGGCAGACAAGAAAGCTCAGCTCATATGTACGATAATGCTTTCAAAGATGCAGATATAGTTCTTATTCCTCGATTAACGAGACTAAAAATATCCGAGGAGGAAAACAAACCTATAGAGGGAGATAGATTGGCTGAAATAATTAAAAAGACAAATGCAAACACTTACTATATTGAAGATGATAAAGAATTAGTAAAAAAGGCCATCACTTCCGGAGAAGTTATAGTTTTCTTAGGCTCTCATGGCTTCCGAGGAATGATAGAAGAAGTTATTACTTCCCTTCGTCAACAATCTCAGTAGAAAGTGTGTCGCCGGCTATATTCTTGGCAAGCAAGGTAATACCGCAATGATTACATTCGATAACCATACCTTCTTCTACAGATGGGTAACGTGAAAGGTCTATATCATTTTTACATTCTGGACAATTTGATTTCATGACTTTTATTGATTGAAAATACATATTTATTAATAACTTATCTTTTAATAGTACATAAAACGTTGTATTATATCAACATGATAACCCCCCAAGAACCTTATATCGAATTAGCAAAAGCATTGCAGATAGACTCTCTAGTCTTTAAAAGAGAAGATCTGCATCTATACGGTTCACATAAAGGTAGGTCTATACCCGTGATGATAGATATGTATTCAAAGCAAGGTATTGAACACTTTGCCATCTCTTCTTCTGGCAATGCGGCTCTAGCTGCGGCGCAGCATATACACAAAGTAAATCAAGAAAATAAAAAAAGTAATGGAGAGAAGAAAATTTCACTTGATATACTTATTGGTCAACATATTTCTAAAAAAAAGTTAAATAATTTAGAGACTTTTAGAAATGAAAATATAAATGTCACTATGCATGATAGGCCTCTTCAGACTTTATTTCAAAAGACAAAGGATACATCGATCAAAGCTCTTAGACAATCGAACGATGACAATGCACTTATCGGTTATTCGACACTTGCTGATGAACTTTTGGAAATAGCGGATCTGCAGGCGGTTTTTATAGGCACATCATCCGGCACAACAGCGCAAGCTTTGGCAGAAAACTTTATTTCGAAAAATAAAAAAGTTGAGATGCATATAGTGCAGACTTCATCGTGTCACCCGATTGCCAATGCATTTGTAGATAGCGATGTGATAGATGAAAAATCAATAGCAGATGCAATAGTGGATCATATGGCCAAAAGAAAAGATACACTGATCAAGCTTATAGAAAAAACAGGCGGAAGTGCATGGATAGCTTCAAATGAACAGATACTAGCGGCGCAAGATATCACAAAAAAGCATACGGATATTTCTATTTCTACAAATAGTGCCCTGTCAGTTGCAGGACTTATGCAAGCAGTCTATACAGGAAAATCTTGGGATGGCACCGTGGTCTGTATAATATGTGGAGATTAAGAGGATTAACTGTAGATTAGGACAAACTCCTTACAGCTCTCACAAACCTCTCTCCCCTCTCTTTCTTCGATAAATCCACCCCCACAGCCTCAAAACTAGGGCTAAACAGCACTATTTCACCCTTTTGAGCATTATCACAGGCCAGCTCTACAGCCTTCTCCAGATCTAGAGCCTGCAAGACAGTGACGTCTTTTAGGGCGTCGATCCTTGAGCGCAAGCCGACCGTACCACTACCTGGCAAAAGAATAATAGTTGAAACATAATTTGAAATCTTATCGATCAAATGGTCATAGTCATAACCAGTATATGCACCACCCATAATTAAGATTAAATTTTTATTGGAAGATAATGTCTTGATAGCATTGAGAGTTGATAAAGGATGCACGGAATTTGTATCATTATAATATTCAACACCGCCTACCCTTTTAACCAATTCGATATGTCCCTTAAGTCCAGTAAAATTTTGTAGAACCTCACGTACAATATCAGTTGAAACCTTGAAGAGCTCAGCAGTTTGTAAAACCAAGGCCGCATTTTCTTTATCATGAATATTATTGATAGCCATATTCCATTCAGCTGGAATAGAGTTTGCATAGGTTCGCAAAATCTTGGCTTTTGAAGGATTTTTTGAATGTTTTTTAATGGCATCTATAACCTCGTCGGAAGCTATAACAAAATTGTTATAGGTTTGAAATTCAAGTATATCGAAAGGTACTACCGAAGTTATGACAGCTACATGAGGGCTAATGCGAAGCTTATGATAGTACTCCATTAGATACTCTGGGATGCGACATATCACTACATCTCCTTTGTTAATCTTTTTTAAATTATTTAAAGTGCCTCCGCTTAGATCTGAATCAATGAAAAAAAGCCCTTGATCCTTGTTCAAAGCAAAGGCCTTCTTTAAAACAGAATATATAAGATGAGAAACAACACTCTTACCATATGAACCTATCACCCCGATCAAAGTAATAGGAGGTATCAATTTCAAAAACATTGTATCGATAAATTCGATCTGCTTACCGGCAGAACTAGCTTTCTTTAGAAAATTGCTTTTCTTGGAAACTTCTGGAGAAAGGATAATGATATCTTCATCAAGAAGTTCGTCACCATCTATTTTGCCAAAGGAGAATTTGCGACAACCGCCGACAGGTAGATCTAGTACATATTTACTAACCCTCTCTTCACTTCGCATATCATAAAGCGAAACTTGAGCCTTATTCTTCAATAGAAACTTAATGTCTGCCAACATCTCACCGTGGGGACCGAGGCCGACTATAGCGATCTTCTTGTCTTTGAAATAGTCTTTATAATTCACCCACATATTATACACTAATCCGTCCTTCCTTCTATAAGCCCCTTAACCTTTACTAATTCTTGCAAAAGAGCCTGCATTTTTGTGATTTCTTCATCTGTGGAATTTTCGGAAGTAGAAAACTTTGAAAGCTTTTTTAGAAAAAGATTGTGTATATCGTTAAAATACTTTTCCAAAACGTCTACAGAATCTCTCGAGATATATTTGCAATCCCTTATTCTGTATATCTCAACCGGGCATTTTATACCCTCGAAATACAAGTGATCGTCTGATAGGAAACCGCTTAAAGATGGGGAAATAATATTATATGTACTCATAATAGATATAAATTAAATTGATAATGAATTAATAATGCGCATTAATACTTACATAAGTGCTTTTTGTGATTATTACATGGTCCAAAACACTAATGCCAATGATTTTGCCTGCTTCGATAATCTGATTGGTAGCTTCTATATCCTGTGCGCTTGGGGTGGGGATATTTGAAGGATGATTGTGAGCTAGGACAATAGCCGCGGCATTGTACTGTAAAGCAGGTCGAAAAACTTCTCTCGGATGAATGATATTGGTGTTGATGGTTCCGATAGAAAGCACTTCATCGTGAATAATGCGATTGTGGCTATTTAAATATAGACCCCTAAGATGCTCCTTTGGGAGATTGTGCATATCTCTCAAATGTTCATACACATCCTTTGCACTACGAATAACCGTAAGCCCTGAACTATTTTTCTCATAGAACCTTCGACCTATCTCTCCACAAGCGATAATCTGACTGGCTTTAACAATGGGAATATTGAGCTCCATAGAAAGTCTTTCGACATTCTTTTCTGAGATAATACTCTTCTCGCCATATTCACGGATAATGCGATTGGACATTTCCAAAACATCTTCCGACTTGCTTCCTGTGTTAAAAATCACAGCCAAAAGTTCCGCCAAGGACAACGACCCAGGTCCATGATTGATCATCTTTGCTCTAGGCTTATCGTTCAAAGGTAAGTCTTTTATTTTTAAGACATATTCCCTATTGCTATTGTCTAGAAATAGATCGGTGTCCATCAAACTATATAATTTTGCTGTTGTTTTTGTTACCATTCCCAAATTATACCCAAACAAAATATCCCCACAAGGGGATATTTTTACAAAAACTTTATCAAATCTTAAGAACTTGTGGATAACTCTCGAAAAGGGCTCTGTGGCGATATCTCCTTATTACAAAGTCTCGATAAGCATCATATTTGTCTCTTTCATTTTGCCGAAAGGCATACCTGCTACAACAACTACATTGTTACCTTTTACACCTATTTTGTACTTTAGAGCTGTCTTTCTTACTGTTGTCATAATATCATCCATAGTCTCAAATTTTGGCACAACTATAGGGTAGCAACCGAAGCTTAGAGCGAGTTTCTGAGCAGTAACTTTGTTTGAAGTAAGGGCGATAACTCTTTCTGCTGGACGATATCGAGCCAACATACGAGCTGTATTACCAGACTCTGTAAGAGCTACCAAGAAACGCGCCTCCACCTCATGTGAAGCAAGTACTGCAGACTGGCAAGTAATGTCAGTAATACCGTGAGAATCTTCGTATTCAGCAATGGTGTCTGTAGTATAAACATCCTTTTCGACACGTGAAGCGATACGAGTCATCATCTCTACAGCTTCTACTGGGAAATCTCCGAGGGTTGTCTCTTCTGAAAGCATGATAGCATCTGTTCCATCGATAATAGCATTTGCAATATCAGATACTTCAGCACGAGTTGCTACAGGGCTCTTGATCATAGATTCTAACATCTGTGTAGCTGTAATCACTGGCTTACCGACAGCATTACATTTACTGATAAGCATTTTCTGCACAAGCGGTACTTCTTCAGCGGGAATCTCGATAGCAAGATCACCTCGAGCGACCATGATAGCGTCACAGAGGTTAATGATTTCGTCAATATTATCTAGGGCTTCTGGAGTTTCGATCTTTGCAATAATTCCAGCTTTTGACTTTCGAGCATTCAAAATTTCTCTAAGTTCAGTAATATCACTAGGTCGTCTTACGAAAGAGAGAGCAATAAAATCAACTTTATTCTTCAAACCAAATTCCAAATCCTTTCTGTCCTTTTCAGTTATAGAACTCATAGAAAGATAAGCACCAGGAAGATTGACACCTCTTTTACTTTTGATCTCTCCGCCAACCAAGACCTTTGTAATAACTTCATTGCCCTTAATATCAGTTATTTGCAATTTCTTTTTACCATCATGGAGTAGTATATATCCGCCAACCTTTACCTCCTTTGGTAAAAGAGGATAATTTACATGAACGATCTTTTCATTACCGACAATCTTTTCAGTGGTTAGAGTAAAAACCTGACCTTCCTTAAGAGTGATGAGGCCTTTTTCAAAATCTCCAATTCTGATCTTTGGACCACCAAGGTCTTGCATAACAGCAATAGTTGTTCCAGTTTTTTCTGCAACCTTTTTTAGATTATCAACGCGACCTTGATGCTCAGCGAAGTCTCCATGAGAAAAGTTTAATCTCATTACATTCATACCAGCAAGCACAAGTGCATTGAGCTTTTCTACAGATTCAGTAGCTGGACCTATAGTACATACAATCTTGGTTTTCTTTCCGTTATTCATTTTGAAGATAAATTATTTAATTGATAAACACAAGGTAGTATATTACTACATTTTAAAGAGGATTGCAAAAAAATTAGGCAGAAATACCTTATGGCGCCTATTGCTTAATTCTGTTACCAAATCGGAGTAGACCGAAACCTACACCAATTAATACAAGACCACTTATGATAAGTGCTATAGGCCAACCAAAACTATCAACGAAATATTCTCCAGTAAATTTACCTATGAAAATAAATATAAATAAACCAGTAGTTTTTAATATATTTTTATTGTGGGTAACACTAGATAAATACAATCCTCCACATAGAGATAATACACCGATAATTTCCCAGAAAACGTTCTGTCGTGGAGCGTATTTACCTAAGACAAGAACTGCAATGAAGAATCCCATACTTCCGATAAAGTCTAGTACTGGCGCTAATGATCGATGAGATGTCCCTCTTACATAAGATGCCAGGAATAGATACCCCAGACCAAGAGCAAGGGTTGTATAGCTATAAATATCAAAAGAAATTAGAGTTGATGAATCTGTAAGAGCATAAGTAATGATTGAATACAAAGCCCATGTTCCGAAAGCAATTGAGTAGAATGAAAAAACTATTGATCTGAATAGAACAAGAGAGAGTATGTAAAGTAAGGTTAGAGCAATCGATACACTAGTTATCCAACCGATACCTATATTCTGTAAACCCATTTCATCGAGTGTGATGAAAATACCGACAGGCAAAAGGGCTCCTGATATTACTTGTGCTATAACTCCGATACCAACTGTCTGAGTATCTGATCTGAGCAATATACCTGAAATATAAGCAGCGACAGCTATTCCTAGAGTGATTGCTACCTTAACAAAACTAGACAAATCATCCCAAAATCTAAATAGAAGTGTTCCAATACCAATAAGAAGAATTAGTCCCCCGATAAAATAAAGAATATTTGTCACAGAAAAACGCTTCTTCCCTTCAAATAAACTCGATTCTGGATTACTAACAGAGACAGCTGGATCAACATCACATAAAGCCAAAACTTCTTCTTTGCTTATAGTACCTAGTTTCAAATTCTCTCTAAGAACCCCGATCAATTGTTCTTTGTTCATATTATAATAATTATTTTACCCAACCTATTAAACGAAAATTAGAGTTGTAATAATAATCTTGTCGTCCACCATTTTCAATTGTGATCTTTTTAGAGAAAGAGCCGTTTTTAAGATAAAGGTCGTATCTATTATAATAAGATCCACCCCCAAGAACTTCTCCAACAATTCCCCTACTGCCATTGTTAGCATTTGTAACTACCGTACCATCTGGATCAGAGCCTCCATTAGTTAAGTTTAGTTTCTGTGCTTGTTCTAGAGATATTTCTTCAAATGATTCTTTATCTACGTGGTAAATATATAATTTCGGATAAATAGCCTCTACAGTAACTTTCTTTTGATAATCATTTGGATCAGGGATTGTGATTGGAGATAGTTTTTCTGCTTTAGAAATCTTCCCGTCAGTCACATTGTATGGGTATATCGGATTTGGAACATTATAATAATATCTGCAATTATAATCATTACACATAGGATCAATAGTATAGACAAAATCATACTTTGGGTTAAAAAATAGCTTGGGAAAAACCACAGCTCCGATAACGAAAAGAATTACTAATAGGGGTAACGAAATTCCAATTATAAGTTTTTTGTTGTTTTTCATATGGCATTATTCTACCACAGTTTTTTAAACCTTTCTCTTTACAATATATCCCAACATTAAACCAACAATAAACACTAGAACTACTAATATCGTATTGTTATTATTTAATTTTTTATCCTCAGAAACATTATTTTTAACTTCCCCACCTTCTACTGAAGGATAGACGACCAAGTTACCCGCATTAGGTTCGGTAGGGGCTACATCTTTATAGGTTCTAACCGGAACTTTGTCATGATAATTTATGCCATCTACAACATATAAATCTTCTCCAATATATCCACCTTCGAAACAATTTCTCTTTCTAGATATCAATAAAATGAGAGTATTAGAATCTGGCACCATATAGCCTTCTATTGTATTAGGATCATCTACTGAGCAGCCTTTAAAATCAACAATGGATTTATTTACCTTATCTTGAAACAGTGACATTTTAAAATCAGTCGACATTGTATAACCGTCAGTATCCTTGTTCTCTGAGATAGTCTTTATATCTAAAGAGATATTATTTTTCTTTAAATTAATACTGTGCAGATAATTGAAATCTTTAAAAGTATTCCCCATTAGACTACTGTAAGATTCAGAACTCATAATTTCAGCTTCACTGCAAGACTTTACTTCAGAATCAACCTTTGTTTTCAGATCGATTTTATGAATTATGGCAGGACAATCTCTACCCCCTTCATCGTGCTCTAGATAATACACGGCCTGATTTTGTGAATCATGAACTATTCTAGATATATATGTAGGTCCACCTACTGTTGCTAGAGCTTCATTGGCAGAAAAACTTAAGAAAACTAGAGCAAGAACGAACAATATTATTGTATTTTTCATATAGCATTATTCTACCACATCCCTACCTTTCTGTACGTATACCAGAACTCAAACCTTGGACTCTCGAGTCTCGAAGGATAGATAGACACACAAA
>CAZLCD010000002.1:58959-73964 GCA_964558375.1 uncultured Candidatus Saccharibacteria bacterium | reverse complement strand
ACAATAATAACAGTGATACGTTTGTTAAAAGATAGATCCAAAAAAATAAATTTATGAAAAAAATATTAATAATTATCACTTTAACTATTCTTGTCACAGCTTTGTATTTTGTATATGCAAAATCTACCTGCATGAAACCATATCAAGAAATTTTTGTTATTTCAAAAGATTCATCGGGGGTTATATCAGATGCAAAGCAATGTAAGTATAGTGGATGGAATAGTAATCGTTCTAAGCCACTAATTTCAGTTACAGATGAAAACTTGAAGACGTATACAAATATAAAATTTGGATACAAAATTAAATACCCAGCTGATTGGCAGGTAGGAGAAGAAAAATCCATCATAGATAATGTTAATAATATTCCTTCTCTGGTTAATATTTCAGACAACGATGGTCATTCTATATCTATCGAAATAAATAAAAAAGATAGAATATTTATATATGACGCTCTTATAAAAGAAGATATAACTATAGGTAGCAGTACTAAAACTATGTATATATTTCCAAATGGATATGAATGTTATGGGTATGAAGATGATGAAGACATTAGAGATTGTTCCTCTATGACTGTCCCAATAAAAAAAGATGGAGTTTACTATAGTTTAAGTGTAGGTAATGATATAAAAAACTTTAAAGACATATATATAAAAATTTTTGGTACTTTTGAGTTTATAGAATAATTTTGTTTGTGATATAATCACCCCATGAAAATAATACTTGCTGCTGATCATGCTGGTTTCGAATTAAAAAATAAAATCAAAGGCCTACTCATTACCGAAGGCTTTGAAGTAGAGGATCTTGGTGCTCATACCCTTGTACCAGATGACAATTATCCAGAAATCATGCTACCTGTAGCTATGAGGATAGTAAGTCAGCCAGAAAATACCAAGGCTATTATTTTTGGCAAAAGTGGACAGGGAGAGGCGATTATTTGCAACCGTATACCAGGTGTACGGGCTGTAGTCTATTATGGAAAAGCTTTGGAAATTATCAGACTTTCTCGTTTGCATAATGATGCAAATGTTTTGTCTATAGGAGCAGGCTTTGTCGAAGAAGAGGAGGCTTATGAAGCTGTAAAACTTTGGATTTCTACATCATTTAGTCAAGAAAGTAGACATACTAAGAGAATAGAGATGTTGGATTCAATTCAATAGATTTTTAAAATAATAATTAAAAAAATGGAAATAATACCGGCAATTTTACCAAAGAATTTTCAAGAAATTGAAGAAAAGATCGAATTAATCAAAGGGATTTCTCCACTTGTTCAGGTGGACATTTGTGATGGCAAATTTGTACCTAGTACTACTTGGCCGTATTGGAAACAAGATGCAGATTTTGAAGCTATTCTTCGTGAAGAACGTGGAATGCCTGAATGGGAAAATATCAATTATGAATTTGACCTTATGATACAGAATCCTAGTGAGGATGATGCTCGTAAATGGCTTTCCGCAGGAGCAGAGAGGATTGTTTTGCACTATGAATCTTCGGAAGATTTGGATCCTATCATCAATGTTCTCTCTGGTCTTGTAGAAATAGGTATTGCTATAAATTTAAAAACAAAAATAGAGGATTTGAAAAAATATTCGGATAAAATTAGCTTTATTCAAATAATGGGAATACGAAAAGCTGGATTTCAGGGGCAAAAGTTTGAACCAGATACGATTAATAAAGTTAAAGAAGTCAAAGCAATGTTTCCAGATCTAAAAGTTCAGATAGATGGAGGTGTAACACTCGAAAATGCTTCTTTGCTTAAGGATGCTGGGGTGGATCGACTGGTTGCTGGCTCTGCGATCTTTGGATCTATGGATATTGTGGAGATTGGGGATACAGTTCTCGAATTTAAATCGATATAGATGCTATAATATTAGCAAATGCCACTCACTGACGAAAAAGCACAATTTCTTTTTGAAAAGGCTCATGCGATAAGAAGCTCTATTGTAGAGATGCTTATAGAAGCCAAGTCTGGCCATACAGCAGGACCACTTGATATGGCTGATATCTTTGCTTACCTATACTTTCACGCACTTAAGCATGATCCAAAGAAGCCAGATTGGACGTATCGTGATCGTCTGGTGCTTTCCAATGGACACATCTGTCCCGTTTTATATGCCACAATGGCTCATGCTGGATATTTCGAAGTTTCAGAATTGAAAACTTTGAGAAAATTTAATTCAAAACTTCAAGGTCATCCTCACCGAGAATTCTTACCAGCGCTTGAAAACTCTTCAGGCCCTTTAGGTTCTGGTCTTTCTCAGATAGTCGGTATGGCTATTGCTGAAAGAATAGATTTCGGTAAAACTTCCGGCAAGCAGTTCATCTGCCTTTTGGGGGATGGGGAACTAGATGAAGGGCAGAATTGGGAAGCTATAATGCTTGCTGGAAAAGAGAAATTGCAAAATGTAGTAGCTATTGTCGACAGAAACAACATTCAAATAGACGGATTCACAGAAGATATTATGCCACTTAACCCCTTAGCTGAGAAATGGCGAGCTTTTAATTGGCATGTTCAAGAGATCGATGGGCACAATTTCCGCGCTATCGACGAGGCCTATACTCAAGCGCTCTCAGTATTTGATAAGCCATCAGTAATCATTGCCAACACTATTTCTTCAAAGGGTATTCCTAGTTTTGAAAGAAAATATGAATGGCATGGCAAGCCACCAAGTACAGAAGAAGAGATATCTATAGCAAGAAAGGCTTTGGGTATTACAAAAACATCATGATTAATCCAATTCAAAAACTAAATCCAAAAATATTTGATAAAGATGTAGAGCAAGTTCCTATTCGCAAGGGTTTTGGCGAGGGTTTGCTCACCGCTTCCGATAGAGACAAAAATATCGTCGGACTCTGCTCAGATCTCACAGAATCAACTCAGATGCATCTTTTTAAAAATAAATATCCAGAAAGATTTGTACAGATAGGCATCGCAGAACAAAATATGGCAAGTGTAGCTTCTGGAATGGCAGCTATGGGTAAAATTCCTTTTATCACTTCATATGCCATGTTTAGTCCGGGTAGAAATTGGGAACAGATACGTACAACCATCTGCTACAATGACAGACCTGTAAAAATAGCAGGTTCCCACGCGGGAGTTTCTGTGGGACCAGATGGGGGAACACATCAAGCTATAGAAGATTTTGCTATCATGAGGGTTATTCCGAACATGGTTGTCCTTTCTCCATGTGATGCCATAGAGGCTCGCAAGGCGACTCTCGCTTGTGCAAAGACAAAATTCCCGACATACATTCGCCTCGCAAGAGAGAAAACTCCGATCATTACTACAGAAGATAGTCCTTTTGAAATAGGTAAAGGGCAAATAGTTTTTGTGCCTTCGGAAGAAAAATTTAAGAAAAATGCAAAAGCTGAAATAGGGATCATAGCCACCGGCGCTCTCGTTCTTCGAGCTTTGAAAGTTGCAGAGGATTTGGAAAAAGACGGTAAGAAGGTTAAAGTTTTAAATCTCTCAACCATAAAACCTCTAGATGAAGATGCTGTATGGAGACTAGCACATGAAGCGGGGGCAATCGTAACTGTAGAAGAGCATCAGATCGCTGGAGGCATGGGTTCTGCTGTAGCTGAATGTCTAGCTCAACACTACCCTGTACCTATGGAATTTGTCGGGGTTAAAGATGAGTTTGGACAGTCCGGAACACCAGATGAACTTCTCGAACATTATGGAATGGGTGAGAAGGATATAAAGGAAGCAGTGAAGAGGGTTTTGTTGCGGAAGAGTAAATAATTTCTGTTATTTTGGATGGGGTGTGGATAAGAGATTGAAAAAAAGTCTTGCGATAAAGTCAAATCTAAACGATAATTACATAGAACACCGCGGTTTTTTATGATTACAAAAAATAATTCTTTTCGTCTAATTAAAAACAACACCTTAAAAAAGGATGACCTGTCTTTTGATGAGGTAAAAAAAACCAAAGCTGAAGTCGAGACTGTTGCAATTTCTGACAATAATAAGAGGTTCTTTGTAAAAGCTCTTGGTGTGGCTGGGGTCGGTATGGTAGCTTCTCAGTTTTTACCAAACAAAGCTTCAGCTTTAGTGATGGGTAGTACACCATCTTCAAGCGTTGTTGGCCTAAAGAATTCTTCAAATACAAGGATTAATCCAGCAACTGAAGACACATTATCATCGTTATTAGCTGGTCAAGGGGTCACTAAGCTCTCGATTAGTCTTTCTTCTTCTGGAAATGTCCGTACGCCAGACTCAGGTAAAAAAATACGTGTATATGCTTCTAGATTCTCATTAACCGCCGATGCCACCTCAGTTTCTTTTCGTTTTACCTCTGGTGGTACAGATCATGAAAAATACGTATCTCCCAAAACTGGAGGGTTGTATGGTTCAAATAATCACCCAAATTATATAGAGGGCGGAGTTGATGAAGTTTTGTACTGTGTGATCTCTGGAACAACTACCGTACAGATTAATATCGATTATCTTGAGGTATAATTTTTAATACACACACCATGTCATTACGAGCAGTCGAACATATATTTACTGGGGCAACTACACCAATAGCGTCCTACGATTCCACAAAAACGAATCTAGGTACTTTGATGATACAAAAAACAGGTATTAATCCTGAGGATAATTTTGTTGGACCACTTCCAGTTGCTATAGCTCGACCAGTTGAGGAATCGACTCCTGTTGCAATGATGTATCCGCACGTTATTACGTATAGCTCCACTATTGATTGGGTTTTTTTAACAGAAAACCTTGCTACAGCTAGTGCTGCTCGACGTATCTTTTTGTATGAATACAACAAGACTCTATCAACATATAACTGGAAGGGATTCATAACAGCGACACTTCCAAGTGCCGCAAATGCCAACACTACGAGAGGATTTCGTGCTATCCGCTATCTCCACACTACAGGAACTGTTGCTGTGGCAGCTCCAGTTAGTTACTATTCAGCGGGAACTTCAGTGGCTCTTGCCGTAACAGGTGTTGTTACTGGGGTAGGTACTACATTTACATCTGCTATGGTTGGAAAAATGATTGGTTTTGGTAGTACAAACGTTGCTCAGATCAATTGTTGGTATCCGATTATAACTTTTGCATCGACGACCTCTATTACAGTATCTGGTGCTTCAAGTGCTATTGCTGCTTCTGCAAACTATGTCATAGCTTCATGTTCAGTTACTGGAACAGGAACTCTTTTTGTTGACGATGGTATAGCTGCTGGAACTGCGTCGACTTCAGTTGCTGGAGGCCTTGGTCCTAGAATTGGTTTTGGTTCTACCGATCCAACCCAAATCACAAACTGGTATCAAATTGGTGCTATAGCTAGTGATACATCACTCAATCTCACCACATCACCAGGTGTTATTCCCGCTGGAACTTCATATGTGATTGAGGAACTTAGATTTGCTTTTACTATCACACAAGCGACAACACCTACAAACGGAGGATTATTTGTTCTAAAGGGAGCAGGGTATTCTGACTTTACAACTGCCGGCAACACATTTCCAGCCATTGCAAGTTCAGTCGACAATCAGAGAGGGGTTTATTGGCTTTGTGATTCAGGTGCGACTGCAAACGTTTCTACAAATACAGCTTCTTGCGGTCTTACAATAAAAGCAGAAGTAAATAAAGGCCTTCACTATGCGTATGTTCTAGACGGTCTAGCTTCAACTTTTATGAAGGTGTATCGGTATAATCTTAGAGCCACAGGGACTATTACTGCTGGTAAAATGCTTATGTCGGTTGCTTATTATACAACCGGAACAATTGAAGTTTCTGGTACAGCAGTGACTGGAACAGGAACAACTTTCACATCTGCAATGGTCGGTATGAAAATTGGTTTTAATACCACAAGTCCAGCAACAGTAACTACTTGGTACACGATCGCCTCATTTACTTCTACCACAGCAATTACCCTAACGACTTCAGCTGGAACTATTGTTGCGGGTACAGTATATGTGATTGATAGTGCTGATGTTATATGTACAGGAAATCAGTTGGTTACAGGTACTGTTGTTGGTATTAATAATGGACGTATAGGAACTCTAAACCATGGACCTGGGGCAGGCGAAGAATCGTTGTACTTTGTCACTGCAACTCGTATATATCGTGCAGCACTCTCAAAAATATTTGCAGGAAATCTTGGTTGGATATCAGACAATAGACCAGAAATCCCACCCGGTTCGGCGAGTACTTTTGCTGCAACAGGAGCCTTAAACGTCATCGAGATTGCTGATGCTATCGATCGTCTTATTGTTCTTACGACTGGAGCAACGGCTTTTAAACATTATGTTACAAAATACCCTGATTCTGCCGGAGATCAATTCAGTAGATTTTTTGGAATTGATGATAAACAGCAAGATCAATCTTTGGCTGATCCGAATACTGCTATCCATTTCAATACAGCATCTCAAGTTACTTCCGTATGGAGTGAAAACGGAGTCGCTCATATTATTAAGCATGGTACTACTGCAGCTTTATGTCAGATGTATGCATTACCACTATCTGCACATTGGGTACATGCTAGCTCTACAAACCAACGAGTGATATCGCCATCGATTTCAACCCCAGACTGTGTTTCTTATACTCGAGTCCTTCTTTCAACTGTCGATCACCTTGGTAGTGAAGAATTTCGAATTCCAACAGCTTCGATCCTGTCTTATTATCGTACAAACGGTATTTCTGATAACACTGGACAATGGACTCTTTTGGCGGCAGATGGAGATCTTACAGGTCTCTCACCTTCAAGTTCTATACAGTTTATGTTCGAGTTTGTAACTATAAGTTTACTTTGTGTACCTGGAAGAATAATGTCTCTCGCTGTTTTGTATAATGATTATTCAACTGACTCGCATTATCAGCCTTCAAGTGGAAAAACTGTTGAGGATAGTAAGCAGTTTGCTTGGCGTTTTTCTACCGCATTCGGATCTACTGTACCAACCCTGCGTGTGAGATTATTTGATGCAGTTACCGGAGGTCTTCTTTTGGATGACAACACTCTAGTCCCTGCGGGTACTTGGGGAAAAACAACCGACGGTACGACTTGGGGTTCATACAACACGACAGATAAGGCAAATGAAACTACATATATTCGTTATACCCCAAATACTTTGCCAGATAGTATAAAAGTTAGGGCACTCCTAACACTTTATTGATTATGTCATTACGAGCTACTGAACATATATTTACTGGGGCAACTACACCAATCGCTTCATACGATTCTACTAAGACAAACTTGGGAACTTTGATGGTTCAAAAAAGCGGTTTGACACCTCAAGATAATTTTGTAGGACCATTGCCAATTGCAATCGCGAGACCTATGGAGGAATCGACTCCTGTTGCAATGATGTTTCCGCATGTTATTACTTACAGCTCTACAGTTGATTGGGTTTTTATGATCGAAAACTCAGTAACAGCAGCAAAAAGAATCTTCCTATATGAATACGATAAGGTTAATTCTATTTATACAAGAAATGGATTTATTACAGCAACGACACCTCAAGCTACGAATGTTAACAGAGGATTTCGGGCTCTTCGTTACCTCTATACTACAGGCACAGTAGCAGTATCTGCTCCAGTGAGTTTTTATGCAGCTGGAACATCTGTCGCACTTGCTGTGACTGGTGTTGTTACAGGAGTAGGTACTACATTTACAGTGGGTATGGTTGGTATGATGATCGGCTTTGGTAGTACAAACGTCGCTCAGATCAATTGTTGGTATCCGATTATTACTTTCACCTCAACTACCTCAATAACTGTCTCTGGTGCGTCTAGTGCTATTGCTGCTTCTGCAAATTATGTAATTGCTACATGCACAGTTACTGGAACAAGTACAACATTTGTAACAGATCGTATTGCTGCAGGTACAGCCTCTACTGCGGTCGCTGGAGGTGGAGGACCACGTATAGGATTCGGGTCTACTGATCCTACTCAAATAACCAACTGGTACCAAATCGGTTTTATTACAAGCAATACCTCAATTAATCTCACTACATCGCCAGGTGTTATTCCCGCTGGAACTTCATATGTGATTGAGGAACTTTGTTTTGCTATTACACTTACAAATACGACCGCGACAAACGGTGGGCTATTTTTATTGAGGGGTGCAAGTCATCTCGACTTTACTACAGCTGGAATAACTTTTCCTTCTATTGCAAGTGCTGTCAATAATCAGCGAGGTGTGTATTGGCTTGCTGATGCTGCGACCGTTACAAATACAGCCGCTAATGGTCTTGCTGTTGTAGATGAGGTAGACAAACAAACTCACTATGCTTATGTACTTGATGGCACAAATACTACAAATGCAAAGTTCTATAGATACAATCTTAGAGCAAATGATACTGTTTTGGCTGGTAAAATGACTCTCGCAGGTGCAAATATTGTAGTTACTGGAAGTCAAGCTGTAACAGGTACAATTCCCAATGCCTCGGTTAATAATGGAACAATTGCAACAATGGCTCATGGTCCAGGTTCTGGTTCATCCTACGTTTATTTTGTCACACTAACAAGACTTTACTGTGCAGCTGTATCACTTCTTACTGCTGGTAATACTACATTTATAACAGCAGCAAATGCACGGCAGGAAATTCCTCCCGGAGGTATCACTACTTTTCCAGCAAGTGGTAACATGATGAATGTTCAGTATATTCCTACTATAGATAAATTACTTATCACAACATATGCTTCGGGTGCAGCATATCGACAATATCTTACTCGTTATCCAGCTACCGACACGACTCCTTTTGATAATGTATGGGGAATCGATGACAAACAACAAGATCAATCCCTTTTGAGTTCGCAAGGTGTGGTGCATTTTAACACCGGATCACAAATACTTTCAGCTGATGTAAATAACGGCGTAGTTCATATTTCTCGAAATGGAGCGACTGCAGCACTCAACCAACTTTACTCATTACCTTTTGGTGCCCATGCAACATATGCATATTCCACATCCCCAGCCAATCATCAAAGAGTCATAACGCCCTCCATGGCTACAGCTGGATGTGTAAAATTTGATCAAGTGATAGTAACAGAGGATAGGTATCTTGGAAGTGGGGAACTTAGGCTTTCTCCAGAGTCTTTTAGGGTTTATTATAGAACAGCAGATATATCGACAGATGCAACAAGCTCTTGGACGCTACTTGATGATGATGGTGACCTGTCATCTGTAACAGCGGCAAATGCCATACAATTCATGATTGAATTTTTTACTATTGGTCGTATATGTGTTCCAGCTAGGATTATGAGAATAGTGGTTACTTACGAGGACAATAAAACAGACTCGCATTATCAACTTTCGACTGCTCATTCTGATATTTCAAACGAACGATTTGCATGGAGATTTTGTTGTCCATTTGGAGGAACAGTTCCAAACCTCAAAATCGAACTCTTTAATGCGGTATCAGGAGCTTCACTTCTTACCGATACGACACTTGCTGGAGCAAATGGTACGTGGGAAAAGTCAATTGATAATGGTAGTAGTTGGATCGCATATAATACAACAGATAAAACGAATGATATAACTTATATAAGATATACCCCAACATCATTAACAGACGGAATATCAGTACTAGCGCTTCTAACACAAAATTAACATGTCACTAAGAGCTGTAAAACACAAATTTACCGGAGAAACAACACCTATCGCTTCATATGACTATACGAAGACATGTTTAGGTACACTAATGATTCAACATACAGGTTCTACATCTGAAGAGAAATACATTGGACCATTACCAGTAGGTATCGCTCTACCTATGCAGGAAGTGGTAGATACCTCCGGTACAGTACAAGTTACGACAACTGCAGTTACTGGAACGAGTACCAATTTTCAGACAAGTATGATAGGTATGTCTATCGGCTTTGGTTCCACAGATCCAGCAAAAATTACTACCTGGTATTCTATTACAGCTAGAGCGTCTACAACAGGTATTACATTGGGTTCATCTGCTGGAACCATTGCCTCCGGAACATCATATGTGATCGTATATAACACTCCAATGATGTATCCACATGCTATTACATATAGCTCTACAGTTGATTGGGTTTTTATGATCGAAAACTTAGCTACCGCTGTAGCTCCGCGAGAAATATCGATGTATGAATATAATAAAACAACCTCATTATATACATGGAAAGGTTTTATAATAGCAACTCTCACTTCAGCAACTGCTCACACACTCAGGGGTTTTAGAGCTTTGAGATATTTGCATACAACTGGAACAGTTGAAGTTTCTACAGTGACTGTTACTGGAACAAATACAGCCTGGCAAACTGAAGGCTTGGCAGTCGGTGCTCGTATAGGCTTCGGTTCCACTGACCCAACAGCGATTTCTTCGTGGTATGTTATTTCTGCGATTGGAAGTGATACTAGTATTACACTTACAACTTCCGCTGGCACAATAGCCTCAGGTAGTGCGTATGTAATAGAGGAATTGAGGTTTGCAATTACAGCAACAAATGCGACCGCTCTTAATGGAGGATTACATCTCGTTAAGGGAGTTAATTATTCTGATTTTACTACAAACGGCGCAACAACAATTGCTGCAGCCACAACAACTGACAATATAAAAGCTGTATATTGGCTTTCTGATGCTGGAACAACAGCTAATCTTGTAACAAACATTACACCATGTGGTCTGACTATTGATTCTGAAATAAGTAAAGGTCTGCACTATGCTTATGTAATAGATGGTTTTGGTGCAACTTTTCTGAGAGTGTATCGATATAATTTACGAGCTACAGGCACTGTAACTTCCGGTAAAATACTTATGAATGTTGCTTACTATACAACCGGAACAGTTGAAGTTTCCGGCACGGCAGTGACTGGAACAGGAACAACATTTACTTCAGATATGGTTGGTATGAAAATTGGTTTTAATACGACTGGTCCAGCAAATGTAAGTACATGGTATACGATATCGGTTTTTAATTCGACGACATCAATCACACTTCTATCTTCAGCTGGTACAATAGGAGCTGGTACTGTATTCATTATTGATTCAGCAGATGTTGTCTCGACTGGACCACAGCTCGTTACTGGAACTGTTTCGGGTGTAAATAACGGAAGAATAGGAACATTGAATCATGGCCCTGGAGCTGGTGATGCATCTCTATATTTCGTTACAACAACTCGTATATATCGCGCGTCGCTCTCAAAAATATTTGCAGGAAACCTTGGTTGGATATCAGACAATAGGCCAGAAATACCAACTGGTGGAGTCAGTTCTACACCAGCCACATCAGCCCTAAGTTCAGTTGAGATTGCTGACGCTATTGATCGTTTGGTAGTGCTTTCTTCTGGTGCTACAGCATTCCGTCATTATGTAACTCAGTATTCTGAGCTAAGCGGTGCTCCTTTTGATCATATTTGGGGCGTTGACGACAAACAGCAAGATCAAATTTTATCTCTAGGTAATGCATATATCACCTCAGGTACTGTTGCTGTATCAGGAACTGCTGTGACAGGTACTAATACTTTCTTTACAACTGCAATGGTTGGTTTTCGTATAGGATTTGGTTCTACTGACCCAACAGCAATAGTTACATGGTATACCATTACAGTTTTTACCTCGATTACTTCAATAACAATCGATTCAAGTGCTGGTACTATCGGTTCTGGATCAGCATATGTGATTGATTGGAATAGCAATACTGTCCCACACTTCAACACCTCATCTCAGGTCACATCTATTTGGAGTCATAATGGTATAGTTCATGTTGTTAAACATGGTACAACCACAGCTCTTTCTCAGATGTACGCTCTGCCTTTTTCAGCTCATTCGACCTATGCTAAAGATACAAATCAAAGAGTAATTACTCCAGCAATATATACTGCTGATTGCGCAAAATTCAACAGTATCGAAGTATTTCATGATGACAGACTTGGAAGTGGTGAAGTATCAATAAACACAGAACCGTATCTTGTATATTTTAGAACAAAAGGAATATTAACTAATACGGGAGAATGGTCGCTAGTACCAAGAGATAGTGATCTTTCAAGTCTTGCTGGCGCCCCAAGAATTCAATTTATGTTTGAATTCGATACTATAGGATGGTCTTGTGTTCCTGCTCGTATTATGGGACTAACGGTACTTTATGATGACAGTACTACAGTTACAGACTCGCATTATCAACCCTCGGTAGCAAAATCAAATACCACAAATAAACAGTTTGCTTGGAGATTTTCTGTTGCATTTGGAGGTACAGTACCTACACTTAGAATAAGACTTTACGATACTTCAACGGGGGATTTACTTGTTGATGATTATACGACAAGCACGAATAGTGGAACATGGGAAAAATCTACAGATGGTACATCGTGGGGTGTATATAATACGACAGATAAAGCAAATGACACTACGTATATTCGTTATACCCCAGCATCATTAGGTGACAGTCTAAAGGTTAGAGCTGTGTTGACACAATAATATGTTATAATTATCTTAATTAAAATAGTATGATTTATTTAAAAAAAGGACAGAAGCTTGCAGATAATCCATCAATGGTCGTTTATGATCAAACTGGATATTATAACGATGGAGATTCTATTATTTGTGCGTCAGCATTTTCTCCAGATGAGCCTGTGTGTCGCTACGAAGCAAAGTTTGTTGCGTATGGTGGGATGGTCTATTCTATTTCAAATCAAGATGAATTACTTACAGAGATCACTAAAATTGACCCGAAGAGTCTTTTTGGTAAAGATAGTCAGCAGGTTGCTGTCAATAAAATTATTGAAAATATAGTACCACAAGCAGAGGGAATTGTTCCTGTTGAAGAAACTAAGGCCGTCGATGAGGTTGTTGATGAAAAAAAGGTTACTACTGAAAATATTGCGGCAACTACCACACCTACTACAATCTCATCTACGAACAATAACCTATCCACAACTACTCAATCAAATATTTCCACTACAACACCAAATTTAAATTCCACTACAACCCCAAATACTTCTATAAATAATGATATATCCACAACTACTCCAGATTTTTCTATAGATAATAATACCTCCACATCTACTCCGCCAGAAATACTTTTTGTTGATTCAAATATTTCAACCACAACACCAGAAGTTTCAATACCTGTAGAAACTCCAGATAATACAGCCACTTCCTCAGACACAACAATTATAGAAAATGATCCTACTATCATAGTTCCACCGATAATAGAGACACCAACAAATACTAGTACAACAACAGAAGAAGTTGTAGCTTTTGCAAAAAAAATAGTTAAAAATAAGATATCTAAGAGTTTAGGATTATAACAAATATGGCAATAATCGACATTTTAGCGCAATCAGGAGATGGACAGGATTTTATTCTTGAAGTTCCTGCTGGTAATGCAGGGTATACCCCGGATGATTTTTTACTTGGAAGTAACGGTGCTATTTTTTGTTCGGAAGTACCCGCTATAGTAGATGGGGGAGGAAATATCTTTATTATGTCTGAATAATAAAATACTTAGCTGTGGAAAAGATAAAAGTTTTTATTCTAAAATTTGCTCCGTATATTGAAGATATACGAAGACGACTCTACTCCATATCTATCCTATTCATTATCTTCTTCATCACCGGCTTTTTTTCTACAAGTACAGTTTTAAAACATATACTCTCTCTCTTTAAAATTAAGGATGTCGTTATTGCGACGACGTCTCCATTTCAGTTTGCAGACTTATCTATAAATATAGGCCTCTTTACTGCCTTCTTAATTTCATGTCCAATATTCGTCTATCACATTTTTGTTTTTCTTAGTCCAGCTCTTACTAAGAAGGAAAAACGTCTCTTTTTTCTACTGTTACCTGTAACGCTATTTCTATTTCTGGTAGGATTTGTTTATGGATTTTTAATACTTTACTATGCTCTTTTATTACTAGCTCAATTAAATGTTACCATTGGAGTTAAGAATATTTGGGATATAGGTATGTTTTTATCTCAAATAGTACTAACCTCAACCTTACTTGGTGTACTATTCCAATTTCCTATTCTATGTACTTTTACAATTAAATTAGGATTATTCGATGTTCAGTCTTTACGAAAAAAAAGACGCCTTGCGGTGTTGATAATTTTCATTTTTACTTCTTTACTTCCACCCACGGATGGTTTATCATTACTAGCAATGGCGTTACCGCTTATCCTTCTTTATGAAATTACAATACTTGTAAATTCTAGAATTGGGAAGCACAGAATTATTAATAATTTAATTTAAAAAAAATATGTTTGGAAACATTGGAATGAAGGAGATTATAATTATAGCGGTCATACTTTTAATACTATTCGGTTCAAAGAAGATTCCAGAATTGTCAAAGAATGTTGTCGATGCAATAAGGCACTTAAGAACTGCTTTCAAGGATACTCCTACAGACTCAAACGATAAGAAGCGTTCCTAGTTTTATTTTTTGAATTAGTTTGCGTTTTGTATTATTGAAAATATAAATGTCCCTTAACATATCTACTACGAATAGATTCGTAAAATTATCCATATTTTTTTGGGTATTCCTATCCAGCCTAATTTCTATGGCTTTTGTTGCTCATGCAGCTTACGAAAGATACGCAAAGGGCGATACTGCTGTAATAGGGGAATTTGTATATGACGATAATTTTGTAGCGACCACTACAGCTGGTTGTATTTTGTCTGTCTATGATCCGACAGGTTCATTGATTGTTAATGGTGCTTCAATGACTGCAAATGCAAATGGTTATACATATTATAGCTACTCAGTACCTTCCTCTGGTCCAGAAGGTGTGTGGCCATCTCAGATGACTTGTGGAAATATTGGCAATGGTGATCTTGTTAAACTGGATAAAACTTTCGTTGTTGGTGCTACCGTTCTTTCTACTACTACCATAGCGACATCTGTATGGAATAGTACTACTAGAGCCCTAACTTCATTTGGTTCTCTTGTGTCTGATGTATGGTCAAATGGAACAAGAACTTTGACCGGCGCTTCTCTTGATGTTGGTTCTTTATCAACACAGTCTGACATCCTCACCGCCTCTTCATCTCTAGCGGCAACAATCCCTACAGCTGTATGGTCT
>CAZLCD010000002.1:0-58859 GCA_964558375.1 uncultured Candidatus Saccharibacteria bacterium | reverse complement strand
GCTGCAATCAGTGCAGGTACAGCAAGTACAGCTTCAACTATCACTACAGCTTCAACCTCTATCGCTTCTGCCATTACTGCAGGTACAGCTTCAGTTAACTCGAACACCAACTCTACAGTGTTGACTGCAAGTACATCTCTAGGTTCAAGTATTTCAGGTATTGCTTCTACAGTTAACTCAAACACCGACTCAGCTATCCTTACAGCTTCTACAAGTATTGGATCACAGATCGCCGCAGGTACAGCAACTAATGCTTCAAACATCACATCTGCTATATCAAGTATCAACTCAAATACAAACGCCACCATCCTCACCGCCTCTTCATCTCTAGCGGCAACAATCCCTACAGCTGTATGGTCTAGTACTTCTAGATCACTTACAACATTCGGTACTCTAGTCTCTGACATTTGGGCAAACGGTACACGTACTCTAACTTCATCTGGAGGAATTTCAGCTGCAGATGTTTGGTCATATGCTACACGTAATCTAACTGACGGCACTCTAACTTCAGGTTCTCTAGCAACTCTTTCAGACCTTACTACCGCTAGCTCATCTCTCGCAGCTGTAATCAATGCAAATACAAATACCCAGACTTCAGGTATTACAACTGCAGTTAATGCTAATACCAACTCAGCTAGCTCATCAATTGCCGCTGCAATCAGTGCAGGTACAGCAAGTACAGCTTCAACTATCACTACAGCTTCAAGTTCATTATTTGCATCACTTCCAGCAGCGATATGGTCTTCAAGTGTAAGGACACTAACTTCAATGTCTTCTATAGCCTCTGATATATGGAATGCTACAACCAGAACATTGACTTCTCTAACTCTATCCTCTCAATCACCATGGACAGTCTCCTCATCTGATTTTGGTACAATAACAGCAGGAAGTAACTACCTAGCTACACTAACGACTGTTTATAACGGAACACTCACAGATTCACTAAATACACCAACAGTAACTATCTATGATCCTAGTAGAAACGTCATTGCCAATGGTGTTGCGATGACAAGAACAGATGTAGGTACATATACTTACTCGTATACAACAGCAGGAAATGCTCCAGCAGGAACATGGGAGACTGTATTTTCAGCAACAGTAGAGAGTGGTAAGACCTTGCCAGGTAATGACTATTGGACAGTTGTGACAGCTCCAGCTCAAGTTATTGTAAATAGTATTTCAGATACAGTAACACCAGAAATAGCAGCAAACGTTACTATAACTAACGAAGGACTAACTGGATATGAATATCAGTATGAATGGTGTGTAGTTTCAGGTTCTAATAATACTTGTGGTGGTGGAGACGATGTATTCCATGGTACAGCTGCAAAATATATAAATTCTGGTGAAGATTTCAATACAACGCTTACTGCACTAGTTCCAGATGCAGGTAACTATTACTTTAAAATGATAGTTTACTTCGGAACAGATAGTTCGGGTGCTTCTCGTTCATTTACTGCAACGGCCGGTAATGTCGTAGTAGATCCTCCTAGCGGAGGCGGAGGTGGTGGGGGTGGGGGATCATCTAGTCCACCGGCAACTGACAATTGTAGAAGGGCAGATTTCAATTGTGACGACAAAATAAACTCCATCGACTTCTCTATACTATTGTATTTCTGGAAAACCATATCACCATTTAGTAATAAGTATGTAGATATTAATAAAGATGCTAAAATAGACTCTGTAGATTTCTCCATACTTTTGTATGAGTGGGGTAAAAAATAATAATTATTAAAAAATAATATGAAAAAATATATAAAATTAAATTATTTATTAGCTTCAATACTTTTGTCCCTAGTGTTAATTCCAGCAAGTGTTTCGGCTGCTGGTGTATACATAGAATCTTCTAAGAACACTATATCTGTAGGGGATACTCTGATTGTTTCTGTTAAAGTAAATTCTGATGGATCAGTTCTAAATACTATTGATGGAGAGATTGCTCTAAAATCGACAAACGGTGCTTTTGCTGTAAAAGAATTTAGTCTGGCAAACTCTTCTTTTGGACTATGGCCAAGAACACCATCACTATCAAAAGATAATAATACGATTTCTTTCGTAGCGGGTGTGCCAGGAGGCTTTAGTATAGAAGGTGCAACTTTATTCAAGATAATAATTGAAGCCAAGAAAGAGGGAAGTATGGTTATTTCTCCAAAAAATGTTTTTGCTTTTGCTAATGACGGAAAAGGAACAAGAATATCTGCAAAAGTAGTAAGGGATCTGACTATAAATGTTGTTCCTAGAAAAAATGATGTACAAATAAACGATGAATGGAAAGAGCTAGTGGTGTCGGATGTCCTACCACCGGAAGACTTTATCATTGTCCTAGGACAAGACAAAAACCTCTTCGAAAATAAGAAATTTGCTTTCTTCAGTGCACTAGACAATCAATCTGGTATCAGTCACTACGAGGTTTCAGAAGACGGTAACCCTTTTATAAGAAGTGGTAGTACTTATGTTTTAAAGAATCAAACTGATGACGTCGTATTAAATGTTACAGCATATGATAAAGCTGGTAACAAAAAAATAGCTAAGTATCCGACTTCTGCAGATAGTGGTATATCATGGATATCTATAATCACAGTAGTTATAGTGATCATTATCTTAAGATTCATTTTCAAAAAAATAAGAAGGAGTAAAAAAAATGCTTCAACTGTTGAATAAAAAAAGTACAATCGGGTTATTTGCTTCTACAGCAATCATACTACTTTTCTCTGTCTGTTTTTTAAAGGTAACAAATGCTGCAACGTTATCGATAACACCAGTTACCTCAAAAGTTTCGAGTGGTAATATTATATCTACAAAAGTTATAGTTAGTACGAGTGGTAAAACAATAAATAATTCAGATGGAATAATTCAATTCCCCGTAGATCTATTGGAGGTTGTATCGATAAATAAAAGCTCATCTATATTCTCTTTGTGGGTAGAAGATCCGAAGTTTTCCAATCAAGAAGGTAAAATTACATTTAATGGTGGTATACCAAACCCTGGATTTGCGGGTGAAAATGGAGAAATTGCCTCTATCGTATTTCGAGCAAAGAAACAGGGTATCGCATCTATAGTGTTTGGTGATTCTGCTGTTAGAGAAAACGATGGCTTTGGTACAAATATCCTCACATCAAAACAGTCTGCCACCATAGACATAGGTTCTGTAGTTCAGGTACCAGTTCCAAATAATCAACTAGAAAAGAAGGGTGTACCGGTTAAACCTACGATAGTATCCTCTACACACCCACAACAGGACGTTTGGTATTCTAGTAGTAACGCCTCTTTTAGTTGGGTTGTTCCAGAAGGGACAGTATCGATACAGACTCTATTAGGAAGAATATCCAATTCAACACCAACTATTAACTATGATAGTTCTGTATCTCAAAAAACAATAAGTAATCTAGCTGAAGGTGTATCATATTTTCATCTAAGATATGTAAATGAATCAGGTGCTGGACCGATAGCGCACTACAAAGTTCAAGTTGATAGGGTACCTCCAGAAAACTTTTCTATCGATGTAAAGAATGAGGAATTTAGGGACATTGTCTATATCTCAGCCTTAGATGCGAGTTCTGGTGTAGACTCATTCTCTTTCAAAATAGATAATAAACCAGCCTTCAGAGTAAGTAAGGACCTTTTGGGTAAGAATAGTGAATATCTATTGCCAATTGAAAATAGTGGGGAACATAATTTATCTGCAATTGTATATGATAAAGCAGGGAATCATAGCGAGACCAATACTACTTATACTAGTTCTGAAATAATTGGCCCTAAAATCAAACTTGAATCAGAAAGTATTTTCAAAAATAACACCGCTCAAGTAATCGGTACATCTAATTATCCACAATCAAATATCGATATTTATATCGAAAATGAAGACGGCAACACAAAAACCTACAGAACAATTTCTGATACCAATGGTTCCTTCCTATTCTCTATTCCAGAATTCAAGTCTACGGGTAACTATAATGTATGGTCACAGATTTCATTTGAAAACGATATAAAAAGTCCAGTCTCTAATAAAATTCTTCTAAGAGTTGTTGATACCAATTTTGTCAAAAATACTAAAGATATAACTCTAGCTCTATCCATGGTGATACTTATCTCTATAATGGTTCTATTTATATTACTATTAGCATACATAGGATGGCACAGTTTCTTTGGTTTGAAGAAAAGAATGAAAAAAGATTTGGATATTACAATACATGATGTTCATAAGGTAATGATGGCATTCAAAGATGAACTTAGTAGACAACTCAGTATTCTCGAAGGTGCAAAAGAAGATCGTTCATTGAATAAGAAAGAAGAGAAGATATTTAGAGAACTACGTGACAATATAGACACAATCGATAGTTTTGTTGAGAAAAAAATTAAGAAAATAAAATGATATGAAAAACTTAAGTACTCTTGAGACAACAATTATCGGATTTTTAATAGGAGTAGTCGTATCTGCCTACATGACCTTTATAATAGGTACAGATGGATTCATGGGTAATATCTTATATTGGGTTTCTTTGAAACCAATCTTTGATACTTTAGCTATTCCAGATAGCAGCTTACTTATCGCAACATTTCTTTTCTTTGTTTGCATCTACACAATATATGGATTAATAATTGGTCTTATTATTAAAAATAATAGAAAAATAATTCCAGTTTTTATTTTTATTTTTCTTGCACTTGTAGTAATTATATTTCTTCAACAAAAAAAAGGTATAGAACAAATGATCATTATTCCAGATATGAATGTAGCTCAAGTTAGTTCATTTATAAAAGCTACACCCAAGGTTCCACAAACATACTTCGGTACTGAGGCCTTGGGGGATCTGAATAGCGATGGTAAAGATGATGTAGCTTTTATTATAAAAAGAGCTGATGAAGAAAGGGGAGTACTGCACTATCTATCTACAGCACTTGCAACAACTAGTGGTCGTATGGGCACAAATCTGATCTTCCTTGGAGAAAAAAGGACCATTAATAGTATTCTTATAAATGAAGGTGTAATTTTTATCGAATACTCCGACCAATTACTTGAGAACGCTACTTCAACAATTAAAGCAAAGGTGACTGATGGGGTATTGGAGCAGATAGAAAATGTGATATAGTCTATTTATGTCTCTCTTCAATATCTCACAATCTATGTCTCCAGCCGGGGATCAGCCAAAAGCCATAGAAGCTCTTACAAAAGGGCTTAAAAAGGGCATGAAGAAACAGACGCTCTTTGGCGTGACAGGATCTGGTAAAACTTTCACTGTCGCCAATGTTATCGCCAATCATGGCAAACCAACCCTTGTTATAGCTCACAACAAAACACTTGCCGCTCAACTCGCTCAAGAATATAAAGAATTTTTTCCGGACAATGCTGTGCATTATTTCGTCTCTTACTATGACTATTATCAGCCAGAAGCTTATATGCCAGTAACTGATACCTATATCGAAAAAGAAGCGATGATAAATGAAGAGATAGATCGTCTTCGTCATGCCTCTACTCAAGCTTTGTTGACTCGCAAAGATGTGATAATTGTCGCATCTGTTTCTTGTATCTATGGTTTGGGTAGTCCAGCAGAATATGAAAAGGTCAATTTAAAAATTTCAAAAGGGATGGATCTCTCTCGAACAGAGCTTATACGCAAACTCATCGACATTCACTTCGAAAGAACCAATGCAGATCTTAAGGCTGGGCAATTTCGCGCTCTAGGAAATATGATAGAGATCATGCCTGTAAGTGATAGGACGGTATATAGAATAGAATACGATAGTAGTATAATTTCAAATATTATAGAACTTGATCCTGTGACTATGGCAGTCAGAGGGACACATGAAACTATTTTTCTTTTTCCAGCCAAGCACTTTATAAGTACAGATGAGCAAAGCAAAAAAGCTTTTAATACCATAAAATCTGAACTAGAATCTAGACTAAAAGAACTAGAGAAAGCAGGTAAGATGCTCGAAGCAGAGAGACTGAAGCGTCGAGTAAAATATGACCTCGCGCTCATACGTGAGGTTGGATATTGTAATGGTATTGAAAATTATTCCAGACATTTTTCTGGTAAGAAAGCTGGTGAGGCACCAGATTCTTTGCTTGCATATTTTCCGCACAAGGCGGATGGAACGCCAGATTTCCTAACCGTCATAGATGAATCCCATGTGACTGTTCCACAACTCGGTGGTATGTACGCTGGTGATGCTTCGAGAAAAGAGACCCTTATAGACTTCGGCTTTCGTCTTCCTTCAGCAAAGGATAATCGTCCAATGAAGTTTGAAGAATTTGAGGAGGCTGTGCATCAAGTTATTTATACCACCGCTACTCCAGGTAAGTTCGAAAAAGAACATAGTGAGCAGATAGTGGAGCAAGTAATACGTCCGACAGGACTTATCGATCCAGTAATAGAAGTTAGACCTGTAGTAGAAAAGGGTAACTATAAAGGACAGATCTATGATTTTATTGAGGAGGCTGAGAAAGTAATCAAGAAAGGAGATAGGGTTATAGCGACAACCCTTACAAAAAAGATGGCTGAAGATCTTAGTGAATTTTTAAAAGAAAAGAATATTAAAGCCGAATATCTACACAGTGATATTAAAACTATCGATCGTATAACCATACTAACTGAATTTAGAAGAGGGAAGTTTGATGTGCTTGTGGGGGTTAACCTATTACGAGAGGGGTTGGATCTTCCAGAAGTTTCGCTTATCGGAATTCTGGATGCAGATAAAGCTGGTTTCCTAAGATCTGAAACATCACTCATACAGATCATCGGCCGTGCGGCAAGAAATATAAATGGCCGAGTCATCCTCTATGCTGACATTATGAATGATGCGCTACGATATGCTATAAAAGAAACTGAGCGTCGTAGAAAAATCCAAACAGATTACAATACCAAACATGGCATCACTCCGAAGACTATTATAAAAAAGATTCAAGATATCACAGATCACTTAAAAACTGAGCACGATAAGACCGTTACCGAACTTCTAAAGATGGACGAAGAAATGTTTAAGCAGAACCCAAAGAAGCTAATGAAAATGAAAGAAGAAGAGATGAATAATGCTGTAAAAGAGCTGGATTTTGAGGCTGCTGCTATTATCAGAGATGAGATTATTGCTTTGAAAAAAAGGATGGTATAATACAAGGCATGTCTAAGGAGAAAATTTTGGTTGCTCTTAACGACACTGGTCTTGCAAATTCATTAGTAGAAGAGCTCAATAAACTCGATTATTCACCCAACATAGTTACTGTTGGAGGGGATGTTATTGCGCGCATGAAGGAATTTAAGCCTGACCTTTTGGTTATAGATACAGTTCTTCCTAACAAAAGTGGTTATGATATTTTAAATGAAAAAAGTTTCGATCGAGACATAACCAAGATTCCTGTGATAGTGGTTTCAAATTCTGGCAACCCTATACAGATGAAGCAGATTCCATCGACACCGATCATAAAAGATTATATTATAAAGTCTCATATCGAAGTAAAAGAAATTATTATTAAAATAGAGAAAGTATTTGGAAGAGAAATAAAACAAGAAAATATGGAAAATACAAAAACTGGAGTTGGAAGTGGTAAAAAAGTCTTATGGGTAGAAGACGATAGACTCTTGAGTTCAATTTTATCAAAAAAGTTTGAAAGTACCGGTCATATATTATTGAAAGCCAATAAAGCCGATGAACTATTTAAGATTTTAGAAACAGAAACACCAGATATCATAGTTTTGGACTTGCTCTTGCCAGAGACAAATGGTTTTGAAATATTACAGAAAGTTAAAATGGATGAGAAATTTAAAAACATTCCAACCATCATGCTTTCCAATATGAGCAAACAGAGCGACTTGGACAAAGCCAAGATGCTGGGTGTCAATAAATTTTTGGTTAAAGCAGCTGTTTCTCTAGATGAAATCATTAGAGAAGTGGATCTTCTCTTGAAATCATCCTAGTGGTGGGGTATTTGCCTATTTTGTATATGTTGTTATAGTTAACAACTACCATGATTAAGAAGAATCAGAGCCCAAAATCTCGAGATAATGAAGATAAAATCATTGTCAAAGGTGCTCGCACTCACAATTTAAAAAACATAACAGTTGAAATGCCAAGGAATAAAATGGTGGCTATAACTGGTCTTTCTGGCTCTGGTAAGTCCTCTTTGGCTTTCGATACTATCTTTGCTGAAGGGCAGAGACGTTATGTAGAATCTCTCTCCTCTTACGCTAGACAGTTTCTAAAACAGATGCAAAAGCCCGATGTCGATGAGATCATAGGTCTCTCTCCAGCCATTTCTATAGACCAAAAGTCTAGATCAAACAACCCTCGCTCCACCGTTGCGACAATAACAGAGATATACGATTATCTACGTATTCTTTTTGCGAGAGTAGGTAAACCTCATTGTCTGACTTGCAATAGAGAGATTCACCGCATTTCCAAAGAAGAAATACTGGAAACTATAGTCAAGCAAGTGATGACATACAACAAAAGCTCAAAGAAAGTTATGGGTATAGAGCTTAGTGACCAGAAAGTGAGGATCTATGCACCTATAGTAGTAGGAAGAAAGGGTGAATATTATCAACTTCTCTATGACCTTCTAGGTAAAGGGTACGATAGGGTCAAGATTGATGGCAAAGTCATGCGTCTTCGTGAACAGATAATCCTTGATAAAAACAAAAAACACAATATCGATGTTCTAGTCGATGAAATTTTTCTAAGTGAATTTAAAACAAACACAAAAAACGATAGCAAAGATAATAAGCAGAGTGAAAATGCTCGCGAGAGACTCTCAGAATCTTTGGAGAAAGCCATAGAAGAAGCTCAGGGACTTATTAAAATAGAATTCCCGGATGAAGAAAAGTTGATGTCTGTAAAGTTTATGTGTCCATATGATGGATTTTCATATCCAGAGATCGAGCCGAGACTCTTCTCCTTCAACTCACCTTATGGAGCTTGCGCTACTTGTAATGGTCTCGGTACCAAAGAATTTTTTAGCAACGAAATGTGCGAGACTTGTAAGGGTGCAAGACTTAGAGAAGAAGCTCTTTTTGTAAGAATTGATGGCATAAATATTGTCGAGACAACAGCCATGTCTATAGAGCAAGCTAAAGTATTTTTTGAAGAAATCAAACTCTCTGAATCTGAAAAAGAAATCGCCAAAGTTATTCTGAAAGAGATAGAGTCTCGATTGCAGTTTATGGTCAATGTGGGTATCGAATACTTGACCCTCGATCGTCGTGCGCACACACTTTCTGGTGGTGAAGCTCAACGTATTCGTCTAGCTTCTCAGCTAGGCTCTGGACTTGTGGGAGCTTTGTATGTGCTCGATGAACCAACTATCGGACTTCATCAAAGAGACAATGACAGACTTATAAAAACCCTTACAGATCTGCGTGACCTTGGCAACACTATAATAGTAGTGGAGCACGATGAAGATACGATGTTCTCTTCAGATTATATTATCGATATCGGACCAAAGGCTGGAGTGCATGGGGGTGAGGTAGTGGTTTCTGGATATTTGGATGAATTGTTGACTGCTAAGCACAATGATTCTGGTTCACTTACCTTGGCCTATCTTCGTGGAGAGAAAAAAATCGAAGTTCCAAAGACTCGCAGAGAACCTAAGGGCAAAATTTCTATTAAAGGTGGAAATGTTTTTAATATTAAAGATCTAAATGCGGAGATCTCACTTTCTTGTTTGAATGTTATAACTGGAGTATCTGGTTCAGGTAAAAGTTCTTTCATGTATGAAATCCTTCACAAAAACCTCGAGGCTAAGCTTGAATTCCGACATAGAACAGCGCAGATCTTCAACTGCACAAGCTTTACTGGTAGCGAATACCTCGGTCGAACTATTCTTATAGATCAAAGTGCTATCGGTCGTACCCCTCGATCAAATCCTGTAACTTATACAGGCTCATGGACTCATATCCGTGATCTTTTTGCCAATTCTGCTGAAGCTCGTGCACATGGATGGGGTCCTAGTCGGTTTTCTTTTAATGTAAAGGGCGGTCGCTGCGAAGCTTGTCAGGGTAATGGAGAAATAGCTGTAGAAATGCATTTCTTGCCTACAGTCTATGTTCCCTGCGAGGTTTGTAATGGTAAAAGATTTATGAAAGAAACTCTCGACATAAAATATCGTGGCAAAAATGTCTATGATGTTTTGGAAATGACTGTCGAAGAAGGCTTAAAGTTTTTCGAAGATATTCCTACGGTTTTTGATAGATTGAAAACTCTAGAAGAAGTAGGTCTTGGTTACTTGAAGCTCGGTCAAAGTGCTACGACACTTTCTGGTGGTGAAGCTCAGCGTGTGAAGATTTCTTCAGAACTCTATCGAGCGCATTTACAGAAAACTATCTACTTACTTGATGAACCGACCGTCGGACTTCATTATGAAGATGTGAAGAAGCTTATAGAAATACTCCAAAGACTTGTAGAAAAGGGTAATACTGTAGTGGTTATAGAACACAATCTTGACCTTATAAAGTCAGCGGACTATGTTATAGATATTGGTCCAGATGGAGGGTCTCGTGGTGGAAAGATTGTAGCAAGAGGAACTCCAGAAGATATAGCTCGAAGTGAGAAATCCTACACGGGGCAGTATTTGAAGAAAATTCTAAAGAAATAAAATGATTTTTAAAGATTTTAAAAAAAGTAAATTTCCTGAACACCCAGGAATTTATATCTTTAAGGATATTGAAGATAATATACTATATATAGGTCGCGCTACTTCCTTAGCCGATCGTATATCTAGCTATTTCTCAAATGACCTTATACAGACTCGCGGTCCCTTACTTGTGGATATGGTGACCAAGGCTTACAAAATTGACTTTATAGAAACCGACTCTGTTCTCGAAGCCATTATCCTAGAATCAAATGAAATTAAAAAGCATCAGCCTTATTTTAATACCAAAGAAAAGGATAATAAAAGTTACAACCTCGTAGTGATTAGTGATGAAGAATTCCCTAGAGTGATTGTCGTTCGTGAAAGGGAATTGGATAGTTTGAAATTTAAAATAAAATATCAATTTGGTCCATATCCTCAAGGCACTCTACTTAAGGATGCTTTGAAGATTATAAGAAAAATATTTCCTTTTCGCGACGAGAAAGCAAACCTTAAGCATCAAGAAAGTTTCTACAGATCTCTAGGTCTTTCACCAGATACAGATTCACAAGATTCAAAAAAAGAATATCAGAAAACCATTCGCAATCTCGTTCTATTTTTCGAAGGCAAGAAAAAACAATTGATAAAAACTCTTGAGAAGGAGATGGATGAATACGCCGAGGCTTTGGAATTTGAAAAAGCCAAGATGGTTCGCAATACTCTCTATGCACTAGATCATATTCAAGATATCTCTTTGATAAAAGAAAAGAATGAAATTAACAATCAAAACTCCTTTAGAATAGAGGCTTATGATATAGCTCATATGTCAGGGAAAGCTACCGTCGGGGTGATGGTTGTCCTTCTTGATGGTGAGCCAGAAAAATCTCAGTATAGAAAGTTCAAAATCTCCAAAGATGCGAACAACGACACTGCTGGTCTGCAAGAAATTTTAACCAGAAGACTCTCTCATTCTGAATGGAAATTGCCAAATCTTATTGTAATAGATGGAGGTCTTGGACAAATAAATGCTGCGAGAGAGATAGTAAAAGATATTCCTATAGTCTCGGTGGTGAAGAATGATGCACATAAGCCAGATCATTTTCTTGGAGATGAAAAGATGGTGAATGATCATGCTAAAGCTATTTTGCTAGCAAATAGTGAAGCTCATAGGTTTGCTATTGCGTATCACAAGAAGGTTCGCTCTCGAAGTTTCTTATCTAAATAATTCTATTGTATAATTGAGTTCATGCACAGAACTAGAGTAGCCGTTCTTCGCGGTGGTCCAAGTAGTGAATATGAGGTTTCATTAAAAACTGGAACTTATGTTCTTAATAATCTTTCTCATGATAAATATCATGCAAGAGATGTACTTATCGATCGACGGGGAATATGGCATATGAATGGCGTGGCTACATTGCCTCACGATGTTTTGACTCATGTTGATGTGGTTTTTAATGCACTTCACGGACATTTTGGTGAAGATGGCAAGGTTCAGCATATTTTAGAATCTCATGGCATTCCATTTACCGGTTCTACATCTTTCGCTTCGGCGGTGGGTATGAATAAAGAAATGTCCAAGAAAATTTATCGAGATCACAAGCTCAAAACTCCTCTATCAAAAGTTATTAAAAAGGATAAGGATCTCAATAAAATCCATGAACAGATATTCCAATCTTTTTCTTTGCCTATCATTATTAAGCCTTTGATGGGCGGTTCATCTATTGGTTTGCATTTGGTTAAAGATTGGAATTCTCTATCGAAAGTTCTGGAGACGATGTTCGATAAAGATAATGATCTTTTGGTTGAAGAATTTATTAAAGGTAAAGAGGCAAGCTGTGGGGTGATAGATGATTTCAGAACACATAGGCATTATGCTTTGCCAGCCATAGAAACACTTACACATTTAGTCCCTGGAAATTTTTCCGATCATGAGAAAAAAGAGTTGGAAAGGCTTTCAATAGAAGCTCATAAAATTTTGGGCTTAAGGCACTATTCCAATTCAGATTTTATTATCCATCCTGTCCGAGGAATTTTTATTCTGGAAACCAATACCTTACCTAGTCTTACAGAAGAATCTTTGATACCGAAGTCCTTGCACGCTGTGGGTAGCTCGATGTCACATTTTCTTGACCATATAATACAGCTTGCATTAAGTAGGAAATAACGCTATAGTTTTATTCAGTTTTAGACAAAACTTGATAAAATCTCAAGTAATAATCGGGCTCGTAGCTCAGTTGGTAGAGCAATCGCTTTGCAAGCGAAAGGTCAGGAGTTCGAATCTCCTCGAGTCCACATCATGAAAAAAGACCAGACAATTCTGGTCTTTTTTCTATGGCTGGATCTTGAGAATAGATGAGAAAGCCGGACTGAGCGAAGGCGAAGGAGGCGGGGTCGATAGCCGAGCCAGTAGGCGAGGACTAGTGACCGAATCTCTTCGAGTCCATAAAAATTAAGTTAGTAATAAAAAGCAACCCAGCTTTCGCAGGGCTGTTGTACTGACTGTTTTTTGTGGAATTAAATTATTCTCGTTTCCTCCATAAGGCGAAGAGGGTCAAAGCTAAACCACAGGTAGTGATTGAGATTGGTTCAGGCACTGATACTGGTTCAAAAACTAAATAGCTTGGTTGCAATAGACCCGATGCGAACGTACTCCTTACTCCGTCCGGCGTATACTCAAACACGCTATTATCTCCTCTACTCACTGCAAACAAATTGCCTGTGCCATTGAAAGCTAGTCCGATGACATCATGCAAACCTGATGCAAAGGTACTCTTCACTCCCTCGGGTGTAATCTTGGCTATTTGTGAGCCAGAGTAATCACCAACATACATATTACCCGTGCTATCAAAAGTTAGTCCTGTGGGGTTACTCAGTCCAATGACATAAACGCTTCTTGCCCAGTCTTTTGAATACTCATACACAATACCTTCATAACGACTTGCTACAAATAGGTTACCAGTAATACCAAGTGCAAGTCCGTAAGGATTGATCTGTTCAGAAACAGGCATCCTCTGTGTTCCATCGAGACTGTATTCATAAATACCACCATACCACTGTCCCATGATTATGTTACCCAAACTGTTATAGACCAACCCTGCTGGAGAGTCCAGTCCCTGGGCGAAAGTGCTTCTTTCTCCGTTCGATGTGTATTTAAAGATGGTGCCATGACCATCAGCCACAATTAAATTACCGGCGCTATCAAAAGCTAACCCTTGTGGAGAGTATAGTCCCGATGCGAAGATGCTCCTATCTCCGTCCGGGGTATACTTGTAGATCAAACCATCTTCGCCACTAGCGATAAATAGGTTTTGCGAATAAGTAATAGTAACAAATAGGAAAGTTAGTACAATTACCAATAATCTATTCATAACATTATATCGAAGACCAAATACCCGATTCCGTCGGGGCACGGTGATTCTTAAAAATCAGTTCAAAGGCAATATTTACATAGATTGAGATTTAAGTCTAATTAGATATATTGTCTTAATTGACTTATTATATTATACATGATATAATTTATACGTATCAGTCAAGAACTTGCATGTGCAAGAATTCAAGACTGAAAAGCACATTGGCAATGAGAAAGTTATGTTATGAATGAAAAAATGATGAACCTGGTTAGTTCCCTCGAAGTACTCACCTTTGCGCGGGTCACAAACCCAGTCGTCAAAGATGAAAAACTCTTCCATTTCACAGACGCCCGAGGCATCTCGCACTGGGATGATGAACCTGACTTCATAGAATGCCGTTATGAAATGTCATCTGAACAATGGCATAGGGTGGAAAAATCGTACCACTTTTATTTTGGTTTCGCTCACACGACCACAGGTGATATTCATTTTGATTCCAAGGGTCACCATCATCAACTGGAATGCTACACTGGTCTCGGTATTATGACTAAACAGTTTGCAATGAATCCGCCTACTCGTGGCACCTGGATTGTTGGGATTACCGAACCTGGTAAAAAGGGACAGCATTTCCGGCAGTGGGCACGTTGTACTGAGTCAGAGAAACTTTTTGCAGAGTTCGTATTGTCGGGGAAGAAAAACTTCTCGAGCGAGGACAGGCGAAGACTCTGTATCAGTCGTCACATTTCGCAAGGTGAAAGTAGTAATCGCCTATGTAATATGGCAATGCTACTACTTGCTCGTGATCTCAATTACTTCCTCGATACGCGCATGCGTCACGGCGGAGGCTGCGTTGATGGTCAAGTCTTCGAACTTTGCGAGACGTTCGATTACGAACTATGGAAAGAATATGAGGAAAGAGCTCGCGCGCAAAATCTCGATCCAGCTCTCAAATATTCTGAGTACATTCGCGAACCAGCTCCCAGGCCAATAATCGAGCAAAGGGTGGGAGGAAAAGTGGAAAACCAAGTTCCTCTGAACACCCCGTTCGCCAAACTTTAAGTAACTCTTCTTACACAAAAAGAGCATGACCCCTCAACGAATGTTGGAGGGGTTTCGTTTTTATATAAATAAAATCAATGCTATAATTTTTGTATGAAAAAAATATTAATCTTAGTAGTCGTTATTCTTTTGGTTGTTGGAGGGTATTTTGCTTACGAAAGCTTTTCTGGATCCAAACTTTACACAATGACATTAGATAGTCGTTTAAGTCCACCGGATTGGCATTGGAAAAACAATGTAAACCAGCCAGTAGCGGAAAGATCGCAGAGGTACACTAAAAATGATTTCTCTTTTTTTGCCGACATTGCTACATTTGAAAATGAGATTGAAGCACAAAAAGCTGAGGAAGATTGGATTAATGACCATAATCCAGGAAAGATAGTTATCAATAAAAAATACGTTAGTTACCTTCAGGATTCCAACCAATATATTTACACAAAAGGGAAATATTTAGTATCCATACAAAGTGGCAATGCTGATAATTCTACAACTGGGTCATTTGTCGCTTGGTTCGATAAGTATTTCAAGTTTATCTTCTGACAAGACCAAGATCTTTGATTCAGTATATAATACCCTCATAGATCTTAATTTATTCGAATCTCCTCGAGTGCCATAAATAAAATGGACACAGATAATCTATTATGGTATGGTTTTACCAGTCAAATCAACCCGCTCTTGTAAAAAACCTATGGCATCCAAGAAAAAATCAGGAAAAATACGGATCCGGAAAATTCCAAACAGAAAGATTGTTCGAATTCTTCTTCCTGGAATAGATAATAAACCCAGTAAGATAACCCATAACGTGACTGCTTATTTTAAAATAAAGGGTAAAATTATTGATGCAACCAGACATAAGGTAACTATAATCGAAAAACCCTCCTCCCAGTAAATCGAAGGCCTCTCAAATACGAGGGGTCGATTTTTATATAAAAAAACCCTGTCGTCATGGGCACAAACGACAGGGAAACTAGGGTACTAATGACCGAGGAATGCCAGAAATTAATACCTAGTTTACTAACTCAACAATAGGTACCAGACGCCAAGGAATGGACGTGGAGAACGCCGCTGAAGAAAACGAACTGATACCACTATTAATCTACCCCAACTCCAACATAAATGCAACCTACCTTGTCTATTTATATAAGATTAGTTAAGATTGTATAACTCAATATGAAAGACTATTACAAGACATTAGGTGTAGACAAGAACGCTTCGAAAGATGATATAAAAAAGGCTTTTAGGAAGCTCGCTCATGAACATCATCCAGACAAGAATAAAGGCGAGGATACTAAGTTTAAAGAGATAAACGAAGCCTATACTACTCTGTCAGATGATCAAAAAAGGCAACAATACGATACATTTGGATCTGCAGGACCAAGTGGTTTCAATCCAAATCAAGGAGGGTTTAATGCCCAACAAGGTTTCGGAGGTTTTGATTTTTCTGGATTCGCGAGACAAGCACAGGGACAAGGTGGACAGAGTTTCGAATTCGACCTTGGAGATATATTTGGAGAATTTTTCGGTGGTGCACAAGGACGCAGACCACGTAAGGGTAAAAATATCACAGCAGATATAGAACTTAGTTTCAAAGAATCAGTTTTTGGAATTGAAAAAGAATTACATATAAATAAAGAAAAGATCGTAGTCACTATTCCATCAGGAATCGAAAATGGCCAAGGCTTAAGAGTAAGTGGAAAGGGAGAGGAAGGGCCTGGTGGCAGAGGTGATCTTATAGTCCGTGTATGGGTAAAAGAAGATCCAGTTTTTCGAAAAGAAGGATACAATCTCATTATGGAGCTCGATTTAAAATTAACCACAGCGATTTTGGGTGCGAGTATAGATCTTGAAACCTTGGATGGCAAAATAGAATTAAAGATCCCAGCTGGCACCACTCACAATGAAATACTACGAGTAAGACAGAAAGGTGTTCCAGATGAAAGAGGAAGAAGGGGAGATCTACTTATAGTCACCAAGGTCAATATTCCAAAAAAGATTTCCAAATCTGCACAGAAACTAATAGAAGAACTTAAAAAAGAGGGGATTTAGTGGTAGTATTATATTTATGAACAAGAAAATTTTGCTTTCAGGAGTTAAGCCTACAGGTATACCTCATATCGGCAATTATTTTGGGGCGATGAAGCAGTGGACAGATCTACAGTCACAATACGATTGTAGATTCATGTTGGCTGACTATCATGCTTTAAATTTTATCCAGAATGCCGAAGAGATGCGAAATAATATTTTAAACCTAGCTATAGACTATATAGCCATCGGTCTTGATCCAGAAAAAGCGATTATTTTTAAACAAAGCGATGTCCCAGCTCATACCGAGCTTACTTGGATTTTTGACACCATCACCACCATGCCATACCTTATGCGCGCTCATGCCTTCAAGGATGCAGAAGCTCGGGATAAAGAGATCACGGTAGGAACCTTCAATTATCCTATGCTTATGGCGGCAGATATTTTGCTTTACGATACCGACATAGTACCAGTAGGGCAAGACCAAAAACAGCATGTAGAGTATACAAGAGACACCGCTCAGAAGTTCAACAATACCTTCGCAGAAACCTTCAAGCTTCCAGATGTGCTTATTATGAAAGAGGTAGCTGTAGTTCCTGGGGTTGATGGTCGCAAAATGTCCAAAAGTTATGGCAATACCATAGGACTTTTCTCGACAAGAGAAGAGATAATCAAGTCTGTAATGAGTATAGTGACAGATTCTAGTGGAGATGTACCTACAAATGTTTATAATATTCACAAACTTCTAAGATCAGAGAAAGAAATAGCTGAGATTTACGAAACAAATAAAGGCAAGTATAAAGTTCTCAAGGAGCTTTTAATAGAAGATTTGGACGCTTTCATAAAGCCTTTACGAGAAAAAAGAGAGGAGATTGCTAAGAATATAGACCATGTCAATAAAATTCTAAATGATGGCGCTGCAAAAGCTCGAGAAATTGCCGAGAGTAAACTATTGACGGTGAAGCGAAATATCGGTGTGCTCTAAATCTTTATCAAATCTTTATTTTTCCTTTATCTTTTCTTAATACCGTTACCGTATAATTTTTTTATTATTATTTAATAATTAAAAAATATGAGTAATGAACAATATAATTTTGTATTAGGTGCTTTGGCAAGAATTGATAAAAAGGTAGACATTACCAACTCTAGTTTTCAAGAGGTGAAGATCGACCTTATACATATGCAAGAAGATATAGATGAAACAAGAGCAGATATTTCTGAGCTGAAGTCATATCATCCAGTGCCTATCAAGGTTAGTCGTGAACATTGCTGCGAATTTGAAGAGGAGTTCGAAATATAGTATGATGTTCCCATGGAAAGAACATATATAAAAGATCTGAAGGAGCATTCAGGTCAAGAAGTAAGTATTTCAGGTTGGGTGGATACTCGCCGTGATCAGGGTAAGCTTATTTTCTTTGACTTCAGAGATGTAACCGGCAAGGTGCAGGGAGTGATTTTACCAAATGCCAAAGAGGCTCATGCTGTGGGCTCTACCCTGCGCTCAGAATGGGTAGTCAAGGTTAAAGGTAAAGTGAATACAAGACCAGAGAAAAATATTCAGAAGGATAAGGTTAATGGAGATATAGAGCTCGAGATATTGGGGATAGAGGTTCTCAACCAAGCAGAAACTCCAGCTATAGACATACATGATAGTGGACTTGAAATAAATGAAGAAGTTAGACTCAAATACCGTTATCAAGATCTTCGAAGACCACGATTGCAGAAAAATATTATCAATAGACATAAAGTTTTGCAGCATGTAAGAAATTTCTTTTCAAAAGAAGGCTTTATTGAGGTTGAAACTCCTTTGCTCTCAGCTACAACTCCAGAAGGATCAAGAGACTTTATAGTACCTTCTCGTCTTGAAAGAGGAAGTTTCTATTCATTACCCCAGTCACCACAACAATACAAACAACTCCTCATGTCTTCTGGTTTCGAAAAATACTTTCAGTTCGCTAGATGTATGAGAGATGAAGATACAAGAGGGGATCGACAACCAGAGTTTACTCAGCTCGACATGGAAATGAGTTTTGTAAAACAAAAAGATGTTATGGCTATGAATGAGAATATCATTCTAGATATTGTAAAAACTCTATATCCAGAAAAAGAAATTCAGACAACACCTATACCTGTGATGACCTACAAAGAGGCTATGGAAAAGTACGGAGTAGATAAGCCAGATCTAAGAAAAGACAAAAATAATCCAAATGAACTTGCTTTCCTCTGGGTAGTCGACTTCCCATTTTTTGAAAAAGATGAAGAAACAAAAGGCTGGACATTTAGTCACAATCCTTTCTCCTCTCCAAAACCAGAATTCATGAATGATCTCATGGAACAGAAAAATATTGAAAATATTATAACAACTCAATACGATCTAGTATTAAATGGATCAGAAATAGGAGGGGGAAGTATTAGAAATCACAATCCAGAAGCATTAAAATCTGTTTTCAAAATCATGGGTTATTCTGACGAGAGAATAGAAAATAATTTTGGACACATTATCAAGGCTCTAGGTTCTGGCACACCACCACATGGAGGTATGGCATGGGGTTTTGATCGTCTAATTATGATATTACAAAATGAACCTAACATCCGTGAAGTGATCGCTTTTGCAAAAACAGGTGAAGGAAAAGATCCAATGATGGGCGCTCCAGGGAAGGTTACAGACAAGCAACTTAAGGAGTTGGGGATAGAGGTTACTGTGAAGAAGTAAATTTAAAGAGCACTTCGGTGCTTTTTTTGTTTAATCTCTGATACAATATGTAAATGCCCTCTGCATTCTCCATCAAAACCCCAGTTTTTGAAGGTCCACTAGACCTATTGTTGTCCCTTATAGAAAAAAGAAAACTTTTTATAAATGATATTAGTCTTTCCAAGGTGACCGATGATTTTATTTTACATTTAAAAAGTTTTGAGAATATACCGATAGCTGATTCTGCGCAATTCATACTCATAGCCTCTACCTTGCTTCTTATAAAGTCAAAGTCACTTTTACCAAATCTAAATCTGACCGAAGAAGAGGAGGGTGGTATAAGCGATCTGCAAACTCGTCTGAAAATTTATCAGAGACTGAAGGATTCAAGCGGAAATATAAAAAATTTATTTGGGGACAAGATAATGTTTGCTCAAAGCCAATCACGAGCGATCGCTCCTGTCTTTGCACCACAAAAATCGATGAATATAGTCTCTTTGGCTCAAGCCATTAAAGATGTGATCAAGTCTTTACCAAAAAAAGATGCGGTCCCAAAAGCTGTTATAAAAAAAGTTATAAGTCTTGAGGAGATGATAGATTCTTTGACCAAAAGAGTTACTCAGGGATTGCGTATGAAGTTCAGTGAATTCTCAGAGGCACACAAAAACGACAGAATAAATATTATTGTAAGTTTCTTGGCTATGCTTGAGCTTGTGAAGCAGGGAAGTATACATGTGTCTCAAGGAGAAAATTTCGGAGAAATCGATATGGAAACCAAAAATATCGGGGTACCGAGGTATGACATGTTATAATAAAATTATATTATGACAATAAAACTAGAAGCGCAGATCGAAGCTATACTTTTCTATAAAGCCGAAGCGGTGGCTATTAAGAAATTGGCAAATATTTTGAATAAAGATCAAGCAGAAATCAAACTAGCTTTGAAGGATTTAGAAAAGTCACTAGAAGGCCGAGGGCTCTCACTAATAGAAGTAAATGAAGAAGTATCGCTTGCTACAAACAAAGAATGTTCCGCGATTATCGAGTCTCTTACGAAAGAAGAACTCGATCGAGATTTGGGTAAAGCTGGACTCGAAACCCTGTCGATCATTCTCTATAAAGGTCCTTTAAGTAGGGCGGAGATAGACTATATAAGAGGTGTCAATTCTCAATCCATACTTCGCAATTTGCTGGTGCGAGGCCTTATCGAAAGGACAGAGAATCAAAATGATCAAAGAGGTTTCCTTTATCAAGTATCGATGGATTTTGTTTCTCATCTGGGCTTGTCCAAAGTATCCGATATACCAGAATACGAGTCTGTAAGGAAAGATATAGAAAATTTTAAAAATGAAGGATCGCAAAACTGACAAATTGTTTTTAATATGTGTAATTTTACTGGCCTTTACTGGTTTTTTCGTTTTTTCATCGGCTTCTTTGGGTTTACTTGCTCGAGATGGAGCGAGTTTTCAGTCCGTGGCCTCAAAGCAAAGTATCGGGCTTGTTCTCGGTATCATTGCTTTTATTGTAATGTCCAAAGTTCACTACAAAATTTTAAGAAAAAACGCTTTATATATTTTACTAGGATCTATTTTTATTAATCTCCTATTATTTATACCGTTTCTTTCTCTGGATCATGGAGGCGCGTCGAGGTGGATTGATTTAAAATTTATAACATTTCAACCTTCCGAATTTCTCAAAATCGCTTTTATTATATATTTCGGCGCGTGGTTATCTGGTATTAAAGACAAGGTTGGTACATTAAAATACGGCATTGTTCCTTATATAGTAATTATCGGTATTCTAGGTACTTTACTTTTGTTTCAATCTGATACGGATACTTTGGTTGTGATAGCAGGTACGGGACTGATCATGCTTATGATCGCTGGAGCAAAGGTAAAGCATATTGCCGGTTTATGTTTACTTATGATTCTTGCTCTCGGTATTGTGATCTCTGTACGACCTTATGCAAAGCAGAGAATAATGACATTTATAAATAGCAGCGGCAATTCTCAAGGTTCAAGTTACCAGATACAACAATCGCTTATTGCCATAGGTTCAGGACAGATAACTGGTAGAGGATTTGGTCAAAGTGTTCAGAAATTTAATTATTTACCAGAACCGATAGGAGATTCGATTTTTGCTGTGACTGCAGAGGAGTTCGGTTTTATAGGGAGTGTTGTTTTGATTATATTATTCCTATTATTTTTTATTAGGTCAATTAAAATCGCTTCCATGTCTGTCGATAGCTTTGGTGGACTTGTAGCAATAGGAATTGCTATACTTATCATTGTAGAATCGTTTATGAACATATCTTCAATGCTAGGTCTCATACCATTGTCCGGTATGCCTTTGCTTTTTGTGAGTCATGGAGGCACAGCACTTATTATTACCTTGGCTGCCACAGGAATCATTGCAAATATTTCCAAATATCAAAAATAGCATAAAATATAAAATAATCATAAAACAAAACAGATGAAAATACTTTTTACAGGAGGAGGTACAGGGGGACACTTTTATCCAATCATTGCCGTTGCTCAGGCTCTATATGACAATGCCAGAGAAAATAAAATTTTACCACCCAAGCTCTATTACATGGCTCCTTCAAAGTACAACCCTCGCGCGCTCTTCGATAGTGAAATAGAATTTATCCATGTACCAGCTGGGAAGATACGCCGATACTTTTCGATTTTAAACTTCACAGATTTATTTAAAACTCTTACAGGAGTGATCTATGCTCTTGTTAAAGTCTATAGCCTTTATCCGGATGTTGTTTTTTCCAAAGGAGGATATGCTAGTTTTCCAGTAGTTTTGGCAGCAAAGATCTTTCGAATACCTGTAATCATCCATGAATCAGATAGCGCTCCGGGAAGGGTTAACGCTTGGGCAGGTAAGTTTGCAAAGAAAATCGCAGTTTCATATCCAGAATCTGGCGAATACTTTAGAAAGATCAACAAAGATCCAAACAGTGTGGCTTTTACCGGCAATCCCATTCGAAAAGAAATTATTCAACCACTTAGCAATGGCGCCAATGAATTCCTTAACCTTGAAGAGAAAACTCCAGTGATACTTATCATGGGTGGTTCTCAGGGTTCGCAGTTTATAAATGATGTAGTGCTAGATAGTATAGGAGAATTGGTCAATAAGTATCAGGTTATTCATCAGACCGGTCGTGCCAATTTCAATTTGATAAAAGATACTGCGGGCATTGTTCTAAAAGGAAATGCAAATGCTTATCGATACCATCCTTTTGATTATTTAAATGATTTGGCGATCAGAATGTCTGCTGGAGTTTCTAGTATTGTCGTATCTAGAGCAGGATCAACTATTTTTGAAATATCTGCATGGGGTATACCTTCAATAATCATTCCTTTGTCGAAAAATGTGAGTCATGATCAGACAAAAAACGCTTTTTCATACTCTAGAAACGGGGCTTGCATAGTGATAGAAGAACATAATCTTAGTTCTCACATATTAATCTCCGAGATTGACAGAGTTATAAATAATCAGCATATTCGTGAACGTATGATCACAGGAGCCAAGGAATTTAGCCATATTGACGCTGCCAAGAAAATTGCCAATGTTATACTTGAAATTGCCTTGAAACATGAATAGCTCCTATGGTATAATCTCAGCATTAACATTTATTAGATAAATTATAAAAAATATGAACGACGAACAAGGTGGGGTAAAGACATGGCAGTGGGCAGTGACCGTTATTGTTATTATCGTGCTCATAGTACTTGGTTACTATATGTTCAAGGGCAATGATGCAATGACTCCAAACACAGACGGAACCATGAACACAGATGGTACAACAGCGACAGACTCAAAGGAGGTTAACAGAGTTGTTATCACTGACCAGTTCCCAGGAAATATCGTTTACGTTTCTACAGTTCAGCTAGCAAATCCAGGATTTGTGGTTATACACAAAGACAAGGACGGCAAGCCAGGAGATATCATCGGTTCAATGTATTTTGACAAAGGTATAAGTAATGGCAAAGTAACATTGAAGACTCCTACTATGGAAGGAGGTATCTACTACGCAGCACTACATTCTGATGATGGAGATAAGATCTTCGATATCACAAAGGATCTTCCTATCAAGGATTCTGTAGGTCAGACAATCATGAAGCTTTTCAGAGCTAGTTCAACTATTACTGAAGTTAAGGGATAATTAAAAAATACTTCCTTCACAAGACGCCGAAAGGCGTTTTTGTGTTATAATAGTCCAATCAGAAATAATAATATGGATAAGAAAATCATCACAAGATTCCCCCCAAGTCCAACAGGCTTTCTTCATATAGGACGTGCAAGAACGGCTCTATTTAATTTTCTCTTTGCTCGTCAAAATGAGGGCAAAATGGTCTTTAGAATTGAGGATACAGATAAGGAGCGTTCCAAAAGAGAATTCGAGGATAACATTGTAGAAAGTTTGACTTGGCTTGGTATAAAGCATGATAGTGGGCCATACAGACAAAGTGAAAGAACCGTGGTCTATCAAAAATATCTAAAGAAATTAATCGATGATGGCTTCGCTTATATTTCAAAAGAAACACCAAAAGAAGAAGGGGATAGGGAAGAGGTGATACGCTTCAAAAACCCCAACAAAACTCTAACCTTCAAAGATCTTATAAGAGGGGAGATAACCTTCGATACTACTGACCTAAAAGACTTTGTCATAGCCAAAAGTCTGGAGGAACCGGTGTACCATCTGGCTGTAGTGGTCGATGATTTTGAAATGGGTATTACCCACATTATCCGGGGTGAAGATGGTATTTCCAATACCCCAAGACAGCTACTTATACAGCAAGCCATAGGTGCCCCGCAGCCTGTATACGCCCATGTGCCACTTATCTTGGCTCCAGACAAGAGTAAGCTTTCAGGGCGACACGGCGCTATCAGCGTTACAGCCTATAGAGAAATGGGATATTTACCTGAGGCTCTAGTGAACTACCTGGCTTTACTGGGTTGGAACCCTGGCACTGAGCAGGAGATCTTTAGTATGGACGAACTCATAGAGCTTTTTGATATTTCCAAAATCCAAAAGTCTGGAGCAGTTTTTAATATTGAAAAATTAAATTGGATAAACAGGCAGTATCTTGAGAAGTTAAATGATGCGGACTTTATCCTCCATGCCAAAAACTTTATACAAGAAGAAATTTTAATTAAAATTCTTCCCCTAGTCAGAGAGAAGATTAGTTTCTTCAAAGAGATCTCCTCTCTTCTTGATGGGGAACTCTCTTTCATCAAACCTCTTCCCATATATGACAAGGAATCATTAAAATGGAAACAAGAAAAAGATCTAAGTGCCACAAAAGAAAATTTAAAGTTAATAATTGATATCGTTTCTAAAATTTCGGATTTTTCAAAAGAGTCAGTCAAGGCTTCTGTGTGGCCACTAGCCGAAGCGAAAGGGAAGGGGTATGTTCTCTGGCCTATGAGATATGCCCTGTCAGGCAAAGACAAGTCTCCAGACCCATTTATCATCTCAGAAATTCTGGGTAAGGAAGAGACCGTCAAGCGGCTTACTTTTGCATATGAGTCTATATAAACATGTCATATTTGTAACAATATTTAGTCTATTTATCTTTGCAAATGTCCATGCACAGAATATTGATGAATTAAAAAATAAAATCAACACCCGAAATGAAGATATAAAGAAACTTGAAGAAGAAATAAAAAAATATCAGATTGAAATTGATGCTGTGGCCAAAGAGGCCGATTCCTTGAAAAATGCCTTGAAGAATTTGGACATTTCAAAGAAAAAGCTACAGGCGGATACCAAGATTACCGAAAATAAAATTGCCAATAAGAATCTAGAAATTCAAGAACTTTCCCTTCAGATCGGTGACAAAAGCGAGAGAATAATCGATAGTAGAAGGGTTATTTCGCAGTCCTTATATAATATCTCTAGGATGAGCTCAGCTTCGGCCATTGAAACCTTGCTCAGCCAGAAATCTCTTTCAGGCTTTTGGAATAATGCCGACGAACTTTCGACATTGCAGGGAAGTTTGCAGGGGAAGATAAAAGACCTGAAGAATTTAAAATTGAATCTCGAAGAAAATAAAAAGTTAACAGAGAGGAAAAAAGCCGAGTTAGTCACCCTCAATGTAGATCTGAAAAATCAGACAAAAATAATAGCAGAAACTGCTAGAGAAAAAGATTCTATTTTAAAAGAAACCAACAATACCGAAGCAAGCTACAAAAAACTTCTAGCTAGTCGCAAAGCTCAAAAAGAGGCCTTTGAAAAAGAGATTTTTGATTTGGAAAATGCATTGAAGCTTGCCGTAGATCCAAATAGCATACCAAATTCTGGTAAAGGAATATTGGCATATCCTTTCGATGTAGTAAGAATTACTCAGTACTTCGGCAATACAGAATTTGCCACCAAAAATCCTCAAATATATAGTGGGGGAGGTCACAATGGTATAGACCTCGGTGCACCGATAGGTACACCAGTAAAATCTGCTGCCAGTGGTGTGGTGATAGGCGCAGGAAATACGGATCTGGTCTGCCCAAGAGTGTCTTATGGTAAGTGGATACTGGTAAGACATAATAATGGTCTTACAACAGTCTATGCTCACCTATCATTAGTGTCTGCTGTGGTTGGACAAACAGTAGAGAGAGGCGAGATTATCGCATATTCTGGCAATACAGGTATGTCTACAGGCCCTCATCTTCATTTTACCGTCTATGCATCAGACGGGGTGACGGTGGGTACCTACAACTTCAAATCCTGCGCGGGAGCTTCCATCAAAATGCCTCTGCTTATAAAGCGTGATGCTTATCTTAATCCACTGTCCTATCTTTAGATTTTTTATTTTTAATGTTATTATTTAGCCATGATTAAATGGATAATAATATTTGTGATCGGCCTTATCGTTCTAGGTTATCTTGGTTTTGATATAAGAAAGGCGGTAGAGTCTCCAGTGGCTCAGACCAATCTCGAATACGCTAAAGAAGCTGTTTCGTATGTTTGGACAAAGTATCTGGCTAAACCTGTAAAATATGTTTTCAATGAAATTTTTATAAAATACATTTGGAAGCCAGCAATAGAGAACTTGAATAATGCGGTGAAGAATAAAGATGATGAGAAAGTGAGGATTTAGAAAGAGAAGAGCGAATCAAAAAGTCGCTCTTTTTTCTTATAGTATAATGGTGTAAAAGGTATATTGTGCGACGTGGTGTCTAGGGCGAAAGAGGGGTTCCCTCTCGGAGATATGATAATTATTACAGTAAACAAAAACCAGATTTTATCTGGTTATCTGTTTGTTATATCTGTCTCCTCTACCCTCTATATAACATGCGCAATCTTCTTTCTCTTCATTGTATTGTCGAAATGTACTTTTCTCTTTGTTCCAAACTGAACCTTTCCGTCTTTTAATGCAAATAGAGTGTGATCCTTCCCTATACCTACATTCTTGCCAGGTATTACATCTGTGCCTCTCTGGCGCACGATAATAGAGCCTACAGTCACAGATTCTCCGTGATTTAGCTTAACTCCTAGGTATTTTGGGTTCGAATCTCTACCGTTCTGGGTAGATCCTCCTGATTTTTTGGTTGCCATAGTGAAAACAGTATATACCAAAGCAGGCTCAGAATGCAAGCTTTTACAGCTATTTTAGCTATTGACAAATAGCACTAGACATGCTAGTATTATAAGCAATACGAGGATATGTGTTTAGTTCATACTTTACATATATACCTCGTTTTGAATTTATGATTGAACTTACAACTGGTATCGTGTTTCTTTTGTCCTCAATGTATGGAGCAGGTAATACAACAACCGATGCTATAAATGTTCAGCCATTAATAGCTAGCTCAGAAGAAGTACAGATTACAGCTGAGTCAGATAGAAAAGCTGTAGAAAACTATCTACGTGAACACTATGCTGATACTCCTATTCTTATAGAAATCGCTAGATGTGAATCAACATTTACTCACTATAAAGATGGTAAAGTGGTTAGAGGTAGAGTAGACAATGCAGATGTTGGGGTGATGCAGATCAATGAAAGATATCACCTTGAAACAGCTACAAAGCTTGGTTACGACATTCATACAATAGATGGAAACATGGCATATGCCAAGTATCTTTATGAAAAGTCTGGAGCACAGCCTTGGAGTGCATCGAAGCCTTGTTGGAGTAAGGTGATAGCAATGAAGTAAAATTCAAAGGACTATCAAATAAAAAACCGGAATTTATCCGGTTTTTTATTTTTATATTTTAACTTTGATATCTAAGGTAAACTTCGCGCTCTTATTCCCTGCTCTAACTTCGATCTCATGAGAACCTATTTCTTTGATGGGTTTATCGAGTATTATATTTTCTTCATTGATCTGCAATCTTGTCTGTTTAAAAATCGCGGGGATGATCTCAAGCTTATGAACTCCGGCGAAAAGATGACCCTTTTCATTTGCTTTTTCTTCTAGGGTAATAGTGACACCATCAAGCTCGCTTAAGTTTTTCAGAAGTAAATCCTGACGGACTTTCTTCTCTCCTTCATCACGAGACTTCTCTAGATCAATACGTTTCATCACATCTGCCGTAGCGATCACCGCCAAGCCTTTTGGGATAAGCATGTTCAAAGCGTATCCATCGCTAATGTTCTTCACATCGTACTTTCTTCCAACCTTTGCTATGTCTTTCAATAATATTATTTTCATACTCGTATATTACGTTTATTTGTTTAAAATTTCAATAGCCTTGTCTAGCTGTACATCTTTTTTGGCTTCTACGTCTTTGGCTGTTGGCTTTATCTCTACATTTGGATTGAGGCCATCATGAGAAAGATTGTGACCAAGTGGGGTTAGCCATCTTGCGATAGTGACCTTGAGCGATGTCTCTGGAGTGATCTGTACTAGTTCTTGAACTGAACCTTTGCCGAAAGTCTTTGCTCCTACAAGAGTTGCTACTCCATGTTCTTGCAAGGCTCCAGCCAAAATCTCTGAAGCTGAGGCCGATCCTTCATTTACCAAGATTATCATTTTGTAATTTTTGCCGAAGAACTTGTTCAGGACATCGTAACCTTTACTTCTATAGACCTTGTTTTCACCTCTACCGCCAAAGTCTTCCGTCACTATAGTCTTCCCTGCAGGAAGGAACCAACTAGCTATATCCCAAGCCGCATCGAGATATCCTCCAGGATTTCCTCGTAGATCCAAGACTAATTTGTTTTTACCGGACTCCAAAAAGGTTCTGAGGGCTGATCGGAATAGGTTTGGAGACTGGGATGTAAAGCTAAATAACTTGATCACAAACACATCAGACTTCACTTCAGTTTCAAGGGTAGGTATATCGATAATATCTCTAACTATGGACTTTTCTATAGGTGTACTTACCCCCTCACGAATAAAGACTATCTTAACGGTTGTCCCACGAGGTCCTCGTATGAGCTTTACTGCTTGATCAACTGGTATATCTCCTGCGTTTTTGTCATTAATTTTGATTATGCGATCTCCAGCCTTTACTCCAGCCTTGTATGCCGGGCTATTCTTCACAGGAGCTACTACGGTTAATGTTTTGTCTTTTACACCGATCTCCATCCCTACCCCTTCGAAATTTCCAGAAATATCACTTTTGAAATTCTTGCTTTCTTCTGGTGGAAAAAATACTGTATATGGATCTCCTTGTGAGCTAGCCAGACCTTGTATTGCTCCCCAAATTCTTTTCTGAGAATCTGTAGTTGTGGCTTCTACATACTTTTTGTCTAGAATACTCCAAACCTTCCAAAGTGGTTCTAATTGTTCATTGGTAATGGAAATGCCATCCGGAGCAATACTCTTTAGTGCAGTCTCTCTACCACTCTTTTCTCCAAAAAGTGATCCGATGTAAAAAGTCAGCGCTAAAATCAAAATTATAATTGTACCTAAAACTACTTTAGGATTTTGTTCTTTGTTCATATGATATACGCTATTATTACAAATAATTTGATTTAAAACAATATACTAAGCTATACTAAACCATATGAAGCCGATATATCTTCACAATACTCTAACTGGAAAGAAGGAAGAATTTAAACCTTTAGAACAAAGTAGAGTCGGGATCTACAATTGCGGACCAACTGTATATGACACCGTTCATATCGGGAATTTGAGAACCTTCGTGATGTATGACATTGTTCGAAGAATTTTTGAATATAACGGGTATTCTGTCACCCAAGTCATGAATGTTACCGATGTCGATGACAAAACAATTCGAAGAAGTATAGAAAAAAACATTACACTTGAAGAACTTACTCGCCATTATGAAACTCTTTTTATTGCAGATATACATGCATTAAATATACTAACCCCGCACAAACTTCTACGAGCCAGAGATCATATAAAAGAGATGATCGAGATGATCTCCACCCTTCTTGAAAAAGGTATAGCTTATAAAACAAAAGACGGTATCTACTTTAGTATCGGTCTCTTCAAAGAATACGGTCGCCTAGCCAAAATAAAATTGACAGATGAAGCTCAAGCGCGAATCGCCAATGATGAATATGAGAAAGAAAATCCGCGTGATTTTGCCTTATGGAAATTTTACTCTCCTGAAGATGCCAATGTTGAATGGGAAGCACCTTTCGGTAAGGGTCGTCCTGGGTGGAGTATAGAATGTTCAGCTATGGCTACTTTAGCTTTGGGATCTACAATAGACATTCATACGGGTGGAACAGATCTCATTTTCCCTCATCATACAAATGAAATCGCGCAAAGTGAATGTGCTACAGGCAAACCCTTTGTAAACTATTGGTTACATGGAGCCTTCATGAATGTAAACGATGACAAGATGGCCAAGTCCAAAGGTAACTTTCTTAAACTTAAAGATCTCGAAGATGCTGGCATATCCCCTCTTGCCTTTCGATATTGGCTTTTTACATCACACTATAGATCTCAAGTAAATTTCACAGTAGAGGCTGTAAATGCCGCTCAAACCGCCTTTATAAGGCTTATAGAGACCTTTATTCGTCTTGGTGAAGTCCAAAACGAGCATATACACCCTTCCCCTACCCCTAGAGATTATCGAGGTGAATTTATAGATAAGATTAATGATGATCTCAATATGCCTGAAGCTATCGCCCTCACCTGGGAACTTATCAAAGACCATTCTGTAGAGGCTAAAGAAAAAATAAAATTGATGCTGGATTTTGATAAAGTTTTCGGGTTTGGATTGCAAGCCGTGCTAGATACAAAGCTAGATGAAAAAGAAGAGATGCCAATGGAGGTCAAGTTACTTATAGAAACTCGCGAAGAGGCTCGGAAAAATAAAGAGTGGGATAAGGCAGATGCTTTAAGAAAAGAAATCGAGAGCCGCGGGTTTAAAATAAAGGATACAAAATAGTCAAAAAGCAATCCACAGCTTATAAACTGTTTATGCTATTTTCTGTTTGCAAAAATATATAAGAGGCATGATACAATGTGATGACAAATATCTATGTCCAATATTGCATCACCATATTTTAAAACCAAAGATTTACGTATACCTCCTCAAAGCTTAGAAGCTGAGAAGGCTCTTTTGGGTTCCATCATGATACGTCCAGAAGTAATGCACGATGTAAATGACATAGTGACCGAGAGATCCTTTTATTCCGATCGTCACAAGCTTCTCTGGTCCACCATGCTTGAACTTCATGGAAGAGGAACACCTATAGATCTACTCTCCCTTTCTTCGAGATTAAAAGAGAAGGAGGTTTTGGAACAGGCAGGAGCTATGGGTTATCTTACCGAGCTTGTGCATGGCGTCCCCTCTTCTACAAATGCCAAGCATTATGCTGAGATAGTACAAAAGAAGCATATCATGCGAGATCTCATCAATGCCTCCGAGTATGTAGGCAATCTCGGTTTCGATGAAGAGATGGATATAGAAGAAACTCTAGATAAAGCCGAGAAAAAAATCTTTGAAGTTACAAATTTTACTGGCACACACAAGTTCATCGCCCTAAAGGATACTTTGGTTGAAGCCTGGGAAAGAATCGATAAACTTCACAATACAAAAGATGAATTGCGCGGTATCCCTACTGGCTTCAAAGCTCTAGACAATAAACTCGCCGGACTACAAAAGTCCGACCTCATTATCCTTGCAGCTAGACCTTCTATGGGTAAAACTGCTTTTGCTTTGGACATTGCTCGTATGGCAGCTATCAATCATAAAGTGCCGGTTGGTATATTTTCTCTTGAAATGAGTTCTCAGCAGCTTGTCGATCGTATGCTCTCAGCAGAATCCCAAGTGGATGCTTGGAAGATACGCACTGGACACAACCTATCCGTTGATCATGACTTCAAATCGATCAGAGACGCTATGGATAGACTTTCCGAAGCGCCTATATATATAGATGATCAACCAGCAAACAATATTCTAAAGATGCGCGCTGTAGCTCGCAGACTAAAGAGTGAAAAGGGATTGGGACTTATCGTAGTAGACTACTTACAACTTATGGTCCCTACACAAAATCGAAATTCGGACAATATAGTTCAGCAAGTCACAGAAATTTCAAGATCTCTCAAACAGCTTGCTCGAGAGCTAGAAGTTCCTGTTCTTGCCCTTTCTCAATTAAGTCGAGCTGTGGAACAGCGTGGTGGTGAGCCCCGTCTATCCGATCTTCGAGATTCAGGATCTATTGAACAAGATGCAGATGTGGTGATGTTCATCCACCGCGAAGATAAGTACAACAAAGAAAGTGCTCGTCCGAATATCGCAAAGATTATGATCGAAAAACACAGAAATGGTCCTACTGGAGTAGCTGAACTTTATTTCGATGACAAAAAGACAACATTCGTAAGTATTGAAAAAAGTGATTTTGGAGATTTTACTACCGATAATACAGGAGGCAATGGATCCGATTTCTAAACTAACAGAATATTTCAGAGAATTCCCTGGTATCGGCCCTAGGCAAGCACGTAGGTTCGTTTATTTCTTATTGACCCGCAATGCTAGTTACCTAGAAGAAATCGCTAGACTAATCTTGGATATCAAAAAAAGTATAAAGATTTGCACAAGTTGTTTTCGATTTTATCAAGATGGCAATAGTAGCAAATGTTATATCTGTTCTGATAAAAACAGAGATACAGAAAAATTAATGATAGTTTCTCGTGATGTAGATTTTGAAGCAATAGAAAAAAGTAAATTTTATAATGGGCATTACTTCATCCTCGGTGGTACTATCCCCATCCTTGATAAGGAACCTGAAAAAAAGGTGCGTTTGTACGAACTTTTTGAAAAAATAAAGAGTGGAGTATTTAAAGAAATAATCCTATCTCTAAATGCCAATGCTGAGGGAGAGCATACTGCTGACTTTATCTCAAACTACCTTAAAGAGAAATTTCCAAGCCAGAATCTCACAATTTCTGTACTAGGTCGTGGACTTTCTACAGGAACAGAGCTTGAATATTCTGATACAGATACCATTAAGAATGCATTGAAAAATAGGGAGAGGGTTTAGGATAGAAAAAAAGGGGTATCCGTCCGGACACCCCTATCATTGATTTTATTTCATTTCTTACCTTTCTCTTTTTGAGATTGCCTAGTAAGGTCTCTCTCCATTTTCCATTTCCTCCAGAGCAACAACTCCTTTCCCGAAACCCATCACATAAGTAGGATTTTGGGATGATGGTTCACATACCTTTCCAACCCGGCCTTCCTCCCATCCCTTAAGCCAGATAGGCTTGTGCGCAGCGATTACCTGCGGACAGCCAGTTAGGTGAATTATGTGTTTTTGTCCCGAAACGAGTCGTCGTCCACAGTAGTGGCATTGGTCCATGACTTTATCCTTTCTGCTTTGAGCAGAAGGAATCATGAGCTTTGTATATATTTTATATTGATTCTTCTGCTCGAGTTTTTAATCCGAGCTCAGAATTAAAGTACCATAGGTTGTGTTATACGTCAATATCTATTGTGGCGGTTTCTTTTTATATATTAAATGTTTCTATCCATCCTTACTTCAAGTCTAGTGACTCTTTCTTCAATTTTATTTACAACTTTACCTAAACGAGTTATCGAAGTTTCTAATGCTGAAATTTTTTTTCTAGAATACCAGGCAATACCTACAAGTACGCCTACTATTCCTAGGAAATATATCCAGTCAATTTGTATTAAAATCGGTTCCATAGACTGCATTATATCATGCAGTAAAATACAAAACTATCTTCTACTTAAACCCCTCAATCTTTACTTGAAAATATGGCTGTTTGTGACCGTTCTTTTTGAAGTATTTACTCTTCTGTTTGTACTTTATAACATCAACCTTAGCTAGACGCCCTACCTTAGTGATAGTGCCTGTTACCTTTGCTTTTTCTATAAAAGGAGTTCCGATAGTAGTATCTGAACCGTTATCTACAAGTAATACCTTATCAAAAACGACCTTATCGCCTTCTTTGTATTCGCCAAGAATCTTCTCGATTTTGATTTCATCGCCAGTCTTGACCTTGTATTGCTTTCCGCCTGTTTGTATTACTGCAAATTCCATAGTCGTTCTATACTACACTATCTCTTCTGGCTGGTCAATAACATTCACTTCTATAGCCGGACTCGAGCCTGTAATCTTCAAAACGTCTTTGTCTATCTTCTTCAGTTCCTTTCCAGAATTATTGTAATGGTTCACTACTGTCGAAAGAGATGAGCCTAGTTTTTCATGATATTCTTCATACTTTTTTAGATGATTTCCGAGATCGCTTACTCTCTTTATAACGTCTTTTGCAGTCTCTTCTATCTGCATAGCCTTGAGACCTTGTAGAACAGTTTGTAGGTAAGCTAAGAAAGAGGTGGGAGAAACGATAATCACTTTGTATTTGTTTGCCGCGCGCTGTATGAGGTTGTCTGTCTCTTCTGTTACAGCGCCTATTTTATTGACCAATAGATCATAGTAAATAGCTTCATGGGGTATGAACATAAAAGCAAAATCCATAGTATTTTCTCCTGCACGAATATATTTTGCGGTCTCTTGTATGCGAAGCTTGAGATCATTTACAAAAGATTTTTCTAATTTCTCTTTCTCTATAGGATTTCTTTCTTCGACAAGCTTATTGTAGTTCTCAAGAGAGAACTTGGAATCTATAGGAATGATCTTGTCTTTCACAAAAACTACAGCATCGACAATCTCGCCGTTGTTGAAAGTATATTGCATCTTATATTGTGTTGGTGCCAATACATTTTGAAGAAGAGTTTCTAGATAGTATTCACCGAGTATCCCTCTATGTTTTGGATTCTTCAGAATATCACTCAGAGATTGTAGCTGATCAGCAAAGGAGATCACTTGCCTGTTCGTCTCATCGAGCTTAGTTAGACCCTCCGTCACATCTCTTATCATCTTCGAAGATTCTGATAGCTGGTTGTGCATTGATTCTCTGAGATGTTTTGCACTCTCACCTATCTTGGTGTCTACTGTGCGGTTGAGCTCATTTATCTGCTCTAAGATTAATTTTAATCCGACATCACTGTCTTTAGACTGACTTGCCTGTGGACGATATAGGAAAGCAAAAACCATAATGATAATTGCAATCAAGACAAGAATAATAAGGATAATGATAAGTGTATTCATATATGCTATTATAACAGCATATGACAATACATGAAAATATCAAAAAACAAATAGTAGACGCTATGCGAGCCAAGGATTCTATTAAGCTTGATACCTTAAGAAGCTTAACCGCTCTCTTTTCCAATGAGCTTATAGCCAAAGGCAGTGCGGAGACCTTTATCGATGATGAAGGCGCATTAACTCTAATTAAAAGAAGCGTAAAACAACATCGGGATTCCATAGAGCAGTTTGAAAAAGGTGGTCGAAAGGATCTTGTTGATAAAGAAAAAGCCGAGCTTGTTATACTTGAAGTTTTCTTGCCTGTTACTATGAGTAGAGATGAGATACGAAAGGTTGTTGATGCCAAACTAGCGTCTGGTGGTGCTATTGATAAAACTAAAATGGGTCAGTTCATAGGCACTCTTATGAAGGAGCTTAAAGGTAAAGCTGATGGCGCAGATGTAAAGGCAGTGGTTGAGGAGATGGTAAAATAGCTAATGCTATAAGGGTCAAATAAAACCACATAAATACACACTTGACAAGTCTCCCCAACGGGTGTATGATTTTGGCTAGTACAACCGCAACTTGAAAAGGAAAGGCTAGAAAATGACTGAATCACAAATCCAGTTTGCCTTCCGTAAAATGGAGGCAGCTGTCGATAGGGACGAGAAAAAAGAACGTCAACGAACTTACATCGTTATAGGTGAGTTTGTTGTTAATTATTGGCCTGTAAATATCGGGTCAATGAGGTTGGCCGAGAGAGTCAGGATAGGAAGAAGTTGTCTTCCAGAATGTGACAGAGATTAGATTTTATGAAAATTTTCCTGTCGACAGAGTACGAAGATCTCTTAAAAAATCTTCTGATTGATCATGGAGATCTGCTAATTACAGATCCCCGAAATGCAGATTTAATTATCTGCACAGACCTAGTGGAAGGTCTGGTACGTAACAACGATTTTCCACGGACACTAGTAGTTGTCATAACTTGTGTCGCCAAAGGTACACAAATTCCACACAATATGTCTATCGTGGAAACCATTGATCAGTTCCTTGAAGCCAGCTGAAATTTTTACACACGCCGGGCCACCCACAAGGTAGCTCGGTGTCCTTTTTTATAAAGTTGATATTTATGACAATTTGATATATAAATATTCCGGATAGATTGGCTCTTTTCAGAGCTAAGGACTCCTTATTTTTCAGAAAATCATTTAGAGAAATAAAAACTTAGATAAAAATTATGAGAGAAAAGTCTTCTGAGTCAAAGTCCACTGAGTCATTGAAGGAAATAGTCCGGTTTCTAATTTTACCACTTGCCTTTGTTTTAATGTTTCTCCTTGCCATATCCACATCACCAAAGAAATCTGATGTTGAAATTTCAAAAATTGTGATGAGTACCGCACATGGAGTGGTCAATACACTTACCCTAAAGGGTGAGCTCAAAGGGATAGTGACTGGGAAAGAGTTATTCCGTGGGGGAAATTTTGGAGTTTTAGTTCTAAAAGTCTTGATAATAGACAATGAAAAAACTCGAGAGGAAGTGGCCTTTGCGGTTGCTTCTGAAAACCTTGTGGAAGGTGACAAAGTAATTATTCACAACCTTTCATCAAGAACTGTCCACACCACTGAGAGTTCCTCCTTTATCGCCACCAAGATCAAGGTGGAGAAGTGAAATCAGATAGTGTTCAGAATCAAGACCCGGTTATCAGTGATGACTACCGGTTCTTTTTTATTTAAATAATCTTTTACCCCACCCATTCTTCAATCAGCAACATTTTTTTATTATCGATAGGCATATCCTTCCAGATCTCTTCTGTAACATAAGGAATAAAAGGATGTAGGGCAATCAAAACTTGAGATAAGATGTGAAGAAGAAGTTGTCTGCGATTTTTCTTTTCTTCTTCACTTCCCTCTTTAAAAATCTTTTTACTTTCTTCTATTATCTCATCCGCAAAACGATGCCAGACATAATGATAGAGTTTTTCTGCAGCAAGATATAGACGATAATTTTCAATATCTAGAGTTACATCTTTTAAAATCTCTTCAAGCTCTTTGTTTGGAACTTTTCCTTCCAACTTCTCTCCCTCAGTAGAAGAAAGAACGAATCTGGTAATATTCCAAAGTTTATTTGAAAAGTTTTTGTAACCTTTTATCTTATCCTCTGAAAGTTTGAGATCATTGCCTGGACCATTGCCGATAATCAGAGAAAGACGAGTGGCGTCTGCACCATATTTGGCAATCATATCTAACGGATCTATGCTAGTTTCTGGTTTTGATTTGGACATCTTCTCCCCTTTCGATGTACGTACAAGTCCATGTAGATAAACAGTTTTGAAAGGAATAGTATTTAGCAGACATCCAGTCATAAGTATCATACGTGCAACCCAGAAGAAAATAATATCGTAGCCGGTTTCTAGAACATCGGTCGGGTGGAAAGTTTCTAGGTCTATTGTCTTCTCTGGCCAACCAAGGGTTGAGAATGTCCACAGTCCAGAAGAAAACCATGTGTCTAAAGTATCTTCATCCTGAATCCATCCATCACCTTCGGGAGCAGTGATACCTATATACACTTCCTCTCCTCTATACCAAGCAGGTATCCGGTGTCCATACCAGATCTGTCTCGAGATACACCAGTCACGAAGATTGTTGATCCAATTAAAATAAACTTTTTCAAATCGATCTGGAAGAATCTTTATCTCCCCACTTTCGACTTTACTTTTCATCATCTCTTTCAAGGTAGTTTCTTTGCCAGAATTGTTGAAAGTTTTATTCACAGCGATAAACCATTGAAGCTTAGGTAGAGGTTCGATAACTGCACCTGTTCTTTCGGCTGTAGAAATATTTTGAACCATCTCTTCTTCTTTTTCCAAAAGGGCATTCTCTTTAAGCCAAGAGACTATCTTCTCTCGTGCTTCATTTACTTTCAAACCTTCGACGATACCAGTATTAGGCATCATCTTTGCAAATTCATTGATGATTTGGATAGATGGTAGTGAGTGTCGAGAAGCGATATCTGCATCTATAGAACTATGCGCTGGAGTCACCCCCACAGCACCCGTGCCATATTCTGGATCTACAGCTGTATCTCCTACTACTTTTATGGAAAGCTTTACTCCTGCAAAGTCTATCGGATAAGTTTTGCCGATAAAATCTTTATAACGAACATCATCTGGATGCACAGCAACAGCTGTGTCTCCTACCTTTGTCTCTGGTCTTGTAGTAGCTATTGATATTGGGAAGTCTTTGGAATACTTAAGGGTATATATCTTAGTTTTTCTTTCTTCATAAACTATCTCATCATCAGATATTGTTGTCTGGCCTTTGGGATCCCAATTTATAATTCTATTGCCACGGTATATAAGTCCCATATCGTGCATTGTTTTGAAAGCGGTGCGCACAGCCAATGTTCGCTTGGAATCCAAAGTAAAAGCTTCTCGAGACCAGTCTACAGAAGCCCCCATCTTTTTTATCTGACCTACGATAGTGTCATGACTAGCATTTGCAAAAGCATCGACATGCTTCAAAAATTCCTCCCTACCTATGTCTCGCCTCTTCTTACCTTCTTTTTTTTCAAGCTCTTTTTCTACTTTTGACTGAGTGGCGATAGCTGCATGATCTGTACCTGGTATCCATAGGGTCTTGTAACCCTTCATTCTTTTGTAACGTATCAAAATATCCTCTATAGCAATCATAGCTGCATGTCCCATATGAAGGTTACCAGTTACATTTGGAGGAGGAAGAACAATAGTGTATGGCTCCTTATGGCGAGGCGGTAGGTTGTCAGGATTAAAATATCCGCTTTTAATCCAAGCGTTATATATACTATCTTCTGTTTCGAGAGGATTATAGGGTTTTAAAAACTTTTCGTTCATCTTGTTCCACCTGTTACCTCTATGTCATTTGCATCAAATTCAACTTTATTTGAACTAAAAATATTCTTTATATCTTTAAAAATATTTGAAACATTGGCGGTCAAAGAAGAGGCTGGGGCATCTGCCAAAACTGCAGTCTGAGACTTTAGACTATACGAAACCATCCAGCCCATAAAGATAATAAGGGTGACGGATAGAGATGTAACGAAAGCAAAACGTTTTTTAATATGATCTGGTTTATTTTTTAAATTTTCTAAATAATTATTCATGGATTATTTTAATTATTCTTTTGATGAATCGATAACTATAATATTACCCTCTTTACCTTCAAGATCTTTCTTTTTTAAGGTAAGCTTGGATTCTGATTTTGGATTTTCTCCTGCTTCTTTTAAGAAAGTCTTTAGGGAGTCTGCGATACCCACATCTCCGTAGTGCATCGGGATAATGATTTTGGGCTCTAGAGATACAGCAAATTTGTAAGCCTTCACAGGATCAAGCACTCCCTCTCCACCTATAGGTACAAAGAGTATATCTATTTCATCGAGAGCTTCGATAGTTTCTGTTTTTAATTCGGCATTGTTGATAGCTCCAAGGAAACAGATATTCATATTTTCAAGAGATACAGTGTATATAGTATTTATAAGATCCTTGCCATCATACTTTGACTCTGAAGGTAGTCCCTTTATAAACACGCTGTTGACTTCGTATTCTCCAGGACCAGAGATTATAAATGGCTTTTTTTCACCATGAGTGACTTGCTCGAAGCCATTGAAATCCATGTGATTTGCGGAAGAAAGGACGATATCTGCTCCGAAACGACTAGACTTTAGCTTTGAATCCTTGGAAATAGGGTTAAAAGCTAGGGTCGTATCCCCAAATTGAACTTTGAAAAATTCCCCACCAAAGTATGTAATTATCATAATGTAATGTTAGTATATCATAATAATTATGCAAGAACATATCTGGGAAAAGGAATATAGAGACCCGAAGCTTGTAAGCCTAAGTCTAGAGCCACTTTCAAGTGTTAAGGACTTTGTGCGTTTTTTGCGTAAAGCACGTAAAGAAGTTGGCTTGGAAATGTCGAACTTAAATATCTTGGACCTTGGATGTGGTAATGCAAAAAATAGCTTTTACATTTCTGAACAAGGGTTTGATAACAAGGTAACTGGTGTAGATATTTCAGAGACGGCTTTAAAATACGCAAAAGAACTTGCTCCTCATGGAAACTTTATTAAAGGAAATATTGGCGATACGCTTCCCTTTCCGGATCATTCTTTCGATATTATTCTAGATATTACATCTTCAAATTCCCTTTCAGAGAAAGAGCGCGGAGTTTATTTAAAGGAGATCGAGCGTGTGTTAAAAACCAATGGATATTTTTTCTTGAGAACTCTTTGTAAAGATGGAGACAAAAATGCTCAGACTCTTCTTTCCACTCATCCAGGCCCCGATAAAGACACTTATATAATGCCAGACATCGGGCTAACCGAAAGAGTTTTTTCTAGAGAAGATCTTATTGCAAGTTATTCGCATTTGGGCGAACCTAGATACCTAGACAAAGAGACGCATTATACCAAGTTCAATGGCAAGTCCTATAAAAGGAATTTTTGGGTAGGAGTATGGGGGAATTAACCTACTTCTTCTCCCCTCCGAAAGATAGAGCCATCTTTTGTTCTTTGATATCAAACAATGTGATCTTGAAATCGTAAGTTTTACCAAGCTCCAAAGTTTTTCTCAACTTTTCTTCTGAGCCGAATTCAGATACATGCACAAGTCCAGCTACTCCTTCTTCTATAGAAGCTAGAGCTCCATGCTTGTTGAACTTGATGATAACACCTTGAACTTGTTGATCTTTCTTGTATTTCTTTCCAGCTTCTACCCAAGGATTTTCCTTAAGAGCCTTGATAGATAGAGAGACTTTACCTTCTTTAATTTCAATTACCTTTACGCGGATTTTCTGACCAGTTCTAAATAGTGTTCGAGGATCTTCTACAAGTGACCAGTCTATCTCAGAGATATGCACAAGACCTTCGAGCCCATCTTCAAGCTTTACAAAAACTCCAAAGTCTACGATGCCTGTTACTGTACCTTCTAGAACATCATCGACTTTATATTTGCCGATAATTTCTCCCTTATCTTTCAATTCTGGATTTTTCTCAGAGAAGATAAGCTTACCTTCCTTTGGAATTGCAGAGATAATGCATACGGAGATCTTTGTACCAACAAGCTTTTTTAATTCTTCAAGAATCTTGTCTTTGTCTCCATCAGCTACACGAGGATAATGTTCTGTCTTTAATTGTGAAGCTGGAAGGAAACCAGAAATACCTTGCCATTGTATAATGAGTCCACCCTTATTAGCCTCTATAATAGGAAGCTCTAATGTGGTCTTGTTGTTGATAGCTATCTCTGCCTCACTCCAGATAAGGGCTTGTCTAGCTTCCTTTAGAGAAAGTTCTATGTAGCCATCTTTGTTATCTGTCTCTACAACCTTGGCAGCTACGACGTCTCCGATATTGATTTTCTTAATGATATCTCGAGCTGTGATATATTCACGTCCAAAAATGATACCGGTACCAAATGGTGCTAGATCTATATATACTGCTGATTTTTCTATATTTATAACTGGACCTTCTACAAGATCTCCGGAGATTGGAGGGTTTGCTGAATCGTTTATAATACGATCCATTAAGGTGTCTAGTTTAGGACTTACAACTACTTTCTCCTTCTTAACCTTCTCGGTTTTTTTAATCATATTTTAATTGACATGTGATCCGCTTTTTAATTAATAAAGTTGAAACTTGCGGGTTTAACACATGTATTTTGATAACAAGAGTACTATAGTATAAAAAAGCTTAATTGTCTAATTTTGACCTAATTAAACAAACTCATCGCCTTATCTCTCCCCTCTTTGACCAAAACCTCCAAAGCTTCTGCGACGGTCTTTGAAATTTTCTTTATAACTTTCATTTCATCTTCTTTAAATTTACCTAGGATAAATTTCTCTATTTTTTCTTCTCCATGAGGAACTTTGGCTAGACCTTTTGCAGTTTCTGGTGCAACGCCGATTCTTATACGTACGAAGGCTTCGGTTTTCACAGATTTTATAATAGACTCTATTCCATTGTGTCCACCAGAGCTTCTGTTGAATGAAATTCGGATTTTACCAATAGGCAAATTGAAATCATCATAGATCACTACAAGCTTTTCTGCAGCTTTTACACTTTTAACAAGATTAGCGACAGATTTGCCAGAATTATTCATAAAGGTTTCTGGAGCGATGAGCTTTACTTTCTCCTTGCCGATTTTTATTTCTGAAACTAGAGCATTTATTTTTTTATTGAATGAGAATTCGTCATCGGTAAGAGACATAAGCACGATACGTCCAGTATTGTGACGTGTGTTTTCATATTCTTGACCTGGATTTCCTAAACCAACGATAATATATGACATAACATAAGTATGACATGATCACAAATCTTGTGTCAAACGAACATTCATAATACAATTGATGCAATGAACCCTGAAATTCCACAGAAAAAAGAAAATTTTTTCAAGGAAATAATTAAGTTCACTGTAATTGCTTTGATTATAGTGATTCCGATACGAACTTACATTGCTCAGCCATTTATTGTGGATGGACCATCTATGGATCCAACCTTCAATACCGGTCAATATTTGATAGTCGATCAATTGACCTATCATTTTTCGGACCCAGAGAGACAAGATGTAATCGTCTTTCGATATCCCAACAATCCTAAGGTATTTTTTATAAAAAGAATTATCGGCTTACCTGGAGAAACAGTTTCTATTGAGACTGGTAAGGTAAAAATTATAAACAAAGAAAATCCGGAAGGCTTTCTGCTCACAGAAAATTATATAGGCAACAATCATAGAGCTTCTGATTCATTTATAAAGAAACTCGGTGACGATGAATATTTCGTGATGGGAGACAACCGTGTGGAGAGCTCAGACTCCAGACTATGGGGTCCATTGGAAAAGAGATATGTTGTTGGACGAGCATTCCTTAGACTTCTTCCGGTTACAAAAATTTCCGTATTCCCTGGCAATTAAATTTATGTCAAAAAATATCAAAAAGGTTTCTGAAAATAAATATGTAGAATACAATCATCTTGATAAGATTGGAGAAACTTCTATTTATTATGGCTTCACTCCACATCAAAGCCCAGAAATCAAAAAAGCTGATCTTGACCTTGCTAAAAGTCTTCTTGATGGTGACTCTATAGATGGCGATGAAGAAGCCTTACTCAAGCTTCCTTTGCATGTAGAAGAAAAGATCGCTCTACTTCGCATGTTCCATGAAGAAAATATGCATACCCTTCCTCAGCCTGTCATGCTCTACTTCAAAGAACCTTTCAAAGGATCTATCAAGAAAGGTGCTACGGCTTTCAATAGATATTGTGATCTTGAGATAATAGGAGTTTCAAAAAGCATTGCCGAAGCTATACTTATCCAAACCGCTCGAGCTATTTTAAAACAAGAAGGTTACAAGAATATCTGTGTGGAGATAAATAGCATAGGCGATAAAGATTCTTTGCATCGCTTTAACAAAGAACTTACGAATTATTATAGAAAGCATGTAAATAATATGCATACTGAATGTAGGCAACTATTAAAAAAGGATCCTTTTGACCTTTTGAGTTGTCAAAATGAAAAGTGCAAAAAGATAAATTCTGAAGCGCCAAAATCTATGGATTTCCTTTCAGAGTCGAGTAGAACACATTTTCAAGAAGTTTTGGAGTATCTAGAGGCCTTGAAAATCCCTTATAAGATCAACAATCATTTGATCGGTAATCGCAAATACTGCACCGAAACCATATTCACCATTATCAATATGGATCATGACAAAAAGGATAAGCCTTCGCGCATCTTAGCAACTGGCGTTCGTTATGATGGATTGACCAAAAAGATTGGTTTCAAAAAAGAATTGCAAGGGGTCGGCATATCTGTACTTATCAAAGGCAATGATCCAGCTCTAAGAAAAGAAATCAAAAAATTCAAAAAGCCTGTAGCTTCTTTCGTACAACTTGGTTTTGAGTCCAAGCTCTTGAGTCTCTCTATAATAGAAAGCCTTCGCGAGGTCAAAATCTCCTTATGTCTCTCTTTAACTCGCGATCGCCTCGGAGCGCAGGTCACTGTGGTGCAGAAAAATTATATACCCTACTCTATTATCATGGGTAAAAAGGAAGCAGTGGAACAGACAGCTATCGTAAGGAATACCGATACTCATTCGCAAGAGGTGGTGCCTTTAGCTGAACTGCAATCATATATAAAGAAGCTTGATAAATAAAAACGCCTGTGCTAATATTGGCAGACTATGGCAACAAATGTAGAAGTATCAAGAAACGGCACCGAAAACAGTATGGGTGTCCTTCGACGTTTTACAAAAAGAGTTCAGGGCGCTGGTATACTTCCTCGCGTTAGATCTCTTCGTTACAATCAAAGAATTCTCTCTTCTTACAAGACCAAGATGAAAACTTTGAAATCTATAAAAAGAAAAGGTGAAATACAAGAACTCATCAAGCTCGGCAAAATGCAAGAAAAAACATCTCGTTACTCAAAATAATTCGTTGGTTGGTTAATTATGCAAGATATCACCTTTCAGCTTACAAATACCACAAAAGCCAAACTCCCCCGTTTGGCTTTTGCTATAATGAAAGATGCTGTGCTGGGTAAAAACTACGAACTTTCTTTGGTTATAGTAAGCAAAGCACAGATTAAAAAACTCAATAAAGAATATCGCGATATAGATAAGCCTACGGATATTTTGAGCTTTGGATTGAGTGATGACTTTGGAGAAATTTACATAAATCCAGAAATGACCAAGCTTGAAGCTAAGAAATTTGATAGAGATTATGAAAACTTTTTTGCTTTTTTATTTATCCACGGTTTAGTGCATTTGAAAGGATTCGATCATGGTAGTACAATGGAAGCTACAGAGGCTCGATTTAGAAAAAAGTTCGGGATTTAGCTTTTTGATTTAAATAATGTCACGAACAATTATCACTGGTATAGACATAGGCACTAACCATATTAAAGTGGTTATTGCTGATTCTCAAGAAAGAAATAAGGACAATTTGAAAAATGAATTCAGAAATCACCCAAAGATCATTGGTATCGGCATGTCAGAATCCAAAGGCTTGCGTCATGGTTATATAGTCAATGTCAGTGATGTAACAGAAAGTATCAAACGTGCGGTTAAGGAAGCCGAGGAACGTGCGGGAGTAAAGGTTAAAAGGGCTTTCGTATCTATAGGAGGTATTGGACTTAGTGGTATACATTCTACAAGCTCTATTATTATTTCCAAAGCAGATCTAGAGATCACTTCACTAGACATAAAAAAGCTTCAAGAACAATGTGAGAAAGATATTCCAAATAGTGCCTCGCTAAATAGAAAAATCATTCACTCTATCCCTGTTCATTATAAAATTGACGGCAAGCTAGCCCTCGGAAAGCCTGAAGGGATGAAGGGTAGTAAGCTTGAAATAAAAACTCTATACATTACTTGTCTAGAACATCACCTCAATGACATTATCCAGTCTGTCGAAGAAGCTGGTATTAGTGTCCAAGATGTTATGGCCTCACCTATAGCCGGAAGTTTGGTAACTTTAACCAAAAGCCAAAAGATTGCTGGTTGCGTTCTTGTAAATATCGGTGCCGAAACTGTCTCCGCTTCTGTTTTTGAAAACAATATTCCTGTGTCTATAGAAATCTTCCCTATAGGCTCTACAGACATTACAAATGACATTGCTTTGGGATTGAAGGTTAATCTTGAAGAAGCTGAGCAGATCAAGATCGGTGCCATCACAGGAAGTTCATATCCTAGAAAAAAGTTGGAGGAAGTTATTTCTGCGCGTCTTTCGGATATTTTTGAATTAATAGAGACTCATTTAAAGAAAATCGGCAGAGATGGACTTTTACCTGCTGGTATTGTGATAACAGGTGGTGGAGCAGGACTTTCCAATATCGAAGAGGCAGCGAAGCAGTCTCTCAGACTACCTTCAAGGATAGGTATGGTCAATCTTGGCCTTCAAGAAAAACAAAGTTATAGAGATTCTGTATGGGCAGTGGCCTATGGCCTTTGTGTCTTCGGCACACATGCAGATCAAGACATGCCCATCAATAACAGCGGGGTGATTTTGGGTACAGTATGGAAAAAAATACTCTTATGGCTCAAACAATTTCTACCGTAGATTTGCGATAATTCCCTCTTATTTCTATTTTATTTCCTTTTTTGACTAATTCTTGTTATCTGATAAGATTTGACCATGCCCAACATTACACCTGACATTGAAGCCTTCGCGCGAATAAAAGTTATCGGAGTGGGAGGTTCCGGAAAGAATGCCATCAACCATATGATTACCTCCAAGGTCAAAGGTGTTGATTTTATTTCCATAAACACAGATGCTCAAGATTTGCATCACTCTCTTGCTAAAAAAAGAATACATATCGGTAAAAACCTAACTAGAGGTCTCGGTACTGGCATGAACCCTGAGATGGGTAAGAGAGCCGTAGAAGAAACCAAAGAAGAAGTTCAGGAGGCCTTAAAGGGTGCTGATATGGTCTTTGTGGCCTGTGGACTCGGTGGAGGTACAGGAAGCGGTGCTAGCCCTATAGTAGCTCGTACTGCAAAGGAACTAGGAGCCCTGACAGTCGCTGTAGTCACCAAACCTTTCTTTTTTGAAGGTAAACAAAGGTCAAAGATCGCCGATATAGGCCTCGAAGAACTTAGGAAAGAAGTAGATGCTATTATCGTTATTCCTAATGATCGCCTTCTTACAACTATAGACAAAAACACCACAGTAAGAAATGCTTTCTCTATCTGTGATGAGATACTTCGCCAAGCAGTAGAAGGTATTTCAGACCTCATCACTACCCCCGGTATCATCAACATAGACTTTGCAGACATAAGAACTGTTATGGAAAGTGCTGGCTCTGCTCTCATGGGTATCGGTTCTGCTTCTGGCGAAAATAGAGCCATAGAGGCCGCAAAGCTCGCTATCAACTCTCCTCTTCTTGATGTTTCTATAAATGGAGCAAGGGGTGTTCTCTTCTCTATCGCTGGAGGTGAAGACCTAACAATGTTCGAAATCCAAGACGCTGCAAAGGTTATTACTGAGTCTGTAGATCCAAATGCAAAAGTTATTTTTGGTACTGTTCGTGATGATAAGCTTAAGAAAAATGAAGTAAAGATCACTGTTATCGCTGCAGGCTTCCCTGAGGGCATTATCCCAACTGGAGAAAATAAGATCGCATCCAATAATAATCCTGAGAATAAACAAAGCTTCAATCAAGTCAACGAAACCAAGCCAAAGCCAGTCAATACATCTATACCTTTATCTGTAAAGGATATTCCTGTTCCAATTCGTGAAGAAAAGAAAGAATCGAAGAACGACAATAATGATGACGATGATTGGGGTGCTGTGCCAGCTTTTTTAAGGAGGTCTAAGTTGAAGTAAGCTATAAAATCTAGATGAAATCCGTGGCGCGGAAGCTTTTTTTCTGAAACATGTTGAAGAAAAAAAATCTTCTGCGACAGCAAGGATTTTATCAGATTTTATGATATTATAAATAGTAATGATATACGACTTAACAATCATAGGTGGTGGACCTGCTGGCGTTGCTGCTGGAGTTTATGCTGCTCGCAAAGAACTCAAAACTCTTTTTATAACCAAAGACTGGAACAGTCAGAGTACAGTTTCTGAAGGTATTGAAAATTGGATAGGTACAGTCAAAATTCCTGGAGTCGAATTTGCCAAAAGTTTGGAGAATCACCTGAGAGCTTACGCCAAAGACTCTGTAGACATTCATGTCGGTGAAAGTGTTGAAAAAGTAGAGAAGATCGACAATGGCTTCAAGATTTCAACTTCAAAAGGAAGTTATGAATCAAAAACTGTATTAGTAACTGCTGGAAGTTTTAGAAAAAAACTTGAAGCGAAAGGTGCTGAAACATTTGAACATAAAGGTCTTACTTATTGTGCTTCATGTGATGGACCTATCTTTGCGGGTCAAGATGTTGTTGTTATCGGTGGTGGCAATGCTGCCTTCGAAAGCGCTGCACAACTTTTGGCATATTGCAAAAGCGTTACCCTTATAAATAGAAGCGCCGAATTTCGTGCAGATCCTGTAACAGTTGCGGCTGTCTCAAAAAATCCAAATTTTAAAATAATTACTAATGCTATTTCTAAAGAGGTAAAGGGCGACAAATTTGTAAATGCTTTTGTTTATACTGATTCAAAAACTAATACAGATATAGAGCTTGCTGTTGGAGGGATTTTTGTTGAAATAGGTTCTATTCCTACTACATATTTTATAAAAGATTTGGTAAAACTTACTCCTTACAATCAAGTGATAGTGGATCCGAGAAATCAGCGTGCTTCTGTAGACGGTATCTGGGCTGCTGGAGATTGTACAGATGGTCTTTATCATCAAAACAACATTGCCGCTGGAGATGCTGTGAAGGCTCTTGAGGACATTTATCTATTTTTGAAGGCAAGCTAAAGACAAAGTGATCCCCAAAGCCCTCGCTTCTCTTCCCTAGCCTTTTTCTCTATTTCTTTAAATTCTTTTTGATTCTGGTATTTTTTATTGTAAGTATATTCTCTAGCATAACCATTTTCTAAAAGGTATTGATTTATAAATATTCCATCATCTCTATATACATAAGCTAAAAGTCGCTTAAATTTATCTAGAGCGGATTGAGTCTTGTCGAGTCTCAAAGAAACCGATCTTCCACTTAACAATTCCTTGGTTTTCTCTGAAGATTCATATCCATAACATTGAACCGGCTTTCTAGGATCTAGAGTCTCTGGCGTATCTATTCCCATCATCCTAACTTTCATTATTCTCTTCCCTATTTTAATTTCAAAGGTATCTCCGTCTAGGGTTTTCGTCACCATATACCTTTCTTTTTCATTTATTTTAGGTACCCTATTTAAATATGCAGGGCTTCCTAGATAGGCCAGATAGACACATATGGAGATGATTATTAAGATTAGAGTGAGTTTTATTTGGTTTGACTTCATGGAGGGATTTGATAGTATTTATGTATTGAACTTGCGAGGTATAAATTCCTCTCATCGGCATTATAGCTGGGGGCAAGTTCTACAAAGGCTCCTTCGGGGGCTTTTGTGTTTTCGACCTTTGGTTAAAATACGAATCTTTTGGCATCCTATAATCATATCAAACCGACATTAAGAAAAGATAAAGAAAAAATAAAGATTTGATAAAGACTTAAAAATGATGTGTATTTTTATATAGAAAAGGCGCGCCATTGCTGACGCGCTTGTTGGTCGGGGTGACCAGGCTACTTTTTCTTTCGTTTTCGGGGTGAAGGGAGCCTGTAAAGACCTCTGAAAGTCCAGATAATAGGAATTCCTAACTCCCGAAGTTTGCGATATAACTCCCAAATTGTTACTATCCCCAAAGAATCGAGCCCCATCATATCCGCAAGGCTTTTATGCCTTACATGACCTACCGTAGTCAGACCCGCTCGACAAAGGCGATTTGCAACCTTTTTACTCAGTCCAATACTTTTGATAGGCACTGAGTCAAAACTTGGTGGAGGGTTATAATCAGCAAGGCAAGTTAGACTATGGATGGTGATTTTATTAATTGCTCTATGAAATTTAGGGGTTTTCATTTTTCAGATGAATCCATATTTCTCGTATGTTTTGATCAAATCAAGACCTGTTTGATGTTCAACCTTATCTGCACTATCAGGTCGTACCTTCATCCATTCTTTTGCTTCCTCGAGTTTGCCGTAAGCGAGAAGATTGAGAAGTTTAGTGATGCGATTCGGCTGACCTTTGTCTTCTGGCTGACTAATTTGCTGATAATCCAAAGCTTTTTGGGAATAATCTTGCACAAGCCGTGGATGTACTTCCCAATCTGTGCAACTTGTCGCATGATGATACCAGAACCACAAAATCTCTGCGCACCACGAGCGATCTGATTCTTCCAGCTCGCATAGATCTATCTCTTCAAGAGTTTCCCTAACCTTATTGATGACGAGCTTAGGATTTGTGGCATTCCACCTACCACTTTTCATGAGCTTCTGATCACACCTTACATAGGCGTCATGTAACTCTTTGAAGTTAAGTTCACTAACAGAGAGCAGTTTAAATGCTCTATTGATAAGTTGGTGAGTCTTTTTGTTCATATTTTCAGGGGTTGATTGTTAAAGTTCCCGCTGAATAAAAACTATCATATTAGACTACGTTAAGCAATGAGTGTCTATAGTTTAAAAGATTTTATAACCAAACTACATCCACTTTACATCCTTATCTTTAAGTTCCTTTATACGAAACTTAGCAATCTTTTTGATGAGTGTAAGGGGTAGTGGCTTATCTAATGGAAATTGAATAGATCCTTTTGCAGTCTTGTATTCTTTTAATTCTTTCTTGAATGCCAAAATAGCAGAGGGTGTTGGATAAAACCCAATATGTTTTTTGAAGCCTGCATAGGCAAAAAGTATCCGATCGTAAGAAAAGGTTGGGATACTCCACTTCAAATCTTCAGTTGCTTTGGGGGCTGATTTCTTAAGGTATTCGCGCATCTCCTGTAACTTTTCTTTTACATCTTGTGGGGCTTGGCCTATATATTCATTAACTGTTTTTGGTTTCATTGGGGGGGATATTATAAAATAATATTATTATATAAATTTATTAAATTTTTCTATAAAATCTGTTTTTAGTATTTGTGCAAGAGAAAAATCGTGGATTTCAACTGGAGAATGCGAGAAAATATTAGTTCCCGATTCTTCATAACGAGGAATGAGGTGCCAGTGGACTTGCTTAACTTCATCCATATACATCAGATATACTTTTTCAACCTTGAGCTTTTCTAGTAGTATATTTCGAGTAATATCTACAGTATCCATGAGGTATTCATAGTCTTTTCTGGAAAGTGAGTGCAGGTCTTCTACTTTGTCCTTCCATACTATAACAGTATGTCCTTTTGTTATTGGAAATGAAGCAAGGCAAATATAAAGTTTTTCGTCTTCATAAATAATTGCTTCCTTAGGTGGAATGGGTAGTTTTTCCATTAGGCTTAATTATATCACCTATATTTACAATATTCACTTGTGATCTTGAATACAAAAACCCTACACAAACTTCCATCTGTGTAGGGTTAACGGAAATCTTTTTTGGTTATTCCGATTAACCTTTGTCTCCTCGCCACTTTCCTCTAGCTCTCCATCGAGCAATCTTCAAGTGGATAGGCTCAGCTAGCCATTCCAACAAGACACGCTCTATTTTTGGTGGAAGATCATGCTCAAATCTAGCATAGATCATCCAACCTCCATCCTCCTCAATAAGATACGCGTCTGTACCGCGAGCTTTTATCAGCTCTAGATGCTTCTGTGCCGCTTCGTAAGGAGTAGATCCATCCTCTGGACGAATACAGGAGTGGGAACGGTGACCGAAGAAGACCGCTTCTTCATATCCGCGTGGCGGAATATGGCTCATACTTTTCCTTTCTGCTTTATGGGCAGAAAGAATTAGTTGAGCTCTTACTTTATACAGTTATTTAATTCAATCTGCCCTTGTTTTCAAGAGCTCGAAAACTACTTTATCATGTTATTTAATACATGTCAAATTATGCTGACTAAATCCTTCATCCACTCATCCTTGTACTTTCTATACATTCCATAGTCATCAGGATATTTCTTATACAAGTCCAACTTGAGATTATTGTACTCCCCTACTTTTTCTGGGTGTGTTCGTAGATAATCTCGCACCTTAAGCATTTCTGTTACATGTAGATGATCCTTTGGGAATATGTGGACGTTTACAAGACGCTCATTGTTTTCCTCTTGCACAAAAAGGCGGGAATTTTTTGTCACACACTCTCCCTTATCCTCATATCCGCTCTTCATCATGAGTGGAGCGATTTTATCTATATCCGTTAGTTGATTTACTACTACAAGTACATCAATCGTGGGTTTCCCCGAAAGATTAGGCACGGCTGTGCTACCAATGTGCTCAATAGACAAAGCTACTTTATCAAAAATACCCTGAAGAGCTTCAGCTTCTTTTTTAAACTGATTTTTCCAATCAGGATTATATTTTTCAATTGTATATTTTCGGTCTCTATATTTATTCATCTTAGCCCTATATTACAAAATCACACCCTCTAATTCCCTTACATTATTACAAATATAATCTGGATTTCTAGCTTTCAATTTTTTCTCACTAGTAAAACCCCATGTAACCGCAACACTTTTAATTCCTGTTTCCTTAGCAACATCTACTTCATGATTACTATCTCCAACAAAATATGTATCTTCTAGATTTAAGTTGTTTTCTTTAATTATCTTCTGAGTAGGTGGCAATTTATCATTTGCATCTGTAATAATTTCACTAAAAACATTTTCTAGTCCGTATTCCTTCGCCTCAGAAAGCAATGTCTCTGGAAAATCAGAACTTATGACAGCAAGAAAATAACCCTTCTCCTTACATTTATGTATGAGTTGTACAACTTCCGGAAATGAGGTTGCTTTTGGACAGTCTTTATTTAATTGTAATTCCTGAAATAATTTTAATCGTTCTGTTTCAGAGTAACCTTCAGGTAAATATTTTTTATAAAAAAGAGCAGGAGGTTGGGTCCAATTTTCCCTAAATTCTTCCGTGGATATCTCCTTAACTCCATATTTCTTAAATATACGATCAAGAATCCACATTTGGTTCGTTACTGTATCCCTCACTACACCAGACCAGTCAAAGATAATATTTTTCATCTCAAAATTATACCATAACTTAATTTGTAATTACTCACAGAGAGTCGGTCATGAACACTCTGGATAAAATCGTCTGGATTTTCTTTTAACTTTTTCTTCAAATCTTCTACAGAAAACCATTTAACTTCTGCAACCTCATCTTCTGCTATTTTAAAATTATTAAAATTGGTAGGCAGGGTTAATAAAAATTCCTGAGAAAAATAATTCCATTTAGTCTTTCTACGTTTTTTTATTCCAATAATGGGTTTGATATCTTTCAACCCCAACTCTTCCTTTGCTTCTTTTATTATATTTTCTTCATAAGTTTCGCCTTCTTCTACTGTTCCAGCAACTGCCGGACCCCATTTACCAGGATCATGGCTTTTATTGAGAGCTCGACGAGCAAGAAGAATGTTCCCCTCAATATCTGTAACCCACAGAGAAGAAACACGATAAATAGAATTTATATCTCGATCGTCTCTTTCTCGGTATTCAATCACATTGTCATTTTCATCTACTATTGGTATTTTCATATACTGATTATAGCAAGTTTTAAACAAACTAGTTTTTTGGTGAAATTTTATTTAAGCAAAATTTTGTTGTTAGATCTATGTATTCCACAGTAAGGAATAATACTTCTTGTGGAGACACCGAGTTATGATTTCCACCGACTAATCTAACTGATCCTAACATGTCATTTTCAAACCATTCGGTTTTTCCTAATGCAATATCTTCATTTCTGTGTACTACAGAATTGTTTCGAAATTTAGTAATGTAGACATATATATCATCGAGTGCTCGTTCGCATGATTTTTTATATCGGAGAACAGAATCTTCGGAACCACCGTAATCAGCTAGCCATTTATTAAATTCACCGATCGATTTGTAACAAGACTCAGGAATAGTCCACCCTAAAATGAATAATACAAGCGCATTATATCGATCAAGAAATATTTTTGCTTGAACATGTATGGTTTTTAAGTCAGTTTTATTTTCATTAGCTGCTTGGATCGCTCTTTCGTGAACATCTGGAGTAACAAGAGTATTTCGCTGTATTTCAGAGTTAGTCGTTATTGACTCTTGTATATTTTTTGTAAGACGTTTGACAGAAACTTCAATATCATCAAAAGCATCTAGTACGCCAGAAAACCTTTTATTAAATTCATTATTTACATGCAAACGTGGGAATTTGTACTTAATTTCTTGTGTATTAATTGAAATATATAAGAGATCGAGTATCTCCTTAATCTCATATGAGAATTTGCTTGGTTTTGGTGACGGTATTATCATGGTACTAATTCACCTCTATTTGTGACCCCATTGCGTGGCTTTCAGAACTTGCTGAACAAAGAGGATATATTAAATTTGTAACTCAAGAATTAAAGGATTTATTAGTTTGCTGACGTCTAATCAATATCGTTCCAATTCTTAACATAATTTCATAAGAAAACATATTTACAGCAACGACAGCGAACACTATCCAAATCCCAGTTATGAGGGAATATAAAAAGGGGAATAGATAGTACTGTGCTCGCAAATCTACAAATTTTCTAGAGATTTTTAGTATTATGTTTTTTGGTTTTACTTTATCTTCAACATAGTCTGTGATTAGACCGAACAAAGTAAAGATGCCGAAGAAGATTAGTAGCGGATTCCACAATACTGTTTGCGAAGCAAAAAAGGTAAGGAGCATAGTCACCACTGCTATTCCGTGATTAAAATAATCAATTTTTCGTCTAATAATAAAAGCTAGTATCATGGCCAAGTATATATTTGCAAGAAGATTATTAGAAAGAATTATGAGTGCCCCAAAACCGCCCCACAAAATACCAAAAAAGATATCAGCACCTTTAAACCATCTTAATCCATGTTCATCAAGCAAATCAGCAACTTTCATCGTTATACCATAAAAAAATGCATACAAAATGGTGAGTAAATATAAAGTATTCATATCAACAAGTTTATCTTATTTTATATACATTAACAACGTTCACCTATGACCCCACAGAGAGTCGGTCAGGAATAATTTTCTGCTGAAAATTTTCCCGACCCTGCCTCCCTCGCCTTCGCTCGGTCCGGCTTTCTCCTCTCTGTAGTGCGACAAAAAACACGGCATGAAGCCGTGGTTTTTTATCGCATGAGCCTTTAACAGATAGAACCTCGTGAATTCATTGCAATATAAGATCCGTTTTAAGTATTTATAATAAATTATTTTGACCCTTCTAGTGCTAACTCTAAAATTTTACCTTATTATAGTAATCGAACTAATTAGTTTTAATAGTGGTCGCTTGAGGAAAAAGGATCTTTGTAACAGATTGAGGGATTCCATCTGCCCAGCAACCTCCACGATTGCCCATCTTTGGAGCATATTCATCAAAGTTTTCTAGTACTGCTTTTAGATTCTTATCAAAGATCTTCTCAAAGAATACTTTGTTTTTCTGTAGAAACTCTTCAAGAATATGTTGGGCTTCATTATAAAACATGTAGCTACCTGCAGATATGTGACCTATTGTTAAACCATTCTTAGACACAGCAATTACTGGCGTAAGCGTTAGTAAAAACTCGCCCTGATAAAACAAGGCTTCAGGATCTTGAAACTCATCATAGTTTGCTAACATTGAAGAAAAGTATTGCTTCAAATAAGTACCAACACCATCACACCACTTTTGTCTTGGGTATCCTGTATGTAAGGCATCAAAAACCTCAGATGCACTCCTGATAAAAAAGAGTGCATCAGTTATTGAATGCTTACCTTCGTATCTGTCTTTATTGAAAAGATCCAATGCAATGACTCGTTTTAATAGGTCTGGATTATTTCTATAAACTGTTGCAATTGAAACAATATACAAAGTTGTGACTAGGGGCAGATATCTTACATAGAGAGCCTCATAAGGCACTCCACCTTTGTGTATGTATCTGGCAAGTTTCTGTACTGAATTAATAATAACCTCAAGGTGTTCCTTTTTATCGCTGAAAAATGCTAACTCCAATAATGCTTTATAGTAGTTTTCAAACTTACTCTGAATCTTTTGTAATACATCAAAAGCCTCCTGCTTGTTTGATTCTCCAATTCTTAAAGTCCAAGGAATTTCATCTGATTCAAGAAAGACAATTCCAGCTTGAACTTCTTTTAGTAAAGAAGACTCCAACGGGGAATGCTTTGGGAGTTCTTTCTTAACCAGAGATAACAAGTCTTGATCATCCTGAGAGGATTGATTAATGTATTCTGGAATAGCCGGCTCTAGTTCTATCACTTTTGTATCCTTGCCTTTTTGATGTGCGGGTAAAGTTTTTGAAACTGGTGGTAGTTTTTTGTATTTCTTCTCAATGGCTTCAATTCGTTTCTTCAAATCATTTTCCTGAAGATTCATTTTTGTCTCAAGTTGATCCAAGCCTCTCTTAAGAGATTCAGTTCTGATCGCATAGAAGCGACTGAAATCAGTGGGGTCTGCAGGACATTTGTGACTTCCTTTTCTGACCCATACTTCACCCCTCTTAAATTCTCCAGTGTCAGTAATAAAAATATGTGGTAACTCTAAGACAGATTTAATAATGATTGCTCCCCATTTTTTTATACCATCTTCTGTATCGTAAAGCTCAACAGTAAATCTAATGTGTGGGCTTAAAAATTTTACCATTCTTTCATCGATATGAGTCGTCAGTCCTTCTTTTGTTACATCAGTACCTTTTATTTCTTTCGTGTCTGGATCAATGCCCAAGATTAAAAAACCATGGTTGTCATAGTCGCTAGAATAACTATTAGCAATACATGCCATATCAAGTAAAAGCTCATTCTTGTCTGACTTGGAACTTTGAAGATTGAAGTCTAATTTAAAATCAACCTTCTCAGTTTCATCTGAGTTTCTTACAAGTTGCAATAATAGCTCCTTGGTCGTCATGGACGATTCCCAAGGGAATTTGTTGTTTCCTGTTGATTCAGCCATATTTCAACATAGCTCAATATATGAGCATAGTCATACAGTATTATGACATTTTAAGATTCATTTAGAAAGAAAAATTTGTTTTCAAACGTCTAACTTCATGGTTAATTTTTGTACGCTACTCGTGCTAGCTCTAATTGGTGACCCCACAGAGAGTCGGTCATAGGTCTCGGCTTGCTAGCTCGCCTCCCTAACATACAGAGACCTTAATAATTGAAAGGAGTTTTTATCAGCACTTTTGAGTGAGTCAAAAGTTGTAGATTTACCAGTTTGTTGTACTTCTTGAAAGATTTGCATAATAAGCTTCTTTGAAGCATACAGATTTGATCGATTTGCGATATCCATTGTGCCAGTACGATATCCTATATACTTTGAAGTATTTCCAATGCGTAAGAATGAGATTCTTTCCATACCACTGCGATAAAAATATGGCAGAACACCGACCCCTACAGTTAAAGCCACTGGAGCTATTTTTTCTACAGCCTGAGAGGACTCATTGTGAGTTCTTTTTATCTCTTCATTAATTACAGTCGATGTAGAAAACGGTGACTTAACATCATAAAAATTAACAGGCACGTCGTTAATAACTCCATTAATTGTGTTAAATGTAATAGTTTTGTTTTCTATCAAATTTGCATTTGGATCTCCTCTCTCGAAATTTAAATTGAAATGACGCGCAATTCTCCTCACCTTCGATGAACGAAAAGCAAGGGAAAAATCATTACCGTATGCAATAACAGCGATAACAATAATAAGGAATGTGAAGAAGTAAATTATGAACTGCATGGGTAATATGTGATTAAAATAATAATATCATAGTTCTCAAAAAATTGTGTTCCCAAAGAGAGTCGGTCAGGAATAATTTTCTGCTGAAAATTTTCCCGACCCTGCCTCCCTCGCCTTCGCTCGGTCCGGCTTTCTCCTCTCTGTAGTGCGACAAAAAACACGGCATGAAGCCGTGGTTTTTTATCGCATGACCCCACAGAGAGTCGAACTCTGGTTAACAGATTGAAAACCTGTTGTCCTAACCGTTAGACGATGGGGCCGTCACGGAATACTATAACATTTTTAATAAAAAATGCTACAATGTTACCTATTATCAGATATACATTAAATAAAATATAAAGATGAAAGGTTTTATTGAATTTATAAGAACACAGGGGGTAGTCGGTCTAGCAGTTGGATTTGTCTTGGGTAAAGCTGTGTCAGATGTGGTTGCATCTATTGTAAATGATTTAATTAACCCTATCATTGGAATATTTCTTGGTAAATTTGGCGATCTATCTGCACTTTCTATTAATATAATGTCTGCAAATATTACTTACGGTAAATTTATTAGTATTTTAATAAATTTCACCATAATAGCTTTTGTTGTATATTTTGGAGTAAAGAAGCTTGGTCTAGATAGACTAGATAAATCAAAACAATAATATATGCTCGAATCTGCTTTTGGACTTAGTTGGGGTATCTTTATAGGCTTTGCCATTGCTGTTCCTGTGGGACCTGTAGGACTTATCTGTATACAGAGAACATTGTCGAAAAACCGAGCTTCTGGACTTGTCTCTGGCCTTGGCGCAGCTTTTGCAGATGCCCTACTAGCTTCTGTTGGTGCTTTTAGTATTACAGTAATTTTTGCTTTTATTACTGAACATAAGTCTCTACTCGAAATCGCTGGTGGATTCTTGCTGTTCTTCTTGGGAATAATGTCACTTATTTCAAAACCTAAAGAAAAGAAAGTTAGGGAAGATAAGGCTATCGGTTTCATTGAAGAATTCCTTTCGGCTTTCCTTTTAACCATTACCAATCCCCTTTCAGCTTTTTCATTTTTTATTGCTTTTGCGGCTATCAGTGAAAAGATCGGCAATGATTTAAATAACGCTATAGCCTTTGTGATCGGAGCTTTCATCGGTTCATGTCTATGGTGGCTTTTGCTCACCTACATCGCAGACAAGATCGCTCACAAGATCTCTAATGCGCATATAGCGTCTATCAACAAATGGTTCGCTAGAGTGATCACCCTTATCGGTGCCGTTATACTTTTGAGTGTACTTTTCAAACAGTTTTGATATAGTAATTCTGATGCGCGGTTAGCTCAGTTGGTAGAGCATCCCCTTGACGTGGGGAGGGTCACAGGTT
>CAZLCD010000001.1:0-330369 GCA_964558375.1 uncultured Candidatus Saccharibacteria bacterium | reverse complement strand
GAACCCTGCTTCCATCCTTGAGAAGGATGTGTCCTAGCCGATAGACGATAGGGCCGAAAAGAGTGAACTACTTATTGATCTTGGAGAAGTGGAAAATAGAATGTGAAGAAAATGTCCGCAGACGCGAAGGCGTCGAGGATTAGGAAATTTTTACCAAAAAATTTCTGCTTTTTCTGAACATGCTATTTTTCACTTCTCTGTACGGTAGAGAAGTAAGAAAGAGATTTACTCATCAACTCGCATATTTGCCTACTGGCAAATTGCTCTTCTCGGTCACCTTCGTGACCTGCGAAAGGTTTCTTCATAAATCCTTTCTTACTTCTCCCTCATCAAGACTAAAACAATTTTTACTTCTTCGCAAGCCACTCCGGATCTTGGCGGACAAGTAGTTCTCCTGCTTTCTCCGGCTCAGCAAGCAAAGCCTTAACCACTTTCTCCATCCGCATAGACTGCGAACCTTTAACAAAGACAATGTCCCCCTCATTCACAATCCCCTTCAGATATTCCCCTGCTGAAGAAGAGTCTCCAAATGAGACAGCCTTCTCGCTCATACTCCTAGATCTCTGCCCAACTGTAACCAAAACATCGCAAGACTTCAGTGCTTGAACCCCAGCCTTTTTATGTTCTTCCACAGAAAAGGATCCAAGCTCCATCATATCTCCAAGCACAGCAATCCTTTTGCCAGATACTTGAAGAGAAGCGAGAGTTGTCAAACCTTCTCTCAAAGCATCTGGAGAAGAGTTGTAGGTATCATCTATGATTACGCTTTTATTTATACCCTGCACAATATTCATGCGACCACGTGGAGGAATATGATTCTCAAGAGAAGAGATAACTTTCATGATCGGGATATTGCAAGTTACACCAGCCAGAACTCCCGCAAGCATGGGATAGATCTGTTGATTGCCAAGAATACCATGCAATTTAAAAGGAATACTATTGCCTTGATAGTTGATCTTAAAAGCCATACCTTCTGGCATTTTATTTTCATCGTATATTATAGAAATGTCGGAAGCTGTGACAGTTGCCATAGTATTTATACCGAAGGTACTGCACTTTTGTTTTACGTCTTTGGAGAGATCGCTAACCCTCTTTTCATCAGAAAGAAGTATAAGATTTCCATTTGCCTTCAAGGATTTAATAAGATAAGACTTTTCTTTGATAAGCGCTTCGGGTGAAGCGAAGAACTCTACATGCACAGGCACTTCGCCAATCTTAGTAATAACCACAATGTCAGATACGAGCCACTTGGATATAGACTCTATATCACCAGGATGATCTGCGCCGATTTCTAAGACCAGAAACTTTGGATAGTCAGATTTAAAAATCATAAGTTCAAAACCATGCAAAATGTTCATAGCCCAAGCCAAAGGATCAGTCCAGCCGTTCTGGCAACCGAGAATTGTAAGAGGTACACCGATTTCACTATTGAAACTTTTGTCACTCTTCCTCACATGAACATTGTCGGATAAGGCACTAAAGATAGCATCCTTTGTGGAAGTTTTGCCGACACTTCCAGTAACAGAAATGATAAAAGGTTTATATTTTTTTAAAATAACTTTTGATTGATATATCAAAATACTTGATATAATTTTTTTGAGAATTGATTTCATACAGTGGATTATCTATCAGGTGGGATTTCGTAATAATTGATAAGCAGTTTGGTTAATTGCATAAATGGATCAGTCAATGTTTCCGAAGCAAATTCAGCGCCTTTTGGGTATACATGATAAAGAAAGATTATGAATTTGGGATTATAGGCTGGGAAATATCCGAAAAATGAATGCAAATACCTATCTCCATAATAACCTCCATTCACCGGATCTGCAATCTGTGCAGTTCCAGTCTTTGCGGCGATACTATGATGTTCCATTTTGGCTTTACCGTTTTTTAAGGCATTATCAACCACGTGTACAAGCATAAAGGTTACATCTTCAACTGTTTTCTTCTTCAAAACTTGTCGAGGTTCTGGATATAAAATATTTTCCAAACTACCATCAGTGTATTCGATACTCTTTGCAATATGAGGAATAGCTAGGGCGCCATTGTTAGCCAAAGCAGACAGAGAGCTTATGGTTTGTATCGGTGTCATAGCGATGCCTTGACCATAAGAAGCTGTAGCGATTTCCACATCCCTTTTGGTAATGAGATTTTTTACAATTCCTTTCTGCTCATTGGGTTGATCGATTCCTGTCTTTTCACCAAAACCATAGCTCAAAAAATATTCAACAAAAGAATGCGCACCCATTTTAAGAGCAATATTTGCAACACCCACATTTAAACTTTGACTAAGAATTTCTTGAATAGGAATGACGCCTCTTGCTCGCCCATCATGATTGGAAATCTTTTTACCACTAAGGAGTAAGAATCCAGTATCGTCATAAGTAGACTTTGCAGTGATCACCCCCGAGTCAATGCCAGCTGCAACAGTTAGAGGCTTGATAATAGAACCCACTTCATATGAACCTTCGACAAGAAGATTGGATAGAACATTTAAATCTTTAATACCAGAGAGATTGTTTGGATTGAAATTTGGCAAGACTGCCATACTATAGATCTCGCCAGTTTTCGGATCCATGATTATCCCACCTATAGTGTCGGATTTCCATTTACTCTTGGTTTCCGAAAGAGTGTTTTCGAGATATGACTGTATGGTCGGCTCTATAGAGGTGACAATGTCTCCTTCTTTAATAGAATTATTGAAGACGGTTTTCTTGATACCTGAGAAAATCTCCGCGAAGAAATTTACACTAGAATTACTATTTTTCCTCGACAATATACTTTCATAATAACTTTCAAGTCCATAGCGCCCAGCCAGAACGTTTTGTTTATCGAGACCGATAAGTCCAACAGTATGAGACGCCAGGAAATCTCCCGGATATATTCTCCAATTTTCCTTAGCAACATTAACACCAGGAATTTTGAGGGAGATGATACTTTGTCCTGCCACTCGATCAATCTTTTTTTGAATTTCTTCATAAGTATCATCACTCTTCCCTGCTTTCTCCAAAAAATCTTCTTTATCAATCTCCAAATACTGAGAGAGGGATTCATAAACATTTGAAGGATTTTGTAGAATTCTAGGGTTTATAGAAAGCACATAACCGTCTTTTATGGTCGCTGCTGCAACCTTAATCCCATCCTTGGAGGTAAAGAAAATCGACCCTCTATCGAAAACAGACAGACTAGGTCTTATATATTGTTTCTCTGCTTTTGCACTATAGGTATCGCCTTTTATTATCTGAATATAATAAAGCTTACTGATTATTATCAGAGCAACCAAGCATACACAAAAGAATACAAAACGAATTCGCGAAGTAGAATTAGAGTTCATTTTTAGAAGCCATTGCAGTTTCAGATTTCTTTGAAATAAATATACTTATTTCAGGATCCTTGAAACCCTTCGCATGAGCTAGCTCGATGTTTATAGAATTTTTAATTGAAAAATATTTGGATTCAAGCTCAGCCACAGTAGTGCCGATAGTGCGATTTTCTTTTACAATCTTTTCTCTTTCGATCACATTGGCGATAGCATTGTGCAACAGATAAAAGTAAGTGCAAGATAGAACAATTATTCCTGAAATAAGAAAAATAAATATCTTTTCTTTATATCTAAAAACGTTTTGTATATTATTTTTTAATACTTGTGTCATTTTTTTCTAAAATTCTTAATTTTGCACTTCTTGATCTTGGATTCTCTTTCAACTCTTCATTGCTCGCTATTATTGGTCTTTTTGTAATAATCTTTGCTTCACCCATTTCAGCTTTTTCTTTATTAAAATTTTTGACTATCCTATCTTCTAAGCTATGAAATGATATGACTGCCATTCTTCCACCATCGTGAAGTCTTTCGAATCCTTCTTTCAAACCCTTTTTCAAAGTATTCAATTCATCATTAACGGTTATCCTTAAAGCTTGAAAGGTTCTTGTGGCAGGATGGATTTTGCCTTTTTTATAAAATGAAGGAACGGCTCCATTCACAATCTCTACAAGCTCAGCTGTTGTCTCAATTGATTTCTTTTCGCGGTAGTTCACAATCGACTTAGCAATTCTTCTTGAATATCGCTCTCCACCATATCCATATATAATGTCTGCGATATTTTCTTCTTGCCAAGTGTTCACTATTTCATGCGCTGTCAGGTCTCCCTCTTTTGGATCTTTTTTGAAAGTCATGAGAAGTGGTTCATCATTTTTAAAAGTGAATCCTCTTCCGGATGTTTCAAATTGATCTGAAGAAAGTCCAAGATCAAGCATAATACTATGAACTTTTTCAATACCTTGTTGATCTAAAATTTTAGCAATATCTCCGTAGCTTCCCTCATGGAGATTGATATTTTTGTAATCTATCAATCTTTTTTTAGATCTAGCAAGAGCTTCTGTATCTCTATCTAGACCAATCACGGTTAGATTGCCATTAACCTTTTCTAGAGCATATCTTGCATGACCTGCACTACCAAGAGTGCCATCAAGATAAATGTCTCCAGCTTTGATATTTAGAGAATCAATTGATTCATGTAAAAGAACACTCTTGTGTATCATAGAATTCCGACTGAGCCGAGCTTCTCTGCTAGAGCATCAGTTTTCTTTTCCACAGTACTTCGATACGAAGCCCATATTTTTTCATCCCAGATCTCAACTCTATTTAGTACACCGATTATCGCAACCTTGGTTGTGATACCTGCATGTTCACATAGATTAAGCGGGATCAAAATACGTCCTATCGAATCCACTTCGACCTCCGTAGCTCGACCAAATATAATACGGTTGAAGTTACGGTTGTCTGCTTGCAAAACCGAAGAAGAATCTGGGCGTGACAATCTCTCCGCAAATTCTTTCCAACCCTTCAAGGTAAAGACGAATAGACAGCTATCTATTCCTGGGGCTATGACAACCGTAGCACCCATTTCCTTTCTGAACTTTGAAGGAAGAGAGACTCTACTTTTATCATCGATCGTGTGTAGATGTTCTCCGATAAGCATAAGCTTTTTGTGAGAAGATTTTTATAACACTTCTTCCCACTTAGATACCATTATATACCACTTAATATAAACAGTACAACATACTTATCCACTTTTTTACAAAAAAGTTACAGTTTTAAATACTGTTTAAAATTTTAGAGATTATTTAAAATTATTTAAAATATTCAGGAGAATTTATATGCATCCAATCCAAAACACCCCTCATGGCAGCACCTGCACCGATAAGATTGTGTACGGAACCCTTTTCCATAAGCACAGCAAAGACATAGCGAGGATTTTTGTAAGGGAAATATCCAGTCATCCAAGAATTTACAGTATCTTTGGTGGCTCCAAGTTCAGCCGTACCAGATTTTGCAGCCATTTCAACATAAGAGACATTGATAGATCCTCCAGTACCATTTGTCACACCAAGTCTCATACCCTCTTTTATAATATTAAAGTTTTCTTTTGCCATAGTAATTTCGCGTAGAACTTTACCAGTTTCATTCTTAATAATACTAGGATCGCGCAATACACCATTTGTCACAATGGCAGTGAGCCCTCTGACTATTTGGATTGGTGATACTTGAAAACCATATTGACCGATCGAAGTGTGATATGTATTACCAAGATTCCATGCTTCTCCATCAAAATTCTTCTCTTTCCATGTTGGATTTGGCACCACACCTTCTGCTCCAGTAAAAAAAGAATCTTTAACTTTCTCTCCAAAACCAAAAAGATTCATATACTTTTCTATACGACTTATACCGAGTCCCTTTTGATCTTTATATCCACCACCAATAGCATAAAAGTAAACATCGGAAGAAACCGCCAGAGCATGTCTCATATCTACAAGTCCATGAGCCTTCCAGTCTTTAAAAATAGTTTTTAGATCTGGATAGTATTGGTTTTGAATAGAGATAGATCCTGTACTTAGAATTTGTTTTGAGGGATCAATAATTTTTTCTTCCAAGGCTGCCAAAGCCATATAAGGCTTCATAATAGATCCTGGAGTATAGAGACCATCCACAGCTCTATCAAGAAAAGGTTTGTACGGACTATTGAGATATGACTTAACCTTAACTGAATCTGTCTTTGAAGACATGACTTCTGAATCGTATTCTGGATAACTAGTCATAGCTATCACCTCTCCAGTAAATGTATCCATAATCACTCCTGCTCCACCAGAAAACCCCACTTTTTCAGCAACATCTTTTATGGATTTATACATTTGACTTTGAATGCGAGAGTCTATCGATAGATAAATATTTTCACCTTCTTTAGGCGAGACAATGGAGCTTTGACTTTGTACTTTGCCATGTGCATCGACTTCTACAAGCTTGATACCGTTTTTACCTTGCAACTTTGCATCAAAATATTCCTCAACTCCATCGACGCCCTCGAAATCTTCTTTATAATAAAATCCGGCACTATCCTTCGATGGATATTGCACATAACCGACGACATGAGAAAGTCCAGGATCGCCTTTATATTTACGAAGAGAAATATCCGAGTCCACACTCGGAGAATTCCAAGCGAGCTCCACCCCGTTGCGATCATAGATCACTCCACGCGTTGCAAAGATCGGAGTATGACGAAGACGATTGTTTTCACTTCTTCTAGAATATGTATCACCATTCTTTATCTGCAGCATCCAAGTTTTGGAAAGAAAGCCCAAAAGCATTATCAAGAAAAAGACAGCAAGCACAGTAAAAGTGATTCTGGTTATCGGCTTTTCTATACGCCCCTCGAACTGTTGATTGTCGAATTGAGGTAGGTTATGAGAGTCAATAAAGATCTCGTCGGGGGCAATGTCTTTTCTGTTTCTAATTTTGCGATTCATAAGCGCTTAAACTTTTTTTAATAAAAAAAGAAATTAAAAATAAAATTATGCTGAGCAAGGTAAAAACATAATCTCCATATAGAGCATCATACACTATACCAAAGAAAATGATTTCAAAATATAAAGGAAAAGAAAAAAGCAAAACAACAGCCAAAGCCCAAGTAAGCCACCAATAGCCCCATATAAGAAAGCCCATCATTGCAAAACCTATAACTATTCTTAATATTATCTTTTTATTCATAAGATACAACTACCCACTTCTGTTCATAAATATTGATAGGATAAGAAAAGATAACTGTAGAAAAAGCTTTGGCCGGATCCACAAGTACTTCACCAACAATACCAAAAACCGAGTTTGAAATATTTGGAATAATAATCTTGTCTCCTATAGCCACCTTTATATCCCTAGGTATTATAGCTTCGAAGTTTCCACCGCCTCTACCTGTCGCATTGACCTGAACGCTATTTTCTCCTATGAGCACTTCATATTTCTGACCATGAGAAGAATAGAGCTTGACCCTCGATGTCTCTCCATAAACCTCATCTATTTCTCCAATCAAGATATCTCCGATGGCATATACCTTATCTTTGACCTCAATACCTTTGTCTTTACCAATGTCTAGCACAAAAGAATCATAGGCCGTAAATGGTGGCTTCTTTAGAATATAAGCTAGGACAGATTTTTCTTGATTCGCTCTTCCTAAGAATTCCTTAAGCTCTTCATTTTCAATTTTGAATTGAGAGATTAAAAGACTTTGATTCAATTGAGACAAGGGTTGCAAAAGATTGCGATCAGGAATATTTGCAGACCAAAAAGGTTTAACCAAGCTCAAGAAAAAAGACGGCAATGCCTTGGGTAAAAAAATATGAAAAATAATTAAGAGAATAACAATAACAAAAACCACCCTTAATGGAAGGCTGATTTTATTACTTTTAATACTACTTTTGAACTCGTAATTCGTCTTCATTTTGTATTAATACATCACTATATTTATCCAGATTCTCAAGAACAATACCCGTACCGCGAGCGATAGCTGTCAAAGGATCTTCGGCAATATAAACCGGGATTTTTAAGGTGGTTGAAAGAAGCTTGTCTAGGCCTTTTATCAAAGCCCCACCACCTACTAGATGGATGCCTCTATTCATAACATCAGAAAGTATTTCTGGTGGAGTGATTTCTAGAACTTCTTTTGTAGCTTCCACCAAGGTTTCGATGGACGAATATATCGCTTCTCGAATATCAGAATCCGTAATCACCACCTCTCTTGGCAAACCAGTTATAAGATCTCGACCACGGATGGTTGTCTCTAGTGGTTCATGTGGAGTCACCACCGCTCCGACTTCTATCTTTATATACTCTGCAGTTTTTTCTCCTATCAAAATTTTGAATTCATTTCTAATATAAGAAATAATGTCATTGTTAAGTCTGTCTCCAGCAATTTTTAAATTTTTAGATCTGACGATACCACCAAGAGAAATGATAGCTATGTCTGTAGTACCACCACCGATATCGATGATCATACTTCCCACAGGCTCATGTATAGGTAGACGTATACCGATAGCACCCGCCATCGGTTCCTCTACTATATACACTTCACGAGCTCCAGCATTTCTTGTGGCATCTCGCACAGCACGTATCTCCACATTTGTAACACCAGAAGGCACACCGACAACTACGCGTGGCCCCAACATTTTCTTGGAATATAGCTCTGCTTTCTTGACCAGATAGGCGATCATCTCCTCTGTCACTTCAAAATCTGAAATAACTCCATCAACAAGGGGTCTGACAGCTACAATGTGTGGAGGGGTACGTCCAAGCATATTCTTGGCCTCGGTCCCTATAGCTACCACACGACCGGTTTTCTGATTGACCGCTACCACCGAAGGTTCAGTCACCACTATTCCATGACCACGAAGATAAACCAAGGTATTGGCTGTTCCCAAATCAATACCTATATCATTGGATAGATAGTTGTATACTTTCTTTTTAAATTCTTTCATTTTTATTTCTTAAGGAAATCTTCTATTTTTATCATCTCTGTCTTTCCGCTCAATCTGTCTTTAACTTCAACCGATCCTTCTGCCAAAGTTTTCTCACTTACTATAACTCTCATAGGTATACCGATAAGGTCACTATCTGCAAACTTTTCTCCAGCTCGAGCGTCTCTATCGTCCCACAAAACTTCTATTTTATCTTTACCTGATTTGCCGTTTTCATTTAATTTTCTATAAATCTCCTCTGACTGCTTTTTCACTTTACCCTCTTTGTCTTCTATACTTATAAGATGTATGTCAAAAGGTGCGATACTAGTAGGCCATACCAAGCCTTTGTCATCAGAAAGAACTTCGGCAACTGTACCCATGAGTCTGCTCGGACCGATACCATAGCTACCCATTACTACAGACTTTTTCTCACCTTTTTCATCGACATAATTTAGATCGAGAACACTAGAATACTTTGTACCGAGAGAGAAAATATTTCCAACCTCTACCGCTTTGGCTTCCACTAGATCTTCTCTTTTTAAATTAAGATTTGCCAGAACCTCATCATTAAGAACTTCTTTGTTGATAGCAATTTTCTTTTCTTTATTTACAAAAATAATATCTTCTCCAGAATCTGTAATAGTTTGAAATTCATGAGAATATTTTGAAAAGGAACCACCAGATGCAAAGGTTGGGTAGGTTTTATCTCCAAGACCTACTCTTTCAAAAACTTTACTATAAGCACCTTTTGCTTTTTCATAGAACTCTTCATGCTCTTTTTCATCTTTACTAAAAGAATAGAGATCTTTCATAAGAAATTCCCGACCTCGCATGATGCCACTTTTTGCACGAGTTTCATTTCTAAACTTTGTCTGTATCTGATAGACATACACAGGCAAGTCTCTAAAAGATCTTACATATTCTGTCATCATCTTTGTCAGAGGTTCTTCATGAGTAAACGCCAAACCAAGTTCGGTTTCATTTTTTAATTTTGTTTTAAACCAATTATCAACAACTTCATCACTCCATCTGCCACTTATTTCCCAATTTTTCTTTTCTTGCAAAGCGGTAAGATGCGCTTCTTGTCCACCTATACTATTCATCTCTTCGCGAATGATATTCAGAATTCTATTCATCACTCTCAATCCTAAAGGCAAAAACGAATAGACCCCAGCCATTTCTTTGTGAATAAAACCAGCTCGGATGAGTAGCTGGGCATTCTTTGATACCTCATCCTTTGGAGCGTCTTTGCGAGTTTTGGTGAATAGTAGTGATTGTTTCATAAATATATGCTCAATACTACATTAAATGCGGGAGATTTTCAATTGAACCTTATAATTAATTATCGTGCCACCACCAAAATACCTCGGGCACTATCGAAACTCCTGAGGAAGGATAAATTAGACCTTATGTTTTTTAAATTTGACATTCTTATCACTTCGACGTAGTATTTTCTTCAGTTGATACCGTACTGATGACTGGTATGGTCAGTTAATTTATTTAGTAAGCCCATCGACATTATGAAAAATGCAAAATCCAACCAAAAACTGCGGGAAGATGGTGGTAGATTCCTAAGAAAAAGGCGCACTCAGCTTGATCTCACCATGGCTCAAATATCTTTCAATACGGGGGTAATTTCTCTGAGTCAGATGGCAATCTATAAATTGGAGACTGGAGTTAAGGGTATCAGACTTTCTGATATTCGCCCTCTCTCTATTGCATATAAAGTAGAGGCTAAAGAGCTCCTTAAATTCACCGAATATTCTGAAGGTGAGTTTACTGAATATCTTAAAAGTGCTCCTTCAGAATCAGGAGGGTTAAGTGTTATCAGTCCAAATAAGTTAGTGACTATTACTGATTTAAAATTTAAAGTTATTATTGCTGAGGGTCTAGAAACACCATTAACTCTCAGCCAAGTCATGCAACTACTGAGTCAAAGACCGCAACCATAGGTTTCTGTAGAACAAACAACCGCATAGAAGTATGCGGTTTGCTTTTTTAAAATAATTTATGACTACACAATTGATAATCTTAATTGTATTACTAGCGATAGCTATTATCTTAGTTGGCTATCTTCTTTTGATGAAAAATAAATAAATCTATTTCACAAACTCCCTCAGTATATCTTTATAAGTCACCACAACCATGAGCGTAATAAGTAAGAAGAAGCCTATTGCATTTGCATAGTTTGCTATAGCTGGCTTTATAGGTCGCCTGATAGCTATTTCAATTAGAGCAAAGAAAACCCGCCCTCCGTCGAGCGCTGGAAACGGCACAAGGTTAAGCACTCCAAGATTTATAGAAATAAGTGCGGTGAACATAATGAGATAAGTGAAGCCAAGCTTCGCTGCATCACCCACAAGGCTAGCAATACCTATAGGTCCAGTGACTGACGCTAAAGCTGATTTTGAATCTTCACCTCCAACAAAAATCCCTTTGACTAATTCATAAAGACCAGTAAATGTAGCGCCTATTATATGAACACTGAAGCGAGAAGCTTCCCATATAGCTTTGTGAATAGGTAGCTGTAAGATAGCTACATGATCCATGGCGATACCTATAGCGTATTTGTCTTCGACTATTCCCTTTTCAGCAATAACTTTTACAGAAGATTCTATTCCATCTCTGGTGTATTTTATATCTACCCCACTTTCTTTACTGTCATTTATATTTTTTTGAATTTCTTCTAGCGAGTTGGCAAGGATAGTATCTCCTGCTTTGAGACCAGCCTTGTCTGCAGGTGAACCGGTGTTTACAAAGGTAATAGCAATATGCGTATCTTTCATATTGTCTCTATACTGTGGATAGCTTTCAACTGAAGATGGCACACCAGAAATAAAAGCAATGATGATTAGAAGCCAAGCGAAAATAAAATTGAAGAAAATACCGGCCAAGAGCACACTTATCTGTTGCCACTTTGGCTTATGAACAAAGCTTCTATGCTTATCTGGACCATTGGTATTTTCATCATCTGGATTTTCTCCGAAGATCTTCACATAGCCACCGAAAGGAATGAGATTCAAGGAATAGGTTGTCTCACCTACCTTTTTTGAAAAAAGTTTCGGACCGAAGCCTAAAGCAAAGGCATCGACGCGTATTCCACACCAACGAGCTACTAGAAAATGCCCTAGTTCATGGACAAAGATAAGAATCGCTAGAACTAATAAAAATATAACTGTAGTAAACATAGACCTTTCTTTATTGCATTATTTCTTTTTCTTTCTTTGAATAAACCTCATCGAGCTTTTTGTTTATTTCATCTACAAATTTTTGAATTTCTTTTTCGTGTCTAAAGACTTCATCTTCACCTATGCCTCCAGCCTTCTCTTTTGCTTTAAGATCTTTCATTGCTTCATCCCTATGAAGACGGATCTGTTTTCTTGCTTCTTCAAGCTTTTCTTTCGCAAGCTTTACTATCTGTACTCTTCTCTCTGCTGTTAACTCTGGGAAATTCACTCTAAGTCCTTTGTCGTCTATAGAAACAGATACACCGAGGTTGGCAATAGTGATAGCTTTTTCGATATCCTTTGACTGACTTACATCCCAAGGGGCGATGCGTATAGTACGAGCACCTTCGGTCATCACACTCCCCACTTGCATAAGAGGGACAAATGTACCAAAAGACTCCACCTTCACACCATCAAGAAGTGCTGGACTAGCTTGCCCTGTGCGAATACCTGAAAATTCTTTCTTAACCCATTCTTCTGTACCTGTTAATGCTTTTTTAAATTTTGAAAAATCGTATGCCATAGTTCTCGTATTGTATCATATTATGAAAATAAATAAAAAAAGGCGGGGCCACAGTCACTTGACCGGGCCCCGTTGACTAGATAAGATCCCTCCTTTCCGACACGATTATAGTTTTCATAGTGTCTTTTAATATCTGACCATAAATAAATATATAATCTCCTTGAATAATTTGCAATAGCCTATACACTCAAAGCCACGTATTCGAGCAGCTGCTTTACTGAAGATGAACGGTCACTCAGATAATCTCGAGCTTTGAGAATAGCCTTAAGGCCCTTTATATCTCGAAGTCCTTTTTCTTTATATAAAGCTATTTCAAGAGAAATTAAAAAGTTTTGTGCATCATTTTTGTTTAAAACTTCATCACTAATCTGCTTTGCAAGCTCATCCACAAAAGCCACTCTGTCTCTTTTGGAAAGTTTCAAAAACTCATTGGCTTCTTTTATACCTTGAGTATTTTGATTGTCTTTATTTTGTTCTACTATATAAAGCCGTGAACGAAGTGTAGGTAGAAGGACTGCAGGTGAAGGCATGATAAGGAAAAAGTGACTACCTGCATTTGGTTCTTCAAAAATTTTTAATAGAGAATTTTGAGCTTCATGGGTTATGGAAAAAGCTTCTATTATAAAAATCCTCTTACCACCTTCCTCAAAACTTTTCGATAGATGATTCTCTTTTATTTTTCTGCTATCGTTTATCCCTAAGGTTTCAAACTTTTCATGATAGAAGTCGGGGTTTTGATTATGATTTATTTTAAATTTTCTTTTCAAAAATTCTTTTAGATGATCAACTGAATCATTAAAAGCATGTATAAAATATGCGTGATGTTCTAGAGATTTTAGATAATCGAAGGGGTTCATATTTTTTATTTTCACTACTCCACCAACCCTATCTGCAGATCATAGAGCCTCTTGTATTCTCCCCCATCTTTTTTAATAAGCTCAGCATGAGTACCGGTTTCAATAATCTTTCCCTCTTTGAAAACCAGAATCTTATTGGCCTTACGAACAGTACTTAGGCGATGCGCAATAATAAATGTAGTCTTGCCAGCCATCAGCTCCTCTAGACTTTGAGTGATTATTTTCTCTGAACCAGCGTCGAGTGCTGAAGTCGGCTCATCGAGAATGAGAATCTTTGGATTACGCAGGATCGCCCTTGCTATAGCTACTCTCTGCTTCTGACCGACAGAAAGCTTGACTCCTCTTTCCCCCACTATCTGCTCCCACTTTTCAGGAAATCTTTCTATAAAGTCTAGCGCATGCGCTTTCTTGGCAGCCACCACCATCTCCTCATCACTAGCATGGAAGTTACCGTATTTTATATTAGTCCTTATCGTATCGTTGAAAAGTACAACTTCCTGAGGCACGATAGCGATCTGAGAGCGCAATTGATTCAAATTTACATTTTTAATATCATGACCATCTATGAGAACCTGACCTTCGATAGGAAAGTGATACGCAGAGATAAGGTCTATGAGCGTACTTTTGCCAACACCAGATTCTCCTACGAGGGCTATCACTTCTCCTGCATTTACCTTGAAAGAAATCCCATTCAAAACTGGTTTTTCTTTATCATAATAAAAATCAACATTTTTAAATTCAATACTTCCCTTCAATTCAAAAGAAACAGCGTTCTCTGGATGATAATTCTCTGGATCGATCTGCAAAATCTTCTCTGTCTCTTGGATATTAACAATTCCATTTTGAATAGTCTGCCAATTGCGGGCTATCGTTATAAATGGACCAAAGATCATAGCTGCATAAGCATTGAAAGCTAGCAATTCTCCTATAGTCATAGACCCTTGTTGAATATAATATACAGAAATTATAAAAATAACTATTTGAGTTAGAAGAATAATAATTCTTTGATATAGACTCAGAGTTCCCCATACCTTGGTGAGCTTCATCCAGAGAGGCACAGCGAGTTTGGTTTTGTCTGAAATTTTATCTTGTTCGTATTTTTCTGATGTAGATTGTTTTATAGCCAAAGTGTTACCGATCACGTCATAAATGTCACCCCAAAGAAAAGAAAGCTTATCATAATAATCCTTTTGAATACCCGCCAATGGCTTTACCTTTGAAATCAAAACCAAGATATAAACCACAAGTCCCACGACAAGTACGAGGGCTAGAATTGGTTTTAGATAAAATGCTATAGACAAAGCAATAACGATACTTAAGATCTGTGGACTAAGGTCAATGACGATACGCCCTGCAATAGTTTCGAGAGATCCTGCTGCTGCATTGATTTTACTTCCTATCTCTCCTATCTTATTCTTTTTATGAAAAGACATTGGTAAATTTAAAAGGAAACCAAAACCTTTGGAAAGATAGTCGAGCCAGATAGTGTTCGAAAGATATTCACTAGTGATGTTAATTCTCCAATCTAGAATATAAGTAATAAGCTGAGCGATAGACCATAGAATAAGCAGTACAATATACAAGGAAAAAGTATAACCCAAAATCTGAGTGGAGGAAGGAGTGATGATAGCATCAAAGAACCTACCCGCTATATAAGGTATTACTCCATTACCTATAGCCGACAAAATACCGATCACACTTAAAAAAATAATACTTTTCTTGTATTGTCCAAGATATTTCAAAAGGACTTTGAATCCTGTATAAAGATTTTCTTTATTTATTTTTTGCACTACTTCATTTTCATTCATAGATTTAAATTATTTTATTATTTCCTCTAATTATTTTTCATTTATTTCTTGGAGATCACACTTTTCTTGTAGACGTCGAGATGCTCAAGCGCGATACCTGTACCCTTCACTACACAGAAAAGCGCATCATCGGCTAGCTTGGCCTTAACACCTATCCTTCTGAAAACCAATTCCGGGAAATTGCGTAGCATGGATGAACCTCCAGTCATGATAATGCCTTGATCGATAATATCTGAAGCCAACTCTGGAGGTGTCTCTTGCAATACATCTTTGATAGCTTTGATTATATCTCGAAGTTCTTTGTTGATAGCCTTTACTATCTCATTGGTTTTGAGTTCAGTGGCACGAGGAAGTCCAGAGACAAAGTCTCGACCCTTAACTTGCATTGAAAGCTCCTCATCGACTGGTATCGCTGAACCTATTTTGATTTTTATATCCTCTGCTGTTTTGTCTCCGATCGCAAGGTTGAAAGTCTTTTTTATATAATCTGCAATAGCAGCGTCGATACGGTTACCCGCGCACTTTACAGAAGTCGAAGCCACAATACCTCCAAGAGAGATCACTGCGACGTCGGTAGTCCCTCCACCGATATCCACCACCATATGCCCTTTGGCTTCTTGAATAGGTATACCTGCGCCGATTGCAGCAAGTATTGGCTCCTTCACCACATAGGCGTTCTTTGCCCCAGCGCGTATAGCAGCTTCTATCACCGCTCGTCTTTCGGTAGAAGTGATACCTGCGGGCACAGAAACCATCACTTCTGGTTTGAAAATATTCCATTTACCTAAAGCCTTTTCTATAAAGTATCGAAGCATAGCTTCAGTCACACGGTAGTCAGCGATCACTCCATCTTTCATAGGTCGATAGGCGATAATGTTGTCTGGGGTTCTACCGATCATCTCTTTGGCCTCGATCCCTACAGCCAAAACTTTTTTGTCTTGTTCAGAGACAGCGACAACAGAAGGTTCATTGAGCACTATTCCCTTTCCAGGTACGAAAACTAGAGTATTTGCAGTACCCAAGTCTATGCCGAGTTTTTGAGAGAAGAAGTTCATTATTTTTTAATTTGTATTTGTCTTTCTTGTGATATTTGCACCGATAGCAGATAGACGAGTTTCTAAAGATTCATAACCTCGATCTATATAGTAAATGTTGTTTATGGTTGAGCTACCTTTAGCGATAAGGCCTGCCATCACGGTTGCAAAGCCAGCGCGTATATCATAAGCATCGAGTGTTTCATTTTCAATGCTTTTTAAAATTGCATTGCCATGGATCAAAATCTCGCGCGGGTTCATGGTCGTGATCTCTGCACCAAGCTTGGTCAGATTTTGGGTAAATTTGAAACGACCTTCGTAAATGGTCTCAAAAACCATACTCTCTCCAGATACTTGTGTGAGAAAAGTAACCATCGGCGCTTGAAGATCAGTCGGAAAACCTGGGTATTCATGGGTTCTGATATTAAAAGATTTAAGATCAGAATTTTTTATTTTTGCATTGTCTTTTATTTCGATACTATTCTCTGTTACAAAAATCGGCACCCCTGATTCTTTCAATAAAGAAATTGTAGATTCCAAATGTAATGGGTTGCAGTTTTTTATTTTCAAATTGTCGGCACACAAAGCTCCGAGCAAAAGAAAGCTTCCAGCTTCGATACGATCTGGCAATGTAACATATGCCTTTCCCTTAGATTCCAAAAGACTGCCTCCAGTTATTTCTATAGTCGAAGTTCCTACACCCTTTATATTTGCTCCACAAGAGTTGAGATATTCTGCTACAGAGACGATCTCTGGTTCCATTGCGCAGTTTTTTAAAATAGTTTTGCCTTGTGCAAGTACAGCTGCCATCATCAAAGTCTCTGTGCCACCGACGGTCTGTACATTAAAAAATATCTCTGAAGACTCGAGCTTGCCCTCTTTTGCGCTTATATAATACGTATCATTTTTCAAATCCACATTTGCTCCCATTTTCTTATAGGCTTCAATAAAAAGATCGACGGGTCTTGCGCCGATCACACAACCTCCAGGTGCTGGAAAGCTTACTTTGCCGAAGCGCGCAAGTAGTGGGCCTGTAAGAACTACAGAGGATCTCATGCTTTGAGAAATATTTTTTTCGAGATCACTTGAGGAGACGTTTTTTGTGTCTATGGAGATTGAAGATCCTTGATGTTTTACTTTTGCTCCAATCTTTTCCAAAAGAATTACCATTTTCTTTACATCTTCGGTCTGTGGTACATTTTCAAGTTTTACTTCATCGGAGAAAAGTAGAGAGGCGGCCATAGCTTTTAGTACAGCATTTTTGGCGCCATTTATGCTTATCTCCCCATTTAAAGTCTTTCTCCCGGCTAGACCTTCTATTATAAAAGTGTCATTTTTCATATAATTTATTGTGATTTACATTGTACGTGTTTGGAGGGAGATTTACAAATTCTAGAAACTTTTTATACAACAACCATATTACCGACGCCGACAAAATGGTTTGGGCAAATAGAAATAAGTAATTCCTGATCATGTTACCGGAGTGGGTAAAATGATGCTTTTAGCTAATTGGCTCTGGTCTTTAGATGTGCTTCTTTGAAAACCTTAAGCTGATCTTCATTTGATCTATGAGCCACATCAGTAAAAATTTTCCTCTGTTCACTAACTGAAGCATTGGCAAAAAAGTCAGATAAACTCTTATATTTTTTTGAGGTCTTAATTTCTCTTTTCTTAAATAGACTTTTTAATACTTGTATCATGGTAGTTTTATTAATTCTCTCATTTTTAAAAAAGGTTTCAAGTTCAAATTCCGTTATTGATGTGTTGTGATATAAGAAAAGCCTCGGCAGACCCTGTACCCTCTCCATCCTCTTATTTTTAGGCTTTTTTTGACATAATAACTATTTTAATATATAATTTTTCCCGGACAAAAGTACTTGTCGGTTTGTCTAAAAGACTTGGAACTTCCCTTAGGAAGTACTCTCTTGAAACTTTGATTTTCGAGAAGTGGTAGAAAATCTCCAACCAACATTAACGACAAGATAGAGAGGACATTGAATATGGAAACAGATGCAAATGAAGCTCAATTAATACCATCCGAAATGGTCAACCACATTGCCAAGGAACATTTTAACCTTGGTTTTGTGGGACAAATGGCAATGCACCGCAGAAATATTGGGGCAATGACGGGTGGATTAGCAACCATCGCCTTAATCTTATTTTTAATATCGTCAATAATGTCATTTGGTGAGTATGGGGACCTTGCTCTTACCTCATCGGTATCATTGGGAGTAATGTTCCTGGCATTTACGTTATTGCTTTGCGCACAGGAATTCGTCTACAATCAGATCTGGAAAGAAATAAAATCCCAGGTAATTAAATTGAAGTGCCTTACTGATTTAGAAGAGAATGAATACTATAACTGGCACATCCTACTTGAGTCGAGCAAAGACAAGTTGTGGAAGTTAGCAATGGAGCACTCAAAAGACCAATCACTTCTTTTAAAAATAGAACTGGAAGAGCTGTACTATTTGGCAAGGTATTGCTTTGGGAACGACCTGAACCAAGGGTTCGAAGAGTTCTATGGAGAGCGCATGCTGGAGCTCCTTGAGAAAAGTAAGTGAGTCAACACGGTGGAGCGATTACCCGCACGCGTTTTTCAGACGTTGGCGGGTTTTTCTTTTTTAACATACTATATATACATGAACATCATCGAGGTAATACCTATCAAAAAGAGATTTGGGGGCGATACCCTTTCATATTTCACTTCCCTCACTCCCCCTATCGGAGCTATTGTTGAAATCCCTATTCGCAAAAAAAATTCTTCGGCTATTGTCATCTCTGTCCGAGAAGCAGAAAATATGAAAAGTGAGATACGTGGAGCGGCTTTTACTTTAAAAAAAATCGAGAAAATGAAGAGTAAGGAATTTTTTTCCAAAGCCTTTATCGAAATGGCCGAAGAAGTATCGAAATATTATGCCACAAGTATCGGCAATATTATAAACTCCATAACGCCAGATTATATAATTAAAAATATAGACAAATTAAAAAAGGGCGAGGATTTTGAAATGAGAAGCACGCATGAAAAATACGTATCGCAAGGAGATAATGATGAGAGGTACGGGGCGTGGAAAAGTCTGATACGTCAAGAATTCGCCAAGAAGAAATCTGTTTTTCTTTTGGTGCCGACGATCGAGGACGCCAATCATATTTTTAATTTAATTGAAAAAGGCATTGAGGGTTATGCTTTTATTCTCCATGGAGGTTTGGCCTCAAAGGACATAGTGGCAAGTTGGAACAAAATTATTAAGGAAGAGCATCCTGTGGTTATAGTCGGAACTGGAGGGTTCCTCTCTATTTCAAGAAATGACATTGAAACAATTATTGTTGAGAAGGAAAGCAATAAAGCCTACAAGATCGCTCGTAGGCCGTTTCTAGATATTCGACATATTGCCGGAACTTTGGCGAAGAAAAGAGGTATCAAAATATTTTATGGAGACAATATGCTACGTACCGAAACACTTTACAAAGAAAGTGAAGGTGAACTAATACAAGCCTCGCCATTCAAATTTAGATCATTGAGTACAGCGAGAGATCTTTTGGTAAATATGAAATTGAAACCATTTTCTGTTATTTCAAGTGAGGTCGAAAATTTGATAAAAGAAACTAGAGATGAAAGTGGGCAAATGATAATACTCTGTACAAGAAGAGGTCTTTCCCCTAGTACAATATGTGGAGATTGCCAGACTATAGTTCTCTGCAACAATTGCAGCTTGCCAGTAGTGCTTCATAAAACTTTTTTCATGTGTCACCGCTGTGGCGAGAGACGTTCGGCTGAAGAATATTGTAAACATTGCAATAGCTGGAAATTGACAACGATCGGTATAGGTATTGATACTGTAGCAGAAAAGATTCTTGAAATTTTCCCAGATATTAAACTTTTTAAAATAGATTCGGATAGCGTAAAGACGGATGAAAAGGCCCGCGATTTGATACAAAAGTTTAAAAATGAACCCGGCAGCGTACTTCTAGGAACCGAAATGATACTTCCCTATATTCATGAAAAAGTAGAGAGTTCGGCGATCATTTCTCTGGATTCACTTTTTAGCTTGCCTGATTTTCGAATACAAGAAAAGATTTTGTATATGCTTATACGTATGAGATCCTTTACCAATGAAAACTTTGTGGTGCAGACTCGCAAACCAGATGAAAAAGTTTTTGAATATGGTCTCAAAGGTAATATGAGTGACTTTTATAGAGAAGAGATTGAGGCTAGAAAGAAATTTAATTATCCCCCATTTACAACATTGATCAAATTAACTCTAGAGGGTAAAAAAGAAATAATAGTCAAAGAGATGGAGGAAACACAAAACCTACTTGAACCTTTTGAAGTCGAAGTTTTCCCAGCTTTCACCCATACCGTCAAAGGAAATTATGTTTTGCATGGACTTATTCGTATCCCCGAAGAGAATTGGCCAAACATGGACCTGGTCGAGAAACTTCGTGGCCTCTCCCCTGCTATAAGTATAAAAGTAGACCCGGAGACGCTTTTGTAGTAAATTTTATATATTATGAGTAAAGATTCAAAAATTGAAACAGGGGGTGAGGTAGCCATATTGCAGATAGAAAACCCTATACTAAGAAAGGTTGCACAGAATGTTCCGATTGAAGATATCACTTCAAATAAGATCCAGAAAGTGATATCTGATATGAAACAAGCCATGTCCAGACAAAAGGATGGTGTGGCGATTGCTGCACCACAGATCGGCGTGTCTTTGCGGATCTTTGCTGTGTCGGACTTGGTTATGAAAGAAGCTGATTCTGAATACAAAAGCATAGGAAAGGATATTGTTTTTATAAATCCTGAAATCACCAAGCTATCTCGAGACAAACATCAAGTAGAAGAAGGTTGCCTTTCTGTAAGATGGAAGTACGGCAAGGTCAATAGGTCTATCAAAGCCACCTTGAGGGGTTACAATGAACTCGGAGAAAAAGTGGAAAGAGGGGCTAGTGGTTTGCTAGCGCAAATCTTCCAACACGAAACAGATCATCTTGATGGTATACTTTTTATAGATAAGGCTACTGATGTGGAAGATGTGCCACCGGAGGAATTGAAAAAAGATGCAAAATAATAAAATTAAACAAGAGATTAAGATAGGATTCTTTGGTACACCAGATTATTCAGTAATGACCTTAAAAAAGCTCTATAACGCTGGTTTTGAAATTTCTTTTGTAGTCACTCAACCAGATCGACCAAGTGGAAGAAAAATGCTTTTGACCTCATCTCCCGTGAAGATCTGGGCGGAAGAAAACTCAATACCGGTCTATCAACCAGAAATTTTGAAAGATGAAAGTTTTATTGAAGTAATAAAAAAACATAACTGTGATGTCTTTGTTGTTATCGCTTATGGCAAAATAATTCCTGAAAATATTTTAAATATTCCTCGAGCAAAATCTCTTAATATTCATGGTTCGCTTTTACCAAGACTTCGTGGCTCTTGCCCTATCGAGACAGCAATTTTAAATGATGAAAAAAATACGGGCGTGACTATCATAAGAATGGATAGTGAAATGGATCATGGACCTATAGTCGCAAAGAAAGAAGTGGTCTTAGAACCTTGGCCACCTCAAGCAAGAACTCTTGGAAAAGCTATTGTCGAAGCTGGATCGGACCTGATTGTCTCTATTTTGCCTGATTGGATAGAAGGTAAAATAAAAGAAGAGGAGCAGGACCATGCATTAGCCACCTACACCAAGAAAATTCAAAAAGAAGATGGCCTCCTTGATCTTAAAGAAGACCCTTACAAAAATTATCTTAAAATCCAAGCCTACGATGGTTGGCCTTCCGCATTCTTTTTCATTGAGAAAGATGGACAGAAAACACGCATGAAGGTGACAAAGGCTTCATTTGAGGATGGCACATTGACCATAGAGAAAGTTATCCCTGAAGGTAAGACAGAGACAGAATACCGAAACTTAATTTAGTTCCAGAGGCCTTTAATGATATTTTTTACTTGAGCTCCCCCGCGGCGTAACAAAGACTGGTTTTTGTCTTTTGAAGATTTTAATTTTCTTATCACTTCATCTTTTACAAGATCTATAGCCACATATAGATCCTCTTTTTCTACACTAGTATAGATATTTTTGTCCTTACCTACTATATGTATTTCAGCCTTAAAAATATCTCCATGTTTATGATGGTTTGTAGTTTTGGCTAATTCGAGATCACATTGAGCTGTAGTATCATCTTCTAAAAACTTTTTTATCGGTGCCATGCGCTTCTCTACATAATCGGAAATGGCTGGGGTAAGACTGATTGTACTGGTTTTTATGTTTATGTTCATAGTTTTTTGATTATGCTAGTAATACCTACATTATACCCTACCTAGTTTCTATACTCAAAATCTTACTCGGTGAATGGTGTCCGGAAATTATTCGTATAGATGAGTTTTTAAAAATCTCATGCATTATTTCTAATAACCTTCTATTGGCATTGTTATTTAGAGGTTTTTCTTTTACAGATACATCATAAAGGTCCTCTTGTATCTTTGTTACGACTTCCCTCCTCGAACCGGTGATTATCTTCACTTTTACATACATATTTGCTATGATAACATTGTTCCTTGAAATTAGAAGAAAAGTACAAATACTTGTTCAGAGCTCGCATAAAATCCTGGTGGATTTTTGCTCTTCTCGGCCCGTCGGCCTGCGAAAGGCTCTTCACAAGCATTTCTCCTTTTCTTAAGTGAGTTGTTCTTTCAAAAGTAAGTATCGCAATACAAAAACACATTCCGGTGTAGCTCAGCGGTAGAGCAATCGACTGTTAATCGATTGGTCGCAGGTTCGATCCCTGCCGCCGGAGCCAGTTAAAAGAATAATAAATAAAATATGAAAAGAACAACCCTTCTGTTTTTTGTTACGGCTATTATTTCGATAATTATTTTTCCAAGTTCAGTTTTTGCTGTTTGGTGGAATCCTTTTACATGGAAAGTATTCAGTGACAAAAATATTAAGCTAGAGCAAGAAGTTAAAATTTTGGAAAATAAAGCTATTGATACTTCTACACATAACGTTATAGCAACAACAACTGTTATAAATGAAACCCTTACCCAACCAAAAATATCTGAGTCTGTAAAAAAAAGTCCACTAGTTCAAGTAACAACATCACCTATTACCGTACAAATAAATAATGTCGAAACTATTTCTCCTAAAGACCAAGCTGATATCACATCAACAATACAAAAATTCCTAACCTCAATCCAGAAAAAAGATGCTGTTGTAACTAGTTCTTTCATTTCAAATAAATCAAAGTCATATTTTGATACGCTTTTAGACACAGCTCGCACATCACCAAAAAAAGAACTTCTTAGAAAGGATTTCACTACTATCGCTACGGTAGTTCTTGTTAGACTTGTTGCTGCTTCTACCACTCTCGACTTAAAAGGTAATGACGTTATACAACAAGCTGTTACTATAGGGTCTTCAGCTTGGATTGATTCCCTAGACTTGAATAATTTACAATTTAAATTTGAACGTATAGACACAAATACTATCCAGGCTACATCACAAGATATTAAACAACTTTCTGTAAAATTTAATGTTTTTAGAGAAAATGATTCATGGAAAATAGATTATATCCCTACACTTACACAACAAAATGCTAATATGGAAAAACAACTCCAAAAAACAATGCAGGAGACCGGAAAAACCCGTGAAGAGATAATGGAGACACTCTTACAGTTCTTTTTTGGTCGCTTTAATACTGAACTTGATTATCTTATATGGGTTCCTCTAAATGAACGGGGCGAACTCAAGGCTGAAAATGCAAAATTTCAAAGTTTTACTGATTCCCCAAACGGATGGTCCATGCTTTTCCCTGAGCATTGGACTATAGATAAAATTGATTCTACTGTATTCTTTTTGGCTCCATACACAATGGATGGCATAAGACCTTCGATTGCCATAACACCAAACCAGCAACCGACAAGTACAAAGTTGGATAGGTATGTTGATTATATCTTGGATGAATTACCAAAAGTTAAGGTGGATATAGATGGATCCATAGAATCAAATAAGACCACATTTCATAACCAACCTGCGTATAGGATAACTTACAACCGACTGAGGACTTTTGATGGAGGAAGAACCTACATTAAACAGATTATTGATTCAATTGTATTTTTTAACAATGGCATAGCATATCTTATCGAATATAGAAACGGTATTGCAGATTTTGATAAAACTAAACCATTAACTGATCGTGCAATAGAAACATTTCAATTTGAAGAAATCTGCACGAACTACTGCATTAGTAGACAATAGAATTGGGTGTTTTTCTTATCACTAATTCTGGCGCATGGTGAGAAAGACGGAAGGTACGAAGGTGCCTGAGGCGGGGATGAAATGTAAACTATTTTGCATTTCATCTGATCCGTAGGAATTGTCGTTGTGAGCAGAGCGAGCAGACAATAAGTGGACCGCGAGTCGAGCGAGCACGCGAGAACCTGTGACCGATCTCTGCCGCCGGAGCCTATTTGACATATATATACTTATACATTATAGTATTAATGAACAGTACTCGTCTTTTGACAAACAACAATATAACCAACAGGAGGATAAATTGAGATCTCAATCGAGTGAAATTCAACAACAAGTTTCATCTTTCAAAGATGATATCACTTTGCATAGTGAGAATATCATTGGGCTCCGAATCATCAACTTTGAATGTATTGGGTGCGGAAAGAAATTTAACGGATCTGTTAAGGCCACAGGTGCGCACAAGTCTTCTTGTATCTGGAATTATTATCTTCATTGCCCCACTTGTCATTATCAAAGTAATCTGGCAAAAGTTATTGACCTTGAATGTGTGTCCGAATGTCATCTGAAGTGACATGACTTGAGGAAAATATGCGTAAACCCGTACTACGTCATAATCGTAGACGGGTTTTTCTTTTATATAAACCCAAACTTTTCTACTTTTTCCATACTCAATTTAACTAAAAGATATATATTTTGAAGTTCGGTAATAATATAATCTGTAGAGCACGAAATTATTTAATATATGAAAAAACTTTAGGTCATTTTAATTAAGTATTTAGTTTTTTGTAAAAATTTCTCCCTAATTACCATCTCTGATTTCTTCATCATATACTACTTATTCTTTTTCTTATGAATCTCACGCTCTGTGGTTTTTGGATGATTTTCAGCATAAGCTTTTTTAACTCTTCTACCTGTCACTGAACTTCTATAAAAAACTATTGTTTTTTTCATGGTTTTTTTGATTATTTTATTTTTGATAATAAATTTATTTAGTTTTAATCAGAGATGGTAATCAACTAGAAATTATATTGTTATTTTATCCACAAAATTAATCTTGTCTTGTGATATAATATACCTTATAAAAAGTCACAAAACTCATACATCCTTAGGATAGTTCATTTCCGACTAACCTCGGGCATGCTCACTGTTAAAAGTGTCTTCACCGCTTATTTTAAAGGGTATCGGTAAGAATGTATGAGTTCTGTGGCTTTTTAATATTGTAAAAGTTCATATTATAACGATTATAGCTCTTCAAATACTAGCAATCAAGCTGTCATAGACAATATTTTGTTAATAAGAAATAAAAATAAGAAGTAGTCAACTTTTAGGTTAACCCTAATAAGACATTCAATATTGACTTAAAATATAACTGGTAGTAGTATAGTAACATCATGGATAATGAATATAGAATAAATGACGCTGAGGAATTTAAAAATAGTGGCGGACGATTTACACCGTTAATTAGTGTTGGTGAAGCTGGTGGAATAGGTATAAGCTCTGGGTTTGCTAAAAAGTATGAATTAAATAATAAAAATACAAAAAGTGTCAGGTTATTTTACTGGAAAGACAAGGTTGCTATAGGTCTTATGTTTTTAGAGAAATTGGAAGAATCAACTCTTAAATTGAGGTTCACAGACGATGAAAGAGGGGGAGCCTATGTAAATGCTAAACCATTTTGGATTAAATTTGATATTGAATATAAAAATTTTGTTCGTAAATATATTCCAAAAGAAATTACCACCGAAAAAGGTAAAATATACGTAATTGAGCTTCGAGAAAAACAATTACATACTGGTCAATAGTAGGAATATTGTCTATTTATTTTTTAAATTCAATCTATATCAGAATTAACGTTATACAATCAAAAATTTAGTTTTAGTATGACGGGGGGTGCATTACCATTGCTTTTCTTGACTAAATGTGTAAGATAATGCCTAGTCAGCTATTCAAATCCTAGACACAAACCTCAACAAGAGAAGGGCAAGAAAACAATGAAACTCATTGAACGAAGTCTCGATGGTCGAGCATTTGTGATTCAATTCAATCAGATAATGAGCGAGTTTGGATCATGCATTCCTTGGCTGAAACCACTTAAGTCACTTGGATTCTCAACCAACGGAATGTATGTCCGTGATCGCATCTTACAATCATTTCGATGTGGAGATCCCTCAGACATCACTCCCCTGCAATTCGTAACTTCTGATCGCCAGAGAGAATACGTCGGAGGGATGATGTTGTTTCGACGCTCCCCCGAGCAGTTTATTGATGCGCAAAATCAGGCGATCAGCGAGGAACTTGCTTCCTCTGGCTATCCTTTTCTGTCTTGTCTTCAAGTAAGGACTGATCTGAAGAATCAAGGGCATGGACCCAAATTCATTCAGAAGGTGTTTCGTACACTACTTGAAACTCATGGGAAGATGCAGTGGGTGGTGACAAACCGTCGCTCACTCAACTCTTATCTTTCTATGGGAGCCACTTTAAATAGTCCGCTCGTGAATAAAGATGGACTGTATCTCATGAGTTATAATCGAGCAACCGCCACTTCCCTATCACACCTACTTCGGTAGGCAAAAACCCTCGTCTAGTAGCGAAAGCGAACGACGGGGACTTTTTTATAATATGTCATTGCTTTTCCTTATAAAATAAGTAATATTACCCTTAGTCAAGCACACGCTTTTAGAAAACTGAAACAAATCAACTCAATAAACCTATGCTCGTACTTCTACGATACACTGCCCCGAATGATCTTTATGTGGAGGCAGTCGAATTTAGTTCAAAAAAGATCAAGGTAGCTAAGGACGGAAAAACCTTCCGACTACCCGAAGACTCCACGGATTACAATATTGGACAAGATCAGCAACCCAGAAAAGGATGCCCGCATGGATTCATCGGGTTGTTCGATACTGAGAACATTAATCACGTCAATGCAATGCTACAGTCGGCTTATAATCGCACTCACGATTAACTAACGAGTAGGCCACCATAAAAAATATGAAAATCAGTGTTATTTTGTACGGTTGTGTCGAGTATCTTGCGGCTCAAACTGCAAATCAGCAGCGAATCAGTGAAGCCCTCACCAGAACCTTTGGGATCGAGCTCTCTCAACTCATAGGTGAAGGGGTGCAAAAATCTCCGGAAATCACGGTCACAGCATGTTGGTATCAGATGCCGGTCCCAAGGACATTCATCGCGGATGTGATATGTGAAGGTGAGCTCGAAAAGGGCTTGCATAAAAAAATGACTGAGGGTTTTGGAAGATTATGGATGGAATACGTCAGGACTTTCATCGATAGTGGCGCACTTATCGCAATACGTCTTGCTGATTCCAAGGCCCATTACGAATGGAGTCCTCACGAGGAGGTGTGAGCTACGCTCGATTGATTAGTAAGTTATCCTTCCTCAACAAATAAGGACATGACCCCGTAGCGAATGCTAGCGGGGTTTTTCTTTTGCCTACTTAGGTAGGGTGAGAATTCACTTTATTTATTTGACTTATCTATTAAAGTATGTTAACATTTTGTAGTAATAGCTTTTTCGTCAACAATAACAATTCTAGATACCCTTCCACCATGAAAAAAGAAACGTTGCTGGTTTTTCGTATCAACCCTTCAAATATGACTGAGGTTAGGTCGGTTAGATTCTTCATCACAGAATGCCCCGAGCAACTATCTCCGGGAGATACGTTTTGCCTAGAAGTTTTACACGGTCTCGGAACAGCTAAAGTGATTAGTCGTCACTGGCATGGTCAAAGACTTGTCGTCCAGTGTGAGGTTTCTACCTTTGTCCTTACAAATCTGATTAATAAGGGTAAAAGAATCCCAAGTTATATAGATGACTATGAACTGACCGAACAGATATGGAGATGAGCTTAATGCTCCATAGATTAAAACTAGACCGTCCAGAAACCCTGGACGGCTCTTTTTTTTATTTTCTGAACATGCGAACTTCATGGATGGGGTCCACTCCATAAACTCCCCCACAATACTCGTGTTATAATTCCTATATTAAACTAACTATTCTCTACCGCCTTAAACAAATCTCAGCTGATTTAAAGACTAGCGATACTCCGCCATCTCCCACATTAACCCCTCCCCTTATATTTCGGATCAAAATCCACCATCCATTCAATTCCGTATTTATCTCTAAACATTCCAAAGTATGAACCCCAAGGGCTATCGCTCATAGGGAATTCGATACTTCCACCTACTGAAAGTCCATTGAATAATTTATCGGCTTCTTCGCGACTTTCTGCACTAATAATTATTTTAGATCTGTTTTCACTTTCATTTACTCGCCCCATACTTTCTGGAATGTCATTGCCCATTAACACATGACTTTTATAAATAGGTAGAGCAATATTCATTATTTTATTTTCTTCTTTTTCCGCTACTGGGAATTCTGGGCTTGCAAGGTCTTTGAAACGCGTAATATTTGCAAACTCTCCACCAAACACTGATTTGTAAAAATTGAATGCTTCTTCAGCATTTCCATTGAAATTGATATGAGGATTGATGATTGCCATATAATTTATTTTTATACTTTTAATAATACTATTATAACCTTTCCAAAACACCTTTTCTTTTTACTATATTCTTATAGTCCCACTGTATAGTCTCTGCTTTCTTTAGCCATCTTTTTAATTGAGCTACTTTAACCTCACTCACATCTGCATACAGTATTTCTGCAGCTTTAAATTTACCCTCGGGTTTCAAATCTATTTCTTCAAAACTTTGTCCACTAAAAAACATAAGAGAGACTTTGCCACTTGCCCTGACGGAATATGAGATTATTGGATTCTCATCTATAAACCATACGGGAGAGCCATGCCAGATTTTTGATTCACTTTTCTTTAAGTGTTTATCTATACTCAATTTCAAAAAATCACAAATGTCTTTTACATTTTTTGTTTGTAATTCATTGTATTCAGAAACTGTTTTTGCTGAAGTTTTTTTCATATTATTTAATCTTTCCTATGTACACAACCCGCCCAGCAACAAGGGCGGCGCTTCCCTCCTATAAGTTCGGCAACTGCCCTCTTTGTGTGATGTTTTCTTGTCTCCTCTTTCTTGACCGACTCGACCCAACAGATCCACTCATTGCGCGCAAGGGGTGTAATATCTTCCCAAGTAGCAATTGCTTTCGAGGAAGAAGCGAGGGCTTTTTTAAAATCATCAGGTAGTTTGTGGGCAGTGCCATTAGAAATTTCTTTTTTCTGCATATAGTTATATTAGCAGATTTGACACACCGTGCACAGTTTTCTCTCTTGCATTTAGACAATATTTTAGTAGTATTTAAATTAGACAAACAAACGAAAAGGACTTGAAAATGAAAACAACCCCATATATCGGTGTCACCGACTTCACCAATTTCGAGCAGGTGACAAAAATGCTCGAGGTGTTCCGGAGACATAGATCTTCCGGATCTCAACGCATGCTACACGTCGGTGTCATGATGAGCTTCAAAACTCTAAATGGCATCGAGACCAAGTGGTCGAAGGCATTTCCGCCGAAGGATAAGATTACAGACATCTTCCGTCCGAACGACGATGATGTTTACTACTGTCTCCACTATGCGGACTACTTACACGACACCAAGTTCACGGACCTGGCGCGGGGACTCGAATATGCTGGGCCATTCGTTCACGCTCTCCAGCTCGATATGCCGTGGCCTGACCCTGAAGTAGTTGCAAGTGGCGTTAACAAATCTCACAAGCAGATCGAAGTGATCCTCCAGGTTGGTAAAAGGTCGATCGAGGAGGCAAACGATAGACCTGAAGAAGTTGTGCGTCGTCTCGAAGAATACGTTGGAGTGATCCATCGTGTGCTTCTCGACACTAGTATGGGACGAGGCTTAGGCATGAATGCGGTTGCCCTTCTTCCATTTGCACGGGCTATTAGAGATAGGTTTCCGTACATCGGCCTTGTGGCTGCGGGTGGCCTCGGTCCTGACAGTATCAATCTGGTAGAGCCATTGGTCAAAGAATTTCCTGACTTAAGCATCGATGCTCAAGGAAAACTTCGTCCGAGTGGAAACGCACTCGATCCGATAGACTGGGATATGGCCGGTGCGTACCTCATCAAAGCTCTGGAGCTCTTGAAGTGATCAGATGCAATCCCCGTTTCGTGGACCAACCACGAGACGGGGGCTTTTTATTTTAAAAATGTTAAAATATAGAAGCCTCTGATTTATCATTAAAAAAACACAAATAAAATAATATGAAAACCTTAAACTTTTCAATTTTTATAAACGCCCCAAAAGAAAAAGTCTGGAGCACCATGCTCGAAGATGCGACATATCGAGAATGGACAAAAGCATTTGATGCGACTTCATATTATGAAGGTGACTGGAGTGAGGGTTCAAAGATGCTTTTTCTTTCTAAAGATGAAAATGGAAATACCCGAGGTGGTATGTCTAGTGTTATAGCAAAAAATAAACCGAATGAATACATATCAATAAAGCACCTTGGTATGATTGAAAACGGTATTGAAAAGCCTTGGGAGGTAGAGGGTGAAGGTTTTGAAAATTACACTTTCAACGAAAAGGACGGTGGTACACAGCTAGATATAGAACTTACAAATCTTCCTGATTCATATGTAGAGGTGATGAATGAAATGTGGCCAAAGGCTCTTGAAGCATTAAAAACACTTTCTGAGAAATAGTTTTAAAGCTAATATAATGATTGTATGAAAAAAATTATCATTTACATAGTTGTCGTAGTATTTGTAATAACTGTCATTACTTTTTTTACTTTACAAAGTAATCAGTCAACTTTTGATGCTCGCAATTCATCATTTAAAGTTGAAAACGTGCCAGTCACACTTGTGGATGGTATCGAGAAAAAAGAAGTTACAACCAGATATTTTGGAAATGAAATCAAGCATGATTTGGATAGTGATGGACGAGAAGATGCTGTGTTTATAGTAACTCAAGACGGAGGAGGAAGTGGAACATTTTTTTATGTTGTTGCTGTCCTCAATACAACACAGGGATACATAGGTTCAGATTCATATCCTTTGGGTGATCGAATATCACCTCAATCAATGAATATTGATGAAGGTACAACAACCATAGGAACAATGAGAGACAATGTGATTGTGGTAAATTATGCAGTTCGTAAACCAAGTGAACCAATGACCACTCCTCCTTCAGTTGGCAAAAGTGTTTGGTTAAAGCTTGATCCAAAGACAATGCAGTTTGGTGAGGTGGAGCAAAATTTTGAAGGGTAATTTTAAAAAGAGGTCTTTTTATTTAAAAAAATTTAGTTTATCTTCCGCAACTTCTAGATCCGCAGGTGAAGTTACTTGATGCCAAGCTGTTGCAAACACCGCGTGTATTCCCTTTTCTTTTATTTGCATCAGGGTTTGAGGCAAACCATATTCGTCTCTACCATCAATCTTTTTCAATTCAAATTTAAAAATTTCTGGATTTAAAACGTACAGACCTGTAGCTATCACATTCCCTTTTTTATGTGTACCCTCCTCAATGTCTTTTATTATATTATTTTCCAAGATGACTTTGCCACCACTTTGAATATCTTGAGCTATACTTACCAAAGCTGAAAAATCATACTTGAGACACTCAGTCACATCCTTTCGCGTATAAAGATCATCTCCGCACATGACGATGAATTGTTCTGTGAGATACTCCTTGGCCTGCCATAGTGCAAAGCCTGTACCCATAGGATCGGCATGTATATAGGTCACTTTTTTACCATTGTATTCTTGACCAAAGTATTCTTTTATTTTCTCACCCAAATGTCCGATGATAATTATAATTTCATTACAAGTATCTGGAAGTATATCCATCTTGTATTCAAGAAGAGTTTTTCCTCTTATTTTTAAGAGAGGTTTTGGATGGGTATTTGTTAGCTCCCCCATCCTTGTACCCTTACCGGCGGCTAATATTACAGCTTTCATATGTTAATGCTTATATTATAGTATAATAACCCCATTACTGGCATAATATAAAAAATCAAAATGAACAAGAAACCCATCCCTATGGTGATTGCAATAGTTTTAATAGTCCTAGTTGCTTTGATAATTATTAATAAAAACTATTTTACCAACGATAGCATTAAAAATGAAACTACAGGCGAAATCAAGAACGCCGACATTATGAAGACCGACAGCGTAATCCCTATTGTCGTTGAAGAAAATGTAAAATATTTTGGCGATGCCAATGGCTATTTTGTCTATCCAAAAGCTCCGGGCAATTATCCGGGCATTGTAATGATTCATGAAAATCGTGGTCTACGACCAGAGATAAAAGAGACAGCCGAAACGCTAGCCAAAGAGGGATATAGAGTATTGGCCGTGGACTTGCTTGGTGGAACTGCCGAAGATCAGACTGGAGCTCGTGCCTTGACGTCAAAATTTGCTCAAGCGACAGGAACAGCCAATATGCGTGCGGCTGCCGAATATCTTCGAGCAAAAGGCGCGACCAAGATAGCTTCCATCGGTTGGTGCTTCGGTGGAAAGCAATCTATCGAACTTGCAGTTTCTGGAGAAAAACTAGATGCAACTATCGTATATTATGGCGGTGGTATGGCCACAACAACAGCGAGATTGGCCCCTATAAAGTGGCCAGTGCTTGGTATATTTGGCGACAAAGATCAAGCAATACCAGTTACGATGGTACGAGCATTTGAAAACTCCCTGAAAACTCTTGGCATAGAAAATGAAATCCATATCTACCCAGGCGTCGGTCATGCATTTGCCAATCCTTCAGGTATGAATTATGCACCAAAAGAAACAATGGATGCATGGAAAAAGACTTTAGATTTTCTCGCAAAGAATCTTAAAGGATAGATAAGTTATAAATAACTCTCAAACCATATAGCATGGCAAGTGTAGCCAGCGGGATTTTTCTGTAAATAATCTTGATGATAGTCTTCGGCTTTATAAAATTTTGTAAGAGGCTCCAGACTTGTAACCACAGGACCTTTCCAACGTTTTGACTTATTTACAATATCGATAAAGTTTTCTGCTTCTTTACGCTCTTCCTCATTACCATAAAAAATTGCTGAGCGATATGAAGTTCCAACATCATTGCCCTGTTGATTTAAAGTTGTTGGATTGTGAATTTGAAAGAAAAAATCCAAGAGATTTTTATAGGATGTCTTACTAGAATCATATTCTATTTCAATAGCTTCGGCATGACCTGGATGATTTTCATAACTTGGGTTTTCATTTTTTCCACCGGTATAGCCCACCTCGGTGTTTATTACCCCAGGCTGTTTCCTAAATAGATCTTCCATTCCCCAGAAACATCCTCCCGCTAGTACGATTTTTTTATTCATTTTGATGTTTTTATTTTATTAATCCTATTTATCATCAAAGCTTTCAAAGCAAACTGAATTCATACAATACCTTTTCTTAGTCTTGGTCGGACCATCATCAAAAAGATGTCCGAGATGAGAATTGCAAACAGCGCAGACAGTCTCTATCCTATTCATTCCATGAGAATTGTCTTCTATATTTTTCACAGCTCCAGGTAAAGCTTCATCGAAGCTCGGCCAGCCAGTACCAGATTCAAATTTTGCTTCGGCTTTAAAGAGAGGATTGCCACAAGCTGCGCATTTATAAAAACCATCTTTGTCGGGATGGATAAGCTTTCCAGAAAAAGCTGGTTCAGTTCCTTTATTACGCAAAACATCGTACTGTGCAGCTGTAAGCTTTTTCTTTAATTCTTCTTCGTCTTTAGATATTTCTGAGGTCATATTAGAATGATAACATAATTATGCTATAATCAACGCATGAAAGGATACATTGCAAATATTGAAAAACTCTCACTTGAGAATGAAAATTTTAGAGAAATTCTTTATACTGACAAAAACAGCCAGCTCGTGATCATGGCTATACCAGCCGAAGAAGAGATCGGAGAAGAGATACACGACGTCGATCAGTTGTTGAGAATAGAAAAAGGTACAGGTACAGCTATTTTAAATGATATTTCTCACAAAATTTCTGATGGTAGTGTGATAGTTGTCCCAGCGGGAGTGAAGCATAATATTATAAACAAAGGATCAGGGCCTATGAAGCTTTATACTCTGTACACCCCACCACATCATCGTGACGGTGTTGTTCACAAAACAAAAACAGAAGCTATTTTCGACAATGAACATTTCGACGGAAAGACGAGTGAGTAAGTGGGTTAATTTTTAGCTTCTGTCATATTTTTTAGTAGATCTATTAATGCTTCTGGCGTGAACTTTTCATTATCGTCAGTAGCATGTATTTTAAGAAGTCTTCCTTTATGATCATATGCAAGAAAATGTGATGACGGTTTCAGTGGATATTTCTTAAAAAAATTATCATCTAGAAATTCTCCTATAATAACACCCTTACTTCCATTGTGAGTAAATTCTTTTATTACACGCAATGTCTGCACTTTTGATTCTGTCTCTCTCTTAACATATTCTTCGAAATTTTCTTTTGCATTTTCGTAAAAACTAATACTGTAAGTTCTTTTAGAAAAAGATTCGTCCAATTTTTCTATTTTGTAAGAAAAACGTGAAGAATATTCTGTAAAACGAGTTAGAACTGGATCAGGCTTATATTCTAATGGAATATTGTTTGGTACAAGAAAACCTAAAGGTGGATTTGGTCTCTGTTCAGATTGTCTACGATCCATCATTTCATTATATCTATCAACATTCTTCTTATTTTTATAGAAAGATGTTCCGACTACGATAATGATTGTTAAAATTATTAATATAAGTAGAATTTTTATAAAGCCTTTTTGTTTATTTTTCATAACACAATAATAGCATATTTAGGTTTAGTTATTAAAATTAAAAGTAGGTCAGACAAAAAAATAAAATAGTAGTTATTATTATCTGAGTAGCAACAACCAACAAAAGCCTCTTGAGACCAGAGGTTGAGAAGTTGAATAAATATGTAGTTAGAGATAGAAAGTATATTATCAACGCCATTACTGTAACTATAAGTAAATTTGACCCCTCAGGATCATTGAAAAGAAAAAACATTATCTTTGAACACGTGATAGATGTGATGGCCAAGATTATTAAGGAGATCTTTTTTGATTTGAAATACATGCTTGTGATTATAGGCATAATCCTAACAAAATTAAATTGATTTGGGAATGGAAATATTTGAATAAATAAGACTAGATCTAGACAACCAAACGCCCCTCAAAGTATTTATTCTCAATCTTTTTCATTGCATCATCAAATTGAGTAGATTTAATGATCTCAAATGCTTTGTCCTCAAAAGGCTTGAAACTCGAGGGGAGAATATTGATAAGTTTTTCTGATATTAATTCCTCCTTAAATATAGAACTTTTTATATAACCAAGTCTGATTAAATACCACGTAGCAACAAATAAAGAACATGGGTATTTTTTCATTCTTACATAATCTGAGATTTGTTCCTTTAGTTTTTTATCATTAATTAATTTAAGTGTTTCGTCACAAAGAGGAATAAGCTGAGATTCTCTTAAAATAATGTCTGGCTGAAATCCCTGATCCTTCAACCATGAAGTAAATGTCATATAATCAAAAGAAGGGTCTGGGAAGGAATAGTCGTCAACCATTACCACCAAGGAAATATCTTTTCCGTGATTCTTTTTCTTAATATTATCTAATATTTCAATAGAGAACTTCTGTTCATCACCTATATGATTGTTGGTATAGATGTGAGCGTATTCGATTGATATATCTTTTTTCATGTTTACATCATACTACACAGACTCCTAATCTATCTCATATTTGCTGCCGACCAGGGAATCGAACCCCAATACCATCCTTCAAAGGGATGTGTCCTACCGTTAGACGAGTCGGCAATGTGCTATATAAAATACCCTAAAAATACAAAAAACTCAAGTTGGACTTCATTATTCCCCCAAACAAAAAGCCCGGCCGATAACGTCGCGGCGGGGCTGATTTGGCACGAAAGAAACTATTCAATAGTTCTTGGTTGCCTTTGTTTCCACCATCCACGTGGCTCGTGAACGAATAATTTACGAGCTGCTGGAGCTGGAGTCGGAGCTGGTACTGGAGAAGCAGGTTCTTCTCCGACTGACTTAAGGGGTAAGAATGGTGTAAGGGTCCCCCTCGTCAAAGATCCTAAAAACAACAACGCTAACCTAATGTCTTTATCCATAACTTTTCGTTTAGTCTGAAGTTTTTGTTTCGAACGTTTACTGTTACTTACTGTACTGCCTCGAAAACAATACCACAATTAACTAAAAAGCTCAATAACCGCAATTTCTAGTGGCAAACTCTCAATATACGCTCTCCCTATCCCTTCATAAGCTTTCAATATTTGAAATAAGATATTTGAATTTATTTTACTTTTTTCATCCTTCGAAATCTTCTCAAGCAATTCCCAATCATCCTCTGATACTTGTTCTTTAAAAACTTTAACCAAGTCTGGTGCATTTTTTATCAATAAAATAATACGCAACTTTTCCAAAATTAAAGAGACAAAAACTTTCATGGAGAGATTACTTTCTTTGGCAATCTGGATAACCGACAAAGCTTTCTGCTTTTCTGATAGAGCTATGGCCAAGATGAAATCATTAACGATATTCCCCTTCGGGGCACCAGTTATATTTTCAATCTCTGTGACAGAAATATCTTTACTTTTAGCTGAACTCACAACCTTCTGCAAGATTCCCAGGGTATCCCGGAAAGAACCGTCTCCAAGAAGAGAAATGAGGTCTGAGGATCCTGCTTCTAGAGTGTATCCTTCTTTTTTGGCAATCTGACTTACATGCTTTTTCAATATTTCACGATTGGGCTTTCTAAAGGTAAAGACTTGGCAGCGAGACAATACGGTCTCTGGGATTTTCTCCGTCTCAGTAGTAGCAAGAATAAAAAGTGCATGAGAAGGTGGTTCTTCGAGAGTCTTCAAAAGAGCATTGAAGGCCTCCTTGGTAAGCATATGCACTTCATCAATGATATAGACTTTGTATTTTGATTCAAAAGGAAGAACATTCACCCCATCACGAATCTCTCTTATATCGTCGATACCTCTATTTGAAGCCGCGTCAATTTCATAAATATCATTTTCACTGACCTCAAGTGCTTGAGCAAAGATCCTAGCCGTAGAAGTCTTACCTGTACCTCGACTACCAGAGAAAAGATAGGCATGAGCGATTTTATTTAATTTTATAGAACCTTCAAGCACACTAACAATATGATCTTGCCCTATAACGTCACCCCATTTATGAGGGCGGTATTTGCGATATAGGACTGATGAGGGGTTTTTGTTGGATTTTTCCATATTAAAAATTAAAAGTATGGAAATTATAGCATAAAAAAACACCACACTCGCCGATCGAGTGGGGTGGTTAAGGATTGGCGTACCAGTTCAGGTGAAACTGCCCAAGTTCAGAGCAGTGGCCGATGCGGACATGGCACATTGATCACTGCGATCAAAAAGTGCCGGGGATGTTACTTCCATAATAGTGAGTGTGGACAATAACTACGAAGCCCTCTGTATCCGACAGGACATAGATTGAAAACGGTTCAACCATCAAAGAGCTAGTTAAATCATACATCACTCAAAATAAAAATCAAGCACTTATCCACAACTACCCTTTTAAGTATTCCACCACAATCTCCTCTACCTCCTCCACACTGTTAACTTCCATAAGCTTCACCCGAAGTTCCTTCGCACCATCCCACCCCGAAACATAAGCTTTGAAATGCTTTTTCATAATTGCAAAATTCTTCACCTCACCAAGCATTTTGTCGAAAGCCTTTGTATGCTCAAGCATTACCTTAAGCCTCTCTTCTTTAGAAATTTTATCCAAAGTTACTCCAGAGAAAAACCAAGGATTGCCGAAGATCCCTCTTCCAACCATTACCCCATCACAACCACTTTCTTTTATTTTCTTATGACCATCCTCCATACTTTCCACATCACCATTACCTATAAGTATTGTGTTCGGAGAAATTTCATCTCTAAGTTTTACGATCTCTAGCATAAGTTCCCAATGAGCAGGAACATCTGACATTTCTTTGCGAGTGCGAAGATGTACGGTCAAAGCAGGAAGATTTTCACCAAGCAGAGCTCGGATCCAAGTATCGATTTCTACTTTATTGTAGCCAATACGGGTTTTGACTGAGATAGGTAAACCTGGCGCACCCTTTTTGGCTGCACGTATGACTTCTATGGCATTTGAAGGGTCTTTGATATGCCCCGCCCCCGCGCCTTGTTTTTCTACAGAGCGGTCAGGGCATCCCATGTTTATGTCTAGCCCATCAAAGCCGAGCTCCCTTACGAGCTTAGCCGCTTCAAACATTTTCTCCGGATGTCCAGAGAAAAGCTGCGCCACTATCGGTCGCTCGGCCTCGGAAAACCGTAGATCATGTAAAAGCATTTCTCTACCCGGAGAACAAAGCCCGTCAGCCGAGACGAACTCTGTCCACATCACGTCAGGTTTGCCGTATTTGGCAAACATAGAGCGGAAAGCCACATCTGTCACATTAGCCATAGGTGCTATGACGAAAATCGGCTTCTTCAATTTTGACCAGAAATTTGGCTGGTTTTTCATATAACCCATACTACTATTTAACCACCTCATGAAGCAAATCCAGAGTATCATTGTCCCGAGAAGTGCTACCAAGAAGAACTACAGCATACTTACGATTGTAGCGACCAAGTTTAAATAGAGAAACACTAGTCAGACTCGCTTCTGGAGTATAACCATTCTTACCACCAAAATACGAAGAGAGGTTCAAGAAATGTGTGGCGTTGGTCCAAGTGTGAGTACGAATGGTTTTTGATCTTATTAACGTTATATCAAAGATTTCTGGATCATGACTAAGGATCCACTTTGTAATAGTTAGGAGATCTTTTGCAGTAGAAACGTTTTGTGGAGAAAGCCCAGAAGGGTCCCTGAAGTATGTGCGATACGCACCGATACTATTTACCCAATCATTCATTTCTTTTATAAATTCTTTTCGACCACCAGGATATGCCATAGCCAAAGCTTCAGCTGCGTCATTACTAGAGACGATAAGCAGAGGATAGAGCAGTTCGCTTGCCCTAAGTTTTTCTCCTATTCTAAGCTTACCTTGATTACCATAAGTATTAGTTATCTCTCTCGTAATAGTAATATATTCATCTTGATCAATTAGTTTGCGAGCCATCACAGCAGTGATGAGTTTGGTTACAGAAGCGATAGGTTTTAAAGTATCAATATCTTTTTCCAAAACATTCATATTTGTATCCAGGTTGGTTACTATATAGGTCTGAGATGTGACTTTTTTCTTAGCGCCAGACACGAGAGAGTTCTTGGCTTGCTCGATAATCTCTCTACTATCATCAGCCGAATACACCACCGCGCGCGAGAAGCGTGAAATAAAAGTCGGATCCTCTTCTTCCTGTTCATGCATAACTTCGCTCGAACTTGCTTCTATCTTAGTGACCGAATCTGCCCCAGAAGGATGAGCGAAAAAATATGAAAAGGTATAGATACCAAAAAAGGCAATAGCGATTCCCACCGCGCTAGCTGTGAGCATAGAATATATTAATAATTTAAAATCATTTAGTGACATAGAAAATATTGTTGCCGAAGCGAAGGTTAATATAATCAAAGATAGTTTTATCATCCCAAAAGACAATCAAGTTTGAAGAGGTTTTCTCAAAAGGAGTACGATCGTCAAAATAAACAACAGCCTCCGATCCATCTTTATTTTTCAAATACAATTCATAACTACCCTTCTCCCCCACCAAAAGTCCGACTATAGGAATACCGGCATCCTTGATGGACTTTACAAAATTTTGAAGATCGCCAAAGGTTTTGGAATCTATAAACTTAGTGCCGATAATGTTTTTTGCATCGTTATTGGAAATATAATAATGGGTATAGACACCATAAGAAAAATCTGGGGCTTTTTCATATATATACCCATCTTTATCTACAAAGTAACAAGTACTTTCTGCTTCCCCATCATCATGAAAGCCGTCGCAGACCAGAGCGGTCGCAGACTTTTCCATAATATAAATCCCCAAGGTCGAAAAGGCTTTGCGCCTTATATCCAAGGTGTCGATCTTTTTGTATTTGTCCAAAAGATAATCTCTAATACTTTGGCTAGAATAGAAAAGAATATTGGACTTTGGAATAACATAGAAGAAGTGACCAGAGAGAGAATTGAGTCCCACCTCCGCCATCTCTTCTGCATTCAAGGTGGCCGTACCCAAAACTTCTAGTTTAGAAATTTGAAAAAAGTCGGCTCGCAAAACCAAAACAATAATACCAAGAAGAGCAATCGAGCAGGCAAAATATACAAGCGTCAGGGTAATCTTTTTCTTTCGCTTTTTATGTAAATATTTTGCAGATTGTAAGGTGTTTGAACGTCTTATCATTAGTTAATTATGATGCAATTATACTAGTTATTACTACGCAATCTTTTCTTTACCCATATATTTCTGTAAAACTTCAGGAATTAAAACCGTACCATCAGCTTGCTGATAATTTTCTACAAGGGAGACCAGGATGCGCGGGGTGGGAATAGCTGTACAGTTGAGAGAATGAGCATAACGAAGCTTGCCTTCTTTATCACGATAGCGAATATTTAAGCGACGAGTTTGGAAATCATGAAAATATGAAGCGGATGATATCTCGCGATACTTACCTTCCTTTGGAACCCAGAGTTCTATATCGTACTTTTTGACTTGACCGAGACCAAGGTCGCCACCGCAATTTAAAACCGTATGATAAGGCAGTCCCAAGGATTCGATAAACTCTTCGGTGTTGGCGTTGATCTCTTCATGTAAAGCAACGGATGCTTCATGACTAGCTTCACATAGAACAAGCTGTTCAAATTTATAAAATTCATGTACACGTATAAGACCCTTTACATCTTTGCTATGAGCACCCGCTTCTCGACGATAGCAAGGAGAGAAGCCAAGGTAGCGCTTCGGGAGTTCTGCAAGTTCCAAAACTTCTTCACTATGGAATCCCATAAGAGCAACCTCCGCAGTACCAGATAGAACATCTCCATCTTGGGTCATATAAAAATCTTCAACATCTCCAGGCAGATGGGCAGTTCCGTAGAGATTGATCTTGCGAACGATAGCTGGCGCGATCACGGGGATAAAATTCTTCTTGCTGAAAAAATCCATAGCATATTGCCAGATAGCAAAAGAAAGTCTAGCTCCATCTCCCATAAGGAAATATCCTCGAAAACCATGAACCTTGGTTCCTCTTTCAATATCTAGCATGTGAAGATTGTTCATGATCCCTACATGATCCTTCGGCTCAAAGTCGAACTTTGGCTTTTCGCCCCAAGTTTTGATCTCCTTATTTTCTGCATCAGTAGAACCGTCTGGCACCGACATATCTGGAACATTGGGAATGCGCAACATCATATCGTGCCAACTTTTCATAATCTCTTTCAAGCTTTCTTCTTCTTTTTGAAGAGATTCTTTGACCACTTTCATATCTTCAATCATCTTGCCACGATCCTCGGCAGTTGCTGTTGGAATCTTTGTACTGATGTCGTTTTGCTCTGCGCGCTTTTTTTCTATAGAGGATAGAATTTCTTTTCTTTTATCATCAAGCAGAAGAAGATCATCGACTTTGATATCGACATGCTTTTTCTGCGCACCCATTTGCACAATCTCCTTGTTTTCTCGAATAAATTTTATATCTAACATAGACTATATACTATCATATTAAATAAAAAATTCATTAGTATCTGATATAATTAATACTTTATTTATTTAAATTTAAATGCCATGTATACAACCTACATAATACAAAAAGATGAATTTCCACAAAGACTAAGGGAAATTCCCAAGGTTCCAGAAAAGTTATATATAAAGGGCCAAATGCCCAAACCCGACGCCAAAATGCTCTGTGTGGTCGGCTCTCGTAAACACTCATCTTACGGAGCAAAAGCCTGTAGAGAGCTAATTTTAGGTCTAAAAGGCTACAATATATGTATAGTATCTGGCTTGGCTTTAGGTATAGATACCATAGCCCATAGGTCTGCTTTGGGAGCAGGGCTACAGACTATAGCCTTCCCTGGCTCAGGATTGGATGATGCGGTTTTGCATCCCTCCAAAAACAAGCCCCTAGCGGATGAGATACTGTATTCTGGAGGGGCACTTCTATCAGAATTTGCAATGAATCAGCAAGGTACATTATGGACATTTCCACAACGCAATCGTCTGATGGCAGGTATATCGGAGGCAACCATAGTTGTAGAAGCAGCTCTGCCTTCAGGTACCCTTATCACCTCCAGACTAGCTACAGAATACAATCGCGATGTGGGCGCTGTTCCGGGAGATATTTTCTCTCCATTATCAGCCGGGCCACATATGTTACTTGGGCTTGGTGCTGTCCCCATCACTTGTTCACTTGATATTTTGAGAATGCTTAATCTGGAACCGAAAGAAAATGAAAGTGTTGTTCAACAGAAGCTCCTACTTGATCTCACAGAAAATGAAAGATTAATTATTGAATATTTGAGAATCGAACCTCATACAAGCGAACGACTTACCTTCAAATGTGCTTTGAGTGCAAAGGATGTAAGCGAAGCACTTTCATCACTAGAGATCCAAGGGCTTATAGGATTGAACAATAGCAATGAGTTTTTCAAGTTTTGAATTAATAGATTCTAACTGCTTTTTTATTTCTTCATTACCTATACTTCCTTGAGCAGACATTCTAGCTTCTGGTCTATTTTCATATTTATTTTCAACCCTAAAGTCCTTTCTACTAGATCTCTCTCCTCCCATAGCTGCTCTACCAGCAAAGCAATCCCTGCAATAGACTGGCTTATCCCCAGTCGGACGAAATGGTACCTCACAAGACTTACCACAACTACTACAAACAGCACTATGCATAGTCATAGGTCTAGAGTCTCTATCACCTCTATCTCCTCGATCAGCCCCCTTAAAGCCACCAGATCGAAATCCTCCCTTTTTGAAATTTTTCATATATATAGCAACACTATCACAGTTCCTCAGATTTGCCACCTTACCCATTCGTATGTAATACTAAATAAAATATGAAGTTACTTATCGTTGAGTCACCAGCTAAGGCAAAAACTATTTCCAAATACTTGGATGGCAAATATACTGTGAAAGCATCAGTTGGACACATAAGAGATTTACCGAAAAGCAATAAGAAGGCGATCGATATCGAAGGTGGCTTTATCCCCCATTATGAGATCTCTCCAGGTAAAGAAAAAGTGGTGAGCGAGATCATGCAACTTGCAAGAGAAGCTGATGAAGTGATACTTGCAACCGACCCCGACAGAGAAGGAGAAGCTATAGCTTGGCATATTGCTGAAGCAGCGAAGCTCAAGAATCCTCAGCGTGTAGTCTTTCATGAGATAACGAAAGATGCAGTGATCGAGGCTATGAATCATCCGAGAAAAATCGATGAGAACCTTCGCATGGCGCAAGAAGCGAGAAGAGTTCTGGATCGACTAGTGGGTTATGATCTCTCTGGACTTATATGGAAAAAGGTACGCTACGGACTTTCTGCTGGACGCGTACAGTCTCCCGCTCTGAGAATCATCGTGGAGCGCGAAAGAGAAATACGTGCTTTCAAATCTCATGCCTTCTGGGTAATCACCGCGGATACTTTGACAAAGAGCAAAACTCCTTTACTTTTGACCTGTTCAGAGGAACCGACAGATTTTAAAGAAGTTGAAAGAATATTAAAACTAGGCAAAGAAAATAATTGGGAGATAACCGATGTGAGCGAAACTACCATGAAGCGCTCACCTCGTGCACCCTTCATTACTTCTACCCTTCAGCAAGCCGCAAGCTCTCGCCTTGGCTTCGCACCTTCTCGCACAATGTCTATAGCTCAGAGACTTTATGAAGCTGGACACATAACCTATATGCGTACAGACAGTACAAACTTAAGCCAGGTAGCGCTAGCCGAAATCGCCGCAACCGTAGAAAAAAAGTATGGCAAGCAGTATTTACAATTCCGCACTTATGCTAAAAAAAGCAAAAATGCTCAAGAAGCTCATGAAGCTATCCGACCTTCACATATTAAAGATGAAAATGCAGGAATAAATGACGAACAAAGAAGACTTTACAAACTTATCTGGGAAAGAACAGTAGCTTCACAGATGACCGACGCCGAAATGCTTCGCACCAAGATCACAGCAAATATTAATAAGGACATTCCCGACTTCCATGCCAATGGTTCTAGAGTAGTATTTCCAGGTTGGCTTATAGCCGATCCCGAAGCTCGCGGAGAAGATGTAGAGCTTCCAAAGCTCGTTAAAGGTGATGCGCTTGATCTAAAGGAAATAAGAAGTGAAGAAAAAGCTACACAACCCCCTAGTCGCTATAGTGAGGCAGGACTTATAAAAGAGCTTGAAAAAAGAGGTATCGGCCGTCCCTCAACCTACGCTTCTATTATACGCACTATCGAAGAGCGAGGTTATGTAGAGAAAGACCAAGCTTCTGGAGGCAAAGCATTGAGACCTACAGATACAGGCGATGTAGTTTCTTCATTCCTTGAGGCAAACTTTATGCATTATATAAATGACACCTTCACCGCAGAAATGGAAGATTCACTAGACGATATTGCAAATGGTGATAAGCAATACCTAAAAGTTTTAAAAGATTTTTATATACCTTTTGCAAAAGAAATAAAAGTTTTGGAAAAAGAAGCCAAAATCACCAATCTCGGAGAAGCAGATGCAAAATACAAATGTCCAAAATGTGGTAAGGATATGATCATTAAGCTCGGACGTAATGGCAAATTCCTTTCTTGTTCTACATATCCAGAATGTGAAGGAGCGCTGATGATGGATGGTACCGAAATCAAAAAAGACGAACCGATAGGTATCGATCCGACTTCGGGCTTACCAATCTTCGTGCTTGTAGGAAAATATGGACCTTACGTTCAGCTTGGAAATTATGAGCCGAAGGTTAAAAAAGTTCCTGGAGAAAAGAAGCCTCGCAGAAAGAAGGGTGATCCGGTGCCAGAGAAGCCAAAGGTCAAAGATAAGCCGCGTATGGCTTCTATTCCTAAAGGAATGGACCTCTCCAATATTAGTATGGAGAATGCATTAAAATATCTAAGCCTACCAAAGGTTCTTGGTGCCTTCCCTTCTACCGGCAAAAATATCACAGCCAATATAGGACGCTTCGGACCATATATAGTGCATGATGGAGATTTTCGATCACTTAAAATAAAAGATGGAGATAATCCTTATGATATTACTTTAGAAAGAGCTATTGAGATTTTAAACAAGCCAAAGGTTTTGAGTAAAAGAGGAAGGTTTGCGAAGAAAGTTAAAGCGGAGTAAAAATATTAATCAATTAAACCCCAAAGTTTTTCATTGAATATAGATCTTCAGTGTTTTCTTCCATCGCCACAGCTACATCCGCAGGTGCACGGTCGTCTATTGGAACTTCTTTTACTTGTAGAGGAGTAGCTTCTGAGATCTGACTTGAGCTATCATTTTTTGAAGTAGAATTGTTTTTGGAAAATCTCTCAAGTAAAGCTTGAATATCTGCATCATTAAAGAAATCGATCATGATCCTTCCGCCATTTTCCTTTCTTTCAATATAAACTTTTGTACCCAAAGTATCTTTGAACTTCTGTTCTAGTTCTGCAAGTGCAGGATCGATAAGTGACTTCTTACGAACCTTATCTTGAGCAACATTTCTTGCAAAAGCTTCGGCTTCTCGCACGGTGATTCTTCTTATAACAATTTCTTTAAAGAGTGTTGTCTGTTCTTCTTTTCTATCATTAAGCATGAGCAGAGGTCTAGTATGCCCTTCAGAAAGTTTTCCTTCAGAAAGAGCAGTAAGTATCTCTTCTGGAAGATCAAGTATGCGCATAGTGTTTGAAACATACTCCCTACTTTTACCAACCTTCTCCGCGATCTGAATATGCTTCATGCCGAACTCTTTTGCTAGTCTTTCGAAAGCGCGAGCGCGATCCACAGAATTGATATCTTCTCTTTGTAAGTTTTCAATGATAGCGAGCTCGAGCTTCACCCTATCATCCTGTTCGCCTGTACGTATAAGAGCTGGCACTTGTTGTAAGCCTGCGATCTTTGAAGCACGCAAGCGGCGCTCACCGGCGATAAGCTCATATTCTACAGCCAGTCCTCCTTCTGCTTTTTCATATTCTTTGCGAGTGACAGTGAGAGGTTGAAGGATTCCATACATGCGTATAGACTCTGCAAGATCCTTTAGCCTTGCTTCATCGAAGTCTCTTCTTGGTTGAAATGGGTTTGGTTTTACTTTGTCTATATCTATCCAAAATATAGAATCTCCGAAAAATTGTGATGATGCCATGCGAACATTTTATCTCATAATTGATTTTCCCGCTAGATTTGAGTAGACTAAGGTTATTGCCGAAGTGGCGGAATTGGTATACGCACACGACTCAAAATCGTGCGGGGTAACCCATGAGAGTTCAAGTCTCTCCTTCGGCACAAATGAAATCCAAAATAGTAGTTATAGTTGGCCCTACAGCTGTAGGCAAAAGTGATTATGCAGTAGAGTATGCCATTAAGAACAATGGTGAAGTTATTTCTGCTGATTCAAGACAAGTATATAAAGGCTTGGATATAGGCACAGGCAAAATCACAAAGAAAGAAATGCGAGGAATCAAACACCATCTCCTAGACATTGCCAATCCAAAAACTCAATTCAATGTAGAAAAGTATAAAGTGTTAGCACAGAAAGCTATAGAAGATGTTTTATCAAGGAAAAAGCTACCGATCATATGTGGCGGCACAGGATTTTATATTGATGCAGTTGTAAATAATATTTCATATCCAAATGTAAAGCATGATTTAAAATTAAGAAAAAAATTATCCGAAAAGACAGCACCTGAACTATTTGAAATTTTAAAAGAACTAGATTCAAAATTTGCTAAATCTTTAAATAATTCTGAACAAAATAATAAACAAAGACTTATAAGATCAATTGAGATTGCCGAAGCTTTGGGTAGAGTGCCAGATATTAAAAAAGGCGAATCTCCATATCAAGTCAAATGGATCAATTTAAAAATAAAGCCAGAAGTTCTTCGAGAAAGGATCAGGGCAAGGCTTTTAAAAAGAATTGAGGAAGGAATGATCGATGAAGTAAGGTCTCTTTATGGAAAAGGATTATCATATAAGAGAATGAATGAGTTGGGACTTGAATATAGATATATTTCAAATTATCTACAGGGTCAGATGCCGGTGGATGAGATGATTAAAAAACTAGAAATAGAAATATGGCATTATGCCAAAAGGCAAATGCTCTGGTTTGGTAAGAGGAAGTAAACTTTGCGGGCGATGGAAGAATCGAACTCCCGACAGCTCTTTTGGAGAGAGCAGTTATGCCACTTAACTAATCGCCCTTGGCACAGAAACACTATATCATAAGTAAAAGACCCTTGTAAGGGTCCTTTTACTATTTCTTTGCTTCCTTGAAAGTGACGTGTTTTCGTAATTTCTTACTGAACTTTTTGAGCTCTATCTTTCGCTCTACTTTCTTCTTGTTCTTGCGAGTCATATAGATCTCCCCTGTCTCCTTATTCTTCAATTGTATTAGCTGTATTTGTGACATAAATATAAAATATTGTTTGGTTACTATAGCTTATTTCATTAAAAAGCGCAAATTTACTGAGATTTTGGCAAAAAGAAATCACAGACCGATACGACAGCGTCTGTGACTTTTGTTTGAAAGGTTTTACCTTCCGTGACTTAAACTACAAGTCAATGTTACAAACTAGTTCGTGGTCACCGGGACTGGGCCACCTTTACCGTAGTTCCACCCGTTGACCTCAGTGATCTTCCACCAATCCGGACACACGTCGATGCCGAGCGGGAAGAAGTGGTAAAGACCTGGAGACAAGATTCCCTCATAAGCCTTGAAACCGGGCAGGATTTTGAGGGGAGGCAATTTTGTAGGGGGTGTGCCATTCTCCCCCATGCGAAGAACGCCAAAACTTGAAGCGAAACCTTCCGCCGAGCCGACGAAAATCTTCACAGCAGTAGCGTTAGTGTAGTTTGCAATCAACACGGGAACCCTGCCGTAGATCAGCGTTGAATTTTCCGGCGCGTAGGTATAGACCCAATGTCCCAGCTCAGACGGGTTATCGCCGTAGTCTCGGACCTGCTCGCTATCGCGTATTGAAATCGCCGCAATAATAGTGGGAATGGGAATACGAACTCCCTTACCTTTCAGGTCATAGACCCATTGTTCAAGATGACCATTGTCATCATCGAACTGCAAGCAAAGAGTTACTTCGCCCGCGAGAGTTCCTTCAAAGAAGAAACCTTCTTTGAAGATGAGTTGTAGATCCTTCTTGTAGGACCAACCCCATTGGTTAGTTTCCACTACCCACGCCCTGGTAACTCCAGAAGCGGGAATGAAGATTTGCCATGCGAGATACATGGACGGGCTGGAGTCCTCCACCGGAAGTCTCCAATTTTGTCCATCGAATTCTGCCCTGCCTGACGTTCCACCCTCGAACAGAATCTGTTCATTACCATTAGGGAGTGTATTATTGAGGTTTATATACACCTCCGTAACACTATTTGGGATTGGGGCCGAAAGGTTGAACGTGGTTCCCTTGAGGAATTTTGATATCCCACTGAGGGAGGGAGGTCCACTATACGAAAACTCCTGAGTGGCAATAACTTTTTCACCCCCTGGAGCCCCCGCAGAACTTTGGTTAACACTGACGCCAATTCCCCGCACCGACCTCAACGCCCACGAAGCAAACTCTGCTCCATTGGTCAAGAAAGATAAGTTGAGAGGAGCTTGGATGGTATTCACGATAGTTGTGGGAACTTCTTGTCCTACAGCAAGGTGAACATTTGTGTTGAGAAGAATTGCCAGGATGGCAACAACTGACGACAGGAACTTTTTCATACGATTTATGACGGACTGTTTTTGGTTTATGTTGTTTGGTTTTTGTTTACCGTGGGTACTACCTTGTGCGCAATCCCCCAAATTTAAAGCTGAGATCGAGCACGAGATTGTTATTGGTGATAACTGCTTGAGTCACCACCGTAGAAGCTGGAATCTCCACCACCGCAGGACTCCCCGGCTCTTCAGCCGGAATTTCCGCAACGGGAGCGTTGGTCTGTTCTTCCACCGGGATCGGTGCATAACTCTTATTCAGCAATTTAACCCCGAAAATGGTGCTGATTACAAATACAAGTAACACTGTACCTGCTAGTAAGATCATATTCCGTAATAGATTGCTATTGCTATTTTGAGCCATAATTATTCCTTCCACACGAACTCCACTCTCCAACAATAAGCACATATCCCCTTACATAAGGGGCTGTAACATTGACTTGTCAAAGAGCGGATAGGGCTTTATTTAGCCCTTATTTACGTTTTGAAACCGACTAATACCCTAACATAAGTAGGTAAATAAGTCAATATGTGCGCCGGACTGGACTCGAACCAGTGATGCCCAAAGGGCCGGAGATTTACAGTCTCCTGGAATAGCCGCTATCCGACCGACGCATGGTTTTATTCCTTAAAGAAGAGTCTATCATTTTTACTTCCTCAATTCAATATCCGACAAAATGAAAGTAGGGTCATTTCTCTTTTTTCTCTTCACATCAAAAACAAATTCATCGTTTTTCATACCAACATTTATAACACTACCCTTTACAGCGGTCTGAGAAACCATAAGAGAAGCGATCGGATTTAAGATCTTGTTTTGAATAAGTCGCTTTAGAGGTCGTGCACCATAATGTGGATTGTAACCTTCTTTTGTAAGATACTTCAACACCTCAGAAGAAACATTCATGTACATGTCTTTTGCTCTCAATCTTTCAATAACCATATTGATTTGTATTTCAACTATTTTTTCAATAGATTCTCTGCTTAAAATATCAAAGAGGATGATGTCATCGACTCTGTTTAAGAATTCTGGTCTAAAATAATCCTTGAGGCTTGCCATAACCTTACTTTTGACATCATCGTAATTATCTTTTTCTGGAGTAGCTGAAGGATTGACGAAACCTATTTTTTCCATTTTCTCTATAAACTGCGCGCCGATATTTGAAGTCATAATGATAACGGTGTTTTTGAAATTGACAGTGCGACCCTTTGAGTCTGTTAAGCGTCCATTATCAAGAACCTGAAGTAGAATATTGAACACTTCTGGATGTGCCTTTTCTATTTCATCAAAAAGAATAACTGAATATGGTCTACGACGTACAAGTTCAGTAAGACCACCACTTTCATCATGCCCAACATAACCCGGAGGAGCGCCGATAAGCTTGGATACAGAGTGCTTTTCCATAAATTCAGACATGTCGACTCTGATCAAAGCCTTATCATCATTGAAAAGGAGCTCGGTCAAAGCTTTTGTAAGTTCGGTTTTACCAACTCCTGTGGGGCCAAGGAAAATAAAGGATCCGATCGGTCTTTGAGGATCTGAAATGCCAGCGCGAGAACGCTTTATAGTATCTGCAATCTTTTTGACAGCTTCATCTTGACCGACAAGTCGCTTCTTCAGATCATCCTCCATGCGAGCGAGCTTACGAGCTTCTTCTTCAATCATGCGACTTACAGGGATACCGGTCCATCGAGCCACAACATCAGCAATATCTTGCTCAGTGATTTCTTCCTTGAGAATCCTTCTTGATGATTGGAGCTTTTTTAATCGCTTATTCTTTGTCTCTAAATCTTTTTCTAGATCGGGGATTTTGCCATAACGTATCTCGGCAGCTTTAGAAAGATCAGCGCGTGCTTCAGCGGCTTCAGCTTCTATTCGAAAAACTTCCAAATCTTTTTTGATTTTCTTAATATCAGCGATGGTATCCTTTTCATTTTTCCATTTTAATTCAAGTTCATAGGTACTCTCTTTGAGATCAGCGATTTCTTTTTCGATTTTAGACATTCTGATCTTTGACTCTTTATTGGTCTCTTTTTTCAAGGCTTCCCTTTCGATCTCCAAGCGCATTATCTTTCTTCGAGTTTCTTCGAGTTGTGGAGGCATATTTTCAAGAGAAATCTTCAATGCTGAAGCAGCTTCGTCGATAAGATCTACTGTTTTGTCTGGCAGAAATCTATCAGAAATATATCTAGCAGAAAGATTGACAGCCGCGACTATAGCATCATCTGTAATGCGCACACCGTGATACAGCTCGTATTTTTCTTTGAGACCTCGAAGAATAGCTACAGCGTCTTCTATTGAAGGCTCATTTACAAAAACTGGCTGGAAGCGTCTAGTCAAAGCAGGATCCTTTTCGATATGCTTTTGATACTCTCTCAAAGTCGTAGCTCCTATAGCTCTCAATTCTCCACGAGAAAGCGCTGGCTTTAGCATATTGGACGCATCCATAGAACCCTCCGAAGCTCCTGCGCCGACTATAGTGTGTATTTCATCTATAAAAAGAATTATTTTCCCTTCTGCCCTTTCCACTTCTTTCAAAATATTTTTCAATCTTTCTTCAAATTCCCCGCGATACTTTGTTCCCGCGATTAGTGAACCGAGATCAAGAGAAACAAGCTCTTTGTCCTTCAAAGATTCTGGAATATCCCCTTGTGCCATTCTGATAGCCAATCCTTCGACAATGGCGGTTTTACCAACACCAGCTTCACCTATGAGTATAGGATTGTTTTTGGTACGACGAGAAAGAATCTGTATGACACGCAAGATTTCATTGTCGCGACCGATCACCGGATCGAGTTTGTTTTCTTTGGCAAGCTTGGTTAAGCTTCTGGCATACTTTGAAAGGGCACGGTATTGTTTTGGTTTTTGCTCTCCGACAACACTTGAAGATTTCAATTCCTCAACAACTTGAATGACTTGAGCTTTGTTTATTTTAAAGCGACTCAGCAAATCTTTGGCCTGGCCATTCACATCAAAAAGTGCCACAAAAATATGTTCGGTTGAGATAAATTCATCTTTCAAATGAGCAGCTTCTTTGCCAGCGTATTCAAGTACTGAAGCAAGCTCGGGTGTCATATATATCTGATACGAAGGAGCTAGAACTCTTCCGCTTTCAGGAGCCTCTATCTGCTCCAAGATGAGGTCAGTAAGTAACATGATGTCTATCTCAAGCTTATCAAGAATAGACGCTACCATACTCTCTTCTTGCAGTATAAGTGCACACATCAAATGCAGAGGATTTACATGGTTTATACCACGCTCAATAGCCAATTCGTGAGATCTACGAATGGCTTCTTTGGATTTGGTTGTAAAATTATGCAATGGAGGCATATTGTTGGCATTATAAGTAAATTTTAGGGAGTTGTCTAGTGTTTTTTTAAAAGAGAAACCTCAGCATAATCATGCTGAGGTTTATCCCCCATTCTTCCTATTGCCGAATAGATAGAATGAAAACCATATCCATACCGAAGCTACAAATATGAAGATTTTCATTTTGCTATCACTAGAAGGTTAACTTATACAGCCGACATGACTGTATTTCATCTAGCAAAACTATACACCTGTAAACAAAAAATAGCTACTAATACATATCCTCCTCAACTTGCACAGTCTCGATCATTTTCTGCTTTGGACTTCCAGCAAAACCTGAACCTGCTGGGATCAATCGTCCGATGATCACATTTTCCATAAGACCGATCAGATCGTCTTCACTACCACGCACTGCACTGTTTATAAGAACACGAGTAGTGTGTTGGAATGAAGCAGCTGAAAGGAAACTCTTTCGAGATAGTGACACTTCAGTAATACCCATCACTACAGCTTCGGCTTTAGCTGCTGTTCCACCCGCCTCTTTTGCTTTATCATTTTCTTCTTTTAGATAAATATCATCAACGATAGTTCCTTCAGCAAGATTTGTATCTCCCGCTAGAGTTACTCGTCTTCTTGAGAACATTTGTTTTACGATGATCTCGATATGCTTACGAGCCACAGTTTCACCCTGAAGTTCATAGATCTTTCCGATTTCACTGATAACATAATCCTTTGCTTTCTCAGCACCACCATTATCAAAGATTTCTTCAATATCAGCAGAACCATCAGTTAGGAGATCTCCCTTATGTACCTTATCTCCAACTTTCACAAGAGAAATACGCTTTACGTTGAAAAGATATTCGACTTCGCTTGCCTTTTTGACTTTACTTTTATCTTCTATTTCTGCAATTATTTTAATGACTTTTTCTTTACCGAGATCCTTTACTTCAGAAACCACTCCACTTACAGTTGCAACAACAGCAGGATTCTTTGGTCTTCTCTTCTCAAAGATTTCTTCAACTCGAGGCAAACCTTGAGTGATGTCTCCACCTACAGACGCAGTACCTCCAGCGTGGAATGTACGCATTGTGAGCTGTGTTCCTGGTTCACCGATCGCTTGTCCTGCTACTGTTCCGACAGCTTCACCGATCTCAACGATTTTATTTTTACCAAGATCTACTCCGTAACATTGAGCACATACACCTCTTACACTTTTACATGAAAGTGGAGAACGTACGGCAACAGCATTGAATCCAGATTCTTCAACAATCGCTGCTTCTTGCTTTGTAAGTAGATGATTTTTCTTAAAGATAACTTTACCATCTTTATCCACCAAATCCAGAGCAAGTACTCTACCTCGAATACTCTTTGAGAGAGGAATAGCGATACCTGAGGCTGTCTGTTTGTTGATAACGATTGATTCTTTTGTACCGCAATCATCTTCATTAACCATCACATCTTGAGCAACTACGAATAGCTTTCGAGTAAGGTAACCCGCCTTAGCAGTGTTTAGTGCTGTGTCGGTCAAACCTTTTCTTGAACCGTGAGTAGTGATGAAATACTCGATAGGAGTAAGTCCTTCTTTTGAACAAGAAAGAATTGGGAATTCGATAGTCTCTCCGGATGTCGAAGCGATAAGACCCTTCATACCTGCCATCTGTGTGATCTGAGAATATGAACCTCGAGCTCCAGAATTGACCATGTCGTATACAGAACCCATTTTATCTAGAGATCCTGGGATGAGCTTCTCGACATCATTCTTAGCCTTGTGCCAGATTTCGATATTTTTTCTGATTCTTTCTTCATCGGTAAGCAAACCTTCATTGAAATGATTGACTACTTCCTCAGAATTAACTTTAGCCTTTGTTATAACATCAGCCTTGCCTGCTGGAATAACGATATCGTCTATGCCCCATGTAGTTCCAGAATGTGTCGCGTATTTGAAACCAAAAGTTTTTATACCGTCAAGAATAGCTGGAATCTTTTCGATACCATGAGTAGTGATGAGATCATCGATAATTGCTGAAAGCTTTTTTCTATCAATTTCTTTATTGATAAAAGGATAGTCCGAAGGAAGCATTTCATTAAATAAAATGCGACCTACAGTGGTTTCAAAGACCTTACCATCAAATTGCTTGTATTTATCATCATCTCTTGAAAGAACTTTAATCTTTGCTCGGTATGTGATCGCGCCGAAATTGTGAGCAGAGATAGCCGCTTCAGGACTTTCGAAGATCTTACCTTCACCTAGATCTCCTTCAACAGTTTTTGTAATCCAGAAACAACCGAGCACGATGTCTAGAAGTTTTGCCACAACAGTTGGGTCTCCGTTTCCAGGCTTTAGAATGTTTTTGTCAGAAGCCATGATCTCCTTTGCTTCAAGTTGTGCTTCAACTCCAAGTGGTACGTGTACCGCCATTTGGTCTCCGTCGAAGTCTGCGTTGAATGCAGTACATACAAGTGGGTGAACTTGAATAGCGTTTCCTTCAATAAGGGTTGGCTTGAAAGCTTGAATACCAAGTCTGTGTAGAGTAGGCGCACGGTTTAGAAGAACGTATTTACCCTCGATCACTTCTTCAAGGATTTCCCAGACTTCCTTTGCACCATCGTCTATGAGGCGACCTGCTCCACGGATGTTGAAAGCCAATTCTCTCTTCAAAAGTCCAGAGATAACGAAAGGTCTGAAAAGTTCAAGTGCCATATGCTTTGGCAAACCACATTGATCAAGATCAAGCTCAGGACCTACAACGATCACGGAACGTCCAGAGTAGTCTACACGCTTTCCTAGGAGGTTTTGTCGGAATAGACCTCTCTTACTCTTTAGGTTGTCAGATAGAGACTTGAGTGCACGCTTCTGAGCTTGTATAGCTGCAGCACCAGTTGCAGCGCCATGGCGAATAGAGTTGTCGATAAGGGCATCGACAGCTTCTTGTAGAATTCTTTTTTCATTTCGAAGGATCACATCTGGAGCATCGATTTCCTTCAATTTCAAAAGACGATTGTTTCTATTGATCACTCTTCTATAAAGATCGTTGACGTCTGAAGTAGCATAACGTCCTCCATCAAGAGCAACCATCGGTCTTAGTGCTGGTGGAATAACTGGAATACGAGTAAGGAACATCCATTCTGGTCTTGTGCCAGATTTGATCATAGATTTTATTAAAGAAATTCTCTTTGAAAGTTTTTCTTTTTCAAGTGAACTAGCCTTTTCAAATTCCCCTTCGATGATTTCAAGCAACTTTACCAAATCAGTTTTCTTTAATATTTCAAAGATAGCTTCTGCACCGATATTCGCCTCGAACAAAGCTCCGTATTTCATCGAATACTTATGATACTGAACTTCATCCATTACAAATCCAGGTACTAGACTCTCTATTTCTTTGCGAGCAGTGATAACCAATTCCTTCAAAGCATCTTTAGTCTTTTCATCCTGAGAAGCTTTGACCTTAGTGCGGAATTCTGAATCAAGCTCTTTCAAGAAAGCATCTTTCTCTACTTGATGAATCTTTGTGACGATATATCCAGCAAAGTATACAACCTTTTCAAGGTCTGAAGTTGTCATACCAAGAACCAAACCAATACGAGATGGCATAGAACGTAGGAACCAGATATGAGACACAGGTGTTGCAAGTTCAATATGACCCATTCTCTCTCTTCGAACTATAGAACGTGTGATCTCCACTCCGCATTTTTCACAAGTAATACCCTTATATCTTATACCTCTGTATTTTCCACAGTAACACTCATAGTCGCGGTCTGGACCGAAGATCTTTTCATCAAAAAGTCCGTTCTTTTCTGAACGCTGTGTTCTATAGTTAATAGTTTCTGGCTTTGTAATTTCACCAAATGACCATTCGAGGATCTTTTCAGGCGAAGCAACTCCGAGCTTCACTGCATCAAAATCCTGTGGATCGTTCATTCTTCTTGTTGGATTATTCATATATTTTTATATTATATTTATTGATTAGTTTACTCTGTTTCCTCCTCAGTTCTTCCCTTTTTAATAAGTTCTACATCCAATGCCAAACCTCGTAGTGATTTCAGAAGAACATTGAATGACGCAGGAAGGTTTGGCTGCTTCAAACGTTCACCCTTAACGATAGAGTCGAATGCCTGTGAACGACCTTGAATATCATCAGACTTGATAGTTAGAATTTCACGCAAGGTGTATGCAGCACCATGTCCAAGAAGAGCCCAGACTTCCATTTCTCCGAATCTCTGTCCTCCACCTTGAGCTTTACCTCCAAGTGGCTGTTGAGTGATGAGAGAGTAGGGACCAATAGAACGCATGTGTATCTTGTCTTCAACCATGTGATGGAGTTTCAAAATATACATATAACCTACAGCTACAGGCTGGTCGAAGTGCTGTCCTGTGCGTCCATCACGAAGTTTCATCTTTCCACTAGCATCGAATCCTGCCTTTACAAGTTCTTCTTTGATTTCGATATCTGTAGCTCCAGTGAACGGAGGAACAATAGCCTGATAACCTAGAGTGTTTGCTGCTAGACCCAAGTGAAGCTCCAAGATCTGTCCTAGGTTCATACGAGAAGGCACTCCAAGTGGTGTAAGGATCACGTCTACAGGCTTACCATCTTCCATGTATGGCATATCTTCTTCAGGAAGGATTCTAGAGATAACTCCCTTGTTTCCGTGTCGTCCAGCTAGCTTGTCTCCTACAGATACATTTCTAAGCTCGGCAACTTCTATATAAATTTTCTTGATAATTCCAGATTCTAGCTTATCCCCCTTCTCTCTTGAGAAGATTTTGACAGAGATCACACGACCTCTTTTACCTCCTTCCATTCTCTTTGAAGTATCTTTTACATCACGAGCCTTTTCTCCAAAGATAGATCGTAGAAGTCTTTCTTCTGGTGTAAGTTGAGTCTCACCCTTTGGTGAAATCTTACCAACTAGGATGTCTCCAGGTCTTACTTCTGCACCGACACGAACCACTCCGTCTTCAGCGAGATTTTTCAACTTTGCTTCACCGACGTTTGGTATGTCACATGTAGTAACTTCTGGACCAAGCTTTGTGTCGCGAACATTGACTACGAATTCTTCGATATGAATAGAGCTAAATTTGCTATTTTTTACAACTCTCTCAGAAAGAATGATTGCGTCTTCATAGTTGTTTCCTGACCATGACATAAACGCTACAAGCATGTTCTGCCCAAGAGCGATCTCTCCATTGTCTGAAGTAGAAGTATCGACAAGTACATCACCTTTTTTAACCTTATCACCAAGACTTACAATAGGTCTCTGATGAAATGCAGTGAAACCGTTTGTTCTTGAGAAATGGATAAGGTTGTATTCTTTTTTACCATGTTTCTTTCCTTCAAAAATAACTTTCTTAGAATCAACGTAAATTATCTCTCCATCTTCAGGAGCAAGAATAATACGTCCTGTATCGACTACAGCTTTCTTTTCTATACCAGTTGCTACTAGTGGCGCTTCTGGGATAAGACAAGGAGTTGCCTGTCTTTGCATGTTTGAACCCATGAGTGCACGGTTGGCATCGTCGTGGTTTAGGAATGGAATAAGAGAAGTAGCGATAGAGAAAGCTTGGTTTGTAGAAACGTCTATATAGTCTACATTGTTGGCCTTAGCTAGACCTGGCTTACCATTGATACGAACTTCTACTTCTTCTGCTGTGATCTTTCCACTTTTATCATAAGGGATAGCAGCGTGAGCGATATGGAAATTTTCTTCTTCGAGAGCATTTAGATAAGAGATCTCATCTGTGACTTTACCATTTTTAACCTTTGCATAAGGAGTTTCGATCATTCCAAAATCATTGATTCTCGCAAAAGTAGATAGACGAAGAACAAGACCGATGTTCGGACCTTCTGGTGTGTGGATAGGACAAAGTCTTCCGTAGTGAGATGGATGGACGTCTCGCACTTCAAAACCTGCTCTTTCACGAGTAAGTCCGCCGGGACCTAGGGCTGTAAGGGTTCTTAAGTTTTCGATTTCTGAAAGCACATTCTCCTGTTGCATGAACTGTGAAAGCTGGTTTGTAGTGAAAAATTCCTTGATACGAGCTTGAAGTGGTCTAGGGAAAACGAAGTTTACAGGCAAAGTGACATCTGGCTCAACAGTCGACATTCTGTCCTGAATATTTCTTTTCATTTGTGTCATACCTACGCGAAGCTTCTGTTGTAGAAGTTCTCCGACATATCGCACACGACGTGAACCAAGGTGGTCAATATCGTCTTCTACTGACTCTGGAGTATTGTTTAGTAAAACGATGTGAGAAATGATTGTTGAAATATCATCGATAGAAATAGTTCTTCTTTCGAGTTCTTTTTCATCCATCGACTTACCGAAGCGCTTGTTGAAACGGAAACGTCCAACACGATTGATGTCGTATCTCTCTGGATTGAAGATATTGCCTATGAATTCCTTTGCGTTTTCAGCGGTTGCAAGATCCCCATCTCGCAATCTCTTATGTATTTCTATATAAGCTTCATCAACAGTTTTTGCATGATCCTTAGCCAAAGTTAATTCGATAGACTTCACTGCCAATTCATCACCCTTAAAAAGAGCTAGAATATCTGCATCTGTCTTGGCACCAAGGATACGAAGAAGAGATGTGATAGGAAACTTTCTTTTTCTATCGATTCTTACATATATAGTACCGTCAGAATCACTTTCTATTTCCATCCATACACCGCGAGCAGGTATTACCTTTGCCCCAAAAAAGTTCTTACCCTTAAGTTCATTAAGTGTAAAGAAAATACCGAAAGATCGAGCAAGCTGTGGCACGATTACTCTCTCGATACCATTAATAATAAAGGTACCGTGATCTGTCATCAAAGGAAAATCAGCAAGAAACATCTCTTGCTCCTTGGTTGAGTCTAGTAGCTTATTCTTTAGCTTTACCTTGACCTTGATCTGACCTTCATATGAAAGCTTATTGCTCTTGGCATAATGTTCATCATACTTTGGTCTAGACAATTCAAAACCAGCAAAAGAAAGTTCAAATTTCTTCTCTGCATAGTCTTTAATTGGTGAAAACTCCTTCAAAACCTCTGCTATACCCTGTTCTATTAAAAGATTAAACGATGTGATCTGTGATTCCACAAGGTTTGGCATCACGGTCAACGGCTCCTTGAAACGACTAAAATACTTTTTTGTTATATGCATACAAAAAATGGGGATTAGCGGGACTTAGTAATAAAAGCACAAAGGAATACTAAAGCATCCTTCAATTTACGAGAGTAACTCAATCAGATGAAGTTAAGAGAGAGCTTAACAGATGGATCAAAAATAGTCAAGGAAAGAGCGTACAGTTCATCCATTCTTAATTAGCCCTCACACCTTCTCTATCAACCCTTATAGGTATTTGCTTATAATTTATCTCGATCTGACCATTACTTTTTTCTATTTCCATAACCACCCCAAGACCCTTCATGGTCTCTTCTGAAAAGTATTGATCGAAGACAAAATTGCCGAGGGAATAAAATATTTTCTTGCCTTTATACTCCTCTATTTCTGCAATCACATGCGGATGAGCGCCGATCACAGCGTCTGCCCCAGAGTCTATAAAGTCATGGGCCCATTTCACCATTTTTTCTGTAGGCTTGGTCTCATATTCATTTCCCCAATGTGGAGAGACGATAAGTACATCGACAAGTGGACGCAGAAGTGTGATCTCTGCAAAGACTTTATCAAAATTCACATAGGTAAATTCATGAAAGCCTATGAAGCCTATTTTAATTCCCTCTTTTACAATAACTGTACTTATTTCCTCTTTATTATTGGGATCTCCATAATAAGCGATGCCAGAATTTTGAAGATAACGCTTGGTCATATCAAACCCTTCTCTGCCAAAATTCATAGTATGATTGTTCGCCAAGCCAAATACATCGAAACCTAGATCGGCGAGTGGCTGGGCTAACTTCGGATCAAAAGTAAACTTTAATTCTTTATTTTTAAAATCCGTAGTGATAGAAGGAAAGGTAGTAAACGGTCCTTCCAGATTGGCCACGGCAATGTCTGTATCTTTCACAACATCCTTTATACCAGAGAAGAATTTATCGAAGCCGTTTCTATCGATTAAAATACGAACACTTCGGTCAAGCATCATGTCGCCAAAAATAACAATTTTAACTTGGGATGGCTGAGGCAAGTCGAGATAAAGAGATTTTAAATCAATTCTATAGGGTTTTGAAAACCCATAAATAAAAACAGCGATTATTGTTAATGCAAAGATACCAAATAAGCTACTTTTTATTTTGTTTCCATTCATCTATGAGTTTGTGATTGCCCGAAAGAAGAACCTTTGGCACCCTATACTTCTTACCCTTATATTCTACTATTTCTGGTCGTGTATAGACATCCGGAGAAGCGATGCGAGATTCTTCTAGCGAGGCGTAATCGCCGAGCACCCCTTTTATCTGTCTAGAGATAGTGTCTATAAGAACAAGCGTAGGAAGCTCGCCTCCAGTCAGCACAAATGGACCGACGGATATTTCTTCGACCTTAAAAGCTTTTTTTACACGAGCGTCTATGCCTTCATAACGTCCACAGATAAAAACAATATCTGTATATTTTTTTGCAAAGTTTTTAGCTTCTACTGTATCAAATTGTTTGCCTGATGGAGTAAGCCAAATTATTTTAACTTTCTTTTTTGTCTTAGGATCTTTTATCTTTTTACCTACGGCTTTTTCGATAGCTTTAATAACCGGTAGAGCTTCTATGACCATACCTGGTCCACCGCCATAAGGTTTGTCGTCTACCCTTCGTTCGGCATAGCTATCACCATCAGCAAAATCTCTTGGATTATAGAATTTGAATTTTATCAAACCTTTTTCAGACGCGCGCTTCAAAATCGATTCATTTAGGTATGAATCAAGACTTTGAGGGAATAATGTGATGATATGGTAGTTCACTAAATCTTCAAATCCGCCATCGCTTCGTCAACAGTTTTATTGACCTTTTCCATTGGTCGTACTGCCCCTTCTGGTTCATTGATCTTTAAGTTTACTCTAGAGTTATTCTTCATACCCACCACCCTAAGAAGAGTTCTGATAGCCTTTGCGGTATTACCAGAACGACCAATAACCTTGCCCATATCAGCGGCATTTACTTCAAGTGTCATAAGTACACCCATTTCATCTACTGTTCTTGTAATCTTTACATCATTCTGATTATCAACCAAGGACTTTACTACAAAATCTAAAAATTGCTGATCATTATTGCTGTTCATTTCTGTTTGTTCTTAAAAAATTATAATCTGCCTATCTATTACTATCGCCTAATTGTAACCTTATCACAGGAGTCGTCAACTAAACTTTTACACAGCTGAGGGAGTTGAAGCGGCTGCTTCTGGAGCTACTGCAGGAGCGGCAACAGGAGTTGCTGCTGGAGCTTCGGCTACCACTTCTTTCTTTGTCGCAGTCTTCTTTGGTAAAGCATTTCTCTTCTTACCTTCTATAACCTTTCTTGAAACAAGGAAGTTATGCACAGTGTCAGAGAGCTTTGCGCCATTAGCCATATGTTTTTTGATTTCAGGAAGATTGAACTGTTCAGCCTTATTGTCCAGTCTTGGATCATAAGAACCGAGAACCTCTAGATACTTGCCACTTTTTGGGCCATTCTTGGAATCAGTCAAAACCAGACGAAATACCGGTTCGTGTTTTCTTCCTACTCTTTGTAGTCGTATCATTAACATATGTATATATTGAGATTCATACTCTATCAGAACTGTTAAAAAAAGGCAATATGAGTTATAGTAATTTAATGAAAAAAACTGAAAACTTGCAAGGTATTATTATCACCAATCGAAAGGGTATGGGTTTTATGAAGAATCCAGAAAACCTGGAAAGCGATATCATGATCGATGTAGGTTCACTGAACACGGCACTGAATGGTGATACTGTGGAGATAAAGCTTGGTAAAATCAATTCATACAAGCAACAGACAGCCGAAGTGGTGCGTGTGATAGAGCGAAAGCGAGATTCTTTTGTCTGTACTATAGATAGCAGAGAGGGAGTGCTCACAGCCTATCCAGATGATAAGAAAGCTTATGCTTCTATTCGCCTCTCTCAAGCCGATATAGCCACAGTTTCTATAGGAGACAAGGTTTATGTCAAAATGAAAGAATGGACAGATCCAAAACAAAATCCAGAGGGCACAATATTAAAAATCTTAGGTAAAAAAGGTAACAATAACGTAGAGATGGAATCTATCGTTCTCGAAAAAGGATTTGAGATCGGCTTCCCTACCGAAGTAGAAAAAGAAGCTACAGAAATAGAAATTAATAAGATAAGAGATATTGAAGCAGAAATTCCTAAACGTAGAGATTTCCGAGATACACTTACTTTCACCATAGACCCTTTCGATGCAAAAGACTTTGATGATGCGATTTCATTTAAAGATTTGGGAAATGGAAAATACGAGATTGGTGTGCATATAGCTGATGTTTCTCATTATGTAAAAGAAGATTCAGCTCTTGATGTCGAAGCTTTCAAAAGAGGTTGCTCTGTATACTTGGTTGACCGAACCATACCCATGCTTCCTGAAGTGCTTTCGAACGATGTATGTAGTCTAAACCCCCATGAAGACAAGCTCACCTTCTCTGCTTGGTTTACAATGAACGATAGAGCAGAGATTACTGAGCGTGGCTTCGGCAAGACCATTATCAATTCTACTCATCGCTTCACCTATGAAGATGCGCAAGAGGTTCTCAATGCTAAACAGGGTCAGTACTTCGGCGAATTAAATAAATTAAATCAGATAGCTAAGGTTTTGCAGCAAGAGAAATTTAAGCAAGGGGCTATAGAGTTTGAACAAGAAGAAATTAAATTTAAACTTGATGAAAATGGTAAGCCAATAGGAGTTTACAAAAAAGCTAGGCTCGATACACATAAGCTTGTAGAAGAATACATGCTTCTTGCCAATCGCGAAGTAGCCAAGCATATTTTCGATGCTATAAAAGAAAAAGGCAAAAGGGATACGGGCTCTATATACCGCATCCATGATATGCCGGACCAAGAACGTATGATGGATCTTTCGATTTTCGTCAAAGCTTTGGGTTACAATCTTCATACTAAGGATGGTAAAGTAACTGCTTTTGATATCAAGAATCTATTGAAACAAATTGAAGGAACTCCTCATGAAGCGCTTGTTAGCACAGCGGTGATACGTTCAATGCAAAAGGCCGTGTATTCGACCAAGAACATTGGGCACTTTGGTTTGGCCTTCGAATATTATACGCATTTTACTTCCCCGATACGTCGTTATCCTGATCTTCTAATACAAAGGATTTTGCAGAGACATCTCAATCATGAACCTTTTGGTGATAAAGAAATTGTAGAATTTCAAAACATTGCAGAGAAAAGCACGGCTCGAGAGATAGATGCTGCTGGTGCAGAAAGAGAATCAAAGAAATTAAAACAAGTAGAATACATGTCCGACAAAATCGGCCAAGCTTTCGATGGAACTATCTCTGGTGTCACTGAATGGGGTCTGTATATTGAAGAAAAAGAAACCAAGTCCGAAGGTATGATCAAAATACGAGATATAGGCAATGACTTTTATGAATTCGATAAGAAAACATATTCTATCTTTGGTCAGAAAAGTGGAAAGAGGTTTACTCTGGGCGATAGCATACGCTTCAAGGTTGCTGCGGCGGATCTAGATAAGAAAACTTTGGATTTCTTACCAGCCTAAATTTCCTGACTTAGCTACTTAGCATTTTTATCTCCTCTATCACTTTCTGAGCACCTCTTGTAATTCTCTGTACAAAATTAAGAACCAAATCTTTGGTAAGATTGAGCAATATCTTTATATAGTCGGTGGGTATGAAGTCTAGAGGTTCGAAGGATGGGGAGGGTGGGAGATCTGGGGTTGGTTGAATTAACTTTGGAGTAGTTACTGGTTTCTTATAGACATAAGGAGTAGGAGTATAGTTTACAGGTTGAACTGGAGGATTATAAACAGGAGGTGGTACCGCAGGTTTTACACTAGAACAATCTACATTAGTTCCTCCATTTGTACCTTGGCATGACCAGAGAGAGTGAGTCGTGTTATCTGATCTTTCAGAAAATCTACCAGTAGTACAAGAGTTTAGAGTAGTGGAACATAGACCATTTATTGCGGTAGGAATAATACTAAACCTTGCTATAACAGTAGCGTCTGTAGTAGGAGTAATAGTACAAGTATTATTACTACCAGAACAATATCCTCCAGACCAACTACTGAACACATAACCACTGTTTGGAGTAGCTGTGAGGGTAATAGCGGTGTTTATAGGTAATACATGAGTACAGTCAGATCCACAAGAGATACCTGTACCCGTAACCGTACCTGATCCTGATCCTGTTTTGTTTACCGTAACCAAGTTGGTGGTTGGAGTTAGGTCTATGTTGGATATGAGTTTTGAGCAAGAGATAGCTTCACCACCGTTTGTACCACCACAAGTCCATATATTATGAGTAGTGTTGGCAGTTATACCTTCTGGATTTCCAGAAGTACAAAGGTTTAGGGTAGTAGAACATTGACCAGGTGTAGGAGGAAGTGTTTTAAGAACAGAACAAGAAGCTTGAGCTCCTCCATTTAGACCATCACAGGTCCAGAGGTTGTGGGTAGAATTGCTACTTTGACTACCAGATCTTAAGGTACCAGTTGAACAGGAGTTTAGAGTGGTGGAACATTGAGCGGGGGTGCCGACTAGAGTTCCTGGACCAAAGGTTGCAGTAACAGTTTGGTTAGAAGAAAGAGATACTGAACAAATACTACTAGAACCAGTACAAGCGCCTGACCAACCAGTAAATGCTGAGCCGTTGCTTGGAGTAGCTAGGAGTAAGATATTTCCGGAACCTGTCATTGAACAAATACTTCCGCAAGAAATAGAACCTCCAGACACAGTACCTGAACCAGTTCCCTGTTTTGAAACAGAGAGATTATAGGTTTGCGCTGGTGTACCACCATTACAATTCAAGGGTACAGTTTGAGGTGAGAGTCCTGTAAGGGGGTGGGGATACGTGTATGGACTATACCCGGGCTTACAAGTGTTATTATAATAATCTCTACCTTCTACAATATGAACCGATGTATCACCTATAGCACGATAAGATCCATTTAAAGTATTATTCCAGATATATGTTGGATCTAATTCTTGTTGTGTCCAAGCTCTTGGGGTTGGATTACTTTGTCCACCAGAAATCAAAACTCCCTTACCTCTACCGACTTGATCAATACACATAGATGCGCGTATTATTTTGAAACTATCACCATTACTCCAAGATAATGGCGCGCTATTATTGTTGTTATCTGTGGGACTAGTTATCGTTGTGGCTGTATTGGATGTTATGGGACTTTTTAGATTTTTTGTTGTATTCCAAATACTATAACCAATCCATTGACCAGCAGTCCATGATTTATCTGAATCTGTAAGTGTAATATTATTATTAGAATATACTGAATTTGTATCAGAAGTCCCTGTATCATAAACTCTTAGGGTAGAATTATCATCTTCTAGATCATTTAAATCGAAAGGACTCGTTCCATCACATTGACCCCAAGGTGAATATGGGTGTAGATCACGATAGTTGTGCATAGAACCAACCATTGTAAAAGATCCTGACAAGGTATTATTAAATACGACCCCTACACCACCACGAATACCTACAGCATCGCTATAATTATCACCATTAGTTTTGTTGAAAGTATTATTATATATTTCGTAACTCCTAGAACCTCGTAGACGATTACCGCTCTCTGTTCCATGATTACCTGCTCGGGAATTATTAAAATTATTAAACCTTACAACTACACGTTGTCCCATCCATCCATCAAGACCGAGACTTGGCGTGGAAGAATAGAATGTATTATCTTCTATATATAAGGCATTATCTGTACCGAGTTCAGTATCCTGAGCCCATACAGGATCACCATTTTCTCCTCCTCCATTTTTACCATAGATACTCACATACCAGCCAATAATATCAAAACGATTATTGTCTATGAGACCGCCCGGAGCATACGCGGTTATAGCAGAAGTACGAGTCACGCGAAAACGCATATGATCTATTCTCCAATTTTTAGAACTTCCGTAGACTAGAAAAAAACCATTATTTTGTCCATCTATAGTTCCCGAACCACCATCGATAGTCATATTTGTAATTCTAGTTAACCCAGAATTACTTGAACTCATGATAATAATCTGTGGTCTTGTACATCCACCACAACTAGAAATTCCAGTGTGTGATACACCATTTATAAGCGTTGTTTGATCTACCCCTGCCCCCTTTAGAGTAACTGCTTTATTGAAATTAAAAGTACTTGTCCAAGTACATGTTCCAGCTGGAATATTTACAATATTCCCTGTCTGAGCGATATTCAAAGCCGCCTGCACATCTACCTGTTCGCAAGAATATGCAGTTACCTCGTTACCAGAAACTGTAGGCTGTCTGCCACCAGTTGTAATAGGTGATGAACAAGATGCTGGATTGCCATTATTTGTTCCAGGACAAGTCCAAAGATTATTATTAGCGTCTGCTCTTATGTTTGTTGCGGGGGTTGGGGTTGTGCATGTATTTAAAGTTGTTGAACATTGTCCATCTATCGGTGAACCAGACCCAGCAGGTGTGCTTGCAGAAACAGAAGAGCTTTGAGCTGATACATTTGAATCGTCATCATATGAAGCGACTGTATATGAATACGAAGTAGCTGGAGTAAGTCCTGTATTGGAATATGAGGTATTAGCAGTTGTAGTTATCTGACTTCCATCTTTATAGACACGATACCCTGTGGCTCCACCGGTAGATGCAGACCATGAAAGATCTATCCGAGATGAAGAAATTGCTGTAGCTGTAACATTTGCAGGTACAGAGGGAGGGGTGGTATCTACTTCTGCAACTGCACCTCCACCAAGTATATATAGATCATCTATTTCAGTTACAGTAAGAGCTCGATTGTAGATACGGAAATCATCTAAAGAACCTGTGAAAAAAGTATTTGCTGTGGAATCTTTACTTGCACCTATAGCAATAACAGAGTTTGGTAGAGCGACGGTAATATTTGAATTGGAAGCTACGACTGAATTATTTTTGTAAATCTTACCTGTAGTGCCATCTAAAGTAATGACATAGTGAGTCCACTTATCTGTAGAAAAAGCAGAACTGATAGCGGGATTCCAACTACCGAGTCCAGCTACAGCACTAGTTCCTGTATCTTGTCTAAAATAAAATCGGTCTGCGCCCTGATCACTTGCAGAATATGCAAACTTATTAAAAGCTAGAGCTGTAGGATTCGCCCAAAAAGAAATAGTGAAGCCACCGGTAAGAGTAGAGGTATTTATTGGAGTGTTTACTTTATCTGTAAGTGAAGCAAATACCTTAGCTTGCCCTACTATACCAGTCGATCCTCCACTATCGAAAGTCTCATGATGAATTTTACTAGAATCAAAATCCCCCACCGCCGCGGTTTGTTTTATGGATTCTATGGGAATATTTTTAGCAACAATACTCAATTGTTCCGAAGACCAAAATATAATATTTAAGCTTGCAAGAAAAAGAGAAATTATGATGATAAATGCATGAGACGTTTTTATCAAATTATTCATGAAATGTTTCGCTAAATTATAGCATAGGTTTTCTTATTTTTATTTGGCAATTTGCACAGCTTCTTCGAGTTGAATAGAGAGGAGTCTAGACGCCCCATCATTACCCATAGTCACGCCATATAGAACACCCGCACGCGACATAGTCTCACGATTGTGAGTTATCAAAATAAGTTGAGAATATTGTGCAAGATTGGCTATCATGTCGCCGTATTTGCGAGAATTGGCTTCGTCCAAGGCCGCATCGGTTTCATCAAGAATAATAAATGGAGGTGGATTGACCTGAGAAATAGCAAAAAGAAGGGCAATGGAGGTCAGCGCCCTTTCTCCACCAGAAAGCATCATAAGACCTTTCACTTTTTTTCGAGGAAGGCTGACATTTATTTCTATACCCTCTTCACCGTCTTCTTCTTCAGCTAATATTTCCAAAGTCGCCTCTTCATTGAAGTTTAAGTCCGTATCACTTTTCTTTTTTCTTCTTTTTTCGCGAATGACATTGAGGCTAGCATTGCCTCCACCAAACATTAGAGCAAAATAATTCTGAAACTGCGCATTGATCTTTAGAATTCCCTCTTTAAATTCTATATCGATCCTTGCATCGAGCTCGGCGATAAGGTCCCGCAGACTCTTGTTGGAAATCTCTAGATCCGCAAGCTCTTTAACCAAGAAAGCATCTCGATCTTCTACTTCTTTATGCTCTTTAAGAATATCAATACTATTGCCCGCCCCAGAATCTTCTATTCTAATCTTGATTTTCTCAATATTTTTCTGTCTTTCATATTGAAGTGCCCGATCTTCAGAAAAATCAGTTATAACGAGACTCTCATATTCAGTGATTTCTCTTCCGACAATAATATAGGCTTCATTTAGTAATCTTTTGAAAGATTGTTCTTCGAGAATTATTCTATCTTCACGACTTTTAACATTACCAAACATTCCTCTGATTTCATTTTGTCTAGCAATAATCCTAAAAAGATTTTTTTCAGCATCTCTGTTTGAATCTTTTTCCTTTTCAATTCTCTCACGAAACTGATTGTATTCCAGATTGCCTATTTTCTCTTTTTCATCAAATCCTCTAAGTGAGTGCTCCAATTCCTCTTTACTTTTTTTAAGATCATGGATATCTCTCTCTGTTTCAGCTACCAGAGCAGAGTTTTCTTTGTTTTTGTGAATTGAAATAAAATTAGAAAGAAGATTTCTTATTTCATTTATACTTTCTAGTATATTAACCTTTTTAAAAATATCCTCGATGTCCTTAAGATATACAGTCTTAAATTCATCCTGCTTTTGTTTCTCTTTTTCTTTAACTATCATTCTCTCTCCAGCATAGATCTCTCCCTCTATTTTACCAAGCTCACGCATTACATTATCTTTCTGAATTCGAATTTGTCGAAGACTACTTTCAAGGGCTATGAGTTCATCACTTCTGGCATCGCGGTTTTTGCTTTGTTCTAGGATCTCTTTAGCTTGTAGAATTTCTCCGTCGAGCTGAATCAATTCTTTTTCTAAAGGATTTTTTTCTTCTAGAATTTTATGCTTTTCACTTTTTAAATAAATTTCTTCTCTTTTAAAATATTCTTTGCACAACTTTCTCAATTCTTCTCGCAATTGTTGTGTCTTCTCAACCTTCTCTACTTGTTTCTTTAGGAATTTTAAATGAGGTGCGATCTCTCTTCTTAGGGATTCGACACTTTTCATATTCTCCTCTGTTTTCTCAAGCTTTCTTTGGCTTTCAGCTTTTTTATATTGATAAATCTTGAGACCCAAAGCATCTTCGATCATTTCCCGACGTTCTCGAATATTGGCATTGAGAATCCGATCCGCTTCACCTTGAGAGATGATATGATGACCAGAAGCACCGATATGCGCATGTGCCAAAAGCTCTACAATATCCTTCAAGCGCACAGAAGAACCATTGATAAAATATTCATTGGAATTATCTCTATGCACGACACGCTCAAGGGCCACCTCATCGAAGTCCACATTCAAAACACGTTTGCTATTGTCAAAAATAACTTTGACTCCAGCACGATTCACCCTTGCACCCTCGCCTCCACCATTAAAGATCAGATCCTCACCCCTTTTACCTCGCATCGACTTTATCGATTGTTCACCAAGCACGAAGCGGAAGCTTTCAGCCACATTGGACTTACCAGAACCATTTGGTCCGACAATAGCGGAGATAGGGGAAGTAAAGTTAAGCGTTGCCTTTTTTGCAAAAGATTTAAAACCATAAATCTCTAAAGATTTGAGATACATGGAGATATTTTAGCATATTTTTTACCACCCCTTAACCTCAAGCGCCTTCTCTGCTGCTTTTTGTTCTGCTTCTTGTTTGGAAAGACCAGCACCTGTAGCTATTTGCTCGTCGCCGATAAACACTCCGAGAGTAAACATTTTATTGTGATCTGGACCTACTTCTTTTAGAGTTTTATAAGAAGGAGTATGTCCTGTCATCTCTTGAGATTTTTCTTGAAAAAGACTTTTTGCATCCATCCATGTTTTATTCTTCACGATCTCATCAATATCGATAACCTCTAGAAGTTGTTCTGAGATAAAATTTGCAGCAGCATCATAACCTTTATCAAGATAGACTGCTCCGATGATCGCTTCTAGTGTGTCTGCATGGATAATAGATCTAGCTCTACCAGTATCTTTGGATTCTCCTTTAGATAGAAGTAGGTATTCATCAACACCGATATGCAGAGCCACTTTTGCCAAGCTTTGAGTATTTACAAGCGCTGAACGGTATGAGGTCAAATCCCCTTCGTTTTTGTTGGGATATTTTCTAAAAAGAAAACTAGTGACTACAAGCTCAAGTACAGCATCTCCTAGGAATTCTAGTCTCTCATTATGCTCAAGGCCTGCGGCTTTATTTTCATTTAGATAGGAACGATGAGTACAAGCTCTTTTTAAGAGATTGATATCGTTAAATTTAATATTCATTTTTTCTTCGAATTTAAGAAAGTCGGGCATGGTATTTATTTACTTATTTTTTTGTTACTTCTCTTGGCTAAGTATGGTAATGGCTTTGGTTACAATCGGCACTATATCATTATAAAAATTAAGTTCAAGTATAGCAGAAAGCTTAAACCATTTAGCATCATCGAGGCCTGGCTTTTCGGCGAGCTTGATCTCATCAAATTTTGATTCAGCTAGAAAATAATGAACTTGCTTTCGAATCTTTCCTTTTTCTGGATCAGAAGCTATATATTCATTATTCCCAAGATCTTCTTTGATTTTGACATCGAGACCCATTTCTTCTTTAACTTTAGCGACTGTACCTTCTCGTACATCACCTTCGGGAATCTTACCTTTCGACAGAGTCCAGTGACCAAAGATGTCGTGAACAAAGGCCATGTAGATTTCATCTTCGTGCCGAGCATAGACTACAGCTCCACCGAGGTTCTGAACAATCATATCCTCATAAGGAATATCATCCACTTTTTTCTTTTTTGGAGGAGCACCTTCTTTACCAGGCTCTCCAAGCTCCTTGTACACAGAACCAAGAACACCGTTTATAAACTTTCCACTATTCTCTCCGCCAAAACCTTTGGCTAGTTCTATAGCCTCGTTGATAGCAACCTTGGCAGGCACTTCATCACGGTCAGCAAACAACAGTTCGTATAATCCCATTCTTAAGATATTTCTATCTATCACCGAGATCTTGTCTAGAGGCCAGTCTGGTGCAGCTTTTTCAATAATTTTATCTAAATCTTCTTTCTTCGCTAAAACACTTAAAGTTAATTCCTCAATAAAAGACAAATCTCCCATTCCAGGAGCAAATTCTTCTGATATACGAGAAATGGATTCTTTTACCTTTTCATTATGACAACCTCGGAAATCCCACTCAAAGAGTGTTTGGAGTACTACTGATCTTGATAAATGTCGATTTGCCATATTTTTGAAGAACCCCTTTTCCTAAAACTCTATTTTTTTCCTATCGCATCCGCCTTTTTCTTGTTTCTCTCTGTTTTCTTGACTATCTTAGCTGTCATGTCTACTATCTTTTTCCCTCTATATACCCCACATTTTTCACACATTGTATGTCTTATATGCATAGCTGCACAGTTACTACACTTAGAAAGTCGCACATCATCCAATGCATGATGTGAACGTCTGTTTCCCCTGTGGGAACGGTTTGCTCTCATTCGATTTACCATAGTTTTATTATACTAGCTTATATAGGAGTTTTTTGCAATGCAATCACGTATTTTCTACAGAAACTCCTCCTGTGTATAGCCGTCAAACCATACTTCCTTATAGCCTCATAATGCTTCCTAGTCCCATAGCCCTTATGAATATCGAACCCATAGCCTTTGAACTTCAAAGCCCATTTTCTCATTTTCCTATCTCGGAGAACCTTGGCACATATAGAAGCCAAGGCTATGACTTGTTCTTTCGTATCCCCTTTTATAATAGTCTTTTGATCTACATATTCAGGAGGGGCTTTTAGTCCACCATCAAGCAATACGAGAGCCTCTTTAGGATTTATTTTAAGTTCACCAAGCGAAAGTTCGAGTGCTTTCTTAATCGCAAAAGAAATGCCTTTACTATCAATCACTTTCTCACTTTGAAAAATTACAGAAAAGTCCACCATACCCATCTCTCGAGCTTCTTCTATTTTAGAAAACCACTTTTCTCTTTTCTCTTCGCTTAATTGCTTTGACTCTTTTACTCCTTTAAAAAAGATTGAGGCTTTTTTCTCTAAAAAAACAAAAGCACCGACAGCTACTGGCCCAGCTATCGGTCCACGACCGACTTCATCTATACCTATGAGGTATTTAAGTTTTGAGTCTTTTGGCATTTAGGTCTTTAAAATTCTTTTCTGAAACTATTGATTTTTTTAATTTCTTTTCAAGTTGTCTACGTGCGCCACCAGCTATTTCTCCGCCAATCATTGTATCTTCTTTTAATTTTTTAACACCTTTAGAATCTTCAGTTCTATGAATCTCTGTGGTTGAACGTTCACCAAGCATAGTGAGAATAAGTTCAAAATCATTCATATGATCTCGAAGATTTTCTCTTTTTAATCCCTTTAATTCTTTGTATTGTTTTGGAGTAATTCCAAATGTAGCTTTTGAAATTTCTGCAGTTAATATTTCATAATCTTTATGTTCTTGCGCTCCTCTATCTTTCCATTCATCTGTAAGTTCTTCGCGAATAGCTATACCTCTCATTCTTTTTTCTATCCAATCATCGCTATAACCTTTCAACTTATATAACATTCTAGTGCGTTTTGTGGCTAGTTCGGGATTTTCTATTTCCTGCATTCTTTCATAGCCCACCTTGGCTAGCCATCTTTTAAATGGTTCTGCTTTGGGAGAAGGGATAGATTGAATGATACGAAAAATGCCTTCAGTGTTGGCACAGTCAGTTTCATAAAATTTACCATCAGTGGACTCTAATTTCAGTTGTCGACAAAGTGTCGACAACTCGATTTTATCTTCATCGATTACACGATCTTTTAACCTATACCAATAGTCTCTTGGCTTAACACTATCGGTTAAAACTTCTATAACATCCACCACCGATAACCACCATTCATCATTATGGAGTGTCCTGCGAACGTTTTTACCTTTAAATATAATAATCTTATTGTGTTCCATAGGTGAATTATCTCAATCCACCATATAAATGCAACAACTAAATTCATAAAATCTTTATCAAATCTTAAGAACTTGGGGATAACTTTTTAAATTTGCTATAATACCCCCATGTCTCGATTTATACATCTCCACACCCATAGTCATTATTCTCTTTTGAATGCTTTACCGAAGATCGAAGACCTTATAGATGAAGCCAAGAAAAGCAACATGCCTGCCCTAGCGCTAACCGATGCTGGCAATATGTATGGGGCTATAGAGTTTTATAAAACATGTAAGAAAAAAGGAATAAAACCGATACTCGGGGTGGACTTCTATGTCGCCGTCAGGAATCGCACAGACATGCAGGCTGGTATAGACAATCGCCGTACACGCCTCGTTTTACTCGCACGCAACTATGAGGGTTACAAAAACTTGATGAAGCTCGTCAGCTATTCTTATCTTGAAGGTTTCTATTATAAACCCCGCCTCGACCGTGAGCTTATAGAAAAATACAAAGAAAATCTTATTTGCATTGCCCCTTCTTTTTCTAGTGATATTTCGCAAGCCATTAAAGCAAAGAATATCGACAAGGCCAAAGAATTGATTTCTTTTTACAAAAAAGTCTACGGCCCCGAAAACTTTTTTATAGAAATCACTCGTCATGCAGAAATCCAAGGACATGAAGACTTGATGCAACAACTTATAAAGCTAGCCAAAGAAACCGACACAGATATAGTAGCTGGCCATGATGTCTACTATATCCATTCAGAGGACAGGACTGCTCGCGACACCTTGATGCTCGTAAATACTGGAGGAGACATGTCCGACAAAAGTTTCAATGAAGACGAGGATTTTTCTTTTATCACATCCGAAAAGGCCGAAGAACTTTTTGCAGATATTCCGGAAGCTTTGGACAATACAATAAAAATTGCCGGGATGTGCGACATAGACCTTGGCCTCGGCAAATGGTATTTCCCGAACTTCATAGTAGAAAGTGGGCTTTCACATGATGATGAATTAAAAAGATTGGCTTATGAAGGGATAGCGATTCGTGGCTTAACAGAAACAAAAGAAGTTAAAGATCGCCTTGAATATGAATTGAAAGTTATTAAAGATAAAGGTTATGCGCAATATTTCCTCGTGGTTTGGGATCTGCTCCGCTATGCACATGAGCATGGAATACTTACAAATATTCGAGGATCCGTCGCTGGTTCTCTGACCACCTATCTCACCAAGATTACAAATGTAGACCCTTTGGCCTATAAGCTTCCCTTCGAAAGATTTCTAAATCCAGAAAGACCATCGGCGCCCGATATCGATATGGACTTTGCCGATAATCGTCGAGACGAAGTGATCGAGTACACCAGAAAAAAGTACGGTCATGACAAAGTAGCACAGATAGGAACCTTCGGAACTATGATGGCCAAGGGTGCTGTGCGCGATATCGCCCGCGCTATGGGTTTCCCTTACGAAGTTGCAGACCGCATCTCCAAGCTCATACCACTTGGTGCGCAAGGATTCCCGATGACGATCGACCGAGCCTTAAATGAAACAGCCGAGCTCAAAGAAATTTATGAAAAAGAAGAGTCTGCAAAACGGATAATTGATATGGCCAAAAAGATCGAGGGTTGTGCACGACACATTTCTGTACATGCAGCAGGAGTGGTCATCTCACCAGATCCACTTATAGAACATACCCCACTTCAATACGATACAAAGGGTGAGAGAAAAATCATTACCCAATACGATATGCACGCCGTCGGAGAAGATGGTGTAGGACTTTTAAAATTTGACTTCTTGGGAATAAAAAACCTTTCAATACTTGCAGATGCAGTGGAAAGGGTAAAAAAAATAGATGATATCGATGTTGATATAGAAAATATTCCGCTTGATGATACAAAAACTTTTGAAATGCTTGCACGCGGAGAAACGACCGGACTTTTCCAACTCAATGGTACAGGTATGACCAAGTTTCTTATAGATCTTAAGCCATCCAGAATTCACGATATCAATGCTATGGTCGCCCTTTATCGTCCAGGACCGCTTGAATCTATCCCTCAATACATCGAAAGAAAACATGATGAATCAAAAGTGGCATATCTAGACCCTCGCATGAAAGATATTCTGGATATGTCTTATGGAGTGATCACCTATCAAGACGATGTGATGATGATCGCTATCAAGCTCGCCGGATATTCTTGGCTTGAAGCAGACAAGCTTCGAAAGGCAATGGGTAAAAAGATTCCAAAAGAAATGGAAGAACAGAAGGAGAAATTACTTGCCGGCTTCGTCAAAAACGGTATGGGCAAAAAGAATGCCAATACTCTCTGGAAGCTCATCGAGCCTTTTGCTGCATACGGTTTCAACAAAGCTCATGCAGCTAGCTATGGAAAAGTTGCCTATCAGACTTCATACATGAAAGCCAATTTTCCTGCTACATATATGTCGGCCGTTCTCAGCGCAGACTCTGGGGATGTAGAAAAAATTGCAGAAACAATAGCAGAGTGTAAAAGAATGGGTATACCGATACTTCCACCAGATATTAATGAAAGTTACAGTCAATTCACTGTAGTAAAAAATAATGAAGATAGAAAGAAGGACACAATACGCTTTGGACTAGTGACAATAAAGAATTTTGGCCAAGGTATAGCAACAGCCATAATAGACGAAAGGAAGAAAAATGGGCATTTCAAATCCCTCACGGACTTTCTAGACCGAGTAAAAGACAAAAATTTAAACAAAAAGTCTCTGGAAGCCTTAGTCAAATCTGGTGCACTAGATAGTTTTGGTATTGATCGCGGAATACTTATGGGTAATATCGAAATATTGCTTGCATATAATAAAGAAAAAGAAAAGCAGAGTGATAATCAGGATTCACTTTTTGGTTTGATGTCTGATACCTCAAGTATTCCTAAACTGAAACTTCTTGAAGCTCCAAACATAGATCCCAAAGAAAAGTTGGCCTGGGAAAAAGAATTGTTGGGTCTTTATATTTCTGGACATCCACTTGATCGCTATAAAGAAATAATTGCAAAGAGAGATATGGACATAAAGAAAGCCAAGGAAACTTTGAAAGATGGGGATGAAGTGACTTTGGCATGCATAATCGAAGAGATCAAACCCATCACCACGAAGAAAGGTGACGCTATGGCTTTCGTGAAAGTCGCCGATTTTTCTGGCGAATTGGAAACCGTAGTTTTCCCAAAGGTTTTGGTAGAATTCCGAAGTGCATTCACCCCTGATAAATGCCTTGCCCTAAAAGGCAAAATCTCCGAAAGAAACGGTCAGAAAAGCATGATAGTGGAGAGGGTTAGGGTGTTGGGTTAAGAGTTTGAAAAAAGCAAAAAGATATTTAGGCAAAAACTTCTTTTTCCAACTGGATTATTCTTGGTTTATGATCTTCCAATAAAATTGCTTCTATATTTTGAGCCCTGACTTCATATCTACCTATATGACCTTCTATTTTACCTATACTTTCTTTAACTTCCACCACGTCAGATTCTAGTCTATCTAGTCTGTTATTAACTCCCTCAAACTCGGTATCAATTTTATCAAATTTTTCATCAATTCTTCTAAATTCTCCCGCAGTAGATACTAAAACTTCATCGATCTTGTTATCTATATGATCCTTTATCTCTTTCTTGAACTCCTTAAAATACTTAGGTTCATGAGTTTCTATCTTATGGTCTATGTGCTCTCTAAACTCTTTGAAGTACTTTGGCTCATGTGTTTCTAAGCTTTCTCTAAACTCTTTGAAGTACTTTGGCTCATGTGTTTCTAAGCTCTCTCTAAACTCCTTAAAATACTTAGGTTCCTGAGTCTCTATCTTATAGTCTATATGTTCTCGTAATTTCTTTATATACAATGGTTCTGTTTCATTCATAATGTTATTTTTCATTAGTGTCTGATAATTTACTTAAGTGAAGTCATTATAAATTATTTACATAAACTTAAGCAATAGAAAAACCATAATAAACCCACAAAATCTTTATCAAATCTTAATAACTTTAAATAGCTATATATTGCAACGGTCTAATGGTAAGAAAAGTTCAATATAAATTTATTACAAAATAAAATTTAAAAAAGTAAATAAAAAGCCCCGCGACACCATTGCTGATGCACGCAGAGCTTGACGAATTGTCTTCAGTGTCCTTTAACTAACCACCTGAAGATATTATGAATAATGCCGAGAGTTGGGTCTGTGAAAATCTTCACCCAATATTTAGATGGAGCGTTTACAAAGACCTCCTCCACTTTACGAGTGAAATGAATTTGATGAAATAACCACAAAAACTTAACTCTTGGCATATGCCACCAACGTGCAACAATAATTACTCTGTCGAATTTTCTCTCTTCGACTAGCGAAGCTAGTGCACCAAGCTCTCCATTGGTGTGGAAATGTGTAGCGACATTGGTTAAGATCCACCCTTCTTCAACCCCCTTAGACATAAGGTATTTCTTCATTAGCTCACACATCGGCTGACCATCAGTTTGGTTTGGCGGTTTGCATGCCATCACGGCATAATAATAATCGCCAAGTATTACATGATCTTCGACATTACCCATAAAAGCTTTCACCAAAAGATCTGCTGGATAATCAAGAGCATTATTACAGACAGCAATGGTCTCTGGACCAAGAATTACTTTACCAGTATTTGAACGACTCAACTCTGCTGCAATAATTGCAATTACGGTACGCACAATTCACCCCCATGTTTTTAGTTGTTTAAGAACGGTTTATGAATTACTTCACTTACAGAAATTCTCCTTGAGACTACCACGTAAAAACTATAAGTCAACCCCTCCACACATTCTATTTAAAATGCTAAAGTTATGACTATCGATAAAAACCATGTCAAATAATCAACCTGAAAACTTAAATAATATACGCCACACCCTTGCCCATTTACTAGCCGCTGCAGTCAATGAACTTTATCCAGGCACAAAAAACACAATAGGCCCAGCTATTGATAATGGCTTTTACTATGACTTCGAGTTCCCTGCAGATGTGAAGCTCTCTGAGAAAGAATTGCCGGCTATAGAAAAAAAGATGAAGGGCCTTTTAAAAAGTTGGACTAAGTTTACCCACAAAGAAATAAGTGCGGAAGAAGCTCGAGAGTCCTTTAAAAATAATCCTTATAAACTAGAACTTATAGAAGAGATAGTCGCTAAAGGTGAAAAGATTACAATATACACTTGTGGTAATTTTTCTGATCTTTGTCGAGGTGGACATGTTGAGAACCCCGCAAAAGAAATAGCTCATGACTCCTTCAAACTCTCAAGAGTTGCTGGAGCGTATTGGAGGGGTAATGAAAATAACACCATGCTCACTCGCGTTTATGGACTAGCTTTCCCTACAAAACTCGAGCTAGATGATTATGAAACTATGAAGATAGAGGCGGGAAAAAGAGATCATAGAAAATTAGGAAAAGAATTGGATCTCTTTACCATCTCAGAACTTGTAGGTGGTGGACTTCCTCTGTTTACTCCAAAAGGTTGTGTACTAAGAGATGTCTTGGGATCATATTCTCAAGAACTTCAAGCAAAGCATGGCTTCGAAAGAGTATGGACACCACATATGGCAAGAACAGAACTTTATAAACATTCCGGACACTATGACAAGTATCCTGAACGCTTTGAAGTTACGAGTGCTGAAAGTACAGATGTTTTTATGTTGAAACCCATGAACTGCCCTCATCATGCTCAACTCTTCGCAAGAAAACCATGGAGCTATCGTGAGCTTCCTGTGCGTTATATGGAAAATACCACAAACTATCGCGATGAAAAGCATGGAGAACTTCATGGACTATCTCGTGTAAGATCTCTTTCTCAAGATGATGGACATATATTCTGCCAAGAAACTCACATGGAAGATGAGATCAGAAATCTCATCAGTATGATCAAAGAACTTTATTCTGCTCTAAAATTGGATTATAAAGTAAGACTTTCATTTAGAGATGATTCTGATAAATTCTTAGGAGACAAAGAAACATGGAAGCGGGCAGAAGATACCATCTCAAAAGTATCTAAGGAGGAAAATTTGGTAACAATTCCGGGAATCGGCGAAGCAGCATTCTATGGACCTAAGCTCGACTATCTAGTAACTGATGCTCTAGGACGTGAATGGCAATGCGCTACGATACAATTAGACTTTGTCCAACCAGAGAGATTCGGCCTTTCATATGTAGATAGTGATGGAAAAGAAAAAAGACCAGTTATGATCCATAAGGCCCTACTTGGCTCACTTGAAAGATTCATCTCAGTCTATATAGAACACACAGCAGGCAATTTCCCTCTCTGGCTTTCTCCAACTCAAGTCAAAATAATTCCGGTAGGCGAAGCTCATCATGCAAAAGCTGTAGAAATATACGATACTTTGAAAGAAAAAATGGTCAGAGTAGAAATAGATCTTTCTGACGAAGGTTTCGGTAAAAAGATTCGCCAAGCCAAAGTCTCTCGTGCTCCATACTTTATAATAATTGGCGACAAAGACCTTGCTGTAAGTAAAGTCACTCTCGAAAGTCGTGACGCTGGACAAATAGGTCAATTGGATTCAACTGAAGTTATTGAAAAGATATCAAAAGAAATAGCGGAGAGAAAGTAAATTTTGGCAAAAAGAAAGGGCGGCTCGATACAACGGAGCGCGCCCAACTAGTCACCTTCCGACGAGTGTCTTCCACTCTTCGTAGGTGGCCAAAGTACCATCAGGTAATTCGATCATATTTTTTCCCTTTCAGAAAAATCTTGTTTACAATGGGTCAAGATACACCCCCATGAATTATTCAGGAAATCATCACGGATACCTCTTGAAAATTATCGGAATTCTCTACGAATTCCAGCGAGGTGCAGTTGCACCCTATGGCATCTTGCCATACAGATTAGATGTAGGACGACTCGTCCCCACCTACTCTGCGCGAGGCTAATCTCTAGTTTGTTCATATCAATGTCCTTTCCTTATACTCCTACATACTACCATATTACTATACATCTTGTCAAGTAGTATAGGGTAATAGAAAAGACCCTATTCCTAGGGTCTTTTCTGAGCTTATCTTAAGCAAACACCTTCCCTCCCTCTTTATATCTTATTCTTATTAATCACTAGATAGATAATTGTAGCTACAAGCAACATTATTACAAGCACCACTACCCATCCCCATGGAACATTTGAAAGTGAGAATAGTGAAGATGCGGTAAGTGCACCATTGTTTGAATTATTGTCTGTATTAGCCGGAGCAGCTCTTACTACTGTGTCACCCTGAATATATACTGAACCACTGCAAGACTGAACAGTAGACTGACCATTTGAAGCGGTGATGGTTACACTACCAACTTTAGTACCAGCACTTCCATAAGTCTTAATAGTTGAGACCTGATTGCCATATAGAGCATCTGAACCTGACCATGCATAAGTATAGTTTCCTGATCCACCTACAGCTTCTGCATACCATGTCACAGGAGTACCTATACGAGCAGTAGTTTTGTCTGGATAACAAGCAGTCTGCAGACCTGAATTGTTGTTACTTTGATTATTTGCAGTACCTACAGTTATAGAATTTGAACATGATTGAGTTACACTCTGACCATCGGAACGTACAGTGACAGATGCGGTTTTTACACCATTAGAATTGTAAGAGACACTCACATTTCTAGAACTTCCTCTTAGATAATCACTACCATCCCAAGTGTAGCGATAACTTCCATTACCACCAGAAACATATGATTGCCAAGTTACACTAGATCCGATTTGAGCAAAATTTGAGTTTACAGAACAAGAAACTAGAAGAGGTGTGTTTCTATAATAATCATCGTCGTAATCGTAGTAATCGTCATCACGATCATTGTATCTATTGTCATAATCATAGATTATTACACTATTACAGTTTCTAGTAAGAGTCTGACTGCCAGAACGTACTCTGATTGAAGCGTTCTTTGTACCTGGAGAATTGTATCTTTTTGTAATACTAGTACCATCACCATCAAGACCATTTGTACCAGACCAAGTTACATTATAATCACCATTTCCACCATATACGGAAGCTCTCCAATGTATAGTATCACCCACATCACCTGTTGTAGGGTTGGAATAACAAGAAGCACCTAGAGTACGATAGTCATTATCATAGTCATAAGAAGGAGTATGATTAGCCACAACAACTGGAGTACCAGTGTTATTAACTACTGTAGAATTTGGAGAGTTTACATTACTACCTATAACAATCTTTGTTACTTCGGTAACTTTCTTTTTCTTGCAGAAAACAAGACATCCAGCCTCAACTTTTGAAGGGACTACAGCAACGAATACTATCGCAAAAGCAATAAGAAATAAGGTTTTTTTCATGGTTTTTAATATTTATATATGTGGCAGTACTATATATTATAACGTATTAAATGTCAATAGTGGCTTTCTTTGCATTGGATTGTATGAACATTTTGCGAGATGGCACGTCTGTACCCATAAGCATGTCGAAGACCTTGTCTGCATCTTGAGCATCCTCAATATTGACCTGTTTTAGTATGCGCTTTTCTGGATCCATGGTGGTTTCCCATAGCTCATCTGCGTTCATTTCTCCGAGACCTTTGTATCTTTGTATAGATATTTTGGCTTTTTTGCCAACAACCTCCACTTCTTCTTCCACAGGAGTTTCACTAGCGATTTGATTGTCGGAGTTTTCTATAACGTCATTCATTTCATCGATTTCTTTGCCTATGACTTTATTTTTTTCTTCTTCTGAATAGAAGTACATGATCTCTTTACCTCTTTTAACTTTATACAAAGGTGGTTGAGCAATATAGACGAATCCCCCTTCGATGAGTGGCTTGAAATACCTATAGAGCAAAGTGAGTATAAGAGTACGGATATGTGCGCCGTCCACGTCTGCATCTGTTGCAAGGATTATTTTGTGATAACGAAGCTTGGAAATATCGAAGGTATCCCCTATCGCTGTGCCGAAAGCCAGAACTAGATTCTTGATCTGCTCAGAACCAAGCATACGATCAAGACGAGCTCTTTCAATATTTAAAATCTTTCCTCTTAGTGGCAGGATAGCTTGCGTACGTCGATCGCGACCAGTCTTTGCAGTACCACCCGCAGAGTCTCCCTCTACAATGAAGAGCTCTGATTCCGAAGCATCATTGGTCTGGCAATCCGCAAGCTTACCAGGCAAGGTCATGCCTTCGAGAGCTCCCTTTCTTAGCACACTGTCCTTTGCCGCCTTCGCAGCCTTGCGAGCTTTCATCGCTAATATCACTTTCATGATTATAGCCTTCGCATCATCAGGATTTTCTTCAAGGAAAGCAGCAAAAGCTTCACCGAAGACTGTAGCCACAGCACTCTGTGCCTCGACAGAACCGAGTTTGGCTTTGGTCTGACCTTCAAACTGTATCTCGCGAAGCTTTACAGATATCACAGCCGTAAGACCTTCAAGCACATCGTCTCCAGTAAAGTTATCTTCACCATCTTTTGCTAGGTTATTTTTCTTTGAATATGTATTGAGACTTCTGGTTAAAGCGGTTTTGAAACCTGTAACATGAGTACCACCTTCTGGGTTATAGATATTGTTTGCAAAAGGCAAAATGCGCGCAGAAATATCGTCTGCATATTGCAAAGCGATCTCTACAGATTCTACCCCTTCAACCTTTTTCTCTACATAGAAAATATTTTTGTGTATTGGCTTTAGAATCTGATTGTTAAATTTAACAAGAGAAGTCAAACCATTTTCAAAAAAGAATGTCTGAGATGGTACTTGTAGATCTAGGTTATTTAAATAAAAAACATTTTCATCTAGTTCAAGATTCTTTGCTTCTCGCGCATCGATAACTGTGATACGTAAAGCCTTCACAAGATACGCTTGTTGTCTGAGAGAATTTACAATTCTATTAAAATCAAATTTAACTTCTTTAAAAATAATTATATCTGGCTCAAAGGCGACAATGGTTCCATGCTCTTTGGTTTTGCCTATTTTCTTTACTGCTGCTTTTTTCTTTCCTTGAGAATATTCTTGTGTGTAGATATCGCCATCTTTATGAACCCAAACTTGAGTGTACACAGACAAAGCGTTGACTACAGATGCACCCACACCATGAAGACCTCCGGAGACCTTGTAGCCACTTTCATCTCCACCGAACTTTCCTCCGGCATGTAGCACGGTCATAATAGTCTCTAGAGCTGAAACCTTTGTAGCTTTGTGAATATCGACAGGGATACCTCGACCATTATCAACAACTCGTACGCGATTGTTAGGAAGAAGGGCCACTTCTATATGATTGGCAAAACCGCCCATCGCTTCATCGCGAGAGTTATCGAAGATCTCCGTAATCAAGTGATGTAGTCCATCTGGTCCAGTAGTACCGATATACATACCAGGACGCTTTCTGACCGGTTCTAGGCCCTCTAGGACCTGTATGGAATCCGCGCCATAGCTATCTTTCTTCTTATCTTCTTTGTCTTTTGCCATATGGTTTATCGTGTTTTATCGGTAAATTATACCAGCTTCTTTACTTTTATGCCATTTTTAAATAGACTAGATGGATGGAATATATTATACCTAATGAAACAGAAAAATCTCTCAGAAAAGCCTTGATTGAAAGAAAGGATGCCGAGGCACAGCGTATTATAAAATACCTTGAAATGCCCGACCTTTCTCGAACCCCTGAAAGTCCTTTATTTGAGATAATACAGAAGGTTAAGAATCTATCTGGCCTTGCAAACTTTGATGATGTAGTGATCCCTGAGATCGTTCCGGCTGATGTGAGTTTTGATATGTTCGATTTTGCCGCCAATCATCCGGCTCGTAGTAAGTCCGACACGTATTATGCTGATGACAAAAACATATTACGTACACATGATACCGTGATGTGGTATTACTATTTGAACCTTCCTGAAATTAAAGAGAGGATTAATAAAAACGAATCTTTCGGAGTAATGTGTTATGGAAAAGTCTATAGAAAAGATGAAATTGATCGAAAGCATATGAACATCTTTCATCAGATGGGCGGGCTTTATCTAACTCCAGATTCAAAAGAAGTATTGACCATAGACGATTTAAAAAATATCCTCACCCATATCGTTCAAGGAATTTTTGGTAAAGACATCAAGTATCGTTTCAATGTAGATACCTTCCCTTACACAGATCCTAGTCTTGAAGTAGAAGTAGATATCAACGGTCAATGGATAGAAATCCTAGGCGGTGGTATGCCTAAGAAAAGTGTTCTTAAGAATTTTGGAGTAACTGGCTACAATGGCTGGGCTTTCGGCTTTGGTTTGGAACGTCTAGCGATCATCGGTATGGAATTGCCAGATATTCGCCTATTATGGTCAAAGGATCCTAGAGTTGTAAGACAACTCAAGTTAGGCAATAAGTACAATGATGTCAGCAAGTTCCCTGCTATTGTTCGCGATATTTCTTTTGTCGTGAAAGATGACTTTATACCGAACAATTACTTTGACCTCGTGCGAGATGTCGCGCCTGACCTTGTAGAAGAAGTGCATCTTCTTGATAAATATGAAAATGAAGAGAAGTTTGGCAAAGGTAATGTAAGTTATGCTTATCGTATTACTTATAGAACACTAGAAAGAACTCTTACCAATGCAGAGATTGATATTCTTCATAAGAAACTAGAAGAGGTTACAAAGATGACTTATGATGCGAGGGTGAGGTAGGGGGTAATTTTATAGCTATTTACTTTTCAACCTCCATGCCCTTCCATTCCCTTTATTTAGATTTCTAAAATGTGGGGTTAGAGAGTGACAATTTGGACATAATACCCTTAAATTTTCTTCTGTATTATTTTCTGAGTTTCCATCTACATGATCTATTTCAAGTGGAATTTTGCCAGATACTTCGTTTACCTTATTCCAACCACATAGTGAACATTTGTTTTTGTATTTTTCGAGGAGATATTTTTTTATATAGGCTGATATATTTTTGGTTTTAAATTTATCATCTTGATTGTTACTTTTCCATAAAGCAACATTATCTTTGTGTCTATTTTCAATTTGGCAACTATTTGAACAAAACCTGACTTGATGTCTGGTTGTAAGAACTTCTCTACAATTTGTACATTGTTTAAAGTTTGGGAGCCATCTCCCGGGATCGAACCGGGGACCTTCATTTTACAAAAATGTTGCTCTACCAGCTGAGCTAAGATGGCCTATTTACATACTAACATATTATATTTATTTTAAAACTTCTTCCTCTTCCTCCTCTGAAATCCTTTTCAAATAAAAGGACGCGCCACCGCCTTTGTATTCTTTTCCTTTACCTCGCACCATATCTATCACTTTCTTTGATGGGGCGTGAGCATGGGCCTTGTGATAAGCCCAAATATAGAACTCACGTGCCCATGAGAGAATATGATACGCAATCCATTGAACAAGTGCAAGTGCGCTCTTTCTGTTTATATATGAGATAAATGTCCTAGTCCTATCGTAGGCATCATGCACCAGGTGATTTGTATTGTCAGAAAGTCTAGAGACCCAACTTTTTTTGCCAGAATTTATCTCCATAGACTTTATACCGATCATACTTATAATGCCGAGAAGTGACACGTAGAAAGAAATTATGAATGTGTTTAGGAAAATTGACATTGATTAAAAAGTTTATTTTTCGAGCACAGCAAAGCGAGCGAAGCGAGCGATGGCTATCTTCTCACCGAACTTCTGTCCAGCAGCCAAAACAAGAGCCTCGATAGTCAGATCTGGATTCTTAATGAAAGATTGATTCAAAAGAACCATTTCAGAAAAATATGTCGAAAGTTTACCTTCTAGAATCTTATCTTGCATTTCCTTTGGCTTACCTTCGACTTCTTTCATAAAGACTTCCTTTGCAACATTTCTTGACTCTTCTGTTATTTCTTCTTTATTCAAAAATTTTGGATTGGAAGCAGTAATATGCATAGCAATATCTCGAGCCAAGGCTTTGAATTCATTGTTACCGGAAACAAAGTCGGTTTCGCAGACAAGCTCAACCATAGCCGATACTCTGCCTGTAGAATGAACATAAGCTTGTACTGTGCCTGCGCCGAATGTGCGATCACTTTTCTTTGCAGCCAATTCCCCACTTTTCTTACGCAAAATAACCAGAGCCTTCTCCATGTCTCCTCCAGCCTCTTCGAGAGCCTTTTTGCATTGCATAACTGAGATACCAGTAGAGTCTCTCAATTCTTTTATTTGTTCTGTTGTGACCATAGACTTTATTTGTATGATTTAACTATTTCTTGAACGAAAAACTGCACACTAGTTCTTGAGGAATCGTTACCGATAACAGGATGATCGATCTTTTTGATATCACAGTCTGAACCTGCTAAAGCAATAACTGGAATACCCATATCTTCTGCTTCCTTCACCGCATTCTTTTCTTTCTTTGGGTCTATTACAAAAAGAGCCTTTGGTAAATCCTTCATAGAAACTATACCTGAGAAAAATCTCTCGAGGTTGGCTATTTCGCGATCGATCAAAAGTCTTTCTTTCTTGGTGTACTTTGCAAGTTCACCTTTTTCTTTTTCTGACATTAGCTTTTCCATCTTTTCTACACGCTTGCGGATCTGAACGAAGTTTGTAAGAGTTCCACCGATCCATCTTCCATCTACATATGGCATGTTTATTGAAAGAGCACCAGTCTTTACAGCAGCACGTGCTTCACTTTTGCCACCTACAATAAGTACACTTTTGCCTTCTTTCGCAAGAGATGCCATGAAAGCCTTTGCCTTCTCTAGCAGAGCTTCTGTCTTTTCTAGATCAAAAATATCTACTTTGTTTTTTGCACCAAAAATATATGGGGTAACACTTGGATGACGACGAGTTCTGGAGAAGGCAAAATGCGCTCCTGCTTTGAACATACTGTCTATAGTTGGATTGTTTGGTGTTGACATAATTTATATTAAATAAGTAGAGAGAGTGTAGCAAATAGAGCTTAGTTTTGCAACTTTTCAAACTCCTGTAGCTTCTCGATAATCGAATCGAGCTTACCAGCCATAATAGTATGGATATTACTCCAAGACTCTTTGATACGATGATCGGTTATACGGTCCTGCGGGAAATTGTAAGTTCTGATCTTCTCTGAACGATCACCTGTACCTATCTGACCTTTTCGATGTGAGCTAAATTTCTTAGCTTCTTGTTCTTCTTTTAGAGCTTCCAATTTTGCACTAAGTATTGCCATAGCCATTTCACGGTTCGCACTTTGACTTCTTTCTGCAGTAGCTCTCACATCTATACCTGTAGGAACATGAAGTATGCGCACAGCTGTTTCAACCTTATTAACATTCTGTCCACCCTTTCCACCAGCTCTAGAGAATTCCATATGAAGTTCGGCTGGATTGATTTCAAATTTGACTTTTTTTCGTATAGGCAGGATCGCCACCGAAGCGGTGGAAGTATGTACTCTGCCCATCTTTTCTGTTTCAGGAATTCTCTGCACTCTATGCACACCGGTTTCATGTCTCAAGATATTGTAGGCGGTCTTACCCTTTATCTCCATAGTCAGATCATCGATTTCCTTTGACGACCAACCTTGGCTTTCTGCGTACTTTTTGTACATTTGAAAAAGTTCATGAGCAAAGATATTAGCTTCATCTCCACCTGTCGCTGCGCGTATTTCTAGAACAAGCTCAGTCGGATATTCTATCTCCTCTTTTTCAGATTCGATAATTACCTTGATCTGATCTTCGGTATTTTTCTTTTGTTCTGCTAGGATAGCAAGGTCATTTTCAGCTATTTCTTTCATGCTCGGATCACTGGTAATCATAGAAAAAAGCTCCGCTTCTTCCTTCAAAAGCTTTTCATAAATTTCAGCCAAATACGCTGTTTTGTGATTTTTCTTATATTCTTCTAAGTTCATAGGATGAATTATAACTTAAAAAGGTAAGATATTGTTCTGAAGCAGACTCCGCAGGCGAGTAGTCGCCGAGGATTAAGAAGTTTTTAGCAAAAAACTTCTGGTCTGCGGAAGGACAGTATCTTACCTTTTTAAGTTAAGCCTTCTTTACAGAAGTCTTGCTTGTAGCCTTTGACTGGCGAGTTTTGAACTTTTCTACACGACCTGCACTGTCTAGAGATTTCTCTTGATTTGTATAGAAAGGATGAGATGAACTAGAAATTTCCACGTGGTATGCAGGATATTCTTTACCATCTGTCCATGTTTCTTTTTCTGAAGTTTTGATAGTTGAAGAAATAAGAAACTTAGTTCCGTTGGAATTATCAACGAAGACTACTGGTCTGTATTCCTTTGGGTGAATGTCTTTTTTCATAAAATTTATTATACGAAAGACTTTATCATAGTCCCTGCAAAGGGTCAATCATAGTTCTTTGTATTCTATCGGCTATAACCATCACATCGTCTCCATAGAAGACATTTGCGGGCTTTCTGCCTGGTGTACAAGGCGCACCTGAATAGTATCTACAAGCAGAATTCCTCTCTGCTGTATATGTACCCGCTCCAGCACCCAAATCCCTCATATAAACAGCTGTAGCCATGAAAGCATGTTGAGGGTTCCATGGATCCACACTGTCTGCAGATATGCCAAGCAATTTGCCTAAAGTACCTTTGAAAAGCTCCCATGTAGAAGGTATAAATTGGGAAGGTCCCATACCGCCACCGAAGCCTCTTCCTACATAGTATATATGATCTGGCGGACAAGAAACTGGTGTACTTTTCCAATCTCTTCCAAGCCTATTTGTAATATTTGCAAAAGGTTCTGTATCTCGAGGAGCTTTCATTACCTGCTCGAAAGGAGTTCCTGTATTTTTACCCACACCATTTCCATTTGAAATATCTGAAAGGAAGCATTGACCGATATTTGCTCCAAGGTTGGACTCTTGAGTCAAAACCGCCAGAAGAAAAGCAGCTCTGACTCCCGTCTGTTTTGAAGAGGCATTGGCATAGGCTAAAGCATCTCCGAACGGAATAGATGCACTACCCCTCAAAGCAAATAGTGCGGCACGGATCTGTGCGGCTTTTTGTTGTTTTTCTTTCAGAAGCTGTCCGTAGGCATATTCACTTCCCTTACTTAGGTTAAGTAGTCTTTGCTTTTCTTTTTCATTGGCTTCTATATTTCTTTTTTCTGATTCTATAGTAGCGCGCGCATCCGTCTCTTGATTTTTCCTCTTACTCAAGCTACTTTTCTCTGTCTCTGTCTGAGTTTTGTCGTCGCGAATCTCTTCGAAGGTATCTTTCAAAGAAGATTGCAGAGATTGAAAATTATCTATATCGACAAAGGCTTCTGATAAATTTTCTCTAGCCAAAATAAATTCTGCAAAAGAATATGAGTCGATCTCGTTTGTCTTTCTCATGATCTGAGCCAAGGTCTCCACTCCGCGATCTATATGACTTTCTAGATCTTCGATCTTGGCTTGTTTTTTATTTATATCTTTTCCTAAGGTTTCTATGATCAAAGTCTTGGCTTTGATATTGAGCTGAGCAGCTTTAATCTTTGTAGATAAAATAAGTATATCTCTCTGAATGGAGGCGGTTTGATTTTTGGTAGTCGCTAGAATCTTTTCTGTTTCTGCCTGCTCTTTCTCTACTTGAGCAAGCTCTGCTCTAAGGCGAGCCTCTCTTTGATCTGTGTTTTCGCCGCTTTGAGCAGATGCAAAAAAAGGCGATGCAAGAAAAAATACAAAAATAAAAACAGGAATAATAACCCTAAAAACTTTATACATCCCAATATTATACCACCCTTACGCCTTCTTTTCTTCTTTTTTGTCTTCAGCTACAACTTCTTCTCCTTCTTTAGCTTCTTTACCTTTCTTTGCAACTTCGATCGTTGACATGTCTATAGGTTTTACTTCTTCTGCTTCTTCTTTTGCTTCTGCTACTGACGCCAATATTTCATCTGCTCCTGAAACTAGAGTTACTCCGGCTGGAAGCTTTATATCCTTTGCGGTGATTGTACTTGAAAATTCTACAAGTGAACTTATGTCTATTTTTAATTCATGAGGTAGATCCTTTGGTGCAGCTTCTACTTCTAGCTCTCGAGCCACCTTGATAAGAATAGCGCCTTTGTCTTTTACTGCAGGAGAAACTCCTTCAAAGATAAGAGGGATATTAACTTTAACTTTTTTACCCTTTTCTATAACATAAAAATCTGCATGTCTTGGAGTTCCTGTAACTGGATGCACATCCATCTCATGTATAAGAGCTTCATGCTCATGTGTACCGTCCTTTAGAATAATAACTGAAGATTCTCCAGCTTTTTTGTAAACTTTTATAAATTCAGTCATTGAAACACTGATCGGTGTTGACTTTTCTTTTGGACCGTAGAAAACTGCAGGCATTCTGCCTTCTTCTCGAAGATTATCTACTCTTGTTTTGCTGTCACGTCGCTCTACAGTTAATGTAATCATATAGGAAGCTATTATATACAGAATATATAAAAAAGCAAATTATCGAGCATCTACCAGTGTGTGCTCCGGCAATCCCTGTACATAAAGGTCATGGATTTCAGAAGCGAGGAGGGAGGAGGTGTAGATGAACGCGTCGTCGATGTAGCCAGTGAAGTTTTGAGTTTGTCCATTTATATCTGTTCCTCCAGAAGCAATAGTTACTCCTTGAGCTTGATCTGTACCGACCCCAGTTGTGTTATAAGTAAATGGAGCACCTACAGCTTTTCCATCAACATAAAATTGAGATCCGTTAGTTACGTTACCTTTAAAGGTAACTGTTACATGATGCCATTTATCATCATTTACAGTAACTCCAGAACTTCTGTTGCCTGCAGGACCATTAGCTGTACCATAATTATATGTAGATAATATTCCATTGTTTAGAAAAATTCCATATGAATAGTTCTTCACGACAATACCACGATAACTACCGCCCACATTTGATCCTGCCTTTATCCAAGCACCCACAGTTCCTTGAGTTGTTGGTTTTAATAGACTTGCATTACTTGCAATAGAAAGATACCTTGTGCCTGCTGATTGTAAGAAGTACATAGATCTACCTGAATTATTATAAGTATTGTTTGAATCATATGTAGGGGCACCGACGATAGTTAAGGTATTACCATTTCCAGAAGTATCTACCGTTGTACTATTATTAAAATCCCAATACCCCGCTGCATCAGCGCCGAAGGCTCGGTAGTTGTAGCCACTGAACTGGATACCTGCTGCGATAGTACCTTTATCTCTTGCGGTTTTTAGACTCGCCAACACAACACTTGAAAGAAGACCGATAATGGAAATAACTACGAGAAGCTCGATGAGAGTGAAACCGCGGTTAGAAAATCTTTTTTTAAAATTATTTGTCATGGTTTTTATTATAGGAAGTATCTTATCATAATAAAAGTAACGACTACATTGGCAATCATTGCCGCAGCAAGCACATAGTACATCGAGACTGGAATGTGAGAGGAAGCTTTATCAAAATGTTTTTTCATAATAAAAATTTAATTATAAAATACGTAATAATAACATTTAAAATGAGTACGACGATCAACACCACTTGGCCACCACCGGAGGACTTGACTATACCCTTTTTCATCAACCATTGTATCATCTTTGGATCGGAATCACTTATCCCCACCCCACCTACAAAGGTTGGTTGGGAATTGGAAAACTGCTGTCGTTTGACAGCATATCCCATCTTATCCTCCTCAAATTCAACTCCTGAAGACATATGACTAATTATATACTAAGTTGGCAGGCTTAACACCCTCTATACTGTTTATAATATTCTGTGCAGAAAGAGTGGCCATATCATGACGAGCTTCCTCGGTGCCAGATGCGATATGTGGAGTCAGAACAACATTTGGAAGTAGGGCTAGACCATCTACGAGCTTTGGCTCAAATTCAAATACATCTAAGCCCGCTCCTCTTATAATTCCCTTTTGCAAAGCTTCCACCAAGGCTGCTTCATCGATCACTGGACCTCTTGAAGTGTTTATAAGGTAAGCGGAAGGTTTCATTATTGCCAATCTTTCTTTATTGATAAGGTGATGTGTAGAGTCTAAAAGTGGTACGTGTATGGACACAACATCTGAAACCTTTAGCACTTCTTCAACAGTATTATAAAAGACTGCTCCGAAATCTTTTTCCAATTGCTCATTTCTTTTAACATCATAATAAACAACATTCATATCGAAGCCATTCTTTGCTCTATGAGCAACATCGGCACCGATGCGTCCAGAACCTAGTATTCCCAGAGTCTTCCCTGCGAGTTTTGTTCCGTGTAGAAGCATAGGATCCCAGCCATTGTATTTGCCGGCTCGCATATAATTGTCACCCTCTACTATACGACATGATAGAGCAAGGATGAGAGCCCAGGTATGCTCCGCCACTCTGTCTGCTCCACCGCCTGGAGTATTGGTCAGATATATATTTCTCTTTTTTGCTTCTTCTACATTGAAGTTATTGAAACCGATAGCGAAGTTTGCATAGATCTTCACGGTCGGTGCAGAATCCATAACCTCTGCGTCTATATTGTCGGTAAGTAAGGTAAGAACTGCATCATATTCTTTTTGCTTCAAAGCTCCTATAAGTTCTGCTTTTGTAAGTGGTCTGTTTTCTTTGTTTATATCTACTTCATAACCTTTGTCTGTAAGCATTTTTATTCCTATCTCTGGTATTTGTCTTGTTATATAAACTTTTTTCATTTTTTAATTTAAAAAATTATTTTAATAATCCATCGATCATTTCTTTCACAACTTCGTATGGCTGAGCGCCGTTGATGGGAACTTTCTTCCCGTCTTTTGTGATAATGACACTGAAAGGTGTTCCTGGATTACCTCCTATAGCCAGTACCCCATCTTTATAATCCGCATCCACTGTCTTTGCATGCTTGCCACTTGAAAGACAAGAATTGAAACGCATTGTGTTGAGACCTACTTGTTCGGCGATCTTTGTAAGTTCAGCTGGGTCTAGTCCATCGTTTGAAGGTGTGATCTCATAGAGTTTGTTGGTATATTCCCAAAATTTACCATTTCCACCAAGCTCAGCTGCACATTCTGTAGCTTCAGCCTCTTTTGGAGCCTTGGCATGGAGTTGCTTGATAGGCATATGTCTATATACCCATGCGACTTTTTTGCTTGGACCGTATTCATTTATGATTCTATTCATGGTCGAGTGAAAGTTTTTGCAGAAAGGGCATTCGGTATCGGAGTATTCTACGATCACAAGTTTGGCATTTATGTCTCCTTGTATGTGGTCTGTCCTAGTAACAGCTCTTGGCGCTTCTTCTTGTTTGTCTATTTGTTTGTTTGTAGAAGGGGCTGACGATACAGAAAAACCATTCATTGAAACCAGAGAGAAAGAGATGAGTACTCCAGAAAAGATAATTGCTGTGGCGATAATAATACTATCTGTGTGTTTTTTCATTTTTTAATTATACTATATTATTAAATAATTTTAGCTTTTCTGTAACAACTTTTTCTACAGCCTCGATTGTAGGATTTAAATATCTATAAGGAGCGATCTCTTTTGGATTGTCTGATAGAGACTTCTTCAAAGCTTCGATATATGCCACGCGAATCTCTGTAGAAATATGCACTATAGATATGCCGGCTTCAATGGATGCTTTTACGTCTTCTACAGAATTGCCAGAAGCGCCGTGTAGAACAAGTGGCACACCAGTCGCATCTACTATTTCCTTAATTCTCTGTGTATCGAGCTTCGGCTCTCCTCCCTTGACCATTCCATGAACATTACCCACAGCTGGAGCAAGCATGTCGATCTTGGTTTGATTTATAAAATCATTTGCCTCCTCCACTGTAGTTACTCTTCCTACTCCATCTGGAACTTTGTCGAGAAGCTTGGAAGACTTACCGATGAAGCCGACTTCTGCTTCTAATAAAATATTTGAGTTTATAGACTTGGCATATTCTACACATTTCTTTGTGGTTGCAATATTTTCTTCAAGTGGAAGTTCTGTGCCATCAAAGATAGCAGAATCAAAACCAGCATCTATTGCCTCCTTTACTCTCTCAAAAGAATAAGTATGATCAGCATTTATAAAAATTGGATAATTGTATTTTTCTCTTAAGGTACGGACCAGTGAAATAACTTCAGTGATCCCCATAAAATCTCTCTCGCCTTCAGACACTCCTATAATAACCGGCACTTTAAGCTTTGAAGCGGCATTCCAGACCCCATGGAACATTTCAAGATTGGAAACATTGAAGTGTCCGATGGCGACTTTTTTGCTGCGAGCCTCTTGTACATAACTTTTTAAATTAAAATCTTTATTGTTCATGTTATAATATTAACATATGTTTGATAAAACAATTGATTTTTTAGCAATAGGAGATATTACAACTGATGCTTTTATAAGAATAAAAGAGGCCAATGTTCATTGTAAGGTGGATACAGAAAAGTGTGAGCTATGTATGAAATTTGGCGACAAGGTTCCTTTTGAATATGTAAAGATCATTAAAGCTGTCGGCAACTCTGCAAATGCCGCTGTGGCCATATCTCGTCTTGGTTTCCGTTCAGCACTCATTTCACAGATCGGTGATGATCTAAACGGCAAAGATTGCCTTGATGGACTTATAAAAGAAAAGGTTGATACTAGATATGTGAAGAGTCACAAAGGCATGCCGACTAACTATCATTTCGTTCTTTGGTACGATGTTGACCGCACTATCCTTATTAATCACGTAGAATACCCTTACAAATTTCCAACCATCAAGAAAGTTCCAAAATGGATATATCTAAGCTCTCTTGCTTCAAATTCCAAAGACTATCATAAAGAAATTTCGCAATATTTATTGGACAGTCCAAGTGTTAAGCTCGCTTTCCAACCTGGCACATTCCAGATTAAGCTTGGTATAAAAGAATTAAAAGATATCTACAAACGTACTGAGGTTTTTATCTGCAATGTCGAAGAAGCTCAGACTGTTCTTCACACTGATTCAAGAGATATCAAGACTCTTCTATCAGAAATGCATGCCAATGGTCCCAAGATTGTTTTAATAACCGACGGCCCAAAGGGTTCTTATATGCTTGATGGTGAACACTTTTATTTTATGCCTGTATATCCAGACCCTAAGCCTCCCGTAGAAAGAACTGGTTGTGGAGATTCCTTTTCAGCTACTTTTGTCGCCGCGCTTATGCAAGGCAAGTCTCCTCTTGAAGCTCTTGTCTGGGCTCCCGTGAACCCTATGTCCGTTGTCCAATATGTCGGTGCACAAGAAGGTTTACTTAATCATGAGAACATAGAATGGTGGCTTGCGAAGGCGCCGGAGGACTATAAGCCGAGGGAGATCTAATTTTCTCATGTTCTCGGCTCGACAGCCTCGAAAGCCCCTAGAGAAAAAATATATCTGCTATTTCTTATAATATCTCTCTAGAAACCTCTCCTTAAATTCAAAAAAGTTTTCATTTAAAATTGACTCTCGGATTTCTTTTACTAAATTTACTATGAAGAATAGGTTGTGTATCGATGCTAGAGTTGCGCCGAGCATTTCTTTTGCCCTGAAAAGATGTGACAAGTAAGCGCGAGTGTAATGTGTGCAAGTGTAGCAAGTACATTCATTGTCTATTTTTTCAAAATTAGTAATATGCTCTGCATTTAAAATATTGATCCTACCGTCTCGTGTATACAAACCTCCATTGCGAGCAATGCGTGTCGGTGTCACACAGTCGAAGGTGTCTATGCCGTTTTCTATTCCACCAAAAAGATCAGCTGGTTCACCGATACCCAAGAGATGTCGTGGCTTACCTTCTGGCAAAACATCATTGACCCAACCTACAGCTGTATAGATATCTTCTTTATCAAAAGACCCACCGATTCCAAATCCATCGAAGTCCATCCCTCCTATAATCTTTGCACTCTCTTTTCTCAAATCTTGATATCGCCCTCCTTGAACTATTCCAAAGAGTGCTTGATCTGCTTTTTTGTTCTGCTTATGAAAATCCAAAGAACGCTGTGCCCATCTATGAGTCCTTGCCATAGCCTCCTTCTGATATTCATAACTTGCATGTGGAGATGTGCATTCATCGAAAGCGAAAATAATATCAGCGCCGATATTGTGCTGTATCTCTATGGATTTTTCTGGTGTGAAGAAATGTTTGCTTCCATCAAGGACGGATTTGAATTCTACTCCTTCTTCAGTAACTTTTGCATATCTATCTTCTGAAACTTTTTTATTTTCTTTAGTTTCAATTTTTATGTCTGCTATCTTCCCCACCTTATTATCAAAATCCGCACCTAGTGAAAAAGCTTGGAATCCACCGGAGTCTGTGAAGGTCGGTCCGGACCAATTCATGAATTTGTGAAGTCCTCCAGCCTTTTTCAAAAGTTCTTCGCCGGGTTGAAGATATAGATGATAGGTATTTGCAAGGACAGCTTGGGTGCCGAGGCTCTGCACTTGTTCTATGGTCAATGCCTTAACTGTAGCCTTGGTTCCGACAACGATAAAAGCTGGGGTTTGTATGCTCCCATGTATAGTGTCTATAGTGCCCACTCGGCCGCGACTGCCTTTAAGCTTTTTTTCTATGTTGAATTTCATATAAAATGATATTAACATATGTTACAATGATTTCCATGCAAAATGAAATAAAAATGACAGAAGAAGAAATTACAAAAAGTATTGAAGAGCATGTAAATAATATTACCCAAGAATTCAAACAAGGTTTTGAATTTATGAAAAAATATCCAAAGTCCGTAACGATCTTTGGATCATCCAGACTTACTACCGCTAGTTCTCATTATCACGATGCAAAGCGGCTTGCAGAAAGAATCGTAAAAGAAACAGGTTATAGCATCATCACCGGTGGTGGTCCTGGTATTATGGAAGCGACCAATCTGGGAGCAAAGGAAGCTGGAGGAATGTCTCTTGGTTTGAACATCACACTTCCCTACGAGCAACATTTGAACCCTTATGCCACAGACTCTATGGTCTTCAAATATTTCTTCACAAGAAAAGCTATGCTCACCTTTGAAGCGGAAGCTTATGTTTTCTTCCCTGGAGGGTTTGGAACATTCGATGAGCTCTTCAGTATTTTGACCTTAATGCAAACCAAGAAGATCACTCCTGTACCTATCATCCTCTTCGGTAAAGATTTCTGGAATCCAGTAAAAGCGATGATAGAGAATACAATGTTGAAGGAACATCATACTATAGAAGAGAAAGATATTGATCTTTTTGTAATTACCAATTCTATAGACGAAGCAATAAAAATTATAAAGGGATCTCCTGTGTCTGAATGGTCAAACATGCTTGGATAGTTTCCAATATATAACCAACAAAAAACACTCAGACTTTCGTTTGAGTGTTTTTTGTATTTAGCTTTTGACTAAATAAGACGGTAAGGTATTACCAATTTCCGCGACTTTCGCCACCTCGATTGAAATCCTTTCTAGGAGCGCGAGGTTCCATAGGTCGTGCTTCGTTGACGGTAAGGTTTCTTCCGTCAAGTGGCTTACCATTGAACATGTTGATTGCATTGTCTGCACCAGCATCGTCTGTCATCTGGACGAATCCAAAACCTTTTGATCGGCCTGTCATCTTGTCCATGATAATACTAGCTGATTCAACTGTTCCAGCTGCTGCGAAATGCGCCTTAAGAGCGTCTTCGCTTGTGCCGTATGAAATACCTCCTACATATAACTTCTTTGCCATTTTCTTTTACTTTTAACCCGTCTTAAATAAATAAACTGTAAGCGACTAGGAAAACTTACATTGAATAAGATACAGGAAGATTGAGGGAAAGTCAATGTTGTGAATTGCGGATTATCCAATTATCCTCTCCACCCCTCTCTTAATCCTCTCCATAAGATTAATGAAGAATTGTTTAATTAGGTCGAGTAATATCTGTATATAGTCGGTGGGTATGAAGTCTAGAGGTTCGAAGGACGGGGAGGGTGGGAGATCAGGGGTTCCTGCTATTGGTTTGGGTGTGGAAGTGGTTGGTTTCTTGTAGGTATAGGGTGTTGGAGTGTGTGCTGGGGTGTATGCTGGAGTGTAGGTTGGGGTTAGGGGGTTTAGTGCAGAAGGAGGAGTCGGTAAAGGATCTGCAGGTGCTATAGGATTTACAGGATCTTCTACTGTCTTTAAGGTAGAGCAAGAAGCGTTGGTACCTCCATTTAAACCATTACAAGTCCAGAGATTGTGGGTAGTGTTGGAGGTTCTACCAGATACTGTGCCGTTTGAGCATCTATTCAACCGTGTAGAACAAGATCCATTCACTAGTAAGTCAATTGGTAGATTGGGTATCTCTACTGTGGGTGGAGGAAGGTTTGCTGGAGGTGGAGGGATCACATAGTTCTGTTGAGAATAGACTCCATTGGTCTTTAAGACAACAAAGACATTGAATTTCTTGTCTGTATGAGTGTTTGGATTGAAATGTGTAATGTTTTGTCTACCGATGAGAGGAGTGATGGTGGTGAGGTTCATAGGAAGATCTACTGACTGACCATTATACACTCCTCTCATTACTGGTTCTCCTAGGAAGTTCTGTACATCGAATATAGCAAAGTTGTCTCCTGTTTGAAGTCCTATATTTGAAATGTTTACATTTACTTGGTTTTTGTTTTCCCAGTTATAGACAATGACATGTGCTCTTCCTTGTTCGTATTTGTTTGGTCTTACGAAAATGGCATTGGTACTAGGTAGAGATGATGAGTAGGTGCTGTTGGAGTCGAAGCCGGTGGTGGATTTCCATTGATCGAAGGTCTTAGCAACATTGTCGAGGAAAAATAGAGAAGATGAATTGCCTCCGTAATATTTGTTGGAGTTCCAGGTATGTGAAGTCGTGGTGTCAGGCATATCGAAAGACAATACTGGAACGTTAGCAGCTTGTCGTTGAGAGATAAAAGTATTACCGGTCACATTTAAATCTTTCCATTTATGAACAAAGAGTGCTCCTTTAGGATTACTTCCATTTACAAAATAATTATCTTTGACTATTGCATCTATCATATCGTTTGAAACCCATCCTAGCTGTGCTGGCTTTTTAATATCAAGAGGATCTGTGTAAGTGTAATTTTCTATCCAGGAAATATCCTTAGCTGGATTTGTAATTGCGATAGTTTCAAGGTTTATATCATTGTTATCGAACACTACATTGCCTTCAAATTTAAATCCATTAACATGTCCTTCTTGTGCATAGGCTTTCATTCCAGTCGTAAATTGCTTAAAAGAAATTGAATCGGAAACATAAGAGTTTCCATTACGATTCTGGAGGTACATACCAGATCCTCGGGCTAGACCATTTGGATATAATGGATTGCTTGTATCGTATATACCGCTACCCCACATTATTACTCCGTAAATTTCTCCTTCGGATATTCCTCCAATTGGTGAATGTCCTACATCATGTATAACCAGATTGATCACTCTGTTACCCTTACCACCTATATTTATCCCTCCTGGCTTATCAAAAGTACTGATCTTACGCACAGGATTTGAATTCATTATTTCAAATCCAAAGAAAGTAAGGTAATTTCCACTTCCAGCGATAGATCCATTTATAATAGCTCGCTCATTTGCATAATTTCTAAAAGTAATTTGATTACCACTTGTTCCACTCAACCCATCCCATCGATGACCAAAAACTGTATTTCCTCCGAGCCCATAAACCCCTCCCCGCATCCATACAGTATGTCCCGGTTTTATCTTCTTACCTGTATTAGTAAAAGCTGTCTGTAGATCCCAAGGACTAGTAATGGAACCAGTTCCAGCTGATGTTCCTGTAGGTGAGACGTACCATACTGTATTGTCAGCCGGTGGAGGTGTATCTGCGACAGGAGTATCTGATTGTATAGTTGCAGAGGTAGGAGAGGATTTTTCACTTTGATTACCTATAGCATCATAGGCTAGTACTGTGTAGGTGTATGGAATACTAGGAGATAGTCCTGTATCTTCATAGGAAGTATTTGGTGTGGTAGCTATTTCTGAACCACCTCTGTATATCTTGTATCCTGTTACGGCAGTGTTATCTGTAGATGCAGTCCAAGATAGATTGATTTTTGATTGTGATGTGGGAGAAGCTGTGAGACCAGAGGGTATGGAAGGTGCTTCCGTGTCCCCAGAAGCTACAACTGCACCCATATCATTTAATTCTTCTATTTCATTAGAATCTAGAACACGACTGTAGATGCGGATGTCGTCGAGGGAACCAGAGAAAGGATATAGACCATCAGAGCGACTACCGATATAATCCCAATATTTTGTGATAGAAAAAGTCGGAGTGCCTGTGGTTACATTTTCTCCATTTAGATAAATTAAAATAGCATTACTCGCACCACGGGTCACAGCTAGATGTTGCCATTTATTGGCAAAAAGTGGTTTTAATATAGCTACATCAGTTGCCGCTGCACCATTGTCTCTTACTGTAACAATAGGACCTGCAGTGATCTGAGAATTTGCATTTAAACCACCGATCAAAACTCCTCCAGCATAAGATACCGTTTTTGGATAGAACCATAGACTCATAGAAAAAGTACCTGGGGATGTAATGCGAGAAGTTAACTTTACAAAATCATCCGTTCCATCAAACTGTAGTGCCCCACTTCCCACTTTCCCCGTAGCCCAAGTCGGTCCATTTGTAAGTGTCCCTGCATTCGACCCAGCAGAATCCCCTGCAGTGGTTCCGCTTCCTTCATCGAAAGTATAGTGTGATACTAGTCCATCTGTGAGACTAGCGGATACGTTAGGTATGTTGGTAGAAAGAGATACTGAGATAATTATAGTGAGAAATAAAATTAATTTAAAAAATCTATTCATAATTCATTTAGATTATTTTTTACCTTGGTTGTAGAGTTGACGGACTTCGGTAGCGGAGAGAGCACGGTTGTAGATACGGACGTCGTCGAGGAGGCCGTTGAAATTAAAATTTGATGCACCAGTAGTATCTCTACCAATAAGAGTTGTATTCGAGTTTGATGTGATATTTCCTGTTATAGCACTAGAACTTATAAGTGTAGTATCGATATATAATCGCTGGAAGCTACCATCATAAGTCACAAGAGCATGGTGCCATTGGCCGTCAAAGAGATCTTTTGCGCCGTCATTAGTAACCCAGTTCTGCACCCCTGGAAGATAAAAAACTACAACACCACCGTGTCTTATCATAAATAAATAATTAACAGAACCTCTTGATGTAATTGCCGAGTAGTGACTGGAATCAACCTTTCTTAACGGCTTTACCCATGCAGAAATAGTTACCGCAGTTGTCGGAGCCAAAACCGTATTATTTCCTACACTCACATAATCATCCACCCCATCAAACTTAAACCCCTGCCCGATCTTGCCTGGTACATAGAATGTAGAAGTGGCGATATTCACTAGGTTACCATGATTGTTACCTCCTGACTTGTCTCTCGCTACTCCATTTACTACATCTTTACCATCAAAAGACCAGTAGCCTACGAGCCCACAGGATAGTCCTGTACTACAGGTGGAGGTGGCTGTTACCTTCTGTGCTACACCTTGTTTGGTTGCTGCACCTTGGTTGTAGAGCTGGGTGACTTCGGTTGCTGAGAGCGCGCGGTTGTAGATGCGGACGTCGTCGAGGAGGCCGTTGAAATAATTGGATACTGCGTAAGAACCGATACTACGCCAATCTGTAGCATCTGCACATGCATAATTCCAACTAGGATATGTATAAGAGTCAACTACCACTCCATCTACATAAAATCTAACGAGTCCAGCTGTACTGACCGTAAAACCAATATAATGAAACTTGCCATCATCTGGATATGCTACACCTCTCGAAGATCCTGTACAGTCTGATTTTTCTATATAATGCAATATTGTGGTTGCAGAAGTGAATCTCCAATATGGACCACCGTTAGAAGAAGAAAATACAGAACCTGTAGTTCCTTTAGTTTTTTTGGTCCACACCATCAATGAAAACTCAGTCCTGTTGGCAAACATGTTTGTAGCTATGTTTACGGTATCATTCACCCCATCGAACTTAAACCCCTGCCCGATCTTGCCTGTTGTATAGAAAGTAGAGGTGGAGATGTTTGTAAGAGTTCCATGATTTGCATTACCTGACTTATCTAGAGCTCTACCGTTTACTACATCTTTACCATCAAAGGACCAGTAGCCGACGAGCCCACAGGATAGTCCTGTACTACAGGTAGAAGTTGCTGTTACCTTCTGGGCTACACCTTGCTTGGTGGCTGCTCCTTGGTTGTAGAGTTGGCGGATTTCAGTGGCTGAGAGTGCTCGATTATAGACACGGACGTCGTCGAGGGAGCCGTTGAAATAGTCACCGCCACCATTACTATACTGACCAATCATTAGACTTTGTGCGACCGTCATAGAGCCTACTGCAGCTGATATACTTGAGGGACTTGAACCAACATTACCGTCAACATATCCAGTCATATTTCCACTACGGTCAAACACAACTACAGCATGATGCCACTTCATATCTCTCACGCTCGCCGTTCCAAGATTATTATCATTTAAACATCCACCTCCAGTAGTATCACAGTATGCAGCGAGACCATTTTGTCCGGAACCAAGATAGATCTCATACCCATCACTACCTCTTTTGCTTATTAACCTATACTGAGTTGTTGCTGTTGTATTTGTTTTAAGCCACAGAGAAACTGTGAAGTTATTTGTTGTCATGTCTGCTGCTGAAGTGTTACTGAGAGTTATATAGTCGTTGGTGCCATCAAACCTAAACCCCTGCCCGATCTTGCCTGTGGTATAGAAGGTGGAAGTAGAGATGTTGGTGAGAGTTCCATGATTTGCATTTCCTGACTTGTCTAAAGCTCTACCATTGACCACGTCTTTACCGTCGAAGGTCCACCATCCTACAAGTCCAGCATTGAGACCTAGGTTATTTGAGCTACTAGTGAGGGTGAGGGCATGGGTCGTGGTGGGTAGGGATAATAAGAAGACTATAGCAATCGAAATGCAAACAGAAGTAATTTTAAATAATTTTATCATTCACTTTATTATATCAGATTATCTATCCAATTATCCTATCTACTCCCCTCTTAATCCTTTCTATAAGATCGATGAAGAATTGTTTAATAAGGTCGAGTAATATCTGTATATAGTCGGTGGGTATGAAGTCTAGAGGTTCGAAGGATGGGGAGGGTGGGAGGTCTGGGGTTGGAGAGATAACCTTGGGTGCTTGAGTTACTGGTTTCTTGTAGGTATAGGGTGTTGGAGTATGGGTTGGTGTATATGCGGGAGTGTAGGTTGGAGTAGTAGGATTTAGCGGGGAGAGAGGAAAAGGATCTGGGTTAGGTAATGGGGTAAGTGGATTAAGAGGTACATTAAGAAGAGCTTGGTCCTCTAATTTTTTCAACTCTTCTAATGTAAGATTAATACCAGGGTTTGATGAAGCTCTAACATATTTGATACCTGATAGTAGTTGTGATTCAGTAATGTTCGCTGTTACTGAATTTGTAGATAAGGTACTGTTAATCTTTGTCCAACTAGAAGAATTTGAACTAATTTCCAAGCTTCCAGTACCAGGTAAAGTTACAGACAGAGGTGTGTTACTTGTTAGTTGATATATATCATTGTTATTTACTCTTTTTAAAGTTGAGGCGGATGCAACCTCTATTGTATCGCCTATGCCAAAATCATATACAAGTACCTGAGAGATTCCATCTCCATCAATATCAGTAAAATCAGCTTGAGAAACAGATGCTCCAGAAATTGTATTTGAACTTCCGCCATTACTTGCCGTCTTTTTAATCTTAAAAACTTTAGAACCAGATTCATTTGTACCGGTTAATCCCCTATTTCTGTTAGGTGTATAGTCTAAAATCCAACTATCTGAGGATGTAATGGTGTTACCTGACAGGCCATCAATCTTAAGAACCCCGATATCTGCAGGTTTTTCGAAGGTAAGTATACTACCAGAGCCAGAGTCAACAATATTGATTATTTTGTATGAAGTTTCGTGATCAGTATTTTTTATATGAAAGTCGCGATTGATAAGAGTTTTTGGAAATTTTGAAGATGTATATATCTTACGATCACGATAATTAACACTTTGGATAGTAGAGGAATTTACTGCAACGGATGGTTTTAGAGAATAATTTCCTTTTGTTAGATTTGTACCACCAACAATAGTCATCATTCTCATATTTCCAGCATTTGATGAATAGTAACCAAATTGCGCATTGGCGGTCATAGTACCCCCTCCGATCGTACGAGTTGTATTTCTTCCATCTGAAAACAATATATCATTATTACCATTTGTAGTAGTGACTGAAAGCGCAACAGCTTTTAGAGCATCAGATTCATTCGGAGTAACAGAAAGTGATTGACTAGCGGAGATAAGAGATGAACCAGCGTAAGCTTCAATTATAGCAGGATATACATCTTGCTTATTACTTCCAGAGTTATAACTACCACCAGTTCCTGATTGTACAAAAAGATTTGGTTCATTAATTTTGTAGTATGCAGAATACAGATTACCCATCATGACTTTATCACCCGATCTGTCGAATAAAGTAGTCTTGGTATATTTTCTTGGGGAGGAAGCATTGTAATCAGAACCCAGCATACTTTGCTCTGCAGCGACAGTTGTAACTGAGAGTGATGCACCATCAGCATTGTTAAGATTTGCAGTATTTGAAGTCCTACCTAATCTCCATGTTGCTTCAATTTTATTAGTTGCCACACCCTGTGTTCTAGTACCCTCTGCATGTTTTCTAAGATACTGACTAGCATCACTATCTAGAGTCGAGTTCATAGGCACATTAACTTGTAGACCGCCAGATTCTCCTGATGTATCAGCTCCATGGAAAGACCATGTGTGCATTTGTCCACCACCAACTCTAAAGACATCGAATACATAGGAGTTCTTATCGTCTATATCTATAAGTGAAGTATCTCGCCTGAAAATATTAACATTGGTATGGTCAGCTGATTTTGATTGAGCAGAGATATATTGAGCTCCATTTTCTGGGGCAAAAACTGATATCCACGCATCTGAAGCAGAGAAACTTCCTGATGGCCAACCATCAGTCGCTCTCAATGGATGCTTTAAACCATCAACCTCTAGGACATTGTGAGTATTCGAAGCTTCATCATTGGGTACGGTATATAAGTTTCCTTCATTCCTCTGTCCATAATCAGTTCCCATTCGAAGTCCAAGAGCGAACCAGCTAAGGTCTAGAGCATCGTGGTGTTCATGCCCATAACCACTACCGGTTCTAACCATTACCGCTCGTTTATCTCTATAGTCATTTGAACTAACGCCACTCTCTAATATACCTAGACCTAGACCATTTAATGTTCTTGAATTAGAAGAAATTCTAGGATCACGAACATTATTAGCTGCCGACTGAGCAGAAGACCATTCAGTATTACTTTGATCAGTTCTTCCGACCACATTAACAAGCAACCAAGCGGCTTTGGGATTCCTACAGAATCTCCACATATTTTTAATTTGGGAAACCAATCCTGGATTTAGCTGGCGTTTTTCATAGATAGTATCTGCGGCATCACCAAAAGATGGTTCGTAACCTCCCGCCACTGTATAATCAGAAAAAGTATTACAATATTCCCTAACCTTTGGAAACAAATCAAGATTAGTCAGATCATACGGAATAGATTTCCCAGTCGAATCCTTGTAGCGCGTCATTGGGTCAAGCATATTAATAAATGCCGAAGATTCTCCGATAACATAGAAAGATGACCCTATGAACATAGTGCCATTTTGAGTAAAGGAGTTGCTATAGTGATTTTTAAGTGAAGTAGTGAGAGGATGAATGAAGTTAATTATTTTTGAAATATCCATTGGGCTTTCCGTCTGCTCTATCGCTGTATCTTGAAGAACAAGGTCGATCAATAGGGGCTTTGTAAAAATTACTCTTTTATTACTAATATCATTTTTTAAAGATTTAACAAAATGAGTATCGATCAGTTCAATAATATCATCGGGGGTTTGAACCCATGGTATATATCTGTGCACAGCGTCTGCTAATTCCTGATTATTTTTAATATAATCAAAAAGATAGTCATAGGCATAGAGATAACCTTGGATTTCGTCTTCTTTTATACCTACAACCTTACCAATACGAGCATTGGTCCATCGCCAAGCTCCATTAAAAACTAGCTCTGGAAGAGCGCTATTGTAAGCAAGGTCTTGAGCTTCAAACTGAAATGCTGGCCATTGTGAAGAAAATCTGACCAAGGCAAGAGCTGTATCTCTTGCAACTTTTTCATCATTAGTCAAAAAATACCTGTATGGTAAATTGAGTCCCGGCCCACCAGCTGGATCAAAAAAAGAAGTTGAGTATTGACCTTGTATTCTCTGTAGTATGAGTGGAGCAATAATGAATTGATATGTACCTGGACTGTCATGGGTTGATGCTGGAAAATAAACACCACTTCCATCATCTTTAAAAGGGTACGGATCGGGTAGGGGTTTGTGAGCCTTGTAATCTTCTAAGGTATATTCTAGGTTCAATTTTTTATTAACTATTTTCCAAGGTCTGTCATAGTATTGATAGATATATTGCTGATTTGTAACTATCGGATCGAGTTCCCACTTCCCATATTGTTCGACAACCTCTGCAGTCGTCATACCATTTGGCCATTTATCATAAGCATTGTATGTACCATCTATACCAGCTGTCATGGCATTTAGTGGTGGTAAAGCATTCCAGATAATATCATCTCTTTGTCGACGAGTTTCTGCAGAAGACACAGCTGGAGTCGTTGTGTAGCCACCATTGAACCATTGCCAAAAAATATTATCTCCGCAATAATCTATCCCAAAGAAGCCGCAATCTGATGAGCGTGTACCTAGACCTATTAGTTTTTTACCCTGAGTCTGAGCAGAAGATTTTTCTTCTGCTGTATATGTAGTCGCTGAGGTCTTCACAGCTTTTTTCTGTATATCGGCTAGCGCATCAAAAAAATCTATTCTGTGTATTAATAAATCTTCTTGACTGCCTGGACCAACAAAAAGTTCCGCATGAAGATTATTATTTGGTTTTAGAGCATTAAAGAATATTCTGCCAGTTTCTTCTAGGTTATTAGAATACAGTACCCTCATTCGATAATCATTCACTTCACCATTCGGTCCATCGTTTATTTTTAAATGAACATAGAGGGGTTTCCTGATACGTGGAATGGTAGGTTGATTTACCCTACCAACCAATCTAATCACATAGACTCCATATTCAATATTAACCAAATCAAGAGAAATTGAATCTCCACCAACTGAGAGCTTTACTGCTGCTTCACTAGCGGGATAACCATTAACTTGATTTCCAAGATTATCACCATAATATGTCTGGTCCAATGGAATGATTGATGCTTGACTAATACCTTTTAAATCTGCAGCTTTAATATAGTGTCCTGGAAATGAATCTGCTACAAAAGGATGGAATCCTGTATTGTCACGAACATATCCATTATATAAACCGTTTTTTGTATAAAACATTGATTGGGTAACTGTATTTTTACCATCTATTACTAATGGTTGAGTTGTAAATGTTGCAGTTACTGTTTTGTCTGAAGAGACTGTGACTACACAGTTTCCTGTACCGGAACACCCACCTCCACTCCACCCAGAAAAAATACTTGAACTATTTGCTGGAGAAGCCGTAAGCGTTACTTGCGTACCTGAATTTACAACTTCACTACAATCAGTACCACATGAAATACCAGTACCGGATATAGATCCATTACCAGAACCACTCATTAAAACAGATAGGTTATATTGGGTTGGAGTTGAGGTTGGATCCGTTGGAGTATCATCAGGCACTTCTTCTACAGGAATATCTGGTGTGGAATCAGAACTTTGATTGTACAATTGAATTATTTCATCAGCAGACAAAGCCCGGTTATAGACGCGGACGTCGTCGAGGGTGCCGTTGAAATAGTCACCACCCCCATTACTATATTGACCAATCATTAGATTTTGAGCAACTGTCATAGATCCTACTGCAGCTGAGATATTTGATGGACTTGAACCAACATTACCGTCAACATATCCAGTCATATTTCCACTACGGTCAAACACAACTACAGCATGATGCCACTTCATATCTCTCACGCTCGCCGTTCCAAGATTATTATCATTTAAACATCCACCTCCAGTAGTATCACAGTATGCAGCGAGACCATTTTGTCCGGAACCAAGATAGATCTCATACCCATCACTACCTCTTTTGCTTATTAACCTATACTGAGTTGTTGCTGTTGTATTTGTTTTAAGCCACAGAGAAACTGTGAAGTTATTTGTTGTCATGTCTGCTGCTGAAGTGTTACTGAGAGTTATATAGTCGTTGGTTCCGTCAAACTGCAGTGCCTTCCCCACTTTACCCTCTACATAACTTGGTCCACCTGATGCAGTACCGTTGTTTGTTCCAGCAGAGTCATTTGTATTGTCATCGAAAGTATAGTGAGCTACGAGGCCATCAGTGAGACTAGCAGATGCGGTAGAAATATTTATAGATGATACTGAAGAAACAGTGATTGTAACAAGTAAAATTATTTTTAAAAATCTATTCATACATTTGCATTTTATTATATCAGATTATCTATCCAATTATTCTATCTACTCCCCTCTTAATCCTCTCCACAAGATCAATGAAGAATTGTTTGATCAAGTCGAGTAATATCTGAATATAGTCGGTGGGTATAAAGTCTAGAGGTTCGAAGGATGGGGAGGGTGGGAGGTCTGGGGTGGGAGATATAACTTTGGGTGCAGGGGTTGCTGGTTTCTTGTATACGTATGTAGTTGGAGTATGAGTTGGTGTGTATGCTGGAGTGTAGGTTGGGGTTAAAGGAGCTTGGAGAGGTAAAGGATCTACAGGGACTATAGGATTTACTGGATCTTGTGCTGTTTTTAATATAGAGCAAGAAGCATTAGTTCCACCATTGAGTCCATTACAAGTCCATAAGTTATGAGTAGTGTTGGAGGTTCTACCGGAGACTGAACCAGTTGAGCATCTGTTTAGACGGGTGGAGCAGGAGGCGTTTACAGGAAGGCTATCTTCTGTATTTAAAAGATCTGGGTTTGTTACAGGTAGAGAGATGGATGGAGTATTTGTAATCTCTCCAATTAAAATATTTCTGATCCTACTTATAGTGGTACCTCCATAGAAATACAAATCATTACCATTAAAAATAAAGCTAGATACTGGGGCTGTCATTATTTTTTGAATTGTACCGTCCACTGGATTGATTCTTGATAATTTATCATCGATAAATAGCCAAGCATACCCGTCAGGACCTTTTACAAGTCTGCGATCATAAGCAGGAATCCCAGGGAAAGCTCTGCCACCAAGATCTTTTATGTATATAATTTCTCCTGTTTGAATATTTGCTTTGAAGTATTTTGTGTCATATATACCGAAGATAATCCCGGGTTCAGTTTCAAAAATTTTATCAATTTCCATATTGCCAGGTATAGGAGTGATTTCCCTTTCAATTCTTTTTGTGGCAACATCGAAAATAAATAATTTATCTTTACTACTGGAGTAGACAATCTTGGTACCATTGAGAGCGCTTTTTAGATCACTTACATCATAGTCCAGAAAAGGTTCTCGAAGACTAGCCGATGCGCCAGAACTCAGGTTGTACCAAGCAATCTCTCCTCCCACTGAACCTCGCTCATGGTGGGTGGCAATATATAGCATTCCATCTGAACCTAGAGTTGAATAGTAATGATACTTACCATATTGACCATAAAAGATGTATGGATTAACAGAAGTCGACTTCGGATCTAGGGTCGAAGCTGAAAGTGTCCAAGGTTTGCTTGGATCATACTTCATAGTAATGGCTGTGTATCCGGATATATAGATAATCGGACCAACAAAAACAGCGTCATAAAGACTTCTTGTTGGATACCCTAATGACTGAATATCTTTTGATGAAGCATCATACAAAAACACTAATCCATATTCAGAAGCCCATCCCAGAAATTTATCTTCTCTGCCTGGCCATGGATACAGGCGCTTGATAGTTCTTGCTACCTGACTGAGACCATTCACTGTAGCAGATTGCCAAGATCCAGAATCTGTCTTCCAACTTATCTCTACCGTGCCCCCGTTCTCTGAATTTGAATTTGCCTTATCAAAATTTACTTCAGTATTAAAAACTTGCTTAAATGCTGACTTGTCAGATATCACATTGCTCTGCTGATACCATTGATCCAAAACTGGCGTACTACTTACTTCTACTGGAATGCCATTTTCAAATTTATACATTCTTTTATACGGAGTCTCTCCTAAATGATATTTTGTATAATACCATTTGCCATCTGCACCCTTTGAAATATTACTATTAGTATCTCCATTCTCTTTAAAGTAAATCTTGATCTTATTTGAAGTAGCTTGAGTATCATATACAGCTAGATACCATGGAAGTTGACCGAGACTAATATATACATATCGATTGTCAGCACCTAATGTGTAAGCATATTGCAAAGCACCATTAAAAGCAGGGTCGATGACTCCTAGATCTTGCCATACACCAGTCGTAGGATTGTATCTTTCGAGACCTGCCCCCTTAACTACACCTGCAGTTATTTGCCCTATATATATCCATCCATCATCACCTATTTCACAATGATAGGCACCTTTGTACTTTACTGCACTTATATACTTGGTCGCTCCGGTAGTAGGATCAAATTCACTAAAGCTTCCTGGATCACTACTACCTATATACATTTTGTTATTTGCTGGATAGAACACATGACAACGAGTACCGACTCTCCCTACATTTCTTTCGAGAGAAGATTTTACAACTTTAGCGTTTTCGAGATCAATATCTACAACATCGATAGGTGATGCACCAAAAGTATCATAGTACATTTGTAAATGTCTATGACCATCATTTGTTTTATACATTACTTGATGCTCTTGAGTATTACCTTTCAAGGGCGCTCCAAGATTATCTATCCTCAGATTAGTTCCTAGAGTTAGTCCATTTAAATTTTGAGCAACATTAGCTGGATTCTCTGTATTGGCTGACTGAAAAGTAGCGGAAGCTGATGCGGATTTGTTCGATCTATTATTCTGAGCATCATATGCAAGTACGGTGTATATAGAAGTAGTATAGACGCTAGAGTTGTCTGAGGGAACATTTGTATCTTGAAAAGTAGGGTTTGTGGTATTACCGATATCGGTTGTTCCTCTATATACCTTGTATCCAGTCACACCGACATTATCTGTAGAGGCATCCCATGAAAGATTGTTTTGTGTTGCTGACACAGAAGTAGCAACTAGATTCGCTGGTATACTTGGTGCTTCTCTATCCGCTGTAGACACTTCTACTACTTCATTTGGTGTACCTTGATTATAAAGTTCGGAAATTTCTACAGCAGATAGAGCACGATCATATATTCTAGTATCATCTATGAGACCATTCCATACATAACCAGACCCGGCATATTGACCAATCCTATTGTCATGTGAAGCATTGAAAGAATCCCATGATGGATGGGTTGCAGATTTTATAAATTCTCCATCTATATAATATGAAAAAGTTCCATTTGTTTGCATGGTAAATGTATGCATTTGCCAACTATCACAGGCAATACCACTTGAAGGAGATCCATTGAGAGAGGCTCCAACATTTGTACTCAAGCTATTTACTACCCAAGTGATGATACTATTACATGAACCAGCTTTTCGAATGTAGAATCCACCATTTGAGTGACCCATAAGTGCTCCCTGAAAATCTGTCGCACCATCAAACCTTGCCCTCATTGATATTGTAAATTGGGTTTTATTGGCCAAAATTTTTGGTAGATTTACATAAGTGTTTGTTCCATTAAATTTTAGCGCCTTTCCAAAATACCCATCAACCCATCCAGAACCATCTGAAGGGAAATTCACCAGAGTTCCATTATTCCCCGCCCCACTAGAATCCCCCGCTGTAGTTCCACTTCCCTCATCAAAAGTCCAATGCCCCACTAGTCCATCACTCAGACTTCCCCCTGCTTGTGCTAGAAGTGTTCGAGCTTCCGGTATATAAGCTACAAAGTTTATTTTAGCTATCTCTTTCCTTGCAAAATTGACTACAAATAATGCACAGAAAAATAAAATGGAGATTATTGCTATGGCATATGAACTTTTGACTTGATGGTTTATCATTTTATTTTAATCATTTATTTACTCTGTCTTCTCCTCTGCTGGCTTTGATTCTTCTGGCTCTGACACTTCTTCCTTTTTCTCCTCTACCTTCTCTTCCTTTACATCCTCTTTAACTTCTTCTTTAACTTCCTCTTTTGGAGTTACTTCTTCTTTTATATCTTCTTTAACTTCCACTGCGGGAGATACCTCCACCTTAGGCTCTTCAATTATTATCGGGTTACCCAAAGGTTCTTCTACGAGAATAGTAGTAGTTGTTGTAGTAGAAGTATCTGTATTTGCAACTGTTGTTGTAGAGATTTTATCTACTGTAGTATCTTCTGTATTATCTACTTTTATTTTAAAATCTTTAACCTCATTTCCTTCTTCATCGCCAACAACTACAGGTGTAGTAGTTGCCGTTGTTGTAGCTGTTGCTGCTGGAACGCCCGCTTGAGCAAGTAATGCCTTAAGCTGATCTTCGTTTACACAAGTCTCACCTATACATAGAGTCTTTGTCTCTACTCTATCGAAGATCGCAAGAGTTGCAGTGATCTTTGCAAAGACCCATTCTGTAGAACTCTTTAGACCCTCGATCACAGCAGAAGCAACTCTAGAGATAAATGAAGGAGTAGAGCTTGCCAAAGTGTCAGCGACATTGCCAGCGACCAAAGCTCCTGTACTTGAAGCAAGATTATTTAAGACAGTCGATGAAGCAAATAGGTCAGCAACAACAGCAGTAAGACCAGAGAGAGCGGCTGCACTAGCATTTGAAGTGATAGACGCTATCGCTTCTTCAGAAAGGTTAGATGATGAATTTGAAGAATTTGTATTGTTATTAACAATTATCGTACTAGTTGAATGTGTGTTGCTTGAAGTAGAAGTAGCAGATTGGAAAGCATTGATCTGAACTTGTTGTTCTTTGATCGCCTTTGCAAGTACCGCCACCATGTCTTCATAACGTACACCTCTTGGTGTTACTCCATCTGCTTCAGTGAAGATAAGTCTCTTGTCTACAGCACCTACTTCTTCTGCGATGAATCCTATTCTGTTTTCAGTTGAGCCATTGTAGATAAATGAAACTGGATTCAATTTATTCAATGCCTCAAGACCTATATCAAGGTTTGCAATATTATTCTTGAATCTTGCAGAAGATACAGTACATGTCTGTGCTCCTGTATTTACTTGAACTTCTTTTCCAGCGCCTAGACATAAAGCATCTCCAGAAGCACCTGCAGCTGTAAGTCCATCGATAGCCACAGTTCCGGTAACTGAAAGAGTTTTCCAAGGAGTAGAAGTTCCTACTCCGACATGTCCATTACCATTGACTCCACTAACTATAAATGACGGAGTGGTACTTCCAGTATTTGAAACAACGAATGAAGCACCTTCTGTTCCCTGCTCAACAGACAAGAGTCCCCATGGAGTCGATGTCGCTACTCCCACATTTCCAGTATTGGTGATAGCAAAGTGTGTAGTAGTTGCGTACGCCGCAGTTGTAGAAGCTATAAAGAAGTCATAAGTACTTGAGGCTGTGAAGGCATTGTTTTGTATTGTTAGAAGAGCCATCGGAGTAGTAGAACCAATACCGACTGCAGTTTTTCTCACAGTATTATCTACTCCTGTAGCTTCAGCATATAAAGTAAGTAGAGAGATATCTGCAATGCTTGCAGTGTAACTCTGTACAAGACCAGATACCGCAGATGAAGTAACTGGAAGATTGACCCAGTTCACCTGACCTGCGTCTGTATCAAAGTTGAATGCGCCAGTTTCTATCGCTCCGATAGATGTAATACCGGTATTGAAATCATAGAGTAGTCCTCCACTGTTTACATCAAGACCTCCAGCTATTGTAGAAGTCGCAGTTGTAGATGTCGCATGGAAATATTCTGCAACTACTGGACCAACAACGGATAGTTTTGCGTATGGAGATGAAGTACCGATTCCTATATTACCTGATGTAGGAATTGATGATGGAGTAATGCCATTATAAATACCAGTAGCATAGAGAACATTACCAAGGTTTATTTGTCGCGCTGCATTATTTGCTGTTCCTTGACCGATAGCGATACTGTTTGAAAAACCACCAGTAGATGTATAGTCTCCGATTAGGATAGAAGATTTGCCAGTACCTATATTGTTGACTGTGTCATAGTATCCAGATTGATAACCCAAGAATATAGAGTTGTTTGCATCTGCTGCACCGGTACCAGCATTATACCCAATGAAGTTTGAAGTGGAGGCATTGGTTGCAGAGTAACCTGCATAAGCTCCAATGAAGTTTGAATACTCTGCGTATGTCGCATAAGCTCCAGCGCTCTGTCCCATGAAGTTTGAATAAGATGAATTAAATGACGCTTCACCCGCACCCCACCCAAAGAAGTTTGAGTAGGAGGCATCAGTTGCATGTTGACCAGCAATCATTCCAATGAAGTTTGAATTGTTAGCATTAGTTGCACCATTTCCAGCACTTATTCCGATAAAGTTAGCTTCATAAGCATTGGTAGCGCTATTACCAGAATTATATCCAATGAAGTGTGAGTTGAGAGCACTAGTTGCACCCATACCAGCATCTGTACCTACAAACAAACTGTTAGCCACTGGACTACTGATGAGTAAGTCATTTACAGATATCATGGTAGTAGAAGCATTTACAAAATGTGATGTTGAAGATGCATTTATACCATTCTGGAACCATGCTATACCTGTTGTTGCTTGATTGGTTGAACTATAGTTAGTTGTTGGGGTAAATGGGTATGCAAAACTTGAACCAGAAGAAGATCCTCCTACACAAGTACCATTGACCGCAAAACATCCTCCGGAAAGATTGAAGCCTACATTGGATGTAGAGGTAGCAGATCCTGCAATTGTTAGACCAGATACAGTAGTAGTTGCAAAACCTGTAGCAGAGATAGAGAGAGCTGTAGTAGAAGCAGAAGTTACAGCTTCAAAGATTTTGCCTGTAGTAGTTCCCCAGGTAGTGAGTATTGCATAAGGAGAAGTTGTACCGATACCGACGTTTCCACTACTACGAATCATCATACGGTTTCGAGGGGTAGCAGTACCATCTGCGGATGTATAGAAAGATATAGCTCCAGGAACATCATTGGTACCTAAAGCTGCATCGTATTCAAATGAAATAGCTGATGATTCTTTAAAAGCTGTTCCGTCCCAAGTACGACTGATCATTGATCCTAGTGTGTTATATAGATATGTACCTATAACAGAAGGGGTAAGTGTTCTCACACTTCTAGAGGCATATGTACCAGCAGATGAACCAAAATTAATAGCACCTGATCCGCCTCCAGCTAGATCAAAACTCCAATCAGAATAATAACCACTAGTAGGATCAGAAAATTCTACTCTTGTGTATGGACTTACTTGTCCTCTAAATGGTCCACCTATAGCGACCCCTCCCAGGAAAGTAGAAGTCGCATTTGTACTTGTAGCATTAAAATATTCTGCAACTACCGGACCGACAACAGAAAGTTTTGCATAAGGTGAAGTTGTTCCAATTCCCACATTCCCACCAGTAGTAGCAAAATAAGCAGAACCTGAAGAAGTGATGGCTGTGGTCGAAGCATAAGGGAAAGTAGAAGCAGTGGAAGTAGTAGCGGTGAAGTATCCAGCTAGAGCATTTATACCAAGATCTGATGAACCATTTACAGATAGTCTACGCCATGGAGAGGTAGTTCCAATTCCCACATTCCCCCCCATAAATGTAGCAACCACAGGATTTGTCTGAGTTGTAGAAGCTATAAAAGCTGAGATAGTTCCTCTAGAGAAGATACCAGAGATACCGACATTTAATCCTCCTTGAGCATAGATGTCTCCTCCTGCGATTATGTTTTCTGTGGCATTGAGGACGTTGGTTTCGATATTACCTGCGTATAGGGATGGGGTTTCGATACCGTTGATGTCGAGGATTTGGAGGCCGGAGGCACTATCTGCTACATATGCGTATTTACCAGAGACATATATTCCAGCAGCATTGCCTGATGTATTGTATGTTCCTACAAGAGATGGCGAAGCTGGGTTTAGGACATCGATAACATGGACGCCTGAGGTATCATCAGCAACATATGCGTATCTTCCAGAGACGTAAACATCATAGGCGGTTCCAGTAGTATTATATGTTCCAACAAGAGCCGGTGAGGCTGGGTTAGAGATATTTACAATCTGTAGACCTGAGCTACCATCTGCAACATATGCGTATTTACCAGAAACATATATACCGAGAGCTGCGCCACTAGTATTATATGTTCCCATCAAAGACGGTGAGACTGGATTTGAAATATCTAGGATTTGAATACCAGATGAACTATCTGCAATGTATGCATATTTACCAGAAACATATACACCCGTATTCTCAGTACCTGGAGCATATGTTGAAAGAAGACTTGGTGATCTAGGATCTGAAATGTCAAAAATCTTTAGTCCAGCAAGATTATCAGAAACATATGCATACTTTCCAGAAACATAGGAATAAGATACATCACTACTAGTAATTGCTGAACCAACAAGTGTTGGTAATGCTGGATTTGAAACATCAATAATTAAAAAAGATCCTAGTAAATCAGATACTGTAACATAGGCATATTTACCAGAGACGGATACAGAAAATATTGATCCAGAAGATGCGTATGATCCTATAGAAGTTGGTGATGCTGGGTTTGATATATCAATAATTTGAAGAGATGTACCGTCTGCTACATAAGCATATTTACCAGAGACATATACCCCACCAGAAGTGCCGGGTGTGTTGTATGTACCCTTCAATGTCGGGTCACCGACAGCTGTGTGTATGAAGTTTCCTCCTGCTAGGGTGAGTTTTGAGGTTGAGTTGGCTGTGGTTGTACCGATCAATACTCCACCAGATGAAGTTCCAAAATACGCAGAACCTGAAGAAGTAATAGCTGTAGTAGAAGCGTAAGGGAAAGTAGAAGCGGTGGAAGTAGTAGCGGTGAAGTATGCAGCGACAGCTTGGCCAACAACAGAAAGTTTTGCATATGGAGATGTGGTACCGATACCTACATTTGTAGCATCTACTGTAAGAGTTGGAGTTGAACCATAACCAACCATAAAGCTATTTGCAGTGTTGTTTGTAAACCCAGAACCGAAGGCAGTGGAAAGTGCAGCAGAAGCTGTGATGTTATCTCCGAATGCAAACGCACCATCTGCAGAAGAAAGAATATTACCAGCACTTGCATAACCACCAGCAAATGAACCTATAGCAGAAGAGGTTAGATTCTTGTTAGAGGCTGCACCAAGAACAATAGAACCTGTGCCGGAAGAGGTTAGGTTGGCGGAAGTACCTGGACCTGCAGACTCAGCATACCCCCAAGCGATTGAACCATTTCCAGATGATGTGGTGGTTGCTGATCCGAAAATACCACTTGTCCGACCACCCGCCAAACTACCCTGACCTGATGAAAGAATGAGTGAGGTTCCTCCAAGTGATGAGGTCGTCTGACCGTAAGCAAAAGCACCTTGACCAGACGCATTGATAGCTGTACCAGCTTGAGCATCACCAGCCGCGATATTTCCAAGACCGCCAGTTACAGAATAGCCAGAAAAGACTCTTGGGCCACCGACAACAAGTGAGCCACCGATAGTACTTGTCGCTGTTGTAGAGGTAGCATGGAAATATTGAGCAACTACCGGACCGACAACAGAAAGTTTCGCATATGGGGAGCTTGTTCCGATTCCTAGGTTACCTAGGAAATATCCTTGACCTGTATTAGTTACATTGAATTTACTTGCGCTACCCACTTGTGCATCGATTAAATATTGCAATCCAGATCCTATCGCTGTTTCAGTTCTACTTATTAAAAGATCAGTGTTGGCAGCGGTACCAGTCTGATTATAAGCAGCAGCAATTTTAAACACTCCTCCATTTCCTGATGTATATGCAAGAGCATTATTACCAAAATTAAAGTTAAATTGGTTTATCGGTAGAGCTGTTGCTCCGTTCCAAGTCACAGCAGCATTTCCTCCATATAGATTATTTGCATATATAGCTCCATTTGCTACGATTGATCCACTAAATGTTTGATCTGCTGTAAAAGTATTCGCAGTATATGTCTTTGGGATTGTACTAGAAGCGTGGATGTAGGAGTTAACGTTTGTGTCTCCGTAACTTCCTCCTCCTACACTTAGACACACTCCATCAATAGCGAAGCATCCATCAGAGAGGTCTATACCTCCTGCAAAAGTTGAAGTGGCATTGGTTTCTGTTACAGCTAGAGAGCCTCCGAAGGTTGAGGTAGCTGTGGTGGTTGCAGTGAAGTATCCAGCTAGAGCATTGTTACCAAGATCAGATGAACCAGTTACAGAAAGAGTACGCCATGGAGATGTTGTTCCGATACCCACATTACCTCCCATGAATGTAGCAACTACAGGATTTGTCTGAGTAGTAGAAGCGATGAATGCAGAGATAGTTCCTCTAGAGAAGATACCTGAGATTCCTACATTGAGACCTCCTTGAGCATATATGTCTCCTCCTGCGATTATGTTTTCTGTAGCGTTGAGTACATTGGTTTCGATATTACCTGCGTATAGGGATGGGGTTTCGATACCGTTGATGTCTATTATTTGGAGGCCGGCAGCTCCATTTGCCATGTATGCATACTTTCCGGAAACAAAAACATCGTCATGAGTTAGAAAATCTGATGCACCAGCAACATTATAAGTTCCAACTAGTGATGGTGATGCAGGATTTGAGATATTTACAATTACTAGACCTGAATCCGAACTTTCATCATCAACTGTTATATAAGCGTAGTTACCAGCAACATAAATACCATCAACTACACCGGGTATAGTAATAGGACTATATGTACTCACAAGTGAAGGTGAAGCAGGGTTGGAAATATTTACAATTTTCAAACCAAGAAAATCTGCCACATATGCGTACTTACCAGAAACATAAACGTCAAAAGCATCTCCAGTATCGTATATACCAACCAAAGAAGGTGCTGTTGGATTTGATATGTCTATAATATTGAGACCTGATGAACTATCCGCAACGTAAGCATATTTTCCGGAAACTTGCACACCCTGGGAACCAGAAGATGTATTATATGTTCCGACAAGAGTTGGTGTTGTTGGATCTGATATATCAATAATATTAAGACCTGTTCCATCATCCGCAACGTAAGCGTATTTTCCGGAAACATACACATCATATGCATGATCACTTGTATTATATATTCCTACAAGAGTAGGTGCTGTTGGGTTTGAAACATCGATGATATTAAGACCAGAACTATAATCCGCAACATAGGCATATTTGCCGGACACTTTAACACCGTAAGCAAAACTAGAAGTATTGTAAGTTCCTATAAGAACCGGTGATCCAGGATTGGAAGTGTCTATGATATGAAGTCCTGAGCCACCATCAGCAATATAAGTATATTTACCAGAGACGAACACATCATGAGCATCACCTGTTGTATTATATGATCCCTTCAATGTCGGATTCCCCACTGCTGTATGTAAAAAGTTTCCACCGGCAAGTGTGAGTTTGGAAGTTGAAGTTGCTGTAGTAGTGCCGATCAATACTCCACCAGATGAAGTTCCGAAATATGCTGAACCACTAGAAGTGATAGCTGTGGTCGAAGCATAAGGGAAAGTGGAAGCGGTAGAAGTGGTTGCAGTGAAGTATGCAGCTACAGCTTGGCCGACAACAGATAGCTTTGCATAAGGAGATGTTGTACCAACTCCGATATTTCCTAGGAAATAACCTGTTCCGTTTTCTAAGAAAGAAGCTAGGGTTGTGGAAGCAGAATTGGTAAGTTCAAAAAGTCGAGCTGTGCCATTCGAAGATCCCCAGACAGAAAGTTTTGAGTATGGAGTGGTGGTGCCGATTCCTACACTACCTCCCATAAATGTAGCAACTACTGGATTAGTCTGAGTAGTAGAAGCTATAAATGCAGAGATAGTACCTCTAGAGAAGATACCGGAGATACCGACATTTAGACCTCCTTGAGCATATATATCTCCTCCTGCGATTATGTTTTCTGTAGCGTTTAGTACGTTTGTCTCTATGTTACCTGCGTATAGGGATGGGGTTTCGATACCGTTGATGTCGAGGATTTTTAGACCAGATGAACCAGAAGCTGTATATGCATATTTACCTGAAACAAAGACAGAGTAAGCATTTGTCGTTTGTGTACCTACAAGCGATGGAGATGCAGGATTTGAGATATTAATAATGAGTAAACCAGCATCATCTGCAACATATGCATATTTGCCGGATACGTAGACATCGATAGCGTCCGAAGGACTGACATATGTCCCTACAAGCGATGGAGATGCAGGATTTGAGATATCTAATATAACAAAATCTGTAGAATTGGTTACATAGGCGTACTTACCAGAAACATAGATCCCTTCAGCATTAGTAGCAGAAGCATATGTTCCAACAAGAGTTGGGGAAACGGGATTTGAGATATCAATTACCTGAAAACCGGATGTACCATTGCCCATATACGCATACTTACCGGAGACATAGACTCCAAGGGAAAGTCCGGTAGGGTTATATGTTCCAACAAGAGTTGGGGAAACGGGATTTGAGATATCAAAAATGAGAAGTCCTGATGTACCGTCAGCGATATAGGCATACTTACCGGAGACATAGACATCGAGTGCAATATTACCTGTGTCATATGACCCAACAAGAGAAGGCGAGGTTGGATTTGAAACATCGATAATGATAAGTCCTGATGTGTAATCTGCAAGATAGGCATACTTACCGGAGACATGTACTGCTCGAGCATCGCCAGAAGTATCATAGGTTCCTTCAAGAGAAGGTGAGTTGGGGTTTGAAACATCTATGATTTGGAGACCTGATGAACCATCAGCAACATAGGCATACTTACCAGAAACAAATACTCCAGTAGCAGCACCAGATGTATTATATGTCGAAGTCACTGTTGGATTCCCCACTGCAGTATGTAAAAAGTTTCCACCAGCTAGTGTGAGCTTCGAAGTTGAAGTTGCTGTGGTGGTACCGATCAACAATCCGCCATTTGTTGTTGCAAAATATGCTGAGCCTGTAGAAGTGATAGCTGTTGTTGATGCATAATTAAATGTCTGCAAAGCTGTAAAAGTATTCGCAGTATATGTTTTTGGAATTGTTGAGGAAGCGTGGATGTAAGCATTGGCATCAGCGTTAGTATAGCTACTTCCTCCAGCACTTAGACACACTCCATCGATAGCGAAGCATCCATCTGAGAGATCGATACCTCCTGCAAAAGTTGAAGTAGCATTGGTAGTAGTAGAAACAAAATATCCAGAAGTCACACTACCAATATCAGAACGTAGGAACTGTGTACTATCTAGTCCATCCAAAGTATCCGCAACCTCAGCCACAAAAGCCGAAGGGACAGCACCGATGATTTTTCTCGGGGTCATTTCCCCATCACTTTCAACATTTACACCAAGGTATAATGTCTGATTAAAATCCACAGAAGCAAGTGAACTCACTGCTCCAAGCATGACACTGAAAAGTCCATTTGTAACTTGCACTTCATTTCCTCCAGACAAAGTCTCTGTATAGATAGCAGAGCCTCCAGAAGAAACTGTGTAGAGTTTGAACTCCATTGCATATGTGCCGTCTGTCACCAAATCTCCAGAAGAATCTACAAGCTTACCTTGATAGTTGATCTGCTTGTTGATCGCTGCATGAGTAGTACTAGTATAGAAAGCAAAGTTAGAAAATATAAAAGCAAAAATTATAAAAGCTGCAAATACCCTCTTGTATCTTCTAGAAAGAACAAAAGCTACGATGATTGCAATGATTATAAGTAGAATAATAATTATAAAATTTATATTTAAATTAATTCCATAATTATTGAGCAAGCCCTTCACTCCACCGAAAACAAAAGCCTTAAGATCTCCTGTGATTCTCTTGAGCCCCTGATTTTTATAATCAAGAATAGTTACATTTATTTTATAATTGCCACTTTTGCCAAGCGCGCCGATAGTCGCTTCATAAGCAGTCTTGTCTTTGTTTACCCTTAGAAGAAATGTGAAGAATTTACTTGCATCATCTGGGTCAGTCAAAGTGATAGCGATGGTCTTTAGGATTTCAGGAACTTTGTTGTAATCGAGACGTATGGTCAATTCTTCTTTGCCATTGATAGAAACAATATTATTCGCATGCTCGATCTCTACACCACCCTGTATAAAATCAAAATCTAGTAGAGTAAGTTTTGAAAAACTTTCATGGATATTTGTAGCGTCAGGAACATTTTTAAATATATCTTCTGCAGTAACTGGTTTTTCTATTTCTCCAGCTGGAGTAATGCGAGCCTGAGCTAGGACACCAGAAGAATATCTTCCATAAATATCTTTTGCAAAAAGAGCATAATAATATCTTGTACCGACGCTCACATTGTTATCGATAATTTCTAGAGCATTACCTTCAAAGATCACTTGTCCATCAGAAATGTCATTTGGGAAAAATGTATCAGAACGAACAACTCTAAATGTATCAGTCGCTGGTCCAGAATATTGCCAAGAAAGATTGATAGAATTTGTCTTCGGAGTTGCAACAAAATTGATAGGGTTTATAGGATAAGGTCGAGAGCCACTAGAAGAGCCATCAGTGTCGGTAGTAGGTGTTGGTGTGACTGCAACTGTTGTACTACCACTCTGCTGATATCCAGCGAAAGCATTGTAGCTTGTACCAGAAAGATCTCCAGTACCCACTTCACCAGCTGTGCTTTCCAAGCCATATGAACCAGAAGAACTATTGCCCCCACCGAAGTTCAAGCTATCAGACTGAAGTCCATAATTCCCGCTAGACATCACTTCTGCAGAAGCTAGACTAGAAAAAACGGGGGAGAAAACAAATGAGAATACTGTTGCTACGACTATTATGTTTTTAATAAAGTTTAATTTCATAAAGTTACTGTGTATTTGGAGAAACGGGAACAAGAACATAAAGGAAATCATCCGAAGTAGATTTCTTGAATACAGGAGTGATCACGCCAGCTGTGCCGCTTTTATCTGGACTAACTTTAACCTCATCAGAGAAAGAATCTCGTATTCTTTGCTTGATGACTTCATCTTGATCCGCTCTACCAGAAGCAGGCGCTACAGCCAAGCCATTGAAACCAGGAGCAGGAGTTTCTTCTTCAATCACAGCAACCTTGCTCGAAATACTATCGAATATTTCAAAAGCCATATGAGGAATGGTTGTGAAGAAAGAAACTACTTTTGAGAAAACTTCTCTGGAAGAAGAGAATGCGGATGAAACAGAAGCCACAGAAGCAGTAGCGATAGAGGAGTTTGAAATATTTTGAGAAAGAGTTTTTGCGCTAGAGCCTATATTAAAATTTGGAAAGAGAACTGACTGAGCCACAAAAGCAAAAGCTAGAACAAAAACTCCAACGCCAGCATAAGTCTTCACAGGAGAAACAAAAGTGACTTTTTTTATTTCCTTATCGATCTTTGGATATTCGCAAGCTAGAAGAAAAGATTCTGAAATAGAATATGGCAAAGCAAAAGAACCTGGCACTAGAGTGATAGGATGAAATTCAATAGGAGTAGTGATAGGGGTAGCGATAGGAATAACGATAGGAGCGCAGAGTAATGGGATTGATTGCACTACAACTTTCTCTGCGGCTTTTTCTACAGTTGCCTCGACAGGCACTTCGACCTGCTTTGCAATAGTTTTTTTATTTAATTTCTTAGCTACCTTACTTTTTTCCTTATTTTTATTCTTCAAAAATTCATTAATCAGAAGCTTATGATTGATGATAGACTCTTCTGTTACGAACCAAGAACGACCAACCATTTTACAATCAAGTTTACCTGCTCTGCATAGCTGTCCAACGTAGTCGCTGGAATATCCAAAGACCTCATGTACTCGTCTAGCCGAGATGTAATTTTTATCTTGTAAAATAAGACTATTCTTCATATATATTCATTTAATATTATATCGCATCTCGGCATTATTCTTCTATAGAAAATGGGGATAACTATCACATATTTTCATCCAATTTTTTTTAGAAAAGTCGGATCAAAAATAAGTCAGGAATATTTAAAAAAAAATTACAGTTTGAGCAAATTTACGCAAAAGTGATACCAAGTACCAATAGGTCGATCTGGATAGCTCACTTTAGGAGAACTTTATTGATTTTTAAGAGATCCTTGCTGTGTATTGGACTAGTATTTGATTATCTGCCCCGCTTTAGCCTTGGTATTAGCAATATAAAGCCTCTTGCTGGACGGTGGCTATCTGCCTATCCTGCTATACCAAACCCTCTACTCCATATTCACATCCGAGTTCCTATTCATCCGAGATCGTTATATTTAGAGCCATATAAATCATGTACCCATTGGGCATATTCTTGGATTTTTATTTTTCCGAAGATTGCCGTAACTTACCGAAGCTTTCCGAAATGCAATGAAGCTTACCGCAACCTACCGAAGCGTAACCAAGACACTGGGCTGAGAACTCTCACACTATAGGAAGCCAAAATAAACAATAAAATTTTTGAATTAGCGAAAAAATGAGGCTCAAATTTGACTTATAGGGAATAAAAAATAAAATCTTTAGCTAATACATATTTAAAATAATAGTTCCCTATTATCACATTATATTTAGTACAATTTTACATAAATTAAACTAGCAAATTTGATCGAAAAAAATAAAAATATTAGAGAAAAATTATTATAAAAATAATAATATAAAATTTAAATTATTAACACTAGAAAATTCTATTAATCCCACAGTCACAGTAGATTTTGTATAGCTTACATAACCTTAATAATGTGGATAAACAGCTATTATACCTTACTATCAATGTTATAATGTTTATTAAGGTTTAGTAATAGTGTTTATAGGGAGTTAAATGTTAGCCTTAATAAGATTAAAACAATAAAAATATGGAAAATAAATTTATAAATATCAAACAAGCATCAAAAATTTTAGGAGTATCTACCCTCACTCTTCGCAACTGGGACAACAATGGTAAGTTCCCCGCTGGAAGGCATCCTATAAGCAACTATAGGGTCTACAAGATTACCGACATAGAAGAACTGATATTAGCTATGGGTACCAAAACTGGTAACAAAAAACTCAACAAAGTTGAGGTAAAGAAACTTATAGTCAAACACCTGACGGACTAGCTTTCGGTTAATTATCTATTAGCCGATTAGCTCGAGTATTATCTTCTTTAGAACTTCTGGATTAGCAGAACCCTTTGTGAGTTTCATCCCCTGCCCGACAAGAAACTGTAGTGCTACAACCTTTCCATTTTTATAATCTTCTACCACACTTTTATTTGAAGTGACGACAGACTCAACTATTTTTTTGATCTCCCCTTCATCATTCTTTTGTATAAAACCATTTTCATTTGCGATACTTTCTGGATCAGTATTTTTTTCTAACATAATAATCAAAGTATCTTTTGCTCCACGTGAAGAAAGTTTTCCTTCATCGATCATCGAAATTAATTTTGCAAAGTTTTCGCAACTAATTATTTTGATATCTTTCTGAACATCTTTATTGTCTTTTTTTAATAACCCTAAATAATCTGAAAGAATATAATTGATGGTTAACTTTACGGCTTTTGGATTTCTGTTTTTTAGTATACCTACTACCCCTTCAAAATAGTCTGCGACTTCTTTTGATTCCACAAATACACCGACCTCCTTTTCGGTCATGCCAAAATCTTTTACAAACCTCTCCCTTTTAATCCAAGGCAACTCCCCCATTTCTTTGGTGAGACTTTCTTCACTAAAATCTGCAACCTCACTTATTTTTAATTTTGGAATGTCTGGTTCAGGAAAATATCTATAATCATGAGAACTTTCTTTTAGACGCTGTGAATACGTGGTCAGATTATTTTCATCCCACCCTCTTGTCTCTTGCACTACCTTCTCACCTTTTTCTATAAGTTCAATCTGTCTTGCGATTTCATATGCAATAGCTTTTTCTACGGACTTGAAAGAGTTCAAGTTTTTTACTTCTGTCTTGGTTCCAAAATTTCGAGCTTCTGTATTTTCTTTAGAAGCCACAGAAATATTTGCCTCAACTCTCATTTCTCCTTTTTCAAGATTGGCCTCCCCTACCCCAAGATAGCGTAGTAGTAATTGTAGTTCTTTTGCAAAATTTACAGCAGTCTCTGCGCTATGTATATCTGGCTCGGTCACTAGCTCCATAAGTGGAACTCCGGCTCTATTAAAGTTTATTAAGCTTTTGTCATGTGTATCATGAGTACTTTGAGCTGTATCCTCTTCGAGATGTATACGAGTGAGCTTTGTACCAGCGAGTATACCGCCTTTTACTAGTGGATACTTGTACTGACTGATCTGATACCCCTTTGGAATATCTGGATAAAAATAGTTCTTGCGATCCCATTCGGTAAAGTCCGCTATCTCCCCTTTCACAGCGTGACCTACCTTAAGCACATTTCTTATCGCTTCTTTATTTAAAACAGGCAAGGTTCCTGGATGTCCCATGCAGACAGGACAGATATTTGTGTTCGGCTTTTCTTCGTCTGGATTGTTCTTGCATGAACAGAACATCTTAGAGTTTGTCTTGAGCTCAGCGTGTATTTCAAGCCCGATTGTGGGGATATAATCTTTCATAGAAATAATATAACACAGATTACCCCTTCAGTCTCTTCAATATTTCTTCTGAAACCTTCTTTACCGCTTCGTCATCAAGAATAGTGATAGTCAAAATGTCTTTATTAAATTTCTCAAGTTTCTTAATAGCGCTTTTGACACCCTTTTCATCTGTTACATCTGTCTTGGTCAAAATAATTGTCTCTTCTTTTTCATCCAAACCTTGCCCAAAGTTTTTTAATTCTTCACGAATGGTTTTGTAAGTTTCAATAATTGCAGAATTTTCTAGAGAAATTAAATGAAAGATTCTTTTGGTTCTCTTTATGTGTTTTAAAAATTTGTGACCGAGACCCTTACCTTCTGACGCTCCTTCTATAAGTCCAGGGATATCGGCAAGGATAAACCCTCCATGAAGCGCACCGAGGTTCGGCTCAAGAGTGGTGAAGGCATAGCTCCCCACTTGAGCATGAGCATTGGTCAAGGCATTGAGTAAGCTCGACTTACCTGCATTCGGCAAACCCACAAGACCAGCATCTGCCACAAGCTCGAGCTCGATATGAAAGTCGGCTTCCTCACCATCTTTTCCAGGAGTAGATTCTTGTGGAGTTACGTTTGTAGAAGCTTTGAAATGTTCGTTACCGAGCCCTCCGCGTCCCCCCTTCAAAATTAAAATCTTCTCACCATCGTTCACGAGGTTGTACTGTCTCTTGGTTCTTCCGTCTGTGATAATAGAGCCTATAGGAAGATCTATAACGAGATCTTCCCCGTTTTTGCCATGCATACTATTCCTCATACCATCATCACCTTTACCAGACTCAAGTTCCTTTGTGTGTCTATATCTTTCAAGAATTCCAAGATCACGAATAGCGTGTACATATACATCGCCACCATTACCACCATTGCCACCAGCCGCACCAGCAAGCTCGCGACCTCGTTCGTGTCTCCAACGCACAACGCCAGCTCCACCATTGCCAGCTTTAATATGAAATGTTAAATCATCAATGAATGCCATATATAGTATTTGTTATATATTCAATCTAGCACTATCTAGTAGACTTGTAAATTTCAAGCAGAGCAAAGAGTAAGGCGACCATAAGTGGTCCAGCGATAAACCCGATCGGGCCAAAGAATACCAAACCACCCATAACTGAGAGAAGGATGAGGAAGGGATGAATGTGTACACCGCGATTCACAAGGTTTGGACCGAGGTAATTGTCTATAAGACCTACAGCTACAATTCCCCAGATAAGTAAACCCAAAGCATGAATATGGGTACTAACGAAGAAAAGATAGAGCACTCCAGGTATAATAACGAGAGACGTACCTATACCAGGTATGAGGGCTGCGACTACTGCGAAGCTTCCCCATAAAGCTGGGTTCGGCACTCCAAAAACATAGAAGCCTATACCGGTCAGAACTCCCTGTATAAAGGAAACCACGAGAGACCCCATAACCACAGACCTTATAGCTTGCTTCAATTTTGAGAAAATCTTGTCATCGTAATTATCAGCAAGAGGGCTAAGTAAAATGATATCCTGCTTAAGCTTGCTACCATCACGGATAAGATAGAACAGTGCAAATAACATAATGAAAATCTGCAAAGCAAACTTTGTGACACTCGAGAATATAGTGTCGAGATTGGCAAATGACCATTCCAAGAAATTCTGTATATAAGTAGTGATATTTAATGAATTGAAATCATAGGCTGGAAAGATACCGAGAAGCTTTGAAGATAGAGAAGCTGAGATAGCGTTGAGACTTTGTATAATCTCAGATCTATTACCCTCTTCAGTGAGACTAAAGTACAGTTGTTCACTTTCTACATAGATCTGTTTTGCAAGAAAGATAAGAGGAGTGATGACTAGGATGGCTACTATAAGTAAGGTGATGAATGTAGATAGAGAACTCTTCTGATTGCCCTTAGAAAAAATCCTAGACACCCATCTGTGCAGAGGGCGAAACATAACCGAAAAAACCACAGCAATGAGCAATGATGTCAGATATGGATAGAAAATAAGCACAGTAAAAACGATCACAGTGCCCAGAATTGCTAAGAAGAAGTAATGTTGACTTTTATTTTCCATACTATATATATTTTACGTTCGTATTATATAGACTATTATTACACATATCCATTCTTGCATCAATACACTTGATATGATAAAGTAACTCCCAATGAAGACAATCGTCTCTATCCTTCCATATATACAAGTATTACTTGCAATAATTTTGATTGCTGCGATATTACTTCAAAAAACCGGCGCTCAAATAGGCGGTGCCTTTGGTGGTAGTGACAATTTTAGCTCAGCTTTTCATACTAGGCGGGGTTTTGAAAAAACTCTCTTCATTATCACCATCACCGTTGCTATTCTCTTTGCCCTTTCAGCACTTCTTAACCTTATTTAATTTACTCAACTAACCGCGTGTATGCGCGCCACTCACCGTGAACGATAATCTAAGACAGAATGTCACAAAAGAAATACGTATAAAAAATGGAGAGAAGATCCTCTCTATTATCCATCAATTTTCTGCTACAGAAAAAGTTGTTTTCATCTTTCTTATAGTAGTGGCCATTATAAGCACTTTCTCTATGGTCAACAGTATAAACAAAAAGTTCCTAGTCCCCGTACCAGCTCACGGTGGATCTTTGATCGAAGGAGTGGTGGGCTTGCCTAGGTCTATCAACCCCGTATTGTCATTTACCGATACAGATCGTGACCTTTCGGTACTTATATATTCTGGACTTATGAAGCACGATAAGGACACCTTAGTTGGTGATCTAGCCAAGAGTTACTCGGTATCCGAAGATGGACTTACCTATACCTTTACATTAAAAGACAATATTCGTTTTCATGATGGAGAGCTTCTAACCACAGATGACGTAGAATTTACAATACAAAAGATTCAAGACAGTGCCTTGAAAAGTCCTCGTCGAGCAGACTGGGCCAATATCACTATCAAGAAAGTAAGCGACAAAGAAATTCAATTTATTTTGAAGCAACCATATTCCCCATTTTTATCGAACACTACTATAGGTATACTACCGAAACATATTTGGAAAAACGTTAGTGCAGAACAATTTATCTTTAGTCAATACAATATAGAGCCTATAGGTTCAGGGCCATACAAGCTCGACAGTATAACAAGAGACGATGGAGGCATACCTCAATCCTATAGCCTAAGCCCCTTCGGACGTTACTATGATGGCGAGGCTTTTATCTCTTCTATCGTTATTATCTTTTTCCCAAATGAAAAAGATGCGCTCGATGCTTACGAAAACGGCAGTATAGAGAGCATTTCTGGTATTTATCCTTCCGAAGCTGCAAGACTAGCTTCTACAAGTTCAAATACAAATACCCTAGAGTCTACTTTACCAAGAATTTTTGGAGTTTTCTTTAATCAGAACAATGCAATAGTATTGTCCAACAAAGAAGTAAGACAAGCTTTGGATATGGCTTTAAATAGAGATAAAATTATCGAGGAAGTGCTTTTTGGTTATGGTACTCCGCTTGATGGACCATTGCCAGTGAACACCATAAAGTCTGATTTCAAGAAATCTTATATAGGCGACCCAGAAGGGGCGAAGGCACTTCTGACCAAAGAAGGTTGGGCTTTAAATAAAGACGGCATACTTGAGAAAAAAGAAAAAACATCCACTCAATTACTTCAATTCTCAATATCAACAGCCGATACACCAGACCTAAAGCAAGCAGCAAATATAATCAAAACTCAATGGGAGAGCATCGGTGCTAAAGTTGATATCAAGATATTTGAATACGGAGATCTAAGTCAAAACATTATAAAGACAAGAAAATATGATGCTTTGCTGTTCGGAGAATTTATCGGAAAAGACCTTGACCTATACGCCTTCTGGCATTCATCTCAAAGAAATTCTCCAGGACTGAACATCTCAATGTATGTAAACAGCAAAGTAGACACCCTTCTAGAAGAAATACGGACAATATCTAGTGCCAAGAGTCGTGAAGCCAAGTACAAAGCCTTCAGCGATATCATACAAGACGATCTTCCAGCCATCTTCATCTACTCTCCACAATACATCTACATTGTCCCAGACAAAATAAAAGGCATGAACTTTGAACTCATTACCAATCCATCGGACCGCTTGCATGATATAAGTAAATGGTACATCAAGACTGACAATGTTTGGAAAATGTTCGTAGAGTAAAAAAGAAGAAATAAGATAAAGAAAAGTTGATGAAATAAATAAAAATAATTAAATTAATAAAATAAAAATGAACAATACATCCCCAATGAGCGCTAGTAGTGGAAAGAAGGCTTTCGGAAGAGGCCATGGTATGAGACCAAGCCGTCCCCCAGAAGCAACTCAAGTTCACAAAAGAGTTGAGGACTCTATCCCTGCCCTAGCACCAGACACAATAAGAATAATCCCACTCGGAGGAGTAGAGGAGATCGGCAAGAACATGACCATGATCGAATACGGCAATGATATTGTCGTTGTGGATATTGGTTTTCAGTTCAAAGACGAAAACACTCCAGGAATCGACTATATACTTCCAAACACCAAATACCTTGAAGAAAGACAGAGCCGCATCCGCGCGGTGATTATTACCCATGGTCACCTAGACCATATAGGAGGTATCCCTTATGTTATGCCAAGAATCGGCAATCCACCTTTGTATACACGTATGCTCACTTCAGTGATGATCAAGAAGCGTCAAGAAGAATTTACCCATGTTCCACCTTTAGATATAAAGATCGTAGAGAAAGATGAAACCATTACCCTTGGTGCTCTCAAAGTAAAGTTTTTTGCAGTGACTCACACCATTCCAGATGCAATGGGAGTAGTGATTCAGACACCTCATGGATCTATAGTACATACAGGTGACCTCAAGCTTGATCATGTCGATGGTGTTCCAACAAACGAAGAGGAGGAAGAATTTGATCGAGTTTTCAAAAATGAAAAAGTTCTTCTGCTTATGGCCGATTCTACTAACGTAGAAAATCCAGGATTCTCTATGCCAGAAAAAACTGTTCATAGGAACATCGAAGAAATTATAAAAAACACTAAGGGTCGCCTAATCATCGCAACCTTTGCTTCCCTTCTTGAAAGAATGCTCAAGATCATAGAATACGCAGAAAAATACGGTAAGAAAGTGGTAGTAGAAGGACGTAGTATGAAAACAAATATCGAGATTTGTCGTAACCTTGGTCTACTAAAACCAAAGAAAGATACCATTATAGGTGTGGAAGAAATAGACAATTACCCACCAGAGAGAGTGATAGTGCTTGCCACAGGTGCACAGGGAGACGAGTTCGCTGCCATGATGCGCATGTCAAACAAAACTCACAAGTACATAAAGATCAATAAAAGAGATACCATCCTTCTTTCTTCTTCCATCGTTCCAGGAAATGAAAGAGCTGTGCAAAAGTTGAAAGACAATCTTTCGAGACAAGGTGCGCATATTATCCACTATCGTATCGCCGATGTGCATTCTTCAGGACATGCCAACCGCGACGAAACTGCTTGGATTCATAGAAAGATCAGACCAAAGTTCTTCGTACCAGTGCACGGATATCATTATATGTTGCGTGTTCATGGCGAGATTGCCAAGGAAACAAATGGTTTGACTGACGATCAAGTGATCATAGCTGACAATGGTTCTATCATCGAAATCGTAAATGGCGGAGAGAAGATTGTTAAATTGAAAGAGAAGGCGCCTTCCGGAATTGTGATGGTAGATGGATTTGCCGTAGGAGATATACAGGATGTGGTGATACGTGACAGACAAATGCTTGCTCAAGACGGTATCTTCATTGTCTTTGCTATTATCAATTCTCAGACAGGCAAGCTCAAGAAGTCCCCAGACATTATCTCTCGTGGTTTCGTATACTTACGAGAGTCTCAAGAACTTCTGCATCACACTAGAATAATTATAAAAAACACTATCGAGGATGCAACCAAGGGCATGAATCCTTTGAATGTGGATTATATAAAAGGCGCTGTCTCAGACAATGTCAGCAAATTCCTAATGCAAAAGACCGCAAAGAGACCGATAGTCATTCCTGTTTTGTTGACTATATAATACACACAACGTAAGACTGGTCTCGTATGTTATAATTTATAGCATGCAACATCATCCTCATGTACAAAGACGCCGAAAGTTTTACACCATAGGCATAGTCGGATTTTTCTCTGCTTTACATTTAAGCTTGCCGACGTATTTTAACTCTAGTTTCCTTGCTACATTTGCAGACGAGAGAACTGTGAGTTTCATTTACCTTATGGTTTCCCTTCTGACTATAGTCGGTTTTCTTTCGATGAATACTATATTAAAAAAGTTCGGCAATCTCCGCACCTCTTTACTTTTAATTCTCATTCAAATATCTGTATTCTATGGAATCATAGTGTCTGATTCTTTCAATGTTATTGCGCCACTTCTTATTATCGGTATGAGCATTATTAGTCTTATAGGTTTTACCTTGGATATTTTCTTGCAGAAAAATACCGATATGGGACATACTGGTAGTATACGTGGACTCTATATGACCTTGGTGAATACTGCTTGGATACTAGGGCCACTCATCGGTGGTATGCTCATAGTTGGCAATAACTATCGCGGGGTTTATATCGGTGCTTTTGCTCTACTCTTCCCTTTGCTTTATTTGGTTTATAAAAATTTTAATAAATTTAAAGACTCTCATTATGTAGAATTTTCTGCTAGAGAAACTTTTATAAGGGTTCTTAAAGATAGAGATATTTCAAAATTATTCATTGTCAATATTGTCCTGCAGACATTCTATGCTTGGATGACTATATATACCCCTATCTATCTTCACAATGTTATAGGTTTCAATTGGTCAGAGATCAGTGTGATCTTCACTATCATGCTTCTACCTTTTGTTCTTATAGAACTTCCTCTCGGTAAGCTTGCAGACAAAAACTGGGGTGAAAAAGAGATACTGATTTTTGGTTTTATTATTATGGGAATCTCTACAGCCTCACTTAGCTTATTTACAGAAAAGAGCCTTATCATATGGACTATTCTGCTTTTCATTACACGTATCGGTGCTGCTGCTGCTGAGATCATGATCGAGACTTATTTCTTCAAAAAGATTGACGGCAAAGATCCAGAGATGCTCTCGATGTTCCGCATTACTCGTCCTCTTTCATTTTTCATTGCACCAGTAATTACTACGGTTGGGTTGGTTTACACTACAAATACATATTTATTTGCTCTATTAGGTATCACTTGTCTATTAACCCTTTTTCCTTTGTTTAAGATTAGGGATACGAATTAGGATTTAGAAAGAAACCCTACTGCGCACTCGCCACGTTGTAGATAGGTATAAGCACAGAAGCTAGAAGAACGGCTACACCAGCACCGAGAAGCACGATCATGAGAGGCTCAATAAGTCCCACTAGAGCATCTACAGCTGTAGTCACCTCTCGAGCGTAGAAACGCGCAAGGGTTTTTAGAATTGTACCGAGCTCTCCAGACTCTTCACCCACCTTCATCATTTGAATCATAATTCCGGGAATTTCATTGTTGGTCGAAAGCGCTTCAGAAACGGCTTTACCAGCCTTTACAGATTCTACGGCTTCAGCAAGAATTTTTTTATAGATAGTATTGTTTATAACACTAGAAGTAAGATCGAGTGCGCGGATGATAGGTATACCAGAGACAAGCATGGTGTTCATATTGTCTGCCATACGAGACCAATAAAGCTTTCTGAACAAACTACTGATATAAGGGATGCTGAGCTTCACTCTATCAAAAACCTCCTTACCACCTGGAGTACGAATATATTTAAATAAAAAGAAACCGCCAATTACGGTAAGACCAAGAATGACGAAGCCATAGCTTACAAAGAAATTACTGATACCTAGAACGATTTTTGTATAGACAGGGATTTCTTGACCAGACTCCACCAAAATAGAGCTGATTTTAGGAATAACCATAGTGAACATGAGGATCATAACGGTGATAAAGGTCATAACCACGAAGGCAGGATAGATAAGTGCACCCTTCGCTTTGGACACAAGCTCATAAGTGCGGTCAAGGTAGTCCGCAAGGTAGCCGAAGGTTTCATTGAGCTTACCAGACTCTTCACCTGCCTTTACCATACTCACATAAAAGTCCGAGAAGACTTTTGGATGTTTGGCTAGCGCCGCAGAGATCTGACTTCCAGCCTGAAGATCATCAGCGATCACAAGGAGCTTGCTTCCCAAAACTTTATTTTCTGTTTCTGAAGACAGAAGTCTAAAGATACGCAATGCAGAGATCTGTGCTTCAAAAAGAGTTGCTAGTTGTCTAGACAAGATCACCACATCTTTGTTCGACACTCTTTCAAGCCAAGAGATTTTCATCGAAAGAATACCCTTGTTCTCTCCTTCTTCATGTATAGAGGTGATAACGAATCCCCTTCTCTGTAACGAAGATATAGCGATATCGACATTTACAGCATCGACGGATCCATTCTTCGGTGCACCTGTTTGATCTACTGCTTGATAAATAAATAACATATTTTAAAAATTAAATAATTAAACCATTCTCTCCAAATTCTTTGGATTACTAGAATTCAGATATGCATTCTCCACACTGATCTGTCCTGTTCTTACAAGCTCAGCCAAGGATCGGTTCATATCTATCATACCATCACCAGAACTTGTCTCTATCACCGTGTTGATCTCGTGAACTCTTTTTTCACGGATGAGGTTCGAGATAGCACTGTTGTTTATAAGAAGTTCATAAGCTGGTATCAGTCCACCAGAAATACGCGGTACTAGTCTCTGTGAAAAGATTCCAGTGAGACTACTAGCAAGCTGTACTCGGATCTGATCTTGCTGCCCACCTGGGAATGAATCTATGATACGGTTTATAGTCTGAGCGGCATTGTTTGTATGTAAAGTAGAGAACACAAGGTGCCCCGTCTCTGCCGCCGTCACTGCTGTGGCTATGGTTTCTATATCTCTCATCTCACCCACAAGACAGACATCTATATCTTGTCTGAACATGGAGATCAAAGCATCTTTGAAATCTGGAGTGTCTATTCTGACCTCTCTTTGATCAATGATGGATTTTTTGGATTCATAAAGATATTCGACAGGATCTTCGATAGTCATGATATGTTCTGTTCTAGTCTGATTAATCATCTCTATCAGAGAAGCAAGGGTTGTGGACTTTCCCTGACCAATAGGTCCAACCACCAAGAAGAATCCTTGCTGCTTTCTAGTAAAAGATTCAAGAATCGGCGGAAGGTTCAATTCTGCCAAAGTTCTGATTTTCTTTGGGATAAGTCGAAGGGCAATAGAGACCATTCCTTGACGATAATACGCATTGCCACGGAAACGACTGTCCACAAGATTATAAGAAAAGTCTACATCTTTATCCTTTTCCAACAAAATCTTATTGGCTTCACTTAGAAAGACATTGAGAAATCCCTGCATATCTACAGGTGTAAGCTTTGGATTTTTGACAAGAGGAATGAGAGCACTAGACACACGTATAGCTGGGATTCTATCATCAGAAAGATGGAGATCGGAGGCTCCAGCATCTATGACTATCTTTACAAGCTTTTCAATTTCTTTTGTATAATCCATATTATTTTAAATTATTTTTTTGATGAGCTTCATAGTTTTTTATAACTTCAGCCAAAACTTCGGAAGGAACGGTTGTCGATTTTATAATATAACTATCCACATTGAGCTTCTTGGCCTTGGCTATATCGTCCGGTAAACCTTGATTCGTAAGCATGATAACCAAACTACCTTTAGCCAAATTTTCTTTTCTGATAATAGTCAGTAGATCTACTCCATCTAAGCCGGGCATCACCACATCGAGGAGTAAAATATCTGGATTGAGCCCGCTTCGAAGGATTTTCAATGCCTCATCTGGAGAAGTAGCGGTGCTCACTTTGAAATTATTTTTGGAAAACTTCAAAGCATACATATCTAGTAAGAACTTATCGTCATCGACAAAGAGAATAGTTTTTATGGTGTCCATATGATAATTATACTAGAGTTTATTCACTTCCTCAAATGGTGCAACTCTCTGGAAGGCTTTAATTATCGCATCCTCTTTCATAGTGAGCATTCCTTTCTGTCTGAGAAGTCGACTGATCTCAAGTTCTGTAGGATTTTTCAAAATCACACTTTCAATTTCCTTATCCATTTTGAAAGCTTCAAAGACAGCCATACGTCCTCTGGTACCCTTTGGACAATCAGGCGTCGGAGCGATACCATACACAGTATCAGAGAATGGTATATCGGCTTTGTACTGTTCTGGCAGATCTGAGAATTGCTTGTCTATCATCATCTTTATACTTCCATCAACTGGTATAGGCTTACCTGCTCCAGGTGGCAAGGTTCCCACTAGTCTCTGCGCCACAGCCAAGATAAGAGTTGGGGCGATGAGGAAAGGATCCACACCCATGTCTATAAGACGAGGGATGACGCCGGCAGCATTGTTCGTATGTAAAGTCGAAAACACAAGGTGGCCAGTAAGCGCAGCTTGCACAGCAAGCTGCGCAGTCTCTTTATCTCGGATCTCTCCCACCATGATCACATCCGGGTCTTGTCTCAATGTTGTTCTTAGTCCGGACGCAAATGTATAACCTATTTCAGGACGTACTTGAGATTGACTAACACCATCCATGTTATATTCGATAGGATCTTCAAGAGAAAGTACATTTGAACCTTCGCGATCCACTTCATTTAACATAGAATAAAGAGTTGTAGATTTTCCAGAACCTGTAGGACCGGTTATGAGAATGAGACCATAAGGTCTTTGAATAGCATCTTTTACATAGGCCAAGTTTTTTGGAGTGAGTCCCATATCATCAAGCTTCTTTACACCTTTTTCTTGATCAAGAATACGCATCACCACCTTCTCACCGTAGAAAGCAGGAAAAGTAGATACTCGAAAGTCGATCTTACGACCATCGATACGTGCAGAGAAACGTCCGTCTTGCGGCTTTCTCTTTTCATCGAGTTTCATATTGGATAGAACTTTGATACGAGCTACTACCGAGCTATGAACTTGTGGCGGTAGGACCAAACTTGTGTTTAATACACCATCTACACGGAATCTTACGCGGATTTTCTCTCGCATATGTTCTATGTGCACATCAGAAGCATTACCTTCAGTTGCATAGCGAACAATAGTTGCCACGATTTTGACCACTGGTGCATCTTCGATGATTATGGCATCGGACTTTGGTTCAGACTTTGCATTTTTTGTATCAATGGTTCCTTCGAGATCTACAGATAGAACATTTTCTAGTTCGGACAAAGCTTTTGATACCTCTCCACCCATACCCTTATACAAATCTATAACCCTTTTGAAGTCATCTATATTTATTATATATATCTTATACGGAATATTATTTTTAGCGGCAATGAAGTTTAGTGCATCACGAGCCTCTATATTGTCTGGATCGACAATACCCACCTCAAGCACACCTTCCTTTATACCGATCGGTACAAACTTATAATGCGTTGCCGATTCTTCGGGAATATAGTCTAGTGCTTCAAAAGGAACATTGGCATCTCCGATAACCTTCGTAGGAATATTTAAAAACTCCCCGCGTGCAGCCAAGATATCTTCTGGATGAACTCCTTTGGCGATTAGAACTTTGTCTATAGTATCGCCTTCAGCCATACCGCGTCTCAAATCGCGGATATCATCTTTGTTTATAAGATTTTTACTTAAAAGTATGTCTATGATGCTCATATATTTTATAACTACTGCGAAATAGGGGCGAATGGATTTGGACGACCAACACTTCTTGGTTCTATCTCTATAGAATAATCAAATAGTGATCGAAAAGCTGCTGTTTCAAAAACCGAACCGTCGATCTGAAGTGAGCTCACTTGATTGAGAAGAGAAAGTACTCTTGCTCCATCATTCAAGGCCTCTACAGACTCTGGACTACCTTGAGTCTCCAAAGAATTTAAAGATGAATCTGTAGCATTGCCTAGATTATAAAAATATATAAGCAAACCGATGACGGCTATACCGACAAAGATGAGTGTGCTTTTTGTTCCTGATTTTGGTTGATTCATATATTTTTTACTATTGTTTTAACCAATATGTTTTAATTTCTACTCCGTAATCATAGTTCTGTCCCTCACCTGTTTGCAAGGTGATCTTTGTAACATCCATGATTCGCAAACTTGCTTCGATATCTCGGAGTAGATTTATAAAATTTTGATAACTTGTATTGACGCTAAATGAAAGAGTGACTGTGTCCAACGTAGGGTTTGAGTTGAAACCTTCCACTCTCTCTGGAGTTTCACCTGATAGGATATTTGTAGCGCTAGTCTTTACGTTTTTTATAGAAAGCCCACGTCTGGCTGCAATACCGTTTGCATCTATGATCAAACGTACATTATCCACATTGTCTGGCACCATTTTGTCGAGCTTGGTACGATCAATAGGATCAATTTTATTGTAATTATCTCTCACGGTATCGCGAACCTTTATGAGCTTCTCAGAATTTATAAGTGCCTCTTCGTATCCAGCATTGACAAGCTTTATCGACTTCAATTCTTCGAGCCTGCCTGTAGTAAAGGTAAAGTAAATACCGATAGCGAGAATTAGAAGTATTATAGGTGTAGCGTTTTTGTTCATATGGTTATTGGGTAGAATTTAAAGAAGCTTCAAGTGCTTTATCGTAAAGTAAGTCTTCAGATTTTACACTTGTGGTAAATGTAAAGCCGACTTTGCCATTTGTATCGACCACCAAGTCAGAAAGTATTGGGTTTTTGAGAATTTTGTTGGTGCCGTATTTCTCTGAAGTTCCGAAGACCAAGGATTGAAATGCGATATCATTGAAGCTATTACCAATACCTTTCATGGATATTTTTATATCATCCCCCTCCTTTTCTGGACCAGAAAAGTCGAAGCTCGTAAACCTTACCCCAGAGATAGTAAGGTCACTGATAATAGCGAAAATTTCTGATACGGCTAAGTGATTTTTTAATAATTTCTTACTAGTGTCTATTTTAATATTTGCTTTTTTGAGATTTTCAATGAGAGTAGTGTCGAATCTTTTGTCATTTTCGGCTAATCTTAGCTTATAATCCTCTTGAGCCTCTATAAGTACACCTTTCCAAAGGAAAGAATAAGCTGCTCCAGCAACCGAAGCTACAAAAACCAGCATAGAGATTAACATCAATATACTAGTTCTACCTCCACCAGTCCTGATCTTTGGATCTGATATTAAAGGTTTCTTTGGAATGAACGATGTTTGAAATTTAGTCTCCATTTAAACCTAAGTATACTAAAATAATAAAGAAATATCGATAGGTTGTATGTGTATATCTATTGATCGATAATTATTCGATTTCGGAAAGCCTTCTTAGGGCACAACCAATAGCTACCGCGAACTCCGGACCTGCCTGAGAAAACTCTTCAGCCAAGAATGCCGGTGTCTCTAATCGACCAAAAGGGTCTGCATACACCACTTCGGTTTGAAAGCTTATACGAGCAAGGTCTACAAAGCCTTTGAGTAAGACTCCACCTCCAGTGAGAATGACCTTGGCTATATTTTTCATGTACTTTTTCTGATAATTGAGCAAGGTGGCATTGGCTTCATAGAAAACGTAGTCAAGGTTGATGGTTATTATCTCGGTCAATTCTTTGTATTCTGGTCCACCTTTGAGTCCGTGAACCCTTTTGAGATTTTCGGCTTCATTGATATTTAAGGTTAATGATTTTGAAATAGCTAAAGTTAAATCTTGAGAACCTCGATTGATAATGTGAGAAGCACGAAGGATACCTCTTTCGATTATGTAAAGCTTTGTGGTGTGCGCACCCATATCGATAATCATGACACTTTGTATACCTTGATCCACAACCGCGCGGATAGAACTAAATAGCTCTATTTCATAAAAAGAGGTATCTAGGCCTGAACCTTTCGTGATAGTCTGATAATTGTTGATATATTCATTGTGTATGGCAATCACAAGCACGTCTTGGCTTTGCTTCTGAACCTGATTTTGGGGACTAGTCTCATCTGTAGAATATGTATCTTCTCGAGGTATAAGAGAATAATCGAGCATTACCTCATTCATAGGTACCGGTATGTATTTGCGAGCTTCGATGGCTATAACGTCAGCCATTTGTTTGTCAGCCACGGGAGGGATGGTGATAAAAGAGATCAAGCTTGAAGACAATGGTAAAGCCACTCCCGCCGACACTGTGGTAGTCTTGGCTTCTCTCAAAATATCCCGCAAAGCTTCTATGATTTTCTCATTTGGCAATTGGGTGGATCTACCTACTTCTATGCCAGCATAAGGTCCGAGAGCCAGTTCACCATAGGTTTCAAGCACCGCCCTACCCCTTTTTTTCTTGATTTGAACAACCTTTATAGCTGAAGAACCAATATCTACTCCCAAAACACTTTTGTTTTTCCCGGAGAATATGGACGCGAAGATTGAAGAGATATTCATATGTGAAATATTATAACATATAGTATAAAATCATATAATGAATAGATTTGTATATTTTTTAAAACAAGGCGTTGTTGCTATTATCGACTTTTTATTTCCACCCAATCAATTCGTTTTAGAATTGAGAAAGCTTTCCCCTGCAGATTTTTTAAAGAAATACAGGGATGCCGCGCAATTTTCTATTTTCTCTTACAAAAACCCTCTGGTGAGAGAACTTATATGGCAGATCAAGTATAAAAAGGACAAACATGCTGTAGAAATCGCTGCTTACGCTTTGTACAATGAACTGAAATTCAGATATCCTCATGGCGCCACTTTAATCCCTATATCTATATCCAAGAATCGCAGAAAAGAGAGAGGGTACAATCAATGTGAGTTACTAATAGATGAGATTATTAAATTAGATACAGAAAAAGAAACAGGTGGTAAATTTGTAAAGAATTTTAATTTATTATTTAGAATAAAGGATATAGAGAAGCAGACTTTGAAAAATAGGAGCGAGCGATTGGTTAATGTTAAGAATATTTTTGAAGTAAGAAATAAAATTCAAATTGAAAATAACATCATCATTATCGATGATGTTACAACAACAGGCAGTACATTAAATGAAGCCAAGAAAACTCTTATTGAGGCTGGCTATCTTGATGTGGAGTGCTTGACGATTGCGTACTAGAAGATTCACTAGAAGGATTTTTCCATTTGCCAACAACAAAGTATAGATATACAAGTTCCAAGATTCCGATAGTATTGATCAAAAGAAGTGCAATAAACCAACCCTTTTCATCTCTCTTTGCTGCATGCCATAGAGCGTAGCCTTTGAGAGCAACTACAGCTAACATAAGAACAAAAAACAAAAGCGCACCCATAGTGAATAGTCCCAAGCCTAGCCCAAACATTGGAAAAGCACCGTGTGAATTTGCAAATAATGTATTTATCATAATACAGGCATTATAGCAGTTTCCTTAATACAGACGCAACCTTGGCTGCAATAATTTTATACCCCGAAGCGTTGGGATGGATCTGATCAGCCATTAGCTCGGCGTCTCCAAGAATATTATCTAGAACATTTGGAACATAGGCCACATGATTTCTTTTTGCAAAATCATCGAAGTCTCCTCTATATGTATCTCGAAGCAATCCTCCTCTTACCCCCAGAAGCAGAACCATTGATCCTGCTTTATGTATTTCATCTACCATTTTTTGCAGATTATTAAAAGTTATTTTCTTGTCGATTTTACGAAGATAATCATTACCACCAAGAAGTAAGATCACGATCTTTGGATTCTTGGACAGAACATCTTTCTCAAGTCGAGCCAAGCCATCTATAGTTGTATTGCCACTAATGCCAGCGTTTACAATAGGCTCTCCTATTTCTTTTGAAAGTAGAGATACAAAGTCTGCTCCCTCAGCCGCGCCGACTCCTTGCACTAGACTATCTCCAAAGGCAATAATGTTTGTGCCCCGCGAAGGATAATTGGTGATTTTATCCTCTTTAAAAAAGATAAAATAAGAAGCGATGGATAATGCTATAATACCGAGAATTATATAGAATACTTTCATATTGTTAGATTCTAACATAAACACTAAGATTAGCTTATGCCCACATCTAATATGCAATCAAATATTCGCATTGAGCCTAGTTGGAAAAAGGTTTTAAATAAAGAATTCGAAAAACCCTACTTTATTGAGCTTTCCGATTTTGTTCTAGAGGAATATGTAAAAAATAAAATCTATCCTCCTCCGAAAGATATTTTTCGCGCTTTCGACCTCTGCCCTTTCGATAAAGTAAAAGTCGTGATCCTTGGCCAAGACCCGTATCATGGTTCCAAGCAAGCCAATGGTTTAGCCTTTGCTGTAGACGAAAGCATTGCCCTTCCACCATCTTTGCAAAATATTTTTAAAGAAATTGAGTCAGATCTAGGAATCATCCCAGAAAAAAGTGGTGACCTTACCCGCTTGGCCAAGCAAGGTGTGCTTCTTCTAAATGCCACCCTCACAGTCCGTGCACAGACCCCAGGATCTCATCAGAAAAAAGGTTGGGAAATATTTACTGATACGGTGATCAAGGCTTTGTCCGAAGAGCGCGAACATATTGTCTTTATGCTTTGGGGGAATTATGCGAAGAATAAAGGCGTGATCATTGATCGTAGTAAACATCTAGTCCTTGAAGCCGCTCACCCTTCTCCTTTTTCGGCTTATAGTGGATTCTTTGGTTGTAAACATTTTAGTAAAGCGAATGCGTATTTGAAGAATCATGAACTAGAGGAAATTGATTGGAAATGAGAGAGACTTGAATTAAGTTTATTAAAACCCTACAATAATGAATATGAAAAAATATAAAATAATTTTTTGGGTAACGACTGGTTTAATATTTTTATTCGAAGGAGTAATGCCAGCTTTCACTTCTCAGAGCGAAATGTCTATACAAGGCATAACACATTTGGGTTATCCTTTGTATTTCGTAACTCTTCTAACTGTCTTTAAAATTTTAGGTTCTCTTGCATTGATCATTCCACAAGTTCCAAAGAGAGTTAAAGAGTGGGCATATGCAGGGTTCATGATTGATTTCCTATCTGCTTTTATAAGTATCTGGGTTGTAGATGGTTTCGGTATCATGCTTCTGCCAGCTGTCATTGCGATAGCGATACTGATAGTCTCTTATGTAGCGTGGAATAAGTTGGGTCAAGAAATTAAATAATTTTAGTAAAAAAAGAGGGGCGAAGAATGGTTAGTTCTTCGCCTTTGCCCCGAAAGTTTTTCGGATTGTTTAGAGTAACATCTCAACATCTTTTTTAATTTTGTTGTCGAGATGAATGAAGACACCAGGGTCTTGAGAAGACCCTGAGATAATATGCAAGTAGTCACCGGAACGAATGAACTTGCCTGGAACCTTATGTTCACTATCGAGGTCTTCTGACAATCCGAAAGCTCTTCTCAAGTCAACATCAGACATCTCGATCCTCCCTTTATCAGTCGAGGGCTCTTTAGGGTGACTAATTTCGTAAGAAATCAGATAATTAGATTTGGAAGGATGTTTACAAATCCTAATGCTAACCAAGTTTGACAATGGTCCCAATATCAACTCTTTTCTCGGTGAGTAATACTCTTGGTTAACGCCAACAACTAACACTTTCCCACCATAGGGGTGGAACCAGCGAGGTTCCCCTGTCAGGAATTCTTTAATTATACCAAAAATACCAAAAAATACTTTTTTCATTCTATGTCTTTCTGTTTAATTTTGTGTGTGCAGTTTCCTATAAATTATATTATAAATTGGTACTTGTCAAGTCTTACAACTTCCGACTATCATACGCCCAGTGTAGGATTGCTTGTCTTTGCTTTGGACGACAATGATGGTCTCCTACGTTACAATTTTTCTTTACCTGAGCAATATGTCTCTGTATAGCTCTCCATCTTCTTATCTGACGAGCATCTTCATCAGGGATTCTTCTTCCCATATAATAACGACAATACCACTGAAACCATCCTCGCGGATCATCTTTGTAAATCCAACCTTTCTTTCTCCAAACTGATAATGGCTGAGAGGCATTAACACCAAAATAATTGAGTTTTGGGTCATGGTCATAGCTTCCCTCTTTCTGGAATTTTGCATTTACAAACCAGTCATTTGGAAATTCATTAGTACAATCACGCATATAGACACCACCAAATACACCGATTTTAAGCATATCTTTTGGGGTAAGTTGCGGCTTGAATGCAGGATCAAAATTTTTACCAAAAGGTTCAGAAAGTTCGTAGCAGTATCCTCTCTGCATTTTATCATTAACTACAACTTGTTTTTGTTTTGGAACATTTGTCATAAATATCTAGCGATGAATTAAATATAGAACAAGTAGAAACAACCCACCCCACCACCCAATGTCTGAAACAATAAGACTTATCATGATTTTCTTCTGCCATGATGCAGGCAGTAATTCTCCAGATCGCCCTTCTTTTTCACGTTGCAACATAAACGGACTAACTTTGAATGAAAGGAAATATCCATTTGCAATTAAGATGAGTGCAGAGATTGAATGAACGAGTGGAATACCCGAGAAAGACTGATGGCGGTAGAAAATCAAACCACCAATAATAGCAAGAATGATTCCAACCCAGATCATAGGTTTTGTAACCTTATGTGTTCGCGTCGCTGCTTCGGTCCAGTATGATGATTTTCGTCCGAGAAAGCCGTGAATATCGATAACCGTGACAGCTCCGAGGCCAATAATAAAACCAGAGATAAAAATAAAAAGTCCTAAAAAATCAAATATTGAGTTTGTCATAGTTTATAAAAATAATCATAGTTTTTATGCATTTAAATAAGTTATGGTTAATTGCAAACATGTAGCAAATGTTCCCCAGAGAAGATAAGGGATGTTGGCATAGACGACCCAGCGTAGTTCAGGCGATGCATGCCAGATAGCGTAGAGAGCCCAGACGAGTGTGCCGACGACGAAAAGTATGTCGATTGATGCAAGTAGATTATTTTTTAAACCAAATTGAATTGGAGTAAAAATAAAATTGAAAAGTAGATTGAGTGCAAAAGGTAAAGCTACAATCCAAGGAATTTGTTTGGTGAAAGCCTTATAAAAAACTGTACCGAAAGAGATAGCGATAATCGCATACAGCACGGTCCACACTGGCCCAAAGAGCCAGCTCGGTGGAGCCCATGATGGTTTGATAAGTTGTGAGTACCAGTTATATGTAGACATGGGGTTATTTTACCACAATCGTAGTACTTTTATACGATTAGGGTAATTTTTGGCTATTCCAGAAAATTCTGATAGTATCTACTTTAGACAAACAATTAACCGAAAGGACTTTACACAATGACAGATGAATCAGCAACCGGGCGAATCAGAATCACAAAAGTACCAGCAGGCGAAGCACCTTTTGAAGTCCGCCGAGCATGGCTTTGGTTGACTCTTCCATGTGAACCGTACCTTGGCTATCCAGATGGAGAATTTGAGCGTGATGCCATAAGTGACAAAGAACGTACTCACAATCGTCTTGGATTCAGTGTTCCACAAGATCGAGCAATTATCACACTAGAAAGATATCGGCCATGGGCGGCGAGGTGGTGGAGAAGGCATGGCTATCCAAAGCTTGGTGAGTGTTTCTGTTTTGGTGAGGACGAAGCCGAAATCATTAGTGGAGTCACTCGCCAAAATCTCGTCGAGGTTACCGATGATATGCAAGGTAAACCGAGTCGCTAGGCGATCCAAAAGCCGGAGCTGCTTCCCAAGTGGAAGTGGCTCTATTTTATTGATATTAGGGATTCGGTCACAAGTCGCTTTCTGCTGAAAGCGCTTGCGACCCCGCCTCCTTTGCCTTCGCTCAGTCCGGCTTTCTCATCTCCTCGTTTTCCCGATAATTCTTTCGAATGGCAAAAGCCATTCTCAAGAACTATTGCGGAACCGGAGGGATTCGAACCCTCGAGACCTTTAAAGGGCCTGCCTCTTTAGCAAAGAGGTATGTTAGACCACTCCACCACGGTTCCAATATTAGTAGATTATATCGTATAATGCCTAAATGCAATACGATTCACTGATTACAGACAATGCTCGCCTTATCCCTCCACAGAAAATCGCTCTAAAAAAGCTCGGTATAGAGACTGTGCGAGATCTACTTTATCATTTCCCTGCTCGTTATGGAGACACTTCCGAAACCAAAAACATCTCTTCACTTGTCGCTGGAGACACTGCTGTTATTTTTGGAAAAATATCCAAGCTCAAAACCAGCAAAGGGTTCAAAACAAAAATCGCCATGGCCGACGCTTGGGTAGAAGATGAGAGTGGAAAGATACATTGCGTCTGGTTCAATCAACCATATATTGCGAAGATGACAGCGGAGAATGCTTTGGTGAGGATTGAAGGTAAAGTTTCGGAAAGAAAAAAAACTCAGGAACTGTATTTTTCAAATCCAAAAATAGAGATAGTGAATAAATTGCCAACAGGCGTTGGAGATTCACTTTTTAAAGATGATGGACAGAACCATACCCTCTACCCCATTTATCCAGAGTCCAGAGGTATCACTTCAAACTGGATATATCACAAAATCATCGAAATTTTTAAAGAAGGAATATTGGATCAGATAACAGATCCGATACCAAAAGAGATTCTCTCAAAATACAATCTACCCAGTCTCAAGACCGCCTTGATCTGGATACATACGCCCATGAAAAATGAAGATGCAGCTTCTGCACGTAAGCGCTTTGCCTTTGAAGAAATATTTTTTATTCAATTAGAAAAGCAGATTACTCGCAAACAATATGAGAAAAATCCAGCCTTCATTATTGAACCATCAGAGAAAAATATGCATGAGTTCATAAAACGCTTTCCTTTTGAAGCCACCGAGGCACAGAGGAAGTCTATAGCGACCATAGTAGAAGATTTTAAAAGAGGTCATGCCATGTCTCGACTACTTGAAGGAGATGTCGGCTCCGGCAAAACCGCCGTAGCCGCCTCTACTGCCTACGCCGTAGTTACAACCACTCCAAAAGAAAATGGCGTGCAGAGAAAGTTCGGCCACCTTCAGGTCGCCTATATGTGTCCCACAGAAATATTGGCAACCCAACACTTTGAATCTTTTATTCAATATTTTTCGTATTTAGGAATTCAAATCGGCCTTATCACAGGAAGTGGCTGTAGGAAATTTCCTTCAAAATTAAATCCGAAGGGCTGGACAGATATTTCTCGCACACAACTTTTAAAATGGGTAGCACTCGGAGAAATCCCCATCCTCATAGGCACACATGCACTTATACAGAAAGCTGTAAAATTTAAACATCTAGCTTATGTGATCATCGATGAACAACATCGCTTTGGTCTCAAACAAAGGGCTTCATTAGTGCAGAAAGAAATACAGGGACTCGCAGAAAAGACTATTCGAGGAAGCATTTCGCAGGCCGATGGGCCGAGAATAGCAAAAAGCCAACAGGCTTTTATGCGTGCTGATGAGAATAGTTCTTTTCTGAGAGTCCCTCATCTCTTATCCATGACTGCCACACCAATCCCTCGCACATTGGCTTTGACAATATATGGCGACCTAGACCTTACTTTACTAGATCAAATGCCCCATGGCAGAAAACCTATAATAACCGATATAGTAACACCAAATAAAAGAGAAGAAACTTATGAGAAAATTCGTCTTGAATTAAATTTGGGAAGACAAGCCTATGTCATCTGTCCAAGAATCAATGAACCAGATCCAGACAAAGAACTAGCGATCAATGCCAAGTCAGTGAAAGAGGAAGCCAAGAGGTTGAAGAGTAAAGTTTTCCCTGAATATGAAATAGGTATACTTCATAGCAAAATGAAACCTGCAGAAAAGGATCGCGTGATGGCGGATTTTAAATTGGGCAAAATAAATATTCTTTGTGCCACATCGGTAGTCGAAGTCGGGGTCAATGTGCCGAACGCCACCGTTATTATCATAGAAGGTGCGGAGCGTTTCGGCCTGGCACAGCTACATCAGCTACGCGGACGCGTGATCCGTTCCAATGATCAAGCTTATTGTTATGTCTTTGCCGAAACAAAATCTGACAAGACGATAGACCGCCTCAATGCCTTAAAAACCGCAAAGAATGGATTTGAACTCGCAGAATATGATCTTAAGTTTCGAGGATCTGGAGAATTGTCTGGTGGCAAACAATGGGGAATGTCTGATATAGCTATGGAAGCATTGCAAAATATTAAAATGGTAGAGGCAGCAAGAACTGAAGCAAAAATCTTGGTTGAAGAAGATATAAATTTAATTAAATATCCTCAAGTGAAAGATTATTTAAAAGCTAGAGAAAGTGATGTTAAGCATTGGGAATAAAAAGTCGCCATGGACAGACGCATGGCGAGGTGGGGAACAATCGAAGTATCACATAAGTGAGCTGGGTAACCTGAATCTGACTTTGGCCAATGAAGTACCTGTTCTTGAAATCTCAATATACTGCATAAATTGCCCGAATGAGTCGAATTCAACAAGAGGAATGACGACTCCACGATTTTCACGACTGAACATTTCTTTTAATTTTTCCTCTTCAAGTGGTGGGGTTTCGTTAATTAATTTGAAACAAATCTCCAGTTTAGAGAGTTCCATCTCAAAAGAAAAAAGGGACTTTTGTGTGTAAGCTTTACTTAGAATATCCACAAAGTCTTGCACAGTTAGTAAGTCTGTATCGAAGGAACAATTAACTTCACCGCCGTCTGCTTTCAATACTTTTACGTTTACGGTTGGCATAAATATTTAGTTGTAAGTTGTTGCAGTTTACTACCACACACTATATACCCACCCCCACATCAAAATCAAGCCTTTTGTGCGCCTGCCACGATTCGAACGTGGGACCCTCGAGGTATAAGCTCGATGCTCTAACCAACTGAGCTACAGGCGCATTTGTATGCATTGTTTAATTGCATACATGATAATTTATATCATATCTGATGCTCTATATCCAACTTCTTCTTTGGTTGTATACCATGAGCAATTATGATGCTTTCATATTCTTCTCTCTCTATAGTTTCAGTTTCTATAAGCCTCTTAGCAATGGAGTCTAGAGCAACGCGATGTTTGGTAACGATATGCTCAGCTTTTTTATAAGCTTCATCCATAATACGTGCTACTTCAGAGTCTATGTCTGCACCGATCTTTTCGGAATATTCTTTACCCTCTATTCCCTTTCCAAACATTGCACGACCACCAGAATTTTCTAGAGCAAGCACACCGATCTTTTCTGACATACCATACTTTGTAACCATATCGCGCGCTAGAGCAGTAGATACCTGAAGATCATTTGAAGGACCAGTAGTCACATCGTCAAACATCATCTTCTCGACCACATAACCACCGAGGGACACGGAGATATCATCAAGAAACTCTTTTTTACTTTGCATTTTTCTATCTTCAAGAGGTAAATGTAAAGTATAACCAGCTGCACGACCACGAGAAATGATAGAGATTTTGTGAACAGGATCAGCAAAAGGTAGGACAGACGCAACAAGAGCATGGCCTGCTTCATGATATGCAGTGATCTCTTTTTCTTTTTTAGAAAGTAAATGACTTTTTCTTTCAGGACCAAGCATCACTTTTTCGATAGCCCTTATGAGGTCGTATTGGGATACCTTTGTACGATTCTCACGCGCAGCAAGAATAGCTCCTTCATTCATAAGAGAATAAAGATCAGCACCAGAAAATCCAGGAGTTCTCTCAGCTATCACACGAAGAGCTACATCTTCTGCAAAAGGCTTCTTTGCCGAGTGGATTTTTAGAATCTCTTCTCTATCACCTCGATCTGGAAGATCTATAGTCACACGACGATCAAAGCGACCCGGACGAAGCAAAGCAGGATCAAGAACATCAGGTCTGTTTGTAGCAGCCATCACGATCACCTTTTCGTTTGGTTCAAAGCCGTCCATTTCTACAAGAATCTGATTTAGAGTCTGCTCGCGCTCATCATTACCACCACCAACTCCAGTACCACGAACCCTTCCTACTGCGTCTATTTCATCTACGAATATAATAGATGGCGCTGCCTGCTTTGCCATTTTAAAAAGATCACGCACTCGACTCGCACCCACACCCACAAACATCTCCACAAATTCTGAACCAGAAATCGCAAAGAAAGTTACAGAGGCTTCACCTGCGACGGCACGAGCTAAGAGAGTCTTTCCTGTTCCTGGTGCCCCCATAAGCAAAATCCCTTTTGGAATAACCGCGCCGATATCGAGAAACTTTTTGGGATTCTTTAAGAAGTCGACAATCTCTGAAAGTTCTTGCTTGGCTTCTTTTGCTCCAGCCACATCCTTGAAAGTCACCTTTTGTTTCTTATCGTCAGAAGCAGTAATACGAGCCTTGCTTTGACCGAAAGAAAAAGCTTGCATGCCAGCTCCTTTAACTTGTCTCGATAGAAACCAGATAATAAGACCAAGGAAAATTAAAGGTGCTAAGAAAGGCAAAATCTGCGCGAACCAAAATCCGGCACCACTAGGTCCTTCAACATTTATTTTGACAGCATTGAGCTTTTCTGGAGTCAGTCCGTACCGAGCGAAAGTTTCTGTGACAGAAGAGTCAGTTTCTTTTTTAGTTTTCTTTGAAGTTTTGTCTGCATACTCAGCAACAATATCGTCTCCCCTTACAACAATAGACGACACCTTACCCATCCCCACGTCATGTACAAGTTCCGACAATGATATATCTGTCACATTGGCCTGTTGCTCTACAGCTACAGAATATAGACTAGTTATAATAAAGAGCACAAATAAAACCGTAGCGATGGAGTTCAGTAGACCAAATTTATTTACTTTTTTATTTTGCTTTTTTCCTTCAGAATCTTGTTTTTTCTTCATAGATATTGATTATACTTAAAATTTGGATAAATGGAAGAAAAATAATAAAAAAATTCCCTCCGGCCGAAGCGGGAGGGTGTGCGACTACAAAAATTTACGAAAGCGAATGTGTCTTAATATATTTGACGGTGGCCACCACTTACAATAACTAATGAATTTGCAGTAGGAGCCAAGTTCTGGAAAACTAATGTTGTAAAAAAGACATCGGGGATTGTGACAGGTACCTTCAGTTGTACACCTAATGGTATACCCATTAACATCTAGTCCGAACTTTTCTACATTGTGCTTGCGTCTGTAAAGAAGCCAGCCACCGCAAGATGGACAAGTTCTTTTTGATTTTCTGTACAGTCTGTAACAGACGAACAGAACAACAACCACTACACAAATAATGTACATGTGTGTTTGATTCATAATTTCAATGGGTTCGAGGTTTTGGACAACAGCTATTTTTTAAATTACCATTTCTTTTACAATAAGTCAAAGAATGCTATGATATTTTCATGCCTTCTGAATCCCTTATTTATAATAAAAAGATAAACCTAGACTATGAGATACTCGAGTCTTTTGAAGCAGGTATCGAACTTCTGGGTTTCGAAGTAAAGAGTCTTCGTAATAAACAGGGCTCCCTTCTAGGAGCGCATGTGACCGTGCGCGGAGGAGAAGCCTTTATTATTGCTCTAGATATCCCCCCTTTCCAGATGAACAATACTCCGCAAGATTACAATCAAAAAAGGAATCGTAAGCTTCTTTTAAAAAAGAGTGAGGTTCAGCAGCTCGCTTCTCTTGAGGCGAAGAAGGGTTTGACAATAGCTCCTATTTCAGTGTATAGTAAAGGCACGAAAATCAAGGTTCAGATCGCTGTGGTACGCGGTAAGAAAAAGTACGATAAGCGTGAAGATATAAAGAAGCGCGATGTGAACCGTGATATTCGAAGAGAATTTAAGGATCGTTGAAAAATTAAACATGGGGATGAAAGGCCTCGACATTTGAGGTATTTCATACTATGCATTGTAGAGCTCTATAAACTCTTTAAACTTATAGAAAATGTTAAATGCTGAATCAGCACTTACAAAAGTAAAGTCTGCTGTGTCTCCATATTTTGGATCACGAGATTTCACTTTCGCTCTAGCTACGGCTTAAGCGACATTCCACATTGATTTTGTCTAGTTCAATGTTGGGGTGATATAAATTAGACATAGAACTACTGACTCTTCCCTGTCTCTAGTTTGAAACTTGGGGAATCGCTTATATATATTTTGTTTATTTTAAAGTGTATAAGTTAAAAGAGATAGGTCGCAAGGCTTGTCTCGCTAAAGTAATCTATACAATGTAGAAGTATTATGAAACTTCATTTGCACGGCGGTTCGATTCCGCCCATCTCCACAAAATTTGACAGTAGCCAAGTTAAATCATATGCTACCCGCAGCTTGAACAACGCTGGGCAATACCAGACACAACAAAAACAAATACGGAAATTATGAAAAGAAAAACAGGTAAAAAGTCGGAGTCTCCTGAAGGGGTGACTATGCCAAATGCATTACATCGTCTTAAGGAAATTAAAGAAAAAAATAGAAGAAAAGATGCTGAACATATTATGGTCCATTTATGGGCCCAAGAAAATGTAAGGGACCCATTAATAAACTTTGGCCTGGTTCCTTTAGATCAGATCTTGCATGAATGCACAGAAGAGTGTGGTAAGGTATCACGATTAGCACTTACCAAAGGCCTTCACCGCTACAACAGAAAGTTTTCCACAAGGGATACCCGTATTGTGGCTGCTACCGTACAGTGGCTGGCAACAAATGTAGGTAGGTGTTTCCTTCGCGAGTTTCTGAGAAAACTCGAGTCTGCAAACAAACCTGAACTTCAACAAAATCCCACGCAAGATTAGGAGTATTTACGACCCTCTCATGAAAAGCCCTCACGGACTTCTCACGCGAGGGTCTTTTCTTTTTTATAATCAAAAAACACCTCTTTCGAGATGCTTTTTGTTTACAATTTTATTTGTAAAAACTTTCGCAAAAACTATCTTGATCGCTTTGTGCTCTTTTTGCTTTTCTTTGTCTTCTTTGAAACTTTTCTTGAAGACTTCTTTGTAACTTTCTTTTTTGCTTTTGCCATATGAGTGAAAATATTTTTTATATTAAAAGTATTTGATCGACCACTCACTATAGTGTAACACTAAATAAATAAAATTAGTGAAAAAAATAAAATAAAAAGTGTATAACTTTTTTTTAAATTAATTTAAATTTATTTCTTTGCATCTTTTCCTCCGCCTTTTTTATCATCCTTCGGTTTTGCAGATTTTGTATGAGGTCCAAAAAATAAAAATCCGAAAATGGCCGCTGCGATTATAAGTGTAATATTTTCCATAGATGTATTATACTACAGTCAATGAAAGAAACTTATTGGAAGTTATATACCGAAAACGAAGAGGGCTTTGAAGCAATGCTTACAGCTTGTGAATCTGCAGAAAAAAGCATAGATCTTGAGCAGTTTATCTTTGTAACCGACGATATAGGCAAGCGTTTTATAGAAGTCTGTGCCAGAAAAGCTTCACAAGGTGTTAAGGTTAGGTTTATCTGGGATGCTGCTGGGAGCTTTACCTTTTTTGGTTCATCGATAGTGGAAGATTTAAAGAGTAAAGGCATAGAATTAATTTTCTTCAAAACCCTTCTTCCTAATTTTTTTGAAATTCACAATTATAAAAGTTGGTATTTCCGCAATCACCGAAGAACTTTGGTTATAGATGGGGTGATTGCCTTTACAGGAAGTATTTGTGTTTCAGATAAAATGATAAATTGGCGAGACACGCTTGTTAGCGTAAAAGGTCCAGTAGTGAAAGATATGCAAAACGCTTTTGAAAGAATGTGGGATAGAGCCTCTAGAAAAAAGTTGGCTCGAATTAAAAAGGAAGAACATAGTGATCATGAATTCAAATACATTACCAACAATCCCCTACCGAGAAATCGTCGACTTTACAATCATGTAGTTGAGGCTATACGCAATGCAAAGAAAAATATTTATATCACTACACCATATTTTGTTCCGACCAGACGTCTCCTCCGAGTTTTGAGACTAGCAGCACATCGTGGAGTAGATATAAAAATCATTATTCCACAATCAACCGACTATCCTATCGTGGACATATGTGGCAGATCTTTTTTTGCAAAGATGTTACAGTCTGGAATAAAAATATATCTATATGAAGGTCGAATGTTGCATAGCAAGACCATGGTGATTGATGACGACTGGGCAAGTGTTGGTACATTGAACCTCGACACCATCAGTTTGCTCTACAATTTTGAAGCAAACCTAGTCACTAGTAACAAAAACTTTACTGATGAATTATTAAATCATTTCAACAATGACTTAAAAAGTTCCGTGGAGATTACAGGGCAAGGTTGGAAAGATAGATACTGGATCGAAAAGGTGGCTGAGTTTTTTATTAGGCTACTTAGAGATTTTCTATAAAGATTTGCGATTTATCCAAAACAATGCTATAAATAGCCTCTAAACAAAGACTTTGAGCACTCTACGCGTACGTATCAATAACTTCATAAAAGCACCAGAATTGCGTGTCATCACGGATGAGGGAGAGAACCTCGGAGTTATTACACTTGCAGAGGCTATAAAGCAAGCCCAGGCCAGAAGCCTTGATCTTATTGAAATATCCCCAAATGCCACTCCACCAGTTGCAAAAATCATGGATTATGGTAAATTTCAATATGACGAAAAGAAAAAGCAAAAGGTAGCAAAATCTCGTACCCAAACCTCCGAATTGAAGAATATTCAAATAAAGGTGGGTACAGGAGACCATGATCTCGAATTAAAGGCTAAAAAGGCTTCAGAATGGCTTAAAGACGGCAATCGAGTGAAGATTGATCTATATCTAGTGGGTAGGTCAAAGTATATGGATATCAACTTTCTTAAAGAAAGAATGGAGAGAGTGTTCAGATTGATCACCACTGAATACAAAGTCGTAAGTCCTCCTGTAAAGGGATTGAAGGGGTTGACGGCGATAATAGAAAAAGCAAAATAATAAAATGAAAACAAATAAATCATATTTAAAAAGACTTAAAGTTACAAAGAACGGTAAGATTCTTGCTCGTTCAAAGGGTCAAAACCATTTCAATTCAAAAGAGAGCCGTCGTTCACAGCTAGCCAAGAAACGCTCAATGCCTTTTCATATGACCGCAAAGGAGAAGAGTAGATTTTTAATAAATGCATAATAAGTAAAGTAATAACCAAAATACCATGACAAGAGTAAAGAAAGCAGTAAATGCGTTAAAAACAAGAAGAAATATATTAAGCCAAGTAAAAGGCTATCGTTTTAATCGTAGTACAAAGGAACGTACAGCTTACGAAGCCATCTCTCATGCTGGAGCATATGCTTTCGCACACAGAAGAGACAAGAAAGGAGATTTCAGAAAACTTTGGAATGTAAGAATCAATGCTGCCCTAAGAAACATCGATGCAAAATATTCTTATAGCAAGTTTATTGGAAACTTAAAGAAGGCTAACATTGCCATCGACAGAAAAATCCTTTCTACCCTTGCAAACGAAAACCCTAAGGTTTTTGAAACAATAGTAAAGAAGGTAAATTAAGCCAAGACTAAGCTAGTCGAGCTTGTATTTCACAAGCCTCTCTGGGTACAGAGCATTAAGTCCGAGATTATCTCGGATTTTTTGTGCAAGGAAAAGAGAGGCTTTCGGCTCCCCCATCGCCACAAAAATCTTCTTCACAGTACTGTGAGTAGTCTCTACAAATTCTACAAGACGATCAGAGTCTTTGTGAGACGAATAGCCTAGTATAGACTCTATTTTTGCAGCGACTTTAATTTCATTTTTGTGAATTATTACTCTCTTTTCTCCGTTAAGTAAGTGACGACCGACCGAACCGATGGTTTGATATCCAACCAAGAGAATAGTATTCTTGGGATCTGAGAGATAGACCTCTTCATGATGAAGAACCCTTCCACCTACAGACATACCAGAACCAGCCACAATTATCTTCGGAGATGAAGCATGATCGATGGCACGAGAAGAATCTACATCGACAGTAAAGGATAGTTTTGGAAAATTAAAGATATCATCCCCGCCCCGTATCTCAGCCTGTGTACGTTCATTAAAAAGATGCGTACTGCTTTTGTATACATCGGTAACTTTTGTGGCCAAAGGAGAATCTACATAGACCGGTATTACAGGTATAACCTTTGACTCTACAAGATTATTAATTTCATAAAGAATGACTTGGGTTCTTTCTAGAGAAAAAGCTGGGATTATCAATGTTCCCTTTTTATTGATCGTGTCTTTTATAATCTCTTCGAGCTTTTTCCTTCTCTGATCTTTTGATTCATGATTGCGATCTCCGTATACACTTTCCATGATCACATAATCTGCACCAGTAATAGATTCTGTATCTCTTAAAAGAGGTGTTGGGCTGTTGCCCAAGTCTCCAGTAAAAACTATTTTTTTATTTTCGAAGGTGAATTGAATAATGGAAGAGCCGAGAATATGTCCGGCATCCTTCAGATAGACCGAGAATCCACCTCCGATTCCAGAATCGAAAGTTGTTTCTGTATGATATGGGATAGTCTTCCAGAGATTGATAGCTTTCTGCATATCGGCAAGTTCATATATCGGTGTCAGACCTTCATTCATTGCTTCTTTTTGTAGAAGTCCTACAGCATCTTCAAGAATAAGTTCAGCTAGAGCCAAGGTTTCTGGGGTAGAATATATAACTCCATTAAAACCATCCTTTACAAGCTTGCCTATACGACCGACATGGTCAAGATGTGCATGAGTAACAAAAAGCATATCGATACTTTTTGGATCATATTCAAAATCATTACGATTCTCTAGTTGTGCCGTCTTCTCACCCTGTATCAAACCACAATCAATTAAAATTTTCTTTGATCCCAATTCCAAAAGAAAATTGGCACCAGTTACACTTCCTACACCACTATAAAATGTTACGTATGCGCTCATATTATTTTTTAATTTTAAGGAAATACCAGACACTCAATGCACCCAAGGTATCCATAATCATATCTATAAAAGTGTCTATTTTATAATCTAGAGAATGTATTGGCCAACCAGTGATCTCAAAATATACTTCAAATATTTCCCAGGCGATGCCACCAAGGATAGATATAAGTACAATGTGTTTTGTCTTTCTCAATACATAAAAAGTAGAAAGAGCGATCACTACCCCACCCATATAGTGAGTTATGAGATCGAGAGACGGGAATCGCAAATACCAATGAAAAGCCATAGCCTCTAAGTGTATATAGAGAAAGATTGCCAGTAGTATTAAGGTGAAGATAGCTAGTTTTGGTCTATACATATTTAGTTATTCCTAATCATTATATACTTAAAAAACTTTTCTGCCCAACAAAAAACACCTGAATATCAGATGTCCTTTGTAGGTTACAAGAGTATTAAGCCTAGTAAAATACTAGGTGGGTGATCTAAATGATAACACCAAGGTGCAACATAACGAAGTGCGAAACTTCTCGATCTCCCGAACAAAAAGTTATAGAGTTAATACTCTAGTAACCTAATATTATTATATTCTTCTATTTTTAAAAAACAATACAAATACGACTTCAGACACTATTTTTGACTAGCGTCTATTTATTTATCATAAAGTATAATCTCTTGAATGTGCTTGTACTGCATAATTTCATCTTTAGAGAACCAGTGCCGTATCTCGTCTTTTGCTTCTTTTACAGAGCCTGAAGCATGAACCAGGTTTCTAATACAACGATCATCTGCATCAGTCATCTGATATGAGTCTAGAACAAAGTCTCCTCTGATAGTTCCGACATCAGAAGTAAGGGGTTCTGTTCCACCTGTAATCTTTCTGACAATAGATACAGCATGAGCACCTTCCCACACCATGGCGATTATAGGTCCACTAGTCATATATGTAACGAGTCTACCCAAGAGAATGTTTGTGATGTCTAGAGGATTATTCGTAGGAGGAACAAGTCCTTTATCCAAATATCCTTTTATAGTTTTTTCTCCAGTAATTCTTCTCCATTCTGGATCCAAAGTATAATGCTTTTCAATAAGTTCAGCGGTAGGCACCATCATTTTCATAGCAATAAGTTTCAAGCCTACCCTCTCATATCTAGAGATTATTTCACCAATTAAACTTCTTTGAATACTGTCTGGTTTTAGGATAATTAAAGTCTGTTCGTTTTTTGGATGTGTCATGAGGACATTATACATTAAACCCTCGTCAAAATCTCTGGATCGCCTTTGGTAATTAAAATAGTATGCTCAAAATGCGCGCTTTGTTTGCCATCTTTTGTCTTGTAAGTCCAACCATCTTTATCAAGCATTGTATATCTCGATCCAATATTAAAAATAGGTTCAATAGCAAGAACCATACCAGGACGAAGAACAATCCCCGTTCCACTTTGGCCATAATTTGGCACATACGGATCTTCATGCACACTATAACCCACTCCGTGTCCAGACAATTCCTCAACTATCCCAAAACCTCCAGATACACCAAGTCTTTCAATAGCCATTCCTACATCTCCAGTTTTTTTGCCACCTTTTGCAGCTTTTATACCAGCCATGAGAGCTTGTTCTGTGATATTTAAAAGCTTAGTTAGTTCTGAAGATACTACTCCGACAGGTATGGTTATAGCAGCATCGGTTATAAGACCTTTATGTATAAGTCCTAGATCAATAGACACTATATCCCCTTCTTTCAAAATCTTTTCAGCCTCGTTTGGGATACCATGAACTATTTCGTCATTTATAGAGACACAAAGGCTAGCAGGAAAAGGTCGGCGAGCTCCGTTTGGTTTATAGTTCAGAAAAGCCGGAGTATCTCCATTTTTTAAAATAAGTTTATGAGCATAATCATTTAATTCTGATGCAGAAACACCAGGCTTCACCATCTCTTTTAATTTTAAAAGGATTTCTGCATGGCGCTTACCCCCTTCACGAAGTATAGCTATATCCTCCTTAGTTTTGATCGTAATCATTTTATTTCAATCCAGCTTTTTCCAAAATCTCTTGATGAATAGCCTCAATACCTTTCTCTCCATCTATTACGAAGAAGCTATAATTCTTGTTGTTTTTATAATAATCCATAGCTGGCACAACATCAGTTTCATACCATGACAGACGCTCTGCAATGTCTTCTCGATTATCATCGTATCTTTTTCTTGCGAGTAGACGATTGATGGAGGATTCTTTGCTTATATCAATATTTATAACAATCGGATTTTTAATTTTATAAAAATCAAAAATAGAATCTAGTACTCCCGCTTCATGATACTTACGAGGCATGCCATCCATTATTAGATGTTCGCCATCTTTATACTTATTAACCAAAACATTGACCCACATATATACAGCCAAAAACTCTGGTTGTAGTCCACCTACATCATATATATCTTTTGACAGCTTTTGAGTAGTAGAAGATCCTTTTATAAATTCACGAAACTCTCCTCCACTTTGAATATATAGAACTTCTTTTTCTGGATCTTTTGATTTTAAATAATCTGAAAGTAGTTTGGCCTGAGTACCTTTACCGCAACCTGAGCGTCCTATAAAAATAAAGGTTTGTTGAGTCATGAGCTCTAGTTCTAATATTCTCTCATTGAGACCTGTGCATCGATTTTCTTCAATAGGTCAAGTACTACAGATACGACGATAAGTAGCGCTGTACCACCGATAGCAAATGTCTGGTCACCACCCTGTATACCTTGTATAACGTTCGGCAAAACTGCGATAAGTCCGAGGAATAAAGCACCAACAAGTGTAATGCGTGTCACGATCTTTGCAAGATAATCCATTGTAGCTTCTCCAGGACGAACTCCAGGAATGAATGCTCCGCCTTTCTGTAAGTTTTCTGAGATCTGCTTTGGGTCAAAAGTCACAGCAGTGTAGAAGTAAGTGAAAACAAAAACTAAGAAGAAATATGTAGCTGCATATATCCATGGATTAGCTAGAAAACTTAAGACTAATGATGAGAAGTCAGCTATAGTTAAGTTTGCAGATTTTGCAAAGAAGTTGGCAATAATCTGAGGGAAAAGAAGTATTGAGAGAGCAAAGATAATTGGAATAACTCCAGCTTGGTTTAGTCTTAATGGTAAATATGTAGACACTCCACCATAAACTTTGTTACCTCTTACCTGTTTTGCATATGTTACAGATACGGATCTTTCTGCTTCAGTTACAACAACTACACCGATGATAACAACAAGAGCGACTACAAGGAACAAAAGGTAGAAAGGTATCTGATCTGGAGTGAACTTTGCAATAAACTGGAATATTCTTTGAGGCAAAACCGCAACGATACCAGCAAAGATAATGAGGGATACTCCATTACCAATACCAAACTCTGAGATAAGTTCACCGATCCACATAAGTAGTACAGAACCAGCGGTGATCACAACGATACTTACAAATAATTCCATACCGTTGAACTGTGGAAGAACATTTTGACTTTGAAAAAGACTAATAAAAGCAAAAGCTTGTAGAGCAGCTAGAGGTACTGAGATAAGTCTTGAATAATTAGAAAGCTTTTGTCTTCCAGCCTCACCTTCTTCTTGCATCATAGCTTTCATCTTTGGGAACATCATAGTCAAAAGTTGCATAATGATAGATCCAGTGATGTAAGGTCCGACACCGAGCATAACTATAGAAAGTCTAGAGACTCCTCCTCCAGAAAATATATCGAGAAGACCTAGGAATTGATTACCAGAAAGAAGTCTTTCTAGACTAGCAATGTCGATACCAGGCACAGGTATAGCCGAAAGAAGGCGGAACAATACGAGTGCCCCTATCGTAAAACCTATTCGTCTTCTCAATGTAGGATCCCGAAGAACGACGGTTATTTTTTCGAGAAGTTTTTTCATGTTATTTAATGTTTATTTTACCATACCCCCAGCCTTTTCCACCTTCTCTTTTGCTTGAGCTGAAATCAGACAACCTTCGATGGTTATTTTCTTTGTAAAATCTCCAGAACCAAGAATCTTTACTTGAGGTATTCTACCATCCAATGTAGAGATGGTTCTTTTTTCAATAAGAGTAGCAGGAGAAACTATAGAACCATTTTCAAATACAACTTCGATATCACTTAAGTTTACGATAGTTGGCTTTGTGTTTGGACTTTTGTTTTGATTGACTCCACGACCACGAAGCTTAGGAATTCTTTTAATAAAGTCTCTGAGTTCTGGACGCTTCTTGTTACCGGCACGAGCTGTCTGACCCTTTCCACCTCGTCCTGAAGTTTTACCTCTTTTACCTCCACGACCAACAAGCATTGCCTTTTTGTTTTTTGTTTTTGGAATTAGATTATTGAGTTGCATGGTAGTGTATTATATTTTTTCTGATAAAATCGTTCGAGGATTTTTGGAAAGTTTCTCGAGAGCCTTGATAGTAACACGAGCTATATTGAGCTTGTTCTTACTTCCAGAAAGGAGTTTTGCACAGACATCCTTAATACCTGCAAGTTCGATAACATTGCGCACAGCACTTCCAGCTACTACCCCTCGTCCTCTTGCTGGCATGATCATAACTCTTGCACTAGAATACTTTGCTTCAACCATATGAGGTATATTCATAGACTGAGAAAGTGTAACTTTTATCATATTTTTCTTTGCATTTCTTGTCGCCTTGTCTATAGCAAGAGAAGTGTCTCCAGCCTTACCAAGACCAACTCCAACCTTACCCTTTCTATCTCCAGAAACTACTGCTACAGAAAAAGTAAATCTTCTACCTCCAGATGCTACTCGAGTTACGCGACGGATAGCAATAATCTTTGTATCGAACTCAGGCTTTACTCTTTCTTTATCAGAACGAGCAGGTCTTTTGCCACCACGAGGTGGGCGTGAGTCTCTGAAAGATTGTCTTGGAGCAGGAGCTGCAGAAGAAGGAGTAGGTGCAACAATATCCGCAATTACTGGTACCTCTTGTTCAATTGTTTGTGTATCTTTATCCATATTATTTATTAAAAATTAAGGCCTCCTTCTCTAGCTGAATCGGCAATCAACTTTATCTTGCCAGTGTAAAGGTATCCGCCTCGATCAAAAACCACCTTATCAATCTTCAAAGTCTTTGCTTTCTTAGCTATCTCATCACCAACCTTTTTTGCATCGTGAGAGTTTGCTTGAGCAAGAGTATTACCTTTTTCATCATCTATAAGCTGAGCATAGAGAAATTTATTAGACTTAAAGACTGAAAGACGTGGGCGCAAAGCTGTTCCAGACAATATAGATCTGATCTTTTTGTGTCTTCTAGAAATTTTTAATTGTTTTTGTTTACTTGTATTCATATATTTATCTTTATACAGATTTCTTACCTTGCTTTCTTCGTATAGTTTCATCACTATATCGAATACCCTTACCCTTATAAGGTTCTGGCTTTTTCAAGGCACGAACCTGAGCTACAAACTGTCCCACCTTTTCAATATCAATTCCAGAAACTGTAATGATATTCTTTTCGGCTGTAACCTTCAATCCTTCTGGAATCTTTTTGACAACTGGATGAGAGAAACCTAGAGCAAGGTGTAGCTCGGTGCCTTTTACATCAGACTTAAAACCGATACCTTCTACGATCAGTTTCTTTTCGAAAGCTTTATGAACTCCCTCTATCATATTACGTATATGAGAAGCGTATGTTCCCCATAGAGCAAGTATATCTAGAGATTGTCTTTCTGGTATAAGAGAAATCTGTCCGCCGTCTATCTTTACATCAATCTCAGAGCGTAGAGATTTTTTAATTTCCCCCAAAGGACCTTTGACAGTCAAAATTCCTGATGCAAAAGAGACATCGGTTTTTTCTGGTATCAAAATAGGTTTTTTTGCGATTCGTGACATATAATTTTTTATTACCAGATTTTAAATAAAACCTCGCCTCCGACCTTTGCTTTCTTTGCATCAGCATCAAGATAAATACCTTGTGGTGTAGAAAGTATTACATTTCCAAAACCACTCTTAAACATTCTGATGTCTTTTGATTTTTGATAAATTCTTCGAGAAGGCTTAGAGATACGATCGATACCATGAAGTCTTGGCTCTTTGCCGATATAAGTAAGTGTGATCTCTAGTGTCTTGTCGATTTTCTTACCCTTACTTTCAACAGCATTGATATACCCGCCCTTTACCAAAGTGTGAGCAATACTTTCTTTTAAAATAGAGTAAGGTATAGAAACTGAAGCCTTGCGAGCATCACTAGCATTCTTGATTCTTACGATAAAATCTGCGATAGGGTCTGTTACCATGATGATTTTTTTATTCCTGGAATAACTCCTTCATTAGCGAACTCTCTAAAACAAATACGGCAAAGGTCAAAGTCTCTCATATAGCCATTCTTTCGACCGCAACGGAAGCAACGTCGAACCACTCGACTTTTGAATTTCGGTGCTTTACTTGATCTTGCTATTGTTGATTTTTTTGCCATTTTTACGATTTTTTAACAAAAATAAGGATTGGTTAGCTATACCTTGCGGTTGTGCTTCCGATCACTACTTTTTCTTTATTTCACTCACTTATTTACGATTGGCTTATACTATCAGATAAGGTAAATAATGTCATCTTGACATATACTGTATAGTATGCTATCATGTAGAAAGATAGTGTTGAGCACCTTGAAAAGGTTTAGTGTGGAAATTGATCTATTACCACTCGCTTGAGTGAAAAATAGTAGATCATGACTGCACTAAACAAAATACAAAATATCTATATCTATGAAAACTCGTGATTACTTGTCTATCGGAACAGCTATCGCCGCCGTGCTGCTGACAAGCACACTTATCTTCTTGCGACAGATGGCAATCAGTGCCGAAGAAGAAGCGCGGTGGTTTGCTGGTTTGCATACCACCACCCAGCACGTCATCACCCAATATGTCCAGGAGCAACAAAAGCTCCGTACGGGCGACCTTGTTGAGGTGCACAGTTTAGAGAAACTGGATTCACCCTCTCGTGTCTTCATGGTTGATGAGGTCACCAAACTGGGCACAGTCATTGTCAGTGACTGGCGCACGCAACAGAAACCCCAAGTTATGATGTTGGAACCTGGCATTAAAGCTGGGTATGAACTCACACTCAGGAATGCATTTAGGTTTATACGGCAAGACAGTCAGTCTTGGCAAGCCAATGCAGATTGGTACCTCTTGCAATGAATGGTGGTTTGTCCACTCGGTGAAGCAACCGGAGAAATCTCAATGCTTCGAAGATTTACACAGGCGCTCAGAAATGACCGCCTGTTTTTTATTACCTCCCTTTTTATTTTCCCAAACTCACCTCCTACTTCTAGCGAACTAAAAAGGCTGGAAGGTAAACTTCCAACCGTTTTTAGTTCTGGTGAGACCCCAAGTTCTCACATACATGCCTCTCTCTAGGAGAGCGCTGGGCGGGGATTTTCCAGTCTTCAGATGATAAAGAGAATGATATCAAAGTTAACTAAAATAAACAAATTTTTCAACCCTACTTCCCCTTCTTCACTTCCTCTTTCTTAAATGGAAAACCGAGATATTCTAGGAAAGCTAGAGTTTCTTCTTTCTTCTTTGAAGTAGTAACGATAGTCATAGCAAAACCAAAAACATCCTTTAGATCTTCATCTGCGGTTTCTGGGAAGATAGTGTGTTCCTTAATACCTAGAGTATAGTTCCCCATTTCATCTACAGCAGTCTTTGAGATACCACGAAAGTCTTTTGTACGAGGAAGAGCGATATGCACAAGCTTGTCGATAAAGTCTGCCATTCTCTTGCCACGAAGAGTGATCTGATATCCAACAAGGTCACCTTGTCGCACTTTGAAAGAAGCAATTGATTTCTTACTTGAACGAGGAGCTGGTTTCTGACCTGTGATCTTTGCTAGACGATCAGCTATAAGTTCGATCTTTTTCTTGTCTTTCACTGATCCCGTACCAGTACTGATCACGAGCTTAGTAAGCTTTGGCGCTTGCATGACATTTTTGTAGTCGAACTTTTCCTTGAGAGCCTTGAAGGACTCCTTATTCATTTCAAATGTTGGCTTTGCTGTATGTGTATGTGGTTTCATATTATTTCTTTATTTCTTAGCGACCTTCTTTGCTTTAGTTTCTTTTTTAAATTCACTCACAAGCGCGACGTTTGAGACATTGATAGAACCATTTACCTCTATAACCTGACCCTTTTGACCTTGCTTACGAGCTCTCTGGTTTTTCTTAAACATATTTACACCAGAAACAACTACGCGATTTTCTTTTGGCATAGCTTTTATAACCTTACCGGTTTTACCCTTATCCTTTCCTGCTAGCACTATTACATTGTCATCCTTTTTTATTTTCATAATCTTTTATTAAAATTTATACAATCTCTGGTGCCTTTGAAGCAATAGTTTGAAAACCTTTTTCACCAAGCTCGCGAGGGATAGGGCCGAAGATACGTCCAGCTATCGGCTCCTTCTTGCCTTTTTCAAGGATAACTACAGCGTTTTCGTCGAAGCGAATATAAGAACCATCCTTTCTTCGAAAAGCTTTTACTTGGCGAACTACTACACCCTGTAATACATCCTTCTTCTTGATAGCCTTTCTTGGTTCTGCCTTTTGTACAGAGAGGATCACAAGGTCGCCTATCTCCGCGTATCGCTTCTTTGAACTTCCGAGCACTTTGAAAATACGGCCAATTTTTGCTCCGCAATTATCTGTTATTCTTACTATTGATCGTGGTTGTATCATGGTATTTGTATTATGCGATTACTTTAAATGACTTGTCCTTTGACATAGGTCTGCATGACTCGATCATTACCTTGTCACCGATTTTCTTGGTATTACCAGCGTCGTGAACTTTGTAACGCTTGTGAGAAGTGACGTATTTTTTGTATTTTTCATTCTTTACGAATCTGCCAACACGAACAACGATAGTGTCCTTCATCTTGTCAGAAACTACCACACCAGATAATGTCTTGTGTCTTACTTCAGTATTCTTTTGTGATGTTTTATTTTGCATGTTTTCTAATACTTAATTCTGTCATAATCCTTGCTATCTCTTTTTTTGTGGTATAGCCAAGTTTAACATTTTTAGTCTTACTACCAGTAGAACCGAATCTAAAATTACGTAGAACTTCATTCTTCTCGGTAATGAGCTTCTTTAGTTCTTGTGGGGTTTTGTTTTTAAGTTCTTTCATATCTTTACATTAGGTTTCTACTAACTATCTTGGTCTTTATTGAAATCTTTGTACCAGCCTTTCTCAAAGCCTCTTGTGCTACCTTATCATCAACTCCGTCAATTTCAAAGAGAACGCGTCCAGCCTTGACCTGAGCTACGAATCCCATAGGTTCTCCCTTACCCTTTCCAAGCTTAACCTCTGCAGGCTTCTGTGTAAATGGTCTATCTGGGAAGATACGCACCCAAACCTTTCCAGACTTTGTAGCATAACGTGCCATAACCTTACGAGCAGCTTCTATTTCATTTGAAGAAAGTCTTCCATATTTCAGAGCTTTCAAACCATAAGAGCCGAAAGAAACTTTTGTGCCACGAGTTTCAACACTATTTGCAAGCTTTTTTGCATTTGTTCGGCCTGTATGCCACTTTCTGAATTTTACTTTTTTAGGAAATAACATGTGATTATTTTATATTTTTAAGGTCTTTCTCGAAAATCTGACCCTTGTATATCCAGACCTTTATACCTATGTCTCCATAAGTCATATGAGCCTTCTCTCGAGCAAAATCAATATCTGCACGCAATGTTTGTAGAGGAATCTGACCCTTCTTAAGATCTTCTCTTCGTGCCATTTCTGCACCGCCAAGACGACCAGAAAGTTTTATCTTTGCTCCCTTAACTTCCTTGCTTGCAATAATCTTTTCAAGAGTCTGCTTCAAAACTCTTCGGAAAGGTAGACGTTTTTCTAGACCTTCAGCCACCATCATAGCGACAATCGCTGCATTAGCCTCTGGATTTCTGACTTCTTCAATGTCGAGCTTCAGCTCTTGTCCAGAAAGATGTTCAGACATAATAACTCCCTTCTTCTTTAGAAAAGCGACGATCTTGTCATGAAGCTTTGTCATACCATCACCACTTCTACCGATGATCATACCAGGACGTGAACTACGGATGATCACACGTAAAGACTTTTGATTTCTCTCTATTTGAATATCTGAAAGATAGAATGTTCGAAGTTCTTTTGTAAGGAATTGTCTGATAAGAAGATCAACCTTAAGAGCTGTGCGATAATTTTTATCACGAGCAATCCAACGACTCTTCCAATCTCGTATAACTCCTAGTCTATGTGAATATGGGTGTACTGAATGTGACATATAATTATTTTTTAATTTTTTCTGTTTTTGCTATTTTGACAGCCTTTTCTTTCATTGGCTCCAAAACTAGACTGACATGACTAGTTCTTTTGTTTATAGGATAAGAGTTACCACGAGCTCTTGGCATTCTTCTTTTTAAAACTTTTCCTGCATCTACTCTCAATTCTTTGACAACTAGAATATCTTTTTCTATTTGAAAATTGTTCTTGGCATTGGCAATAGCTGACATGAGTAAAATATAAAGTGGGTCTGCGGCCTTTTTACTCAAAAAACTTAGTGTATTTAAAGCGTTTTCTACAGATTTACCGCGCACGAGGTTTGCTACAGTTCTAACTTTTCTTGGTGATTGTCTATAGTTTTTTAGTGATGCGGTAATCATATATTATGTATTATTTTTTAGCTGGAGCTGCGACAGCTTCCTTTGCTGATTTTGCAGCATTAACCTCAGCTTCCTTGGCCTTCATTTCAAGCTCCTTCTGCATCTTTCCTCCATGTCTTATGAATTTTCTTGTTGGAGAAAATTCACCTAGTCTATGTCCTACCATTTCTTCAGAAACAAGAACTTCGACATGTTGTCGACCATTATAAACACCAAAGATGAAGCCGACCATTTCTGGAGAGATCTGACTTCTTCTATACCATGTCTTAATAACCCCAGTTTCAGTAGGTTTCTTTCCAGCTATCTTTTTCAAGAGTCGCTCTTCGACGTATGGTCCTTTATAAAGTGATCGTGACATAGTTTTTTATACTAGCAAAATATCTCATTAAGTCAAGAATTTATCTTATAGATCAGGAAACTTACGAACCGATCTATGAAAGATTTTGTAGACTTAATGATTTTATTAGCCATTAACTTCTACATTCTTATTCTTGCCCACTCGACGACGTGAGACAACGAAGACATTTGAATACTTCTTCGGGGTTCTGGTCTTCTGACCCTTTCCGGCTGGCTTACCCCATCGAGTTTTCAATCTTCTCAATCCTCTACCTGTTCTCTGTTCACCTCCTCCGTATGGGTGATCCACAGGGTTTTGAGCAGAACCTCGAACAGTAGGACGGATACCGAGCCATCGAGTTCGGCCGGCTTTACCGATATTTACCAAACGATTTTCATCATTTGAAACTGTACCGATAGTTGCCCAAGCATTGTCATGAACCTTACGTATCTCAGTTGAAGGAAGTTTGATATGAGTATAACCTGCATCGTTTGCGATAACTTGAGCAAATGATCCGGCAGAACGAACGAGCTTTGCTCCACCTTGTGGCTTGATCTCGATATTGTAAACAAAGGCACCAACAGGGATTTTTCTCAAAGGAAGTCTGTTACCTGTTTCTATGTTTGCAGTTTCAGAAACAATAAACTTGTCTCCAACTTTCATACTTTTTGGAACAAGGACATATCTCTTTTCACCGTCAGCGTATTGGACAAGAGCGATGAAGCCAGTTCTGAAAGGATCGTATTCGATAGTAGTAATCTTTGCTGGTACGTCTTTTTTGTTATAAGAAAAGTCAACCATTCTATAAAGCTTCTTGTGTCCACCACCCTTGTGACGAACAGTTATGCGACCGAAGGCATTTCTTCCCATATCTCTCTTCATTCCCTTTGTAAGGGCTTTGTGTGGCTCAGAGACAGTAAGGTAGTCCCGGAATGGAACTGTGGTCATATGTCTTCTTGATGGTGTGTTTGGTCTATAACTTTTCATAAAAATTTAATTAATTAAACAAAATCAATCTTATCCCCCTTTTTAAGATACACCATAGCTTTCTTTACAGAAGACTGTGTACCCTTTTTTCCTCTAACAAAAACTTTTCTTGCAGGAAGATTGATGATCGCTACCTTGGTTGGAGTGACTTTGTAGAGTGTTTTGATCTCATTTGCAATAGAGTGCTTTGTGGAATTTTTAGCCACTTCAAAAGTATAGATATTCGAGTTTTCGCTTATGGTTCCTGACTTTTCTGTTATTCTTGGGCGTAAGATAGTAGTCATGTTATTTATTGAAAGCTTTAAGTGATTGACTAGGGTTAGCAATGATCAGGTATTTGTGATTTAGAACTGAAACAGGGTTTATGGTTCTAAACTCCTCGACTTCAATATTTCCAAAATTTTTGAAACTCTTTACGAGCTCTGGATATTTCTTATCAATTGAAAGGATTGCAACATTCTTTGGTTTTGTAGCAAATTTTTCAAAACCCTTAACCTTTGAAAAGGCCATAACAGCAGACTTTGCATCTTGTGTCTTTGGTTTTGCAAAAGATAGAGAATCTATGAAGAGTATTTCTCCATCACGAAACTTCTTAGAAAGAATAGTGTAGAGAGCTTTAGCTTTGGCCTTTTTGTTGACCTTTCTATCGTAATTTTTGTCTGCTCTTGGACCATGAGCGATACCTCCACCAACCCATATTGGTGAACGTGTAGAACCGTGTCGAGCTCTACCAGTACCTTTCTGTTGCCATGGCTTCTTACCTCCACCACTCACCTCACCTCTCGTCTTAGTGTTGGCAATAGAATGTCTAGCACTAGAAGTCATAGAAACAACAACCTGATGAACAAGGTCGGCATTCCAAGGAACACCAAAGACAGACTCTGGGAGTTTAATTTTTCCTGCCTCTTTACCTTTCTGATCGTAAGTTATTGCTTCCATATAATATATTATTTAATTACCCCCTAATTTCTACTAAGGTACCTCTTTTACCAGGTATTGCCCCTAGAATGTACATTATGTTTGTAGCTGAGTCAATATGGATTACCTTCAAATTCTTTACAGTTATCCTGTCACTACCCATACGTCCTGCCATGCGCATTTTCTTTGGAACTTTGTTTCTAAGTCCTCCTCCGATAGAACCAGGCTCACGCTCTGAATGTTTCTGACCGTGTGTTCTAGGACCTCCACCGAAGCCGTGTCTCTTAACTACACCCTGAAAACCTTTACCCTTTGAGATAGCACTTACTTCTACAGTGTCACCTTCTACAAACTGGCTTAGATCAATGGAATCACCGACCTTTTTATTAACCTCAGACATTCTAAACTCCTTTTTTACTTCTAGTTTACCTTTTTTTGAAGACACTTGCACAGCTGTATAGCCATCATTTTCTTTGGTCCTAACTTGAGTAACAGCAACCGGAGAAATCTCAACCATTGTAACAGGCTGAACTAGTCCTTCTTTATCGAAGACTTGTGTCATGTTTAATTTTCGGCCCAGTATAAACTTTTGAGTGAATTTCATTTCAGTATTTTTAAATTAAACAATTACATCATTTTTACATCTATATTGACCCCAGATGGAAGACTGAGATTGGTAAGGGCTTCAATAATCTTTTGATTTGGATTCAAAATATCAATAAGGCGCTTGTGCACACGCATCTCGAACTGTTCACGAGCGTTTTTGAATACAAAAGAAGCTCGATTGACTGTGTATTTCTTTATCTCTGTAGGAAGAGGTATAGGTCCAAAAAACTCTACATCGTAACGAATCGCAGTATCCATAATCTGCTTCAAAGAAGCATCGAGAATTTTGTATTCGTATGCACGAACTCTAATCCTTAATTTTGCTATTTCTCCCTCTTTTGGAGCCTTAGCTACCTTTGGTTTAGAGATTCTCTTTTCTTTTGCGATTGTTGCCATGTTGATAATTTAATTAGGTCTGAAAGTATTTAGGCAACGATTTTTGTTACAACTCCAGCACCCACAGTCTTGCCTCCTTCTCGAATAGCAAATCTCATCTTATCTTCTAGAGCAACTGGTGATACAAGCTTTACCTTGAAAGTAACTGTGTCTCCTGGCATAACCATTTCTACTCCTTCTGCCAAAGTCACTTCTCCTGTTACGTCAGTTGTTCTGATATAGAACTGAGGCTTGTATCCTGTAAAGAATGGGGTATGTCGTCCACCCTCTTCTTTCTTTAGGATATAAACTTCTGATTCGAAATCTGTGTGAGGTTTCACTGAACCAGTCTTAGCAAGAACCATACCACGAGTTACATCGTCTTTTCCAGTACCTCTTAGAAGTAGTCCTGCGTTATCCCCAGCGATACCTTCCTTTAGGCTCTTATTGAACATTTCGATACCAGTGATAGTTGTCTTTGAAGTATCTTTGAAACCGATAACTTCTACTTCTTCACCAACCTTGATCATACCTCTTTCAATACGACCTGTTACTACAGTTCCACGACCTTCGATAGAGAAGATGTCTTCGATAGGCATAAGGAAAGGCTTATCAACTTCACGAACTGGCATAGGGATATAAGTATCTAGAGCGTTCATAAGATCCTTGATCTTTGCTACCCAAGCTGGATCACCTTCAAGAGCCTTAAGAGCAGAACCTCTTATAACTGGCGCTCCTTTTCCGTCAAAACCATTCTTTGTAAGGAGATCTCTTACTTCTTCTTCAACTAGATCTAGAAGATCAGCTTCCGCAACCATATCGCACTTGTTCAAGAAAACTACTATTTGAGGAACACCGACTTGCTTTGCAAGAAGAATATGCTCTCTTGTCTGTGGCATAACACCGTCTAGAGCAGATACCACAAGGATAGCACCGTCCATCTGGGCAGCACCTGTGATCATGTTCTTTATATAGTCAGCGTGTCCTGGAGCATCGATATGAGCATAGTGTCTTGCATTTGACTCGTATTCTACGTGAGCTAGAGAAATTGTAACCACCTTTGTAGCATCTCGAACTGTACCTCCCTTTGCAATATCTGCATAAGCCTTCAATTGAGCAAGACCATCCTTTGCTTGAACAGCAAGAATAGAAGTAGTAAGAGTTGTCTTACCGTGGTCAACGTGTCCGATAGTACCTACGTTCACATGTGGTTTTGTACGATTAAATTCTGTTGCTGCCATAAAATATAATATTTAAAAAATTAATAATTATTAAGAGTACCAACGCAAAAACGCGTACTCGCTATACTAACATAACACATGTTTTGAAGTCAATGATTTTAATCATATATTATGTGTCACAATTTTTTATCTACTTCCTCGCCTCCACAATAGACGCCTCAACGTTCTTTGGAACCACTTCGTAATGATCAAATTCCATTGTTGCTGAACCTTGTCCTGAAGTCATTGAACGAAGCTGAGTAGTGTATCCGAACATTTCTGAAAGAGGGACCATAGCATGTAGAACTTTGGCTTGACCTCTTTCGGTCATTTCCTCGATTGTTCCTCTCTTTGAAGAGATACTTCCTGTAACATCACCCATGAATTTGTCTGGGAAAAGAACTTCAAGCTTCATGATAGGTTCTAGAATAACTGGACGTGCACGCTTTGCAGCTTCTTGGAAGGCTTGTGATCCTGCGATCTTGTAAGCGATTTCGGATGAGTCTACATCATGGTAAGAACCGAAAGTTAATTCGCAACTTACATTTACCATACGGAAACCTGCGACAATACCTCGATCCATAGCCTCGTGAACCCCCTTCTCTACTGCAGGGATGAACTCTTGAGGGATAACTCCTCCTTTTATAGAGTTGATGAATTCGAAATCATCATATCGACTAATATTCTTTGCAATCTTCTCACCTTCGACAAGTTTTTCCATAGGCTTGATATTGATCTTTACGTGACCGTATTGACCCTTACCTCCTGATTGCTTGATGTACTTGTGTTCTGCTTCTGCTGTACCCATAATTGTCTCTCTGTATGCTACTTGAGGCTTACCGACTGTAGTTTCTACACCGAATTCTCTTTTCATACGATCAACCATAATGTCCAAGTGCAATTCTCCCATACCTGAGATGATGGTTTCTCCTGTTTCGCTATTTGAAGAAATCTTAAATGTTGGATCTTCATTTCCAAGCTTTTTGAGTGCCATACCCATTTTCTCTTGATCAGCTTTGGTCTTTGGCTCTACACGTAGAGAAACCACAGGCTCTAGGAACTTGATCGTCTCTAGAACTATTGGTTTTTCTTCATCGCAGAAAGTATGTGAAGTAAGGGCATCCTTTAGACCTACTGCTGCAGCGATCTCTCCAGCAAAAACTTTCTTAACCTCTTCTCTTTTATCAGCTTGTAGGCGCACTATACGTCCAAGTCTCTCCTTCTTGCCAGTTGTAGCATTGTAAAGATAGGTTCCAGCTTCTATTGTTCCAGAATATACTCTAAAGAAGGTCAGCTGTCCTACGAATGGATCGTTCTGAAGCTTGAAGGCTAGTGCCGCAAAAGGTTCTTCATCAGATGGTCCACGGAAAACCTCCTCACCTGTGTTTGGATCTATACCTCTTACTGCCTTTATATCTGTAGGGGCTGGTAGATAATCAACCACCGCGTCTAGTACTAGCTGAACTCCGACATTCTTAAGAGCAGAACCTGTAAATACTGGGAAGATTTTGTTGTCGATCACAAGTTTTCGGATCTCAGTCTTTAGAACTTCGACTGGGATTTCTTTACCGTCTAGGTATTGTTGCATAAGCACATCATTGTGTTCTACAGCTTTTTCTATAAGCTCAGCATGATATTTCTTTGCGTCAGCTAGAAGGTTTTCTGGAATTTCCTTTTCTATAACTTCTATACCCTTTTCACCTTCAAAGTAATAAGCTTTCATTTTAAGAAGATCGATAACTCCATTGTGATCCCCTTCTGTTCCTATAGGAATCTGAAATCTTACAGCCTTTTTATTTAATCTTTCAAGAATTGAAGCATATGATCTTTCAAAAGAAGCACCCATTCTGTCCATTTTATTTATAAAGCAAAGTCTAGGTACATTGCTTTCATCTGCATAACGCCAGTTGGTCTCTGATTGAGGCTCTACACCCGCTACTCCATCGAATACCACCACAGCACCGTCAAGCACGCGCAAAGATCGCTTTACCTCTACTGTAAAGTCGATATGTCCTGGGGTGTCGATAACATTGAAGCGTACCTTTTTTGAAACGTCTGTTTTTGGCATGTATGAAGGGTTCCAGAAACAAGTGATGGCAGCGGCAGTAATAGTGATACCTCGCTCTCTTTCCTGCTCCATCCAGTCTGTAGTTGTCTCTCCTTCATGTACTTCACCGATCTTATGGATCATACCTGTGTAATACAAAATACGTTCTGATGTAGTAGTTTTACCAGCGTCGATGTGAGCGATGATACCGAAATTACGAACTTTTTCTAATGGATAATCTCTTTGCATAAATTAAATATAGATAAATTATATAGACTAAAATTATAAAAACCAACTATACCAAAAACCCCTACCAAGCAAAGTGAGCGAATGCTTTGTTTGCCTCTGCCATCTTGTGAGTATTTTCACGCTTCTTCACTGCTTCTCCCTCATTCTTTGAAGCTGCGATGATCTCATCTCCAAGCTTTTCTGCCATTGGCTTTCCCTTCTTTGAGCGAGCTGCAAGCACAATCCATTTCATAGAAAGTGAGCGCTGTCTTTCTGGACGAACTTCTCGAGGAACTTGATAGTTTGCACCTCCCACTCTTCTTGAGCGCACTTCCATAGCTGGCATAGTGTTCTTCAAAGCAGTTTCAAAAACTTCCAAAGGAGCTTCAGTCTTTGACTTTTCTTTTATATATTCGAAGCAATCATATACAACCTTGCGAGCTGTAGCCTTTTTGCCTGAGTCCATGACATAGTTTATAAGCTTTGAAACTTTGACGCTTTCATAGACAGATTCTGGCTTAAGTATATGCTTATTCTTTATTCTTCTTCTCATAGTATTTTAATTAAAATTGTTGGTTAATGTAAGATTGGATACTAAGCTTAAGCCTTGGCTGCCTTTGGCTTCTTGTTTCCGTATTGACTTCGACCCTTTCGGCGCTTCTCTACTCCAGCTGCATCGAGCACACCTCGTACTACTGTATATCGAAGTCCAACGTCCTTTACGCGACCTCCTCTCAAGAGAACCACTGAGTGTTCTTGAAGATTGTGTCCTTCTCCTGGAATATAGGCTGTTACTTCTAGACCATTTGAAAGTCTTACTCGGGCGATCTTTCGTATAGCTGAGTTTGGTTTCTTTGGAGTCTTTGTTGTAACCTTTATACATACTCCTCTTTTAAATGGAGATGGGAAAAAGTTCGGACGGTTCTTAATAGTATTGAAACTTCTAGTCAATGCTATAGACTTTGTCTTTTTGATAAATCGCACACGGTTTTTGCGTATAAGCTGATTGATTGTTGGCATTATTTATTTAACTTATTTAATTAACTCGACTAATATTTAATAATTACTTATTTTTACAAAAGGGTTGATTGTTTTCACCTAGCGGTTACTCACCCCTTTTCGTTTTACAACGTGAAAGTACTCTATCATATTGAGCAGAAAAGGCAAATTTAAACCCCTAAAATAGTTTTAAAAATAAATGGCACTATAGGTTCTATGAATCTCCAGAGGAAGAGAATCAGGAAGAGGAAAAGAAATATCGAATACTTTTCGATAAACTCTCTTACATACCCCAGATGAGGTGGTAATAGAGAAAATAAGACCTTTGAGCCATCAAGTGGTGGTATCGGTACAAGATTAAATACTGCCAAGACAACATTGATCAAGATGACATAAGTTGAGATTTGCAAGAAAGCTGTAGAGAAACTTTCACCAAAAAACCTAATCACCAATCCAAAAACTATAGCAATAAAAATATTTGAAGCTGGTCCAGCGATAGATATGATAAGCTCTCCCCATCTTTTATTTTTTACATTATAAGGATTCCACTGCACAGGCTTTGCCCAACCAAAAATGAAGCCAGTCATAGAAGTAATGAGGGGCACTATCAGAGAACCAAATAATTCTAAATGTTTGAGTGGATTTAGAGTAAGTCGACCTTGTAAACGTGGAGTAGGGTCGCCAAGAAGCTCTGCTGTATAGCCATGAGCAAGCTCATGTAGAACAACAGACATGACCAATATAATAACAGAAACGGTGAAAGTTAATGGGTCCATATTGTAATATTACTTGCTAAATATAAGACTTATGATAGCATAATCAACACTATGGCTAAAGTTTGTGATATTACAAAGAAAGGTTCAATGGTAGCAGGCGGATATTCAAACGCCACTCGTGCTACTCAGTTTAACCCTACAGGAATGGTACGCAAGTATCCAAATCTTCAAAAAAAGAAGATCTATGTTCCTGAACTCAAAAAGTCTTTCAACCTTACTATCTCAACTAAGGCTCTTCGAACTATCAAGAAGCGTGGTGCTTTTGCAACTCTCAAGAAAGCAGGGATTATTTAATTCTTAGTTCTAATAGTAGTTTTTATTTCCCCTTAATCCATTCTACCCCCTCAGAAATCCATTTTATGGATTTTTCTTTTGTTGAAAAAGTAAATTTTGGGTCTAGCTTCTCTACAAGGTCTGGAGAGACCTTCGTATCTGTAGCGCTATGATAATATTCTAGAATGTTTTTGGTGGTTACAGACAAGTTTTGCGCAATATCTTTTTGAATTGTCTTTGATAAATTCCCCATGAGATATGCGCCGGTATCCTTGTATAAAATAGCTAAGCCAAGTTCAGGTAGACTTGTTTTATTAAATTTAAATTCTTCATAAGGAAATAGAATTTCAAAACTTAAATCATTTTCAATTTCTATAGTGTCTCCCCTTTCTACTTCCTCCACATGGATTTTATTTTTTCTCACCTCTTTCATTAATTGAGTCAGAACTGTGCTTGTTGATAGCGTCTTTGGTATTAAAATCTCCTCAATCTCATATCTGTCTACAATCTCTATTAACCCGCCGATCTGAGCGGCTGTAGCGCTAGGAATAATCACGGTGTCAATCTTTTTTGAATAAAAAGGCATTTGCTTTGTGATTTCCCTTATAGTTTCAGAATTCTGTCCTCCACCTATTAAAATAGTCTTATTCATAGGCGTACGAACAAAAATCGCCCTACCCTTATTTAAGCTAAAGAAATCCACCTCGAGTAGAGGCTTTCGATATTCCCAAGCATAAATATAGAGACCTAAGGAGATAATCCCTAGTGTAAAAAGTATGAACACCCATATTTTAATGCCTTTAATTTTTTTCATGTGATAGAATGTTATCATATGAAAACATTTACCGAGAAAAAATTTAATATTGGGACATTGAAAGGAATTTCGAGCAAAACCATAGAGGAGCATTTGAAGCTTTATGCTGGTTATGTGAAGAATTTAAATGAAACTCTGGAAGGAAAACAAGATATTCGCAGACTTGGTTTCGAATACAATGGCATGAGGAATCATGAAATATATTTCACTAGTCTGGAAGGTGGCATGAAAGCTCTTTCTGAAAATAGCCTGCTCAAGAAACAAATAGAGACTGATTTCAATTCATTCGATGCATGGCTTGTGAGCTTCAAAGCTATTGCTCTTACTCGCGGTATAGGTTGGGCTATGCTTTATTATGACAGAGAAAACAAATGCCTTATAAATAATTGGGTTGAGGAGCAACATATCAATCATCTACAAAATTGCCCCATCATCCTTGCTCTTGATATGTGGGAGCATTCATATGTTGCAGACTATGCCCCATCTGGTAAGAAAAATTATGTAGAAGATTTCTTTTTAAATTTGAATTGGGAGAAAGTTGAAGGTAACTTTATCGAAGCTACAAAATAGCTAGCATAGAAGGCCACTACCAACCAAAAAGAAAACTTTGGTAAATTGATCGAGGCAAAAGGCACCTTTGCAAAAAGGTTAACAATCATAAGTTCATAGGACAATAGAAAATGAGAAAGATACCCTGGTATATAAGCCAGGGTATTTGAAATAAAACCAGCAAAACCAGTCAGTGCCACAAAAAGCATGGTTAGAGGGATAATCGGTAAAACCAAAATATTTACGATCACCCCTATCAAAGAAAGTTGTCCCATCATATGCAAAATAAATGGCGAAACAAAAATCTGTGTAGCAAAGGTAGAGGCTATGAGAGAGCGCATGCCTAGCCTCTCTGTGATGAATTTCAATTTATTTTCAATGGGTGAAGATAGTAAAATAAGTCCCATAGTTGCTAGAAATGAAAGTTGAAATGAAGGATCGTAAAGAAGGATAAGAGGGTTTTGGATTAACATCAAAGCTCCAGCCACAAAAAGTGCTTTGCCCGCATTGTAATCTTTACGGAAGAGAGATCCTGATAGAGCGATCACCGCCATGATGCAAGAGCGCACAACAGTTGCTCCCCCACCAACAAGAATGCCGAAAGCTACAATTCCAAAACCTCCAGTAACAATACCGAGTGTTCTGGGTAAGAAAGACAATATTTTCATTATAGAATCGGCAATGATGGTTATATTGTAACCAGAAAGAACTATGATATGTATGAGTCCGACCAACCTAAAATCCTCAAGCAGATCTTTGCCCAAAGCACTTTTCTCCCCCACCACAAGACCTCCAGCCAAGGCAGCATGTGGTTCTCCCAAAACTCTTTTTATATTTCTCAAAAACTTTTGTTTAACTTTAAATAAATTTCTTGAAACTATGCTTCCTGTCTCGCTTTCCAAAATTTCTATGCTGGGCTTTTTCATTTCAAAATAAATACCGTCTTTCAAAAGAAAATTGATATAATCAAAGGTCCTGCCGCCATTACTTTTAAAATTAAATGGTGCCGACAGCCTCCCTTTCAAAAGAATTTTCTGACCATATTCATAATCCAAGTACCTTTCGGTTTGAACGCGGATATTTATATTTACACTATCGTTATTGATATCATTGCCAATAATACTTTCAGTTTTTACGGTGAAGGTCTTGGTAAAATCTTTTGTTAGGGGCTCATCGATAATAATACCCGTAACTTCAGAAACTTTACCCGAGTATTTTTCAACCAAGACGTCTCGATGGTTATTATTGAGAGCGAAGTATAAGCGGAGGGAGATGGTTAATATTAGGATAGAAACTATCACAAAATTAAATTTTGAATTTTGATTTGACATGTATAATTATTTTGTTAAGATATAAGAGAAGATTTTTGGGGATTTCCCACGACCTCCCTTTATTGGGAGAAATATTTAGATAGAGCTGGCTAAAACCAGCTTTTATCTTTTCAAAATCACTCTCGTCACATTGTCCGATTAAATCCTTAATTCTGGCTGCATCTAAAGTTCTTGCCTGACTTAAAACAATAGTCTGTGTCTTATTCAAAAAAGATATTCCCACGAACCATGTACCCATCTTTGGTTTTGAAGTTAAGGGTATTCCAAAAAATAAATTTTTGTTGAACTTTTTAAAAACTAGAATTGGTCTGGAGAAATACCCACTTTTGCCATTTATTTCACTACCAACATTATCGCCTATACTACACCACCAAATTTCTCCCTCCTTAAAATAAGGAGTTTTATTATAGGAAACTGTATGTAATTTTTCTTTGAGCACTATCCACTCTTTGAATCTTTTTATCATCCCTCAACCATACCAAACCGACATTAAGAAAAGATAAAGAAATAATAAAGATTTGATAAAGATTTGCTTTAGACAACTTTATGGGGATAGGAGTCAAGGGAGCCTTCGTATAGTTTTGTCGGTTCTCCGTCTGCAAATGAAGTAGCAATCTCATCACATCTATTGTTGCCTGGATTTTCTGCATGACCTTTTATATATTTCCATTCTATTTTTTTATTCAAAGAAACTTCAAGAAGACTCTCCCAGAGATCTCGATTCATCACCGGCTTTTTCTGAGAATTTATCCAGTTTTTCTTTTGCCACCCTGCTATCCATTCCGTCATGCCTTTTATTACGTATTGAGAATCAGAATATAAGGTGATAGGTAAATTTGAATCAGCATTTTTTAAGGACTCTATTGCCCCCACAAGCTCCATTCTGTTATTTGTAGTATGATCTTCCTTTCCACCCAATTCTCTGACTTCGTTTCCAGACACAACAATAGCACCCCATCCTCCACGTCCAGGATTTCCACGAGATGAACCGTCGGTAAAGATTGTTATTGTATTTGTATTATTCATAAACTATATTATATCAACAATCCTCATCCTTAGCTCTGCCCTTCCTCTAAACATCGACTTTTCCATAGTAGCAATAAGATCGATACTATCCCCTATTTTAATAGTCTCTCCATCTTTATTTTTAAAATTATCGGCTAACATGAAAAATCCGATAGCATTTACTGGTTGTCCATTTTCTTTTTTAAAACTTAATTCAAGATGATTCTTTTCTTTGCCAAATTCTTTGATACCAGCAATTTTAATATTTTTAAAAATAAAAAGCGGTTTATGATTGCCAACACCGAAAGGCGCCAGCTTCTCTACATCACTATAAGTATTCCAATTGACCTCCTCCAAAGAAATTTGCATATCTATAAAGTCTGGTTCTTTGATAAGATTTTCTTTTTTTAAAATATCAAAAGAAGCATTGAGATGATCGTCGAGATGATGTATAGCTTCATTTGAAACCACGAAGCCTCCAGAAGCAAAGTGTCCACCATACTGGATAAAGGTTCCGTCTTTACTTTTGTTCATAATCTCAACAACACTGACCGTATCCCCCGAACGACATGAGCCTTTGATAACACCATCTCCATCGCGCCCCCAAAGAAAAGCTGGCTTACCGAACTCTTCCGCAAGATTGTTGGCTACAAGCCCAAGTAAAGATGGCTTCCAATCTGGATTACCCATCACTATGACATTGCGAGTATTATCTTTATTTCTTTCTTTCATAATCTTCTTTACTTCTTTTACAAGGCCGGCTACTACACTTTTTCTCTCTGTATTTATTTTATCAAGATGCTCTACAAAGGTATGAGCTTCGTTGTCATCATCTGTTGAAAGCAATTTGAAGGCATCCATAGGTATTCCCATTCGTGATGCCGCATTGATACGTGGTGTAATCATAAAGCCTATATCATCTTCGGTTAAATGTTTCTGAGGAATTTTTAAATGATTTAGAAGTCTCATCAAACCTTTACGTGGACTGATCTTTAAAACCCGCAAACCAAAGTGTGCCAGAGCCCTATTCTCCCCCGTCAAAGGAACCATATCCGAAAGTGTAGCGATACCTACCATATCAAGTAGCCATTTTTCTTGACCTTCTTTCATATCAAATCTTTTGACCTTAAGTACAGCTTGAATCAATTTGAATCCAACACCAGAACCGCAAAGGATCTTTTCAGGATAATTGCAATCTTTCTGCTTATGATCAACGATAGCAAAGGCGTCTGGCAAAATCTCATGAGGCTCATGATGATCTGTAATGATTACGTCTATTTTATTTTCTTTTGCCAATTTTACAGCTTCAATATCAGAAATTCCACAATCAAGAGTAATCAGAAGATCCACTTTATCTTTCACAAATTGATCTATAGCGTCAGTGTTTAGACCAAAGCCTTCATCATGCCTATGTGGAATATAATTTATAAAATTTTTAAAACCGATCCTTTTAAAGAAGTCATGGAAGATAACCCCGGCAGGTATACCGTCGGCATCATAGTCACTATATATCACTATTTTTTCACTTTTTTCTATAGCTTCGACTATTCTTTTGGCTGATTTTTCTGCATCTTTCAATAAAAATGGATCGAGGATATGTTCGTCATAATTTGGATTTAAGAAAGCTTGCTTTGCTTCTGGAGTCTTTATATTGCGATAGAAAAGAAGATGATCAATGAAATCACCATTAATTTTTTCTCGGATTTTATAGTTTTTCATGTGGATGGAAGTATAACATGATGGAATTTTTATGAGGATTGACTAGATTATTTAAAAGAGTATAAATAGAGCCAGAATGTATTGGCTCATTGCCAATTTAACCGCGGTGCAGGATTAAGGATTATGAAAATTACACACAGTATCGACTATTTACTAAACGACCAGATCGCAAAACACAGAGAAGCTGGAGCTAAGACTAGTCACCCTAATGATAGAGGGATAACTAAAATCAAAAGACGTAGATCGATTATTAGGGAAAAGAAGATCGCAGACATCCTGAAAGGAGCTAGACGTAATCTCCCCTCAATGCTTCGTTCTGGAAAAGAAAATAGTGGGTTTCGTGATTATCTAGCTAGACTGTTTGAAATACACGAAATGACTAGACGAGCACCAATATCCGCTAAACTTAGACGTCAACGTTCGTATATTGGACCCAGCATTCTTATCCCTCCTGACACAGAAGAATCTGTGTTTGTAATCCAGACAGAGAGTGGCAAGAAGCATGCTCTTACGTACAACACAAGAGTGATCGTGCTTGCAATTACACTATCTAGAACTTCTTGGAAAAATAGAAGAGGGATGTTTGAGGCGAAATTACAAGTTTTCAGTGCAACATACTACACGATGTATGGAACAACATTTGAACCATGCAGATTCTACAGAAGCAAGTTTATTGATGACGCTCTTATAGCTTTATCAAATCCAGAAAGCACAATTAATTTCTTGGTTGAAAAATTTGGAGAAGGTAAGGTGCCAACCTACTGATCACCCCCTTCTACCCCACCCCCGGCCGGCCTTCGGTTGGGGATTTTTTATGATAAAAACTATCGTATATTATCAGCTATCTTTAGCCTATTTTCTTCAAAGTTTTTCTTGTCGCCGATCGTTTCAGAGTGAGGCATTACTGAAATGTGCGCATGTGGCACTTCGTCTCCACGTATTCCGCTCCAGATTGCTTCATGACCAAATGCCTTTTGTTGTGCCTTTGCAATTTTTCCAACAAATTCAAAATAAGATCCTAGTTCTGGAACATCCCATACCCATCTATAGTGAGTTTTTGGAATTATGAGGGTGTGACCCAACGATACTGGATGAATATCCAAGAACGCCAAAAACTTTTCATCTTCATAGACTATATGAGCCGGTATTTCCTTTTTTACTATTTTACAAAATATACAATTTTCCATGCAGATTACAACTCATCTATAGCATCCTCTGCTTTTTTCTCTGCATCTTCTGCTAGATCTTTTGCATTGTCATAATCCTCATCATCAAACTCTTCTCGAGCTTTATCGTACAAATTCTCTGCGTCATCTAGTAAGTCTTCAGCATCATTTGTATTTTTGTCATCATCCTGTGCTTCGCGTATTTCAGCTTTAGCTTTTTTTATAGCATCTTTTGCATCAGCTATTGCATCCTCGGCATTTTCCAAGTCATTGCTCTTTTCACCTATTGCATCTTCTGCATCCTCAGCTTTATTTCTAGCGTCTTTTGCAAGGTCTTCAGCTTCTTCTGTATCACCTTCATCGAGCTTTGTATCTGCTTTGTCTATAAGGTTCTCAGCTTCATCGATAAGGTTTTCGGATTCATCTACATCTTTTCCAGCCTTATCAGCGGTCTTGATCTTGACCTTCACTGCATCGATTTCATCCTCCACGGTATTTATAAGATCGTCAATCTCGTCTTCATCGGTTTCCCCACCAGCATCTTTGTAAGCTTCTTCGGCTTCTTCAAAAACAGTTTTGGCTATTGTGCTTGCACGTTCATATTGTTCAGATAGATACGCTTTGATAGTTTTTAGAAAATCTACCCTAGCATCCTCCAAGCCTTCCTTTGCATCTTCGATTTTATTTGCACTTTCAGAAGAACCATCGATCTCATCTTCTGCATTTTCGATAGCTTCCATAGCTTTGAGTATTGCAGTCTTTGCATTTTCCATTGCAACAGACTTTACTACAGGAGCCACCACCACTACAGGATCAGGATTAACTATAGATGTAGTCTGCGGGGCTTGAGTTCTTGCAGCTTCTGCAAGAGCCATCAGTCTGTCATAAGCTTGGCGTGATGCTGGTCCAAAGTTCCCAGTTGCAGGAGATATGCCATTGGCGGTTTGCCATTTTGCTAAAGCGGTCTTGGTCAGGTTCTTGAATGTCGAAGTTTCTTTACCTGTAGAGCCAGGTCCTTCATTGGAAATTTTGAAACCTAAATTATTTAAATACTTTTGCAAACATCTTACATCCTCACCTTCATCATCTATAGAAAGTGTTCTGGTAAAGTTGCAAGAAGTCTCAGCTGAAGCAATACCACCTAATGTTCCAAAAGCTAATAAACAAACAACTATTAAAATACCAAAAAGTTTTATTGATTTCATTGTTAATTTCATAACGTAATTATAGTATATAAAATTAAAATAGACTATCCACCCATAATTCTTTTTACAATTCCCCTTTGGCAAGATAGTCAAGCATTGCTCCACCGCCCGTAGAAACAAAAGTAAAGGAATCTTCTAGTTTGAGTTCGCTTATAGCCGCTAGAGTATCCCCTCCGCCCACGATAGTCTTAGCACCATTGGCTGTGGCTTCCGCTAGAAGTTTTGCGAGCTTGATAGTTGCATCTTTAAAACCAGTCTCGTAAGCGCCGAGAGGTCCATTCCAGAGAATATATTTTGCCTTCGCGATCTCTCCCGCCAGCATTTCTATAGTCTTATCTCCTGCATCCATAATAGCTGTATCTTTTAAAACGCTATCCACTGGTAAAAGTAATTTTTCGTTACCTAGGATATTTTTCAAATCCACCTTAACTTCGGAAATCAAAGATGTCCCGATATCCTTCCCCTGCTCTTTAAAGAAATCATTAGCCAAAGCGCCGCCGATAAAAACTTTGTCAGCAATAGAAATAAATTTCTCAACTAAAGGCAGCTTGGTATCAAACTTTGCGCCACCAAGAATAAAGAGAAAGGGGTGTTCTGGATTGAAAGCTGAGCTAAGATTTTTAATCTCTTCTTCAAATTGAAATCCGACATAGCTTGGTATAAACTCCGTTATGGCAGAGACAGACGCATGTTTACGATGCGAAACCGAGAAGGCTTCATTTACATAAATATCAGCCAGAGAAGCTAGTTCTTTTGCAAACTTTTTATCATTATTTTTTTCACCTTCATACTTTCGAAGATTTTCGAGCAAGATGATCGGCTCTTTTGAATTTAAAACTTTTTTATAATCTTTTTCGAAACGACAGATGATGCCGATTTTATTTAAATAGTCGGCAACTGGCTCAAGTGTCGGATTTTCCTTAGTCTCTATATGACTTATCAAAATAATTTGCGCGCCACCCCTTCTCAGAAATTCTATGGTTGGCAATGCCTTTCGTATACGAAAATCATCGGTAATAATCCCATTTGCAATAGGCACGTTTAAATCGAGACGAACCAAGACCCTTACTCCCTGCAAATTTTCTATTTCTTTTATGCTTTTCATATTGAGAAATTATCTTATATAGCCTCGATCGTTCTTAGCAATTCGCTGAACCCCGCTGGGTTAACACTTTCTCTTCCCACAAGCAATCCATCTACTTCACCTTCTACTATAATATCTTTGGCATTTCTAAAATTCACTGAACCTCCGTACAAAACCAGAGCGGAAACTGCTTCATCATGTCCATAAATATCTGAAAGAACTTTCTTTACGAATATAGTCATCTCATGGACCATGGCCGGGTTCATGGCTTCCTTTGCACCAATAGCCCATACAGGCTCATAAGCTATGATAAGTTTTTCTATGAGTTTTTTGGGAACCTTATTTAAGGAATTTTTTATTTGTAATTTTAGAGTATCCAAGTGGGTACCCTGATCATTTCTTTCCTTTTCCCCAACACAAAGGATTACAGTAAGACCAGATTCTAGGGCCCGAAGAACTTTCTTGGAGACAATCTCGTCGGTTTCCCCTTGCTGTCTTCTTTCTGAGTGTCCGATGATACAATGAGTAACACCGAGGTCTTTTAGCATGAGAGGACTGACGGAGCCTGTGAAAGATCCTTGTTCTTCGAAGAAGGCGTCTTGCGCTCCTACTGCCACTACCCTTTCACTACGAGTATTGAGCAAGGTGCCCATATAGACATAAGGAGGACAAGCTACTACTTCAACTTTTTTCAATTTCTTAGCCACGTTCTTGGTGGATTGGAAAATTCTTCGAGCCTCTGCGAGTGTTGTGGGATTCATTTTCCAATTGCCGACTATTATTTTTTTCATAAATACTAGTATATCACTTACTGAACCTCTTCCCAAGATAGGGTTACATATTGATCAGAAGTCAAAGGAAAGCTCGGTGGTGGAGAGTATAGAAGATTACTATCATAAATAATATTTCGTATTAAATATCCAGTATTATCAGTATAAGCATAACCATAACGAAGATTGGTGCCGATCATACCAAACAAAGTTATGGCCGAACGTACATAGTTGGCACCGCAATTACTTGAATAATAAAATCTCCCAACTCTACCGTTCTGAGCAATAAGTGCGGCATCTACACGCAAGTTACTAGCACTATGCAAGCCTGTAGTAATATTCCCCTGAGCAACTAGAGCAATTGCATCTTGACCATCATAGTTGGTATATGACAAATTATTATTTATAGTAATATCTTTGCGAGTACTTGGACTATCTGGGAATCTGCCTGCAGCAATAGTAAGTCTTGCGGTATTTATCTGTCCCTCAACCCACAAATTATCTTCAACAAAAATTATTCCATTGGCAGGAAAAGTTACATTACTACTTATTAAAGTCTGATTATTAATACTCCATGTACCCCAACCTGTTTGATTTTGTGAATTATTACAGTTGTTTGGAGCAGCATGTAATGATGTAACTCTATAAAGATCAAATCTGTCGGTTGTTTTGAGTACAATCCTATAACCCTGAGCACCTGAAGCGGCATAGTATCTGTTATTAGCTTGCGCTTGAGTTTTCATAGCAGAAAGTTCGGTTGTAATACCAACAAAGTCCACCGCAGGTACAGGAAATTGTCTTCCAACCATGAATACATCTGGACGATTTGGAATTGTAGTCGGTGGAGTGCTATCTGTATTTAACTCTGAAGGATTAACTACTGTATAGACACCGAACTGATACCATGCAGGGGTATGAGAACCCTGATCTGGATCAATGTATTTATCTTTAGCACTACTTATTATATTGTGCGCAAGTCCATCGAACCTCACTCCATCATTTGAATGAATTGGTCCAAACACCTCTGTTCCTGATCCAAAACGTATAACACTATTCGACACAGCAGCGTATTTTGCAAAAGATGGAATAGCTAAGCTAACTTCGATAGAACGAGAGATTGATGGACTTTCAATAACTGTTCCTGTGGATTTGATTCTAACCAAGGTTGAGCCGACTAAGGGTGGTGTGATGGTTAAAGCAAATTGCCCTATAACATTCCCATCCTTATCTTTAAAATCATGGACAAATGGGCCGTTGCCAGCAGAGCCTGTGCCATCTTTATAATCCGTCGGTGCATGCGCCAAATGCCAACGATAATAGTCAATCCCTGCTTCAGCGATCTGAAAGGCCTGTTCATTTAGCGAAAGATTCTTTGTATTCTTAAGCATAGTCCCTCCCCAATTGACCAAAGCCGTAGTCACAATGATTGCAATAAATCCAAAGACCATAACATTGACCAAAATCATTCCTCTCTCAAAAGCACTTTTATTTTTTAAATTTTCTTTTTTCATAAATTATCCTTTAAATTTCTTATATTAACTTGCGAAGTATATATTCGAGGTACTGGCGAACGGCTAGGGTCTATATCTATCATTAGATTTACCTTGATAAGACGCACAGAGGTTACATTGATAGGTAAAGTCATGGGTGAGGTCGTACCCGTATAGTTTTTATCATAATATTCAAAAAGCCCCGTGCTTGTAGCATTCTTCACACTATTGGCCAAGATAGTGATCACTTCATTGGCTTGATTGTAAGTCAAAGGAGAACCGGTAGGCTTCACATATCCCATTTTTAGATCCGTACCCTGCACGAAATACCTTATCTGCTCTTTCAAACCATCAAGATCTGCGTCGCTAAAAAAGGTGATCGTATTTGTAGCTGCTTGAGCTATAGCATAAGAGCCATTGTCACTTGGTCCAGCAGAGCGCAGACTTCTTATAATTGTTCTCATTATCGGCCTAGCGTTTTCTATTGTTGTCAGAGAATCTGAAGAAAATTTATTATTAACAAGCACATCCCTTTGAAAAGAACTCACAGATAACATAATTAAACCAAGAATACCGAGTACAACAACAATCTCTGTTAAAGTAAAACCTTTTTTAAAATTATTTTTTCTCATATTCTTTCTTATCATTTTTATTGGTTTAAAATCATCTCCTGCTCCTTCCATGGAACATTCAAGTCGACATCAAGCGTTGAGGTAGCGTACCCACTCTTGCCGACTTCGACATGATAGGTACCTAAAGGCAAACCAGAAAATACGACTTGCCCTGGAGGTGTACAAGATGATGTCACAGTGAAAGCCACATCAGAGATGTTTGGTGTGACGGTGGTCGAATCTGTTTTCAAGAAAACTTTGTAGCGAGCATAGCGATCTCCATTGTGAATAGATGAAAGCGAAGTATTGGAAGAAGTGTAATAGGTGGTTGTCGCGCCATCTGGACCGACATATTCCCATGTTGTGGTCGCAGGATCACTATCATTGCTTGCAAATTGGAACTTCACACTTTCTGGCCCCGCAAGCACAGGCTGATCCACAGGACCCCAAGTCAGATTGTAAAAATTACTGACAGATCCAGTGTCGATAGTTGAGGATTCGAGCACAGCACTAGGGTTATATGCGCCGAATACATTTTTCAATTTGATCTCTCCAGTGGGCGAGGCGATTTCTGTACTACCATCATCAAAGAAATATTTGATCAGATCTGTGTATAAAGTTTGATTCGGACCTCCAGACCAGTTCGTCTGATTGATAAATCCTCGACCAGAAATCTTGGTCTCATTAAAAGACGCTGGACCTGTCACCTTGATCATAGCATCAGTCAAAGGAAGATTCGTAGCACTATCTTTGATAGTGACAAGTAAAGTATTTGGATCCTTTGGTTGTAAAATGAGTCGAACATTCTGTGAACTATTGGGATTTAGAAGAATAGGATTTAAAGGATTGAGGCCTATAATATTGTAATCTGCATCATTCACAAGAACTTGATACGTATCCCACTCTATTGCGCTGTTTGAATAAACTCCACTGCTATTGGTAATAAGGTTCTGTGAATATTTTGGGATATTGGTGCCTATTGTTTTTGCACCAGTCAAATTGAAGTCAATATTTGGCACGGCTTGGCATGTCGGTGTAACACTTGAGAATGAAAGTGTACTGAGTCGATCTATAACAAAACTTATTTGAGTTACTTGCTGAATAAGAACATTGGCATGTGGTTGTGTGGGATCTGGATTTTCTAGTGTTCCTGGCGTATATGTCCTATCGCTTGAATATCCATTTTTACTAACCGTGATCTCATAGGCATTGGTACCTGGAGGCACATCAACTATCTGAAGCATACCGTTTACATCTGTCACATCATCGATTGTGATAGCAGGGCTGACCTTATTGTTTACAATATGTACCGAAGCATCAGGTATAGCTATACCATTTGCATCAAAGACTCTGATAAATAGAGCACCATTTGTAGAAGCTGTCTCCAAGTTCTTCGGTGCCACTGTTGTGGTCAGACTAAGAGGTGTAAAGCTTTTACAACTTGCACAGTCTACTTGAATCTCAACTATTTTATTATCCGAAGGTGAAAGATCATTTGGACTTCCACCGATAGTTCCGTCGAAAGGCAGATCAACATTTCTGATCGTTGCTGTCACTACAAATGTGACACCACTTCGAGTCAGAGTCTGTGTATGAGGGATTTTGCCTTTTGGAATACTTCCCTGCACACCAACATCTGCGTATGGAAGATTGCGAATAATTTCAAATTGCTCATTAACCAGATTGAGCGCGGTGATTTTGTATTGATTCAAATTTATCAAAGTAAAGAGGCTTATATAAGCTTGATAAGAAGCTGTAGCGATCAAAAGAAAAACGGCGATACCGACTAGAACTTCGACTAGAGTGAAACCTTGTTTAAATTTAATTTGATTTGGCATTTAGATTACATTGACCAATGAGTACATAGGTGAAATCATCGCAACTGCAAAGAACCCGACCACCGCACCGATAGTCACCATAAGGAAAGGCTCGATCACAGTGGACATGTCCTTGGTCTTTTGTTCTACATCATCTTCATAGAACACCGCCACACCGAGGAGCATCTCCCCTATCTTTCCAGTTTCTTCACCCACACTCATCATTTCTCCGATAAAGATCGGATAAAGTTTGGTATGCCGACTGAAGACTTCCGACATCGGACCTCCCGCTTTGACCACCTCACTTGTCTCTTTCAATACCGCTTTATAGTGCACATTCTGTACAACATCTGTAGTGATGTTTATAGCTTCTATCATATCCACACCGGACGAAATAAGTGAAGAGAGAGTTCTGGCTGTTCTTGCAGTGTTAATCTCTTTGATAATGTTGCCGATGATGGGGATTTTTAAAATGGCATAATGTATAACCTTTTTGCCAGAAGCGCGCTTGGACCAAGCCACAAAGATTCCAAGTCCCACTGCTATTGCCAAGAAAAGAAAGAACCCATGCTCTCTTACAAGGCTACTAGTCCAGAGTACAAACTTTGTAGAAGCAGGAAGATCGAGCTTTAGTTCTGTAAATGTTTTCATCAAGGTCGGAACGATATATGTAAGCATAAGTATAGCAATAAGTATCATGGCGATAAGGATCACGCCTGGATACATCATGGCTCCCCTTACTCTTCTTTGCAGAGCAAAGGATTTGTCCATCTGCACCGCCACTACTCGCAGAGACTCCGCCAAAGTTCCACTCTGCTCCCCCGCTTTGACCATAGAGACGAAGATAGGTGAAAAAATGTTTTTATAAAGCCCCATAGCCTCACTTAGGGTCTTTCCTTCACTGATTTTGGTTTTTAAGGTATTCAAAATCCTCTTCAGAAGCTTGTTGTTGCTTTGTCTTTCGATCACGGACAAAGCGCGTGACATGGAAAGTCCGGCAGTGATCATGGCTCCAAGATTTCTGGCCAAAGTTATTTTCTCTTGGATCTTTATGGAATGGCCAAAGGGCAGAAGCGCCGTAAGTCTAGCGAAGGAAAACATACTGTGTTCTCTTTCCTTAATCTTTATTATTTCTTCACCATTTTCTTTTAGTATTCGGTAAAGTTCATAGCGATCCTTCGCATCTCTTTCATCTTTGTATACTTGTCCGCTAGAATTTTTTGCTTTAAAAATAAAATGTGGCATATAATAAATTTTTCTATAAAATTATTCGGAGATCACCCTTAACACCTCTTCTATTGTTGTACGACCAGAAACAACATTGAAAATTCCATCTTCGATCATGGTAAGCATGCCTTCCTTTTTGGCCTGGATTTCTATCTCGCCTGAAGTGGCACCTTTGATGATAAGTTCCTTGATGGTCGGTGTAACTTTCAAAACTTCGTGAATACCGATACGCCCTTTGTATCCATCATTATCTTTCGAAGGTACAGCTTTATACAAAGGAATCTTATCCCAAGTATCCTCTGGCTTCACTACTTTCTCAACCTTCAATGCTTCGAGTACCCTGTCGAGATCGACACTTTTGGCCAAGACTGCCAATTCTTCTGCATTCAAAAAATATTGCTGCTTACTTTCAGAAAGCTTTCGCACAAGCCTCTGAGCGATGATCACATTGATCGTAGAAACCAAGAGGAATGGTTCGATCTTCATATCCAAAAATCTCGGTATAGCTCCAGCTGCGCTGTTTGTGTGTAGAGTAGAGAGCACAAGGTGACCAGTCAAAGCGGCATTGACGGCAAGTGAAGCAGTTTCATTGTCTCGAATCTCACCAACCATGATCACATCTGGATCCTGTCTGACAAGTGTTCTCAAACCCGAGGCAAATGTAAAACCAATATCAGGCTTTACTTGTGTCTGATTAATTCTTTTCATTTGATACTCCACTGGATCTTCGATGGTTGAAATGTTGACATCTGGCTGATTGAGAATATCGAGAATAGTATAGAGGGTTGTGGTCTTTCCGGAACCTGTAGGACCAGTGGTGAGTATCATACCTGTAGTCAAAGTACTAGCATGATGTATCCTCTCCAAAGCCTCACCATGAAATCCAAGATATTCCAAAGTAAAACCAGAGACACTTTCTCGCAAGAGACGCATCACGGTCTTTTCTCCATAGTAGGTCGGCAATAGCGAGACTCGGAAGCTCACCTTCTCTCCATTCATCTCTATCTTGAAGCGACCATCTTGTGGCAAGCGCTTCTCATCAAGTTTCAAGTTCGAAAGAACTTTGATACGCGCTGTGATAGAGGCTTCAGCATTTTTCGGCAAAATCATAGCATCGTTTAGCAGACCATCGATGCGATATCTCACAAGTAACGATTCTTCCATAGGCTCTATGTGTATATCTGAAGCATTTTGCAAAATAGCATGCTTGAGAAGAGTGTCGACTATATGCACCACAGGTAGGTCAGAAGCTACCTTTTTCAAATCCTCTTCGGTTGTCGGATTCCCTGTTTTTTCTACAGCGGTTTTTAGTGCATCAGTTTCTTTTTGAATAAGATCACCAAACTCGGCTTTCAAACTCTTTTGATATTGGATAATGGCATTCTTGATGGATTCTGAATCCGTTAGTCTTGGCAGAATCTTTAGAGAAACTTTTTTCTTGACGAAGTCAATTGCAGAAAGATCATCTACATCGAGCATAGCCACTTCCATGGATTGTTCATCTTTTTTGAAAGCGACGATATTGTGATTGCGAGCTACAGGCTCAGGGATCATAGACAAAGTCTCAAGAGGGATCTTTATATTTTTCAAATCAACGAAAGGTATACCGAGCACATAGGCTTGCATTCTGCGAAGATTATCGGCAGTGATTTTGCCAGTATTAACTAGAATATCTCCGAGGCGTACGCCTTTTTCTTTTGCCTCAATTGCAGCCAAATCCAGATCAGCCTTTGATATAAGATTTGAATCAAGGATAAATTTATTAAGCTGTGAATCTTCGATGAACATATAAAAGGATTACCTTATATTATAGCAGATAGTATATAATAGAGACATGCAAATCATTCATTCAGAAATATTTTTCTTTATTTCATCAATAGGTTTTATTATCTTGGGCATATTACTAGCCATTCTTCTTGTTTATTTTATAAGAGCTTTGCGTTCTCTGACAGCTATCTTGGAGAAAATAGAGTCTAGTGTAGAGACTATAGGAGATACCACTATGGAGCTTATCGACGATATGCGCGACAATGTCTTTTTCAAAATGCTCTTCCCTGCCAAGAAAAAGCCTAGAAACAAGATGTTGAAGTAGTCAATACCTAAATAATTCTATAGTGGTATACTAAAACAAGTAGACATTAACAGATTAATTCTGAAACAAAACTATGAAAAAAAATAATAAAGTTTCTGCAAAAACAATTGTGGCTCTAGGAACAGGTGCAGTAGCATTAGCAGCAAGTACATATTACTTCTTTGGTCCGTCTGGAAATATTCATCGCAAGAAGGCGGTGGGTTGGATGATCAAAATGAAAGGCGAAATTATTGAGCAGATACAAAACGCAGAGGAGATCACCGAGCAGGTTTACCATAGCATTGTGGATTCTGTGCTAGCTTCTTATCTTTCAAACGGTAAAGTAGCTGCTCCAGAACTTCAAGCTTTTGCGCAAGTACTTAAAGGTCAGTGGAAAAGTATTCTAAAGACTTTGCCGAAGGCTAAAGTGAAGAAGGGGGCGAAGAAGATGGTAAAAAAGGTTGCGAAGAGGTAGAAAAAATTAAAGCCCCATGCCCGATGCATGAGATTGGAAAGAACCCGAGGCAACTAAGCCTTGGGTTTTTTCTAAACCTCCATATCCATCTCCAAGAAAAACGTAGAGCCTTTACCCTCCCCCTTTGACTCAGCCCAAAGGCGGCCTTTGTGTGCGAGCACTATCTCTTTAGCCACGAAAAGCCCTAAGCCCGTACCATAAATATTCTGCTTATCAGCATTGAGTGCCCTGACAAATTTTGAAAAAAGCTTTGGCATCACAGCTGGATCTATCCCCACTCCGGTGTCTTTGATAGAGAAAATAATTTTTCTTGTTTCTTTATTTTTGGCAAGCAAAACCTTGATGGAACCACTTGGAGTATATTTTATAGAATTGTCTATAAGGTTGCCGACAACTTGCTTTAAATTATTTTTATCAGCATGTATCATAAATCTCTCTTTCGGATCCGCAGGATCGGTTGCAAAAGTAAAGTCGAGCTTACTTTTTTCAATATTTGGCTTGAGTTCAGCTATAACATTTTGAGCCAATTCTTTGAGATCTATCATATCGAAAGAATATTTCATCGTACCCAACTCTATTCTTGAGATATTTAAATAGTCATCAACCATAGTTGCCAATGTCTTTGAACTTTCAAAAATACGACTAATGGCCTCGGTTGTTTCCTTCCCTATCGCCCCAAACTCCCCTTCCAAAAGTAGCGATGAGTAGCCCTTAATAGCAGTAAGTGGCGCACGTAGCTGATGGCTGGCAAACGAAACGAATTCACTTTTCTGTATATCAAGCTCCGTTAGTCGATCATTGGCTTTTCTTAAGTCGATAGCCAGAGCTTCGATACGCTCGCGTTGGAGGACCTGCTGTTTTGCATCTTTCACTAGGACAACACCAAAGGATAGCGATAATATAAAAGTACTAATGGTTAAAACTTGACTCGTAGTATTTTCAAGAAAAAAGAATTGTGAGCCGACAAGAATAATCATTGTGTAGACCAATAACTGTGTGCCAGCTAGTTTGATATTAAAAACCTTAAGATTTATTGTAGAAAATATGATTATAAAAAGAAATACCGGAAGTATAAAAAGACTATATAAATTAATTTCGTAGACTCCTGTGGTGCTAGATATATATTCTGTAATAGAAAATATAAGGAAGAACAAAATTAGAGCAACAGAAACTACGACAACTTTCTTTTTATGTGAATAATCTATTTTTTTAAATAATTCGTATATAGAAATAATAATTATGAATGCAATAACGATAGCCTCTATGGCCAATTTATAGTTTGTTAGAAATTCATTATTTATAGCCTCACACCATGTAGTATCAAATTCCACTATCGATAGATTACTTATAGTCAGAAACCATGCTGGCAAAGATAATATAGTTAGGAATATTTTATATATAAAAGACAAATCTTTTCCTTTTACAACAACAAAAAAGAAATATAGCGCAAAAAGATAGAATAGTATATTTATATAGTCAAGCGATGACCAGAAAAATGAAATTATATTGTAGTCTGTGGATACCCAAGCAACAACATCTCCCAATAACCATAGTGAAAATATACTGGAGAATGTGAGAAATATTCTTGATATAAAAGAAAATTCGGATTTTATAAAAACAAAAACAGATAATACCATGATTAGTCCAATTGGAATTAGATGAGAATAATATATTATTGATCCATATTCCACAGCTCCTGTACATGTAAGTTCCATTGTTTTATTATATCAGATTTAGTTTATCTTTTATTGATTCCGTGTGTTTGTGTGGATAGTATAGCCAGAATTTATCTGATTCTGTTTTTGGGGGCCCAAGAGAAACTATTAACGGCTTTTTACCTGTTTCCTTTGTTATTTCAATAAAAGCTGGCAAAAATACATTCCTTATAAACTGTCTTTCTGATAAATCATCTAGAAGGAAGTTTTCGAATAAGACCCCATGAATTAGAAAAAGGCTCAAAATATATTTATAATACACAGCAACTTCCCTGCCGGAATTAGAGTACCACTCTGAAGCATCGAAAAAAGATAGTGTTTTGATTTTTCTATCTCCATATACTTCCTCAAATAACTCATGATGAAAATCTATTAAATCTTGCCCCCAAATAGTCCTAATATCTTTGAGTATTTTTCCATTATATTTATTAAAATCAACAATATTAATATGTTGTACTTTTTTATTTCCCTTCTTATCTAATCCGCCACAAAAAGTCATTTTTCCCAGACTATGTTTGGAGATATTAACATTAGGCTTAAACTTATCCATTCCATATTCCCAAAACAATGGCTGAAAATCATCCATCAGACAAACAATATCTATAAATCTACTTGTTTCATAATTAGGGGTAGCTATACACCTAGAAAGAAAGGCGTGCTTCTTCTTATCTAGAATACTTGGGATCCCCGCCGGCAACATTTTATCTAGATATTTTTTTAACATAACATCTGAAGATCTTTTATTTATTTCGTTTACAGCATCATCTAATGCGGTATAGACAAATTCACTGAAGATCTTCTGCTCAGAGATCAGGTTGTCTATGTCTACATCTATATTTTTTTTACTGAACATTTTTTTAAAAGAACACCTACATACCCACACACATATTGCCTTCATTTTCTTCACAAGAGATATACTGACAAACCGACTCATCTAGACTACAGACATTTTTACAAGAACCATCTTCACATCTACTAAAATTATGAGCTTTTATGTTAAAAATTTTATAGTAAGAAAAATTGTTTGGTGGACAACTGTCTGGATCACCATCGCAATCTCTATAGAAACATTTTTCGGTATCTGGATTACATTTTTCCTCCACTAAATAATTGTGCTCCATCTTTATCATATAGTTATAATAGGTTGAAATAAAAGCACTTAAGAGGGTTAGCGATATAAGTATAGAGAAAAATTTATTAACCAGAGTATTCTTCTTAATTTCCATCGGAGTATTATATCACGATTAAATATACCCCGACAGCCATGATTGATATTGCAAAAAACTTTTGGAGGGTGTACTTATGACCAGTCTCTTCTTTTGTAATATATGGGAATAATTTTGTTAAGATGATTCCTCCCAATAAAACAAAGAGGGGTTGGAAAGTGTACTCTATTAATAAAACTAGGGATACTTGAGCAAGTATAACTGCATAATAATTAAAGAAACCAGCCACAACTTGGACGATTTCTCCGCCTATATTAAATAGAGTCAGGTCAAGGGTGTTAAATTTAACTATCTTTATAAAATCCTGACGATACTTTTTAATAAACAAAAAAGCACTTAGTCCAAAAATAAATAGACCGAATTGATTCCAAAACATAGATTGCCAAAATGATGTATGTATCGCTAAGTCTTTAAATAGAACGTTATTTAGAGCTAAAACAAAACTTGATGCAATCATCAAAGTAACTGTTCCTGTTCTAACATGAAAACCCTTACCATACTTCAGAGATAGAACGAATGCGCCAATTATTGTAATAATAGAACCAATGATCTTACCAAAGAAGATATGTTCTCCTAGGATAAATACACCCAATACATAACTAAAAATAGGTATTAGAAACCAGAATGGTACTACGTATGACGCCTCATCATTATTTAATGCATATAAATAAAAGAGGATGCCTAGAGCAGTTAATACACCAGTCAATGAAAGAACGGTGATATTTAATATATTTATATTAAAAATATTCTTATCAAAAAAATATAGTATAGGCAGAGTAAATACAGCAAATCCTGAGGAAAATATTGATAGGCCACCAACACCAGAATTTCCAACATATTTAGATATAAGATATTTATCTAGATGATTTAAGATACTCCAGAGAAAAGGTGCCGATAGTGATATAAATATCCAGTGCATTTAGTTATTTAAAGTTCTAGAATCCACGACTTCAAACTCTTTTAAAATCATATTTTTATAGAAAGTGAGACAAGTTGATATTATTACAGAAATGATACATATTAGTAATAATCTTTTTCCCATATATATTCAATTATACAGGCGAGAGAAGGAAAAAACTATTATTGATTATAAACCATGATACGAAATAGATAATCAAAATGATCTATAACAATTGTACAATATCTACATATTATGGAGATATAATATATTATTCCCATCTAATACCAATATTGATATCAATAGTACTTATTATCTTTATCTTAAGGAAAACAAAGTTTTCACTTTTAGCCCTTTCCTTTTCTTCTTTTGTATTTAGTTTTTGTGTATGGCTTATACTTGACCTTGTCGCTTGGATTTCTATTGATCATAGTTTAATAGTCTTTTCTTGGTCATTACTAGACTTTACAAATATTATATTTTATATACTAGCAGCTTATTTCTTTTTAGTATTTACCACCAGGAAAGATCCTCCTTTTAAATTAAAGATATTTTTACTCGTATTAATATTGCCAGCTTGGTTTATAACTATATCGGGTAATTCAATATCAGTATTTGATATATCGACATGTGAGGCAATAGACAATAATTTATTAACTAACTACAAACTTATACTGGAGATATCGGTGGTTTTACTTATTACATGTATCAATATATGGACTCATTTAAAAAATGGTTATGCAGAAAAAAGGCAAATTACCCTCGTCTCCTCCTCCCTCATCACCTTCCTCCTCATATTCTCCATCACTGAATTTATATCTAGTAAAACCGGAATATACGAAATTAATTTATATGGTTTATTTATCCTCCCCATATTTTTATTCATCATTATCTTTGCTACGACCAGCCTTGGGATATTTAAAGTTAGAATCATAGGTACACAGCTTCTGGGGTATGTAATAATTACCCTAGTAATCTCTCAGCTATTTTTCTACAAACAATCTTCAGACTATTTATTAGACCTAATTTCTTCTATTATCTTAATATCCTTTAGCCTTTTACTTATAAAAAACTCAAATAGCGAGGAGCAGTATCGTCAGAAAATCTCTTTCCTTTCCTCTTCTCTCAGTGACTTGAATGCCAATCTCGAGAATAAAGTATTGGAACAGACCCGAGAAATAACCAAATCCTACGAATCAGAAAAGAAAGCTCGTAGAGAACTTGAAAAACTCAGCGAAACCAAGGATCAATTCCTGATGATCGCCCAACACAATCTCCGTATACCCATAAACAATCTGAATCAGAGAATAGAATCAGTAGTACATAATAAAAATGATGAAATTAATCTTTCAATAAAGCACTTGTCTCAAATAGCTGACGATTTCAAAAACATGGCTGAAATGAAGGTTGGTTCAAGTATTCTAAACCTTTCCCTATCCAAGATACGGCCATTGATAGAAAATGTACTTAAAGAACTAAGTATCGACATAGAAGGTATGATGCTAAATATTCATTATCCCAGCACCATGCATGATAATCTAGAATTAAAGATAGATTCCCACAAAATTAGAGAGGTGTTACTTGTGATATTAGAAAATGCAGTTCGTTATAATGTAAAAAATGGAAAAATAGAAATAACTACCGAAGCTGACAAAAATACATTTAAAATAAGCATATATAATACAGGCCTAGGTATAACAAAAGAAGAAAAAGAAAATCTGTTTAATCGATCATTCTATAGAAGCAAACGAACCAAGATCATCAACCCTGTAGGTATGGGCATCGGACTATCAGTATCGAAATCCATAATAGAGGCACATAATGGAAATATAAATATCTATTCCGAAGGTGAAGGTAAGGGAGTCACTGTAACTATCCTTCTTCCTATAGACTTCTATCTTTAATTTTAAGGTGGTTATCCACATGTGAGAAATCACTATATAAGCAGAGAGTGATATAATTTAAATTAATGAAAACACCTTATCTACATACTCCCATTTTACCAACTGAAAGAAGTCAAAAGGACCATCATCGAGCGATCACTATTGCGATATCTGGAGTAGTTGCCGCTTTAGTCTTAGGTTTACTTTTCTGGATTACTATGAGAGCGAGGGTTGCTGACCCTGCCCCTCCAGTAGCAGACTCTGTAGCTGATACACAGCGAGCTCAGATGATAGCTTCCTTGAAAGAATCAGACTACGCAGTTAGCCCAAAGGATCAGCAAGTCATGGTAGCAGAGTTAAAGAAATCAAAAGCAAGCATTACCGAGGCAGAGAGACTAGAAATGATCAATCAATTAAAAGCGAGTCAATAACAATTTTATAAAAACATTATTATGAAAAATTCAATATCATCTTTAAAGAAAATAGCGAGCATTACAGGATTGTTTCTAGGAGCATTTGCTATTTCAGTAGCTGCAGCAACATGGACACCTCCGACTGTAGCACCTCCAGATGGAAATATCGATGCACCGATTAATGCGGGGGCATCTGTTCAAGGTAAGATAGGTAAATTGGGTCTAGGAGCTGCTACACCACGCGCCGGAACACAAGTACTGGATGTAATAGGCTCTGCTTTGATAGATAATGTAGTGACAAATACTCTTACGGTAGTAACAAATGCTGGGGCTGGTAAAGTCCTTACTTCAGATGCAAGTGGAGCAGCGACATGGCAACCCTCAACAGCCAATTCAAAATCTTTAATATTTTCACCCAAAATAACTGCTAGTGGTTCTGGTAATTCTATTATAGGACCAAGTTCTAGCTATTCAGCTTGTTTTCTTACAAAAAGTGGTATAAGTTCATCTGGTAATACTAACGGTAGTTGCAGTGTATATGATAATGGAGATAATTGGGTTATAGACGCCACTGCAGGCGCAAATGATAGCTCATCTTGTGTCGCTCAATGTATGAAACTTGGAGTTCCCCTTACAGTATCTTGTTCTACCAATGTAAACACCGCAACAATAGGCTCTCCAGTGACATGGACTTCGACTGTTAGTGGTGGTATTACACCATATACTTATGTATGGACAGCTACAGATTCTGCTTCTGCTGTAAAAACGAACCCTACATTGAATGTTAGCTATACTTCATCTGGAACAAAATATGCCTCAGTGCAAGTATCTTCTCCTGGATATGCTTTAGCTATTGCTGGATGTACAAATCCAAATAATAGCGGATTAGTTGTAAACTAAACATACAACGAACAAAACCTCCCCTTCTTTCAAGATCGGGAGGTTTTGTTTTACCCTCTTCTCAAACTTCCCTCTTAATGCTAGCCTAGTGAGTAGAACTTGAAGAAAGATAGGTGTGCATCTTAAACCTTGGGGCCTAGAAACCTCCGCATACATGTTCGTCTCTAGATGTTATGAAGGACACTTTTGAAAAAATTAATTCAGGAGTTATTAGATTCCTGGGTTTTGTGTTGGCAGTATTGATTCTCTACGTTGTGACTTATGTAATCACCAACACTTACAAGGAACCAGTTGTGGTAGGTCGGATCTTCCAAGGTAGTGGTGGGAACTACTATCTGGAGAGATTGAAGACTCGGAAGGTTAACTTAACTGCCTATAGCGGGTTGATTGGCAACAAAATGTGCCTTCTTGTGGAAATAGGGTCTCCAGAGGAGTTGAAGATGTTGGAGAAATGGAATAAGTATAAACACTTAGATCCACAATACTTCACCAACATGGTCTTCAAAACCACCATGATACCGATCTCCCTGGGAGATGGAAGGTTTTGGGACCCGAGGTTAAGGAAGGAACTCACGGGTACTCCTGGTTATTACTTCGCCGCTATCGAACTCGGCTCTGTTGGCAATTAGTCGTCAGATCAACACGCATTCAGTTTCGGCTGACTGCGTGTAATTTTTTATCAAAAAACTTCTGGTCTGCAAAGTAATGTATTTCTGTTTTTACTTGTTCTCCACCAACTTCTTCAAACCCTCCAGAACCATTTTCCAATTTTTAGCAGAATGATCTGCTCTTTCTTGAGTATCAACATTGCTTTGATTGATAGTTACTTTAACTCCGTCATTTATGCCATCTTTTACTTCTAGAAGTTCGTAACGAAGGATTTGATAAAGTTCTTCTTTGTCTTCGAGCCCATTGAAATTACTCCAATAATTAAAAGAAAGAGAATGAGGTGGATTGAATTCTAGAACCGTACCTTTGTCTTCATAAGCCTTCCCTTCCCATTCTCCACGGAAGAGTATAGGAGAGCCTACTTTCCAGTCTGTAACAAGGTTGGTACCGAAAAAATATTCTTTGACTTTCTCAGGCACAGTCAACGCTTCCCAGATCTTTTCAGGTGAAGCATTTATGATAATAGAAACTGAAGATGAATATGACATATATTTGTATTTACATTATCATCTTCTCACAACTGTTAATAAATGCAATGAAATAATTTTCTTTAAAATGCTATACTATGTTCATGAAACCTCTCATAGCTTGGGATGCTCCCGAACATGTTCATATAGAAAAAAACTCAGACTGGTATTGGGCAGTTGGTATTATCACCATTACTACCGCGGCACTGGCGATTATTTTTAATAACATTATCTTTGGAATCTTCATAATAGTAGGTGCCTTCTCCCTCATTGTACATGGAACCAAGAAGCCAAGAATCTTTCATTATGAAATAAATGACCGCGGAATAGTGTCAGAGAAAACTCTATACCCTTTTCTGACACTAGAGTCATTTTGGATAGATGCACATGAACGTCCTGCCAAAATCCTTGTAAAGTCTCACAAAACTTTCATGCCATATATCACTATCCCTATAGATGAAGTAGATCCGGAGGATGTGCGAGATATTCTTTTAAATTATATTTCAGAAACCGAGCATCACGAACCACTTTCTCAAAAAGTTCTTGAGAGGTTTGGATTCTAGAAATAATGTGATAGTCTATTTTAGTAGCCCTCGTCGTTCAATGGATAGGACACAACTTTGCGGAAGTTGTGATGTAGGTTCGATTCCTACCGGGGGCACAAGCCAAAAAATCCAAACTGCTTTGGATTTTTTTGGACTTGTGCCAGCCGGAGCTATGTCGAGCCAACAGGCGAGACAAGCGAGGCGGGGTCGCGGAATTCGCCTGCAGGCGAATATCCGTGACCATAATGATCCTTTGTTAAAATCCAACCCTACTTCAAACCCTTAAAAAGATTCGACATTATCTGCTCTAGCGACACAGCACCTTGAGGAGCAACCACTGATACAGACTTATTATAATTATCAAATACCAACTCCTGGCTTGTTACCGTCTTTGTTCCTGTCTGTGTGTCACTAATCATCACTGAAGAAGATACTACCTTATATATCAGATAATCTCTTTTGCCTACCCAGATATCTAGATCAATTTTTTGATTGATAGCTTTTGAAATATCTGACATGCGTTCATCGGAAATTTTACTATCCTTATTAATCTTTTTTATAAGATCGATTAATTCTTGACCATTTTGAATAGTCGCTTTTAAGTGATAGGTTGATGTGTCGTTTATGGTTTCCTCCCCTACTTTATCTATAGAAGTTATATAGCTCATACCAAGTACATAATCTCGAATCATTAGCATATCTTCATTTGTAAAGGTACCGCTTTCAGAAGATTTCTTGATGGACTTACTTGTATCGATTTTTATCCACTTATTTCGCAATGAACTAGCAAAGTTATTAGCCATACCGACGAACATTTGTGTTCCCATAGCTTTCGGATCTGTAGAAGTGTATGAGACACTAAAATTTTTCAAGTCGAGATAGAGATTTTTGTTAATATAGATCGCATTGAGATCTGACAAGAGCGAGCCACTACTAGTAGCTGTGTTGACCGACGCGTTTATCCCTATACTAAGATCGAATAGAAGCTTATCGATAGAATGAAAATCTATAGAACCCTTTGAATTGAAGGTAAAGTTTGACGCGGAAGGTATCCCATTACCGATATTACTCTCTATTTTGCCGTCACTAACAGCCGCAAAGGAAAGAGATCTGACATCTTTGGAAGCCTCGAGACTGTTCTTTAAAATCTCGTTTGATGAAAGAGTTGGAGTAGTAAGTCTATAATAGGCAAAGGTGCCTCCACCGATAAGACAGAGGGCTATTATGGTTATAATTAGTAAGATTGGTAATTTGGATACAGGCGCACCAGAATATTGTTCATTGATCATATGCTGTGATTCTACCATAAATTAATACAGCATGGATATATTACTTTTTTATAATAAACCATAGTGTATAATGATCATTATCATATGAAAAAAATAAAAACAAATTTCCTTAAAAAACCTTACTTTTATTCGATAATCCTCGCCATTATCCTTATAGTAGCCGGCTTTTCAATTTTTAAAGGCTCTGGCGATGATTTCGAACTACTGCAGATCAAGCGAGATACCTTGAAGCGCCAAGTGTCGGTTTCTGGAAAAGTTGTGGCTTCGGAGAGCGCTGAGCTGGGCTTTGAACAAGGAGGACGTATTTCAAATATTTCTACACCAGTAGGTACACTAGTAAAAAAGGGTGAGGTAATAGCCAGTATAGAAAACGGAGATATATACGCCGAAATCGCTCAGAAGCAAGCAGCGATAGAAAAAGAGAACGCTAAGCTCTCTTCTCTATCCATAGGCACAAGGCCAGAGCAGTTGGCTATAGACAAACAAGAACTCATAGACACTTCAACCAAGCTCATCACCATCTTGGCTGCAGAATATCTGAATACAGAAAACACCGTGAACAATGATATCGACACACTTTTCGACGATGGAAACAGTATCAATCCTACCCTTTCTGGTTTGTCTGTCTCAAGTCAAAGAGAAAAAACTATAGAGAACGACCGAGTGAAGGTAACAGAAAATCTAAAGCTATGGAAAGAAACCCAACTAACCATCGAAGCTTCCCTTGATCAAAAAAAACTCGAAGAAGCTCTAGTTATTAATCGCGGTATCTTTGAAGTATTAAATAAATTCACCGATGATCTAGTGGAGATTACAGATGACTTGCGAACCGGATCTACTTTTACACAAGCCGAGATCGATGCTCATAGAAACTCCATCAACTCTGCAGAGCAAAGCATAGCTAATTCCATTAAAAACATTCAAGACGCAGAAGCAGAATGGATAAATGCTCGCAATACCCTTACCCTTTCTGAAGCAGGATCAACAGAAAGCGATATAGCGAGCCAGAATGCTTCGGTAAAGATAAGTCAGGCAGATCTTTTGGGTGCACAAGCAAGGTTGACCAAAACTCTCATAAGAGCACCTTTTGATGGAGTGATCACCCGTATGGATATAAAGGTTGGAGAGATAGTCTCACCAAACACTTCCAAAGTTTCTATTATGAGCGCTTCATCTTATGAAATAGAAAGCTTTGTACCTGAAGTGCATATTGCCTATATAAAAAGTGGCAATCCAGTAACCATTACCTTGGATGCTTATGGAACAGATGCAATCTTTGATGCTACTGTCACCACTATCGATCCAGCAGAGACCATACGCGATGGAGTGTCTACTTACAAAATCAAAATGTCATTTGATAAATCAGACGAGAGAATCAGATCCGGCATGACCGCAAATGCAGTGATAACAACTTTAGAAAAAATGAATGTTATTATTGTACCTCAAAACACAATTTCTACCGTTGGAGAAAAGAAAACTATAAATAAATTGGTAGATGGAAAAGCTATAGAAACATCAGTAGAGACTGGAGATTCTACATCCTTGGGACAAGTTGAAATTATAAAAGGTCTCTCTGAAGGAGATTATATTATCTTAAATAAGACGAAAAACTAGATGTTTTCTTTACTTAATATACGCATAGGATTCTTCTTAGCACTAAGACAGATCAGACGTTCTAGCAAATGGACTACTGGCTTAATAATCTTTGTGATGGTATTAACCTTTCTTAATTTAGTGGTAGTTTCTGGAATATTGGTGGGATTAATACAAGGCTCAGTTGATGCTATTAAAGCTCAGTACACGGGTGAGGTGATTATTTCTAATTTAAAAAATAAAAATTTTATTGAACATAGTTCAGAAATTATATCGAACATACTCGCATCCAAAGATATAGAGAGCATAACTCCTAGATATATAGAAGGAGGAACTATTGAGGCTGGATATAAAACTCGGACAAATTTTCAGGAAAAGGCTAATATAGCTTCTTCACAAATAGTAGGGATAGACCCTCTTGCAGAAGATAGAGTGACTAATTTATCAAAATATATAATTGAAGGTGAATATTTATCACCTGGAGATTATGATCAGATTGTTTTAGGGTCATTTTTAATTAAAAAATACATACCGATCGATAGTCCAGGGTTTAGTGCTCTGGATGATGTATCTATCGGCACAAAAGTGCGCGTAAAAGTAAATGGCACTGTACGTGAAATGACAGTTAAAGGAATACTAAAAACTAAAGTTGATGAAGTAAGTTTTAGAGCTTATATGATAGATTCTCAACTCAGAAGCTTGATAGGACGAAATGATTTTAATGTGGATGAGGTAGCTATTAGACTCAAGCCAGGTATAGACCCATCAAGTGTTAGAGATGTGATTAAAATAAGTGGCGCAGATCAATTTGCAAAAATACAAACATCCACAGACGCTGAACCAAAGTTTATAAAAGATATACGTGATACTTTTTCTTTACTTGGGAACATGATCGGATCTATAGGACTTGTAGTAGCGTCTATCACAATCTTTATCGTGATTTTTATCAATGCTATTACCAGAAGAAAGTTCATTGGAATACTAAAAGGCATAGGTATCAGTGGACAAGCAATAGAGATGGCATATGTTATGCAATCTATTTTTTATGCCTTCATAGGTTCATCTGTCGGTCTTGTTCTCCTTTATGTTTTTCTTCAGCCTTTCATAGCCAGCCACCCTATCAACTTCCCTTTCAGTGATGGAATACTAGTAGCCCCGCTCTATGGAACACTTATTAGAGTAGGTCTACTTATCGGTGCGACCATTATTGCAGGATATATCCCAGCAAGAATGATCGTAAGAAAAAATACATTGGATTCTATACTAGGTAGAAAATAAAGAAGTACAAATAGAATAAATTAAAATCACCATGATACAAACAAAAAATTTAAAAAGAACTTTCAAGAATGGCCAAGTAGAAACTACGGTTTTGAAAGGTATAGATTTTACTGCAAAAAAGGGAGAATTTATCGCTATCATGGGAAGGTCTGGAGCTGGAAAAAGCACCTTCATGTATCAGATAAGTCTGCTCGATGAGCCGACAAGCGGTGAGATTGTCATTGACGGAGTAAATACTCACACCATGACAAGTGAAGAAAAGACTACCTTTAGACTCACCAGACTTGGCTATGTATTCCAAGACTATGCCCTTATCCCAGAACTCACCGCCCTTGAAAATGTAGCTCTTCCTCTTATGATGCAAAACATGCCGACAAAGAAGGCCTATGCTGTGGCGAGTGAAGCTTTGGCTAAAGTAAGACTAGACACTCATATGAATCAGCTACCCAGCCAGCTCTCTGGAGGAGAACAACAGCGTGTAAGTATATCGAGAGCTATTGCTCATCATCCAGATATTCTCTTTGCAGATGAACCGACAGCCAACCTCGACAATGAATCATCGAAAGTGATACTTGGTATCTTTAAAGAGCTTCATAAGAATGGCCAGACCATAATCATGGTTACTCATGAAGAAGAATACGGAAAGACAGCGGAGAGGATAGTACGATTTGATGACGGAAGGATAATATAACAAAAAAACTCGGGTTGACCGAGTTTTTTATATTAGCTGAGTTTCTTTGCTGCTGACATTATTCTACTTTTAAATCTTGATGCTGTGTTTTTCTTTATGAAGTGCTTCTTTGCTGCCTTATCCAAAGCTTTATAAAGTGAAGGAATAAGTTCTTTTGCTTCCTTTACCTTTTTTTCTGATATTAACTTACGAAATTTCTTTAGAGGAACATCGATAGCTGCTTTTGAGCGCATATTGAATACCCTCTTTCTCATACTAGCTCTTAGAGCTTTTTTTGCTGATGAAGTTATTGCCATAATGTTTTGTCTATAAAAACTAACATATACCTTTAAAAAATACAAGGTTCGGGCTATGATGTAGCTATGATATCCAGATTAAACGGCTCGGTAACGCATATAGACCCCAAATACATAGTTTTGGATGTGGGAGGTGTCGGATATAAGGTGTCTGTAACCTCAGACACAATATTTAAAATAAAAGTCGATGATACCCTTATAGTCTGGACCTATCTAGCAGTACGCGAAAACGCTTTAGATCTTTATGGATTTTTAAGTTTAAGAGAGCTTAGCTTTTTTGAACTTCTCATAACTATCTCGGGCATCGGACCAAAGACCGCCTTGGGAATATTGAACTCTGCTTCAGTAGAAGCCATCGAGACAGCAGTGCAGACTGCCGACACCTCTCATCTCACCAAGGTCAGTGGTATAGGTAAAAAGGTTGCAGAAAAGATCGTGATGGAGCTCAAAGACAAGATAGAAAAGATTTCTCACACCCCAGAATCAAAGAGCGCTATGCGTGGTGATGCGGATGTTATCGAAGCCTTGAAAGCATTGGGCTATAGAGACAATGAGGCAAGAGAGGCGCTGAAGGAACTGCCGAAAAGTATTATAAAGACGAATGATAAAATAAAAGAGGCGCTTAAGATATTGGGAAAGTAAAATATTAAAATAGATAAGATAATAAACAATAAATAAAATGCTCACCATCACCCTCTCCAAAATTCGCAAATACATACCAGTAAAAGTTTTTAAACTTATTCAACCCTTTTATCATTACACCCTCGCCCTCCTCTCTGCCATTTTCTATGGCTTCCCTTCAAGAAAAATAAAGGTGATAGGGGTTACTGGTACCAAGGGTAAAAGCACCACAACCGAGATAGTGAATGCCCTACTCGAAGAAGCTGGATACAAAACAGCAATATCGAACACGGTGCGTTACAAGATTGCCGATGATTCTACAGATAACAAATTTAAAATGTCCATGCCTGGGCGTTTCTTTGTGCAAAGACTCATACATCGTGCAGTCAAAGCAAAGTGTGATTTTGTAGTTCTAGAGATGACTTCTCAAGGAAGCATGCAGTATCGACACAAGTTTATACATCTTGATACTTTGATCTTTACCAATCTTTCACCAGAACATATAGAATCTCATGGATCATATGAGAAGTATGTGGAAGCCAAGGTCAAAATTGCTTGCGAAATGACTAAGAGCAAAAAAGAAAATCGCACAATCATTGCTAACGCCGATGACAAAGAATCTGCAAAATTCTTGGAGTGCGGTGTAGATAAAAAAGTCACATATAGCATCAAAGACGCCGAGCCTTACACTATAAAGAGTGAGGGTATAGATTTTACCTTTAGTCAAAAATCCATTCACTCTCCACTTTCTGGATTATTTAATTTATACAATTTACTAGCAGGCATAACTTGCGCCAAAAACTTTGGAGTCTCGGATGAAATCATAGTGCGCGCAATAGAAAAGTTCAACGGGGTCAGAGGAAGAGTAGAGAGAATAAAGGAGGGTCAGGACTTCACGGTTATTGTCGATTACGCACATACTACAGATTCTCTTGAAAAGCTTTATCAGATCTTCGAAGGTTCGAAGAATATTTGCGTGCTGGGAGGCACGGGAGGTGGAAGAGATACTTGGAAAAGAAAAGAAATGGGTCGTATCGCTGATGCGTATTGCGATGAAATAATCCTTACAAATGAGGATCCTTATGATGAAAGTCCAGACAAAATTGTAGCTGATATAAAAGAAGGTATTGTAAATCAGACTCCAAAGATCATCATGGATAGAAGAGAAGCTATAGCTTATGCCTTGAAAAGCGCCAAAACTGGCGACAGCGTGCTTATAACCGGCAAGGGTACAGATCCATACATAATGACAGAGAATGATAGCAAAATCCCTTGGAGCGATGCTGAGGTGACTAGAGAAGAATTGAGGAAGTTAGCTAAACTAATTTAAAAATCCTGAATACTTTTCATTAAGAATCTTTTTGGTTTGCTCACCGACCATTTCATTTTCTCCATTGATACCGTATTTCTTTTGAAAATTTGAAAGCGCTTGTATAGTGCAAGGTCCAAACTTCCCTGTTCTTGGGCAATCATTTTTATTTTTCTCTATTGGAGGATAAAGTCCTTCGAGGATCAAAGCGCTTTGCAGAGCAAGAACAGGATTCTTGTCGATGGTGTTTCTGTTTATATTATTTTCCCATTTATAAGGTAGCATCAAGGTATCATAAGTGAGAGATACATCATTGCCACTACCGAAGAAGTCTTGTATCCCCAAGTATGTCTGAAACGCCAAATCTCTAAAGGTAGAATCTCTGACATTCTTGTCGGCAAACTGAGGTTCATAGATATATCCGTATTCTATAAGCATACTAGGAGCGTCCAGAGTATTGTAAGATCCAATAGCGATAAGTTCTTGCTCCTCTATTATCCCATCAGTCTCTTTTGGCAAATTACTAATCGGATTATATTTCGATAACCTTTTAAAGACAGTGTCGGCGATAGCACGAGTGGTTGTACTATTTGAATATTGCTTCTCTGGAACATATATCGAAAGCCCAGAATATTTCCCTGCTACACTTGGATTCTTCCTTGGATAATCATTGAAATGTACATGTATGGCTATATCTATACTATTTTCATTATTCCATTTGTTTATACCGTAGAGCCTAAGAGCAACATTTTGTGGAGCAGCATTGTGATACATACCATCTGTTACTTTGGTCACTGACCCACCATTAACCAGGCGCACCATTTCATTTTTATTTTCTTTTACAAAGGCCGATATAGCATCCCAATGTTCATCAAAATACTTTTTCAAATCAGGATTCCAAGCGGTCTGATCTCGAGCGATTATCACCTCATAATGCGAATTGTTTTTGAAGAAAACCTCGAGCTGCTTCGCAAGATCGACCGTCATATCTCTTTCTTTAAGATCTTTAAATTCTGTACCACCGAAGTCTGGTTCATGTCCAGGCACTATCATGATGCGCACCTTGGGATACTTCTTGGAAACGGCATCATATTTGTTTTGCAATTGAGAGATAGTGATAGATTCTCGAAAGAAGACCGCAGCGAAATTGTCTTCAATGCTGTCGAAAGCGTTATTTATAAAAACCATACTGCGTGGATAGGTAGTAATAAGCCACGGTGTACCGATGATAACAATGGCAAAGAATGCGATGATAGTGTATTTGTAATGTTTCATGGAGCAAAATTTAAAAGTGTGATATAAGAATTGTATGCCAGAATTGCCAGAAGTACAAACCACAGCCTCTGGACTAGATCGAGCCGTAAGCGGTTTGAAGATCCTGGACGTATGGACTGAGTACAATAGTCCTTATTTTTACGGCTCAAATACTATAAAAGATCCAGAATACTTCACATATTTTAAAAAAGAAGTAAAAAATGAAAAAATTTTAAATGTTCGTCGCAGAGCCAAAAATATATTGATCAATCTCTCTCACGACAAAACAATTCTTATACACATGAAAATGACCGGGCATGTATTGTATGGAAATTACAATAAAACTGATCCTTTCAACCGCTTGATACGCCTGAAGTTTTATTTATCAAATGGAAAGACCATGGACCTTTGTGATACAAGGAAATTCGCCAAGGTTACCTTACTTAAAACAAGTGAGATGCATGACTCAGTTCATCTCAAAGGCATTGGTCCTGAACCACTTGAAAAGAAATTCGCTTTTGAAGTTTTTCGAGAGCAGATATTAAACCAACCTCATGGGAAAATTAAACTTGTGCTTATGGATCAAAGCATTATAGCGGGAATTGGAAATATCTATGCCGATGAAAGTCTTTGGCGAGCTAGTATACATCCTCAATCCTTAGTTAAGCATATTCCTTCAAAAAATCTTAGTGACCTATACAAAAGCATAATCACCACCCTCTCTCGAGGAATAGACTTGGGTGGAGATTCAATGTCGGACTATAGAAATATCGATGGTGAGAGAGGCAAATTTCAAGAACAGCATAGAGCCTATCGCAAAACCGGCACAAAATGTTCAAAGAAGGGCTGTAAAGGTACGATAGCGCGAATAGTGCTCGGAAGCAGAGGGACACATTTTTGCCCTTCCCACCAGACTTTATTTGAATCAATGTGATATAATTGTAGCGGAGGTCGAATTACTTAAATTTAATTCAAAAAATAAAATGGAAGGAGAAAAATGTGAAGCTTGTGGAAAAGAAATGAAGGATTGCACATGTAGTAAATAGTTTCTCGCAGAAGGCCCTCCGGGGCTTTTTGCTTTACCTTTTATTTTAATAAATCAGTTTTTTAAAAGAGAGTATAAAATAACTCCGGCAGCCACAGAGACATTCAGTGACTCCTTCTTACCCAACATTGGTATCTCTGCTATTTCATCACAAAGCTCTAGTATTTCTTTTTCTATACCCCCTACTTCATTGCCGAGGATAATCAGATTTTTCTCTTTTGTTTTTATTTTTCGATAATCAGTTGAGATGGAATTTTGCTCAAGAGCGATAATCCTCACCTTTTCTGCTTTAAGTTTTTTGATGAATTTTGCAACATCGACGTTTGCGATACTTTCCCAAGCCACAGTTTTCTCTGCCCCGAGCGCTGCCTTAGCTATATCTGACCTTGTTCTACCAAACCTATCCACCGGCGCTGGGGTAATGCCTGAGAGATATATTTTCGAAACCCCTACCGCATCAGCTGTGCGAAAAATCGCCCCTACATTGTGGGTACTGCGAATATTATGGAGCAGTAAAGAGAATTGTGATATCATATCCTTACTCTATATTAAATTAATCAAATATCAATATGTTTTCAATTTTTCCATATTTATTGTCACTAGAAAACCTATCCCCTCTTCTTTTGCGCTTAACGCTTGGAATAATCTTTGGCTATTGGGCATATATATTATTTAAGAAAAATGGCTTTGCAAAGAACCCCGCGCCTACTGTTCTTGAAGGAGTCATCGCCCTGCTCCTCATCTTGGGGTTCTGGACACAGATAGCAGCTCTTGTGGCTTGCGTAGTACTTGGCATAAGGATTTATAGTAAGATCAAACAAAAGTCTTTCCTTACTGACGGGGTGAATTATTATTTTATACTTTTCATTATCTCACTTAGCCTACTCATCACCGGTCCAGGCTTTCTAGCGATCGATCTACCCCTCTAGGTAAGACTATAGGTAAAATGGATCATGTAAATATAGTTGGGTTGTCATTGTTTGCAGTAGTACTTTTTATAAGTGTCTTTGAGCCTGCGTATTTCTTATACTATTGTGCGGTGTTGTTGGTCTATTTTTTGATACAGAGTTATTTTGGGTAGGATTTTCGAAAAACTTGCACAAAAAACTATTCTGTGCTTTAATATTAGAAATTAGCTCTTTGACTTCGTCAAGGGCTATCCTATGTCCAAAACTGACAAAAACGCAGTAAAAACCGGTGCCTAAAAGCACCACAACCAAAGAAAGGTTCACGTTATGAAGATGAAGTTACAAAAATTGGTGGTGGCGCTTGTTGCCACCGTTGCAGTGTTCGTTCAGTCGGCATGTGCTCTGCCCCAAGGGCAGGGGGCATTCCCTGATCCGGTGATTACGGTGGTAGCATCAATTGCTCCACTCATCCCAGGGTCGCCAAGTGGGCAAGGATTTGTCAACAATGTAGTCGCTGGTCTCCAAGGTGGAGCTAGTCCGGTGGGAAATCCATTAAATCCCACCTTCTGGGCACCACTGATTGGTGACCAGGTCTCCATTGAAAGACTAATCTCCACTCCAGATTTCAATAGCTGGAATGGTCAGCTAAATCCTACTGGACCAATGAGTGGTCAGTGGGGCAACATGTTGACTTTTAATTGCAGAATTACGAGTGAAGTTAGATTCACCTTTGCGGAAGTGGGCGTTAGGCTCTACTCTCCAGGTTTCTTTGATTTCGAAACAACTCTTGGTGAGGCTGCAACGTACAGACTTCAAGGAATTGGCATCTACTGGGGTGCTGACGGAGACAGAAATACTACTGCGGACAATGTTATTTATGGTTCAGGCAACGAGAATGTCTTTGTAAATGAGATCAATATCCTTGGGATATCTCAAACATTCCAGGTATTCGAAGATCCTTCACTTAGTCATCAGGACTCGATGAAGTATGGTAAGGAAAACTTCATGAGCGGGACACCGTTCGACATAACAGCAACATACTCACTTGGTGGAGTTTCTGGATCAAGGACGCTCACAGTTGTCCCAGAACCCAGCACGTGGGCATTGTTGGGACTAGGCCTGATTGGCGGCTCCATCAGGTGGCTACGCAAGAAACATTAACCAACTGAGACAAGAATCAGCAAACACAGAGCGCAAGGGATATCCTCCCCTGCGCTCTTTCTTTATATATTTTATCTACCTAATAATTATGTCTCTGTCACTTCCCCGTCTTTCTGACAAGTATTTTCATATTTAGTATAGCCAGCTGGACAGTAATACTGACAATTTGTTGGTGACGGTGAACACATACTCTCTGTCTCGAACAACTGAAGATTATCTGGTGTATTAGTTGGTGCATTAGTACATTTTACTGAATTAGCTGGCTGGACACATGAAACACCAGTCTCAGGGAGAACTGTCACTACAATAAACGGGGCACCAGCAGACACAAGACCTTTTAGACAAGAAATTCTTAGAGTTTTATCTACTGGACTAGCTGTATTATTAACAAATGAAGCGCTATAAGCTGTTGATGACTGCCTATTAGAGATAGCAGTAAGTGCAGCTGGACTAGTACCTTCAGTCCAAGTAGCCTGACTTGTTCCAGTGTTACAAGTAAAAGTATTGTCTATATTAGACATTGTCCATTTTAGTGGAACAGAAGCTCCTGAAGCTATTGTTACTCTTCCATTAGGACTATAGGAACCAAATCCTGAATTATCACCAACCTGAAGTGTTACCCTTGGCCTTGTACTCGCCACCCCATCCACATCAAAGTTCACATCATAGAAATTCAACCATCCAATATTTGTAGGATCCCAAGCATGACCCACTATCTTATCAAGAGTTTCATCATAACTGACCCCCTGTGCTCCACTTTTATATCCAGTTCCATGCTTATCTCCAGACAATTCTATCCATCCATCCCAAGTAGGATTATCTGCGCCATTACAATCCTTAGTTATAGTACCTGCACAAGCACGTATGAATCCATTTATAGAACCAGTAGTGTTACCACTAGCATCTGGCAATTCAATAGTCGGATTTGGGCGAGAAGCAGTAGGTGTAGGATCAAACTTTATCCACCCCACATTCGAAGACCAAGCATACCCAGAAAAAGTACCTGCTGTTTCATCAGTTGTAGATGTAGAAACCACTACTTTATAATCCACCGTACCGCAAGTATTTGTATTCGAACAATTCATACTCACCCATCCGATAGTCGAAGACCATGCCCAACCAGTAACAGGAACAGAAGCATTTGCCTTATAACCAACCGAAAAGAAAGAAATTAATAAAACCAAGAAAACTGTTAGCTTTTTATAATTCATAAGTACAATAATACAACTAAAGTAGGACAATTCAAAACCTAACTTGTGGATATGTATACATTATGGTATACTCTTTTTGTAACAAGTTCGCTTCAGGCGAGCTATTTTTATAAAAAAAATCATAAATAATTAACACTAAATAAAATGTTTGATCTAAAAGTAATACATTCTGTGCTACAACAGCTAGAAGACGAAAGAGGGATACCGAAGACAAAGATGCTAGAGGCGATAGAGCTAGCCCTCGCAACTGCCTACAAAAAGGAATATGGTAAAAAGGGCCAGATAGTAAGGGCTGTTTTTGATAATGACTCTGGAAAAGTGGAGTTTTATCAGGTCAAAATTGTCGTTGATGAGTCAAAAGTCATTATGGAAGACGAGGATGATGAACAAGATTTGAAGAATATGGCAGAGGAGAATATCCGTGTCAGATTTAATCCAGAACATCATATTTTCCTTGTAGATGCAAAGAAAATTAAAAAAGATGCAAAGGTGGACGATGAAATCATCTTCCCTCTTGAAGAAAAGTCAGATTATGGACGTATTGCTGCGCAGACAGCCAAGCAAGTGATCATACAGAAGATACGCGAAGCGGAGAAAACTTCAGTCTTGAGTGAATATGGCCAGAAAGAAGGCGAGATAGTCTCTGGAATAGTACAAAGAGTAGAGAGAGGATCAATCTTTGTGGATATGGGACGTGCTGTAGGTATGATCTCCTATGAAGATCAGATCCCCAACGAACATTATAAGCAAGGAGAAAGAATCCGTGCGTATCTATATGCCGTAGAAGAAAGTCCAAAGGGTATTATGCTAAAACTTTCTCGTTCTCACCCTAAGTTCCTTTCAAAGCTTTTCGAGATCGAGGCACCAGAAATTTCTCAGAAAGTGGTGGAGATCAAAGCTGTAGCGCGCGAAGCCGGGGCACGTTCCAAGATAGCTGTGTATTCAAATGATAGCCATATAGATCCAATAGGCTCATTAGTAGGACAAAGAGGTGTAAGAGTTTCAACTGTTATGAGTCAGCTAGCTGGAGAAAAAATCGATATTATATTGTGGAATGAAGATATAGCAAAATTTATCGAGGAATCCCTATCCCCTGCCAAAATCACTAAGATCGACCTCAATGATACAGAAAAAAGAGCTGTGGTTCATGTAGCCGACGATCAGCAATCACTTGCTATAGGTAAAGGAGGACAGAATGTACGCTTGGCTGCAAAGCTTACAGGCTGGAAAATAGACATTCAGTCCAACAATATTCCAAGCACTACTACTGAGAGTGTTGCATAGGCAACGGTTAGTGTATAATAATAACCACTAGGTTATTATTTATTTAGCTTGAATCAAATTAAAATGAAATCAAATATATTAAAAGTAAGTTTTTTGTTGTGCGTAATTAGTGTTGCTATAGGTGCAGAAGCAGCAAATGCGCAAGAAGTGAGACTAAATTCTAGGATTAATGGAGCAGCAAGCACTAGCCCTCTACGAGCTAGAATTGAGAACAACATGGACGCGAATAGAGATATAAGAAACGTGCGTGCAGAAGATAGTAAGATAATGAAAGGTAGAGTGGAGGAACGCAAAGATATCAATATGGAAAAGAGAGGTGATATCAAAGACTTAAGAACTGCGACTAATCTTGTCAAAAGAGACATCAAGGCTTCTTCAACAATGATGTTTAAGGCCAAGATAGCAGAGAGAAAAGAAGTGGTGCAAAAGATGCGAAAAGATGCCTTTGAAATAAGAAAGGGTGCATTGGTCAAACAACTGACAATCACCTTAGAGAATCTTACAAACATAAGAACAAGAATCAACGAAAGAATCTCGAAACTTGAAGCTGAAGGTAAGACAGTAACAGAAACTAAGGCTTCCCTAGTAATAGCAGAAGGTAAGCTAGCGACAGCAAAGGTAGCTGTAGATGCATTCATAGCATCAAACATCGCAGCGTCTACCACAGCTGAGACAGAAGTTGAACTAGAAAAGCCAAGAAAGGTGGCTGATGAGGCGATCAAAGCTATAAGAGAAGCGAGAGATGCTTTCAAGAAGACAGTCATGGAAATCGCCAAAATCTCAAAGAGAAATAATGATGGAGCAACAACTACAAGCACAACAAATTAAATAAAAATAATATGGAAATAAATCAAAACTCAAGTGGAATGATGAATGGTATACCACCAGTATCAAAACAAGAAAAAAAGATAGGGCCGATCATCGGTATCCTTATAGTTGTATTGATTATCATAATCGCTGTATTATATTTCTTCACCCAAAATCTAAACAAAGTTCCAGTAACTGAGCAGACTCCCGCTCCGATAACTACCGAACAGAATACATCAACCGCTACATCCAGCGTTTCAGATGAAGCAAATGATGCAGCTCTAGAAGCAGATCTCGATGCTCAACTTCAAGATGTAGATTATAGTTTCTAAACAGTTGGTAAGATTAAAGTTAAGATAAAATTTAATTAAAAAAATAAAAGACTCTTCAGAAATGAAGGGTTTTTTATTTAAGAAAATTTAAATTTACTGCCAGCTAGAAACTTGCGAAAAAGAATAGATAATGTAGACTTTGAAAACTATGTATCAAAATATAAAAATCAATAAAATAGAGGGTTCAAAAGTGGAGATAATCGGTTCTGTAAAAACAGAAAGTTTTTCATCATTTAGAAAACAAGCACTAGAAAATATTAATAATGAAATAACTTTAGATGGTTTCCGAAAAGGTAAGGTTCCAGAAAATATTCTAGTAGGAAAAGTTGGAGACATGACAATACTAGAAGAGATGGCTGAACTCGCTATTTCGAAAGTTTATCCAGAAATAATAATTGGTGAAAAAATAGATGCTATAGGCCGACCAGAAATACATATTACAAAACTAGCTTCAGACAATCCACTAGAATTCAAAATCATCACAACGGTATTACCAGAAATAAAACTCGGAGATTACAAAAAGCTTGCAAAAGAAAATAATGAAAAGATAAAAATTCCAGAAACTTTTGAAGTAACAGAAAAAGAAGTTGAGGATATAATCACAAAAATAAAATCTTCACATGCAGACCATACTGGACACGATCATGATTCAGAAGATTTTAAAAGTAAAATAAAGAACACACTTTTGTCTGAAAAGAAAATGGAAGCCCAGGATAAAAAGCGCATTGCCCTGTCAGACGCAATACTCCAGTCATCATCTTTTGAGATCCCTGAGTTACTCATCGAGAGTGAAACTCGAAGGATCGAAGCTCAGTTTTCTGATGATGTTTCTCGCATGGGGGTCAAGATTGAGGATTATCTCAAACAAGCAAATAAGTCTATTGAAGACCTTCGCAAGGACTGGCGGCCACATGCTGAAAAGAAATCTAAACTTCAACTTATCCTAAATGAAATTGCTCGACTAGAAAAGATATCTGTTGATGCTAAAACCATAGAGGATGAAGTTAAGAACATTCTAGCGCATTACAAGGATGCAAATCAAGAGCATGCATACACTTATGCAGAGACAGTTCTCACAAACGAAGCGGTTTATAAATTCTTAGAGAACTAGGTTCTTCTAAAAGACCAGTAGAGAGATGACGGAGACCACAGCCGTCTCCGACCTTAATATCTGGGGACCAAGTGACCTCACAGGAATATTATGTTTCATAAACATATCTATCTCCTCGGAAGACCAACCCCCTTCTGGGCCGATATAAGCACCTATTGCATCCGAAACATCTTGTGAAACAAACTTGGTTGAGAGAGGGTGCCATGCAATGGACTTCACATGAGAGTATGAAGACAGGGCGGATTCCAAATCTATTATTTCAGATAACACAGGCAAAGTCCCCCTGCCACTTTGTTCGGCTGCTTCAATAATAATTTTTTTGATTCTATCAAAATTTAAATCTTTCTTTTCACTTCTCTCGGAGAAAATCGGCACTATATGAGAGACACCAAGTTCCACTGCTTTCTGTGCGATCCATTCAAAATTATCTTTTTTAATAATTGAAGCGAATAGATAAGTCTCGCGAATCGGCAAGACAACATTTTTATTTACTTCAACAATAGACATTGAGATAGAGTCTTGTGAAACTGAATCAATCATAGCTAGAAAGTCGTAACCACTGTTGTCGAACAAGGCCACCTTGTCCCCTACCCTAAACCGAAAAACATTTTTTATCTGATTGATTAATGATGGATTGGTAATAACTACAGAGCCTTTATCTCCGATCTTATCTTCACAAAAAAATCTTTGTAATTTCATATATATAGTCTATACCTTCCAGTATTGTTTTAAAAGTTGCCAAATATGAAACATAGGGTATGATGTGGAAATAAAACCAATTAAAATAAAAAATATATGTTAATACCAACCGTTATTGAAAAGACAAGTATGGGAGAAAGGGCTTACGATATTTATTCACGCCTATTAAAAGAAAATATAGTTTTCCTAGCCGGACCGATCGACGATCATGTAGCCAATATTATAGTGGCGCAATTACTTTTTCTATCACACGAAGATTCAAAGAAAGATATTACGCTTTATGTGAACTCTCCGGGTGGAGTAGTAACTGCTGGACTCGCGATAATAGACACCATGAATAATATCAAAAACGATGTTTCAACCGTCTGTGTCGGAGTTGCTGCTTCTATGGGAGCACTCATTTTATCTTCAGGAAAAAAGGGCAAGAGATTTGCATTACCAAACGCCGAGATCATGATACATCAACCATTGGGTGGAGCGGAGGGACAAGCATCGGATATAGAGATCAGTGCAAGACATATATTAAAAATGCGAGAAAACTTAAATAAAATGCTTGCAAAAAATACTGGTCAATCTATTTCAAAAATAGAAAAAGATGTAGATAGAAATTTCTTCATGGGAGCAGACGAGGCGCAGAAATATGGCATCGTAGACAAAGTACTTTAAAAGTTATATAGTAACTTTTAATATGTCATTAAAACTCGTAGCCTTATACTTGAGTATTGCTGGAATTGCAGGTATTGCAATCGGTTATTATTTGCGTCTAATCATTTCTCTTGGAAAAAAGGGATCGATGGAACTTGAAATTAAAGAGATGCTTCTCACCGCAAAGGAAGAGGCCAAAAAAATCACCTCTGAAGCAGATGCAAGATCCAAAAAGCATTTGGAAGAAAACCGTATAGAAATAAAAGAAAAAGAAGAAAAAATAGCTCAGATCGAAAACCGCCTTATAAAGAAAGAAGAAAATCTTGAAAAGAGACAGGCAGATATAGATAGAGAAGTTGAGTCAATTAAACAAAAGATAGCAGAAATAAAGGTTATTAGGGAAAATACTGAGAAATTGGAAAAAGAAAAAGCCCAGGTTCTAGAAAAAATCGCAGGAATGAGCAGTACCGATGCTTTAAATCTTCTTATGAAAAACGTAGAAGATAAGGCTAGCCAGGATATTCTCATACGTATTCAGAAACTTGAACAAAGTGGGGTGGAATTGTTAGAAAAGAAGGCCAAGGATATACTCGCCACATCTATACAACGCTTGGCCAATTCTGTTGCCCCAGACATTATGTCCACGTCCATCAATCTAGCTAGCGATGATATAAAAGGCAAGATCATAGGTAAGGAAGGTAGGAATATAAAAGCCTTCGAAAGAAATACGGGTGTTGAGGTAATAATCGACGACACTCCAGGAACTATTATCATCTCCTCTTTTGATCCGATACGCAGACATATAGCCAAGGTAGCATTGGAAGAACTTATAAAGGATGGTCGTATTCAACCAGCCAAGATCGAGAAGACAGTGGAAGAAGCTAAGGCAAGTATCAATAATACAATTAAAGAAAAGGGTGAGCAGGCTGCATATGAATGCGGGATTATAGGATTGGATCCTCGTATTCTACTTATATTAGGCCGCTTACATTTCCGTACAAGTTATGGTCATAACGTTCTTCAGCATTCTATAGAAATGTCACATATAGCTGGCATGATAGCTTCTGAGATAGGTGCAAATGTCGCCGTAGCCAAAGCTGGTGCCCTTCTGCATGACTTAGGTAAGGCTCTAGACCACGAAGTATCTGGTAGTCATGTAGAGATAGGAAGAAGAATATTGCAAAAGTTCGGCGCAAATGAAGAGATAATCAAAGCAATGCAAGCACATCATGAAGAATACCCTTATGAAACGGTTGAATCACGCATAGTACAGACCGCAGATGCTATATCTGGTGCTCGTCCAGGAGCAAGACATGATAGTATAGAAAATTATCTAAAGAGATTACTTGATCTTGAAACAATAGCCAACAATTACCCAGGAGTAGAGAAGTCCTATGCCCTGCAGGCTGGAAGAGAGATACGCATCTTTGTTACTCCAGAAAAGGTAACCGACCTTGAAGCTCGCAATATGGCAAGAGAAATAGCAGAAAGAATAGAGAAAGATCTACGATATCCAGGAGAAATAAAAGTTACAATCATCAGAGAAACTCGCGTAATTGACTTTGCAAGATAAAATAGTTGTAATTTTTTGACCATTGCACAAAAAATGGCTTATTATATAATGATACAGAGGTTAGAAACATTATTAATTATTAATAATAAATCACTATGAATAAAGCAGGAATTGTAGAAGCTGTTCATGCAGTACTAGGAGGAACAAAGGTACAAGCAGAGCAAGCAGTAGAGACTATGATGAATTCCATCATCGATTCTCTAAAGAAGGGCGATGAGGTTTCTATTGCAGGGCTTGGTATCTTCTCAGTAAAGCAAAGAGCAGCTAGAGAAGCTCGAAACCCAAGAACTGGAGAAGCTATAAAGGTTCCAGCTATGAAGGTTCCAAAGTTCAGAGCCGCAAAAGCTTTGAAGGATGCAGTAAAATAGGTCAAGTAGGACAAACAGAGCTTTATTTCCAATAAAGATTAACAAAAAACCGCCGTAAGGTGGTTTTTTGATTTACAGTAAAATGTAAACTACTTCACTATTCCTAAAATTCTCTGTGCGGGGCGGGAGAATCGAACTCCCACCAAGAGTTTGGAAAACTCCTATTCTACCATTAAACTAGCCCCGCTTATTCTTCTATTTTAATACAAAATCTATACTAGCAAGAATTCTGTAATCTAACAAGATTATTATGTGTCATACACTCATTGATGTTTGACCACATCTCTTATTTCATCGACTTCATCTTTTATATCCTTTATAGATTCTTGTATTTTACTTAGAGTAATTTCACTATCTTCTACTTCTTTTTCTGTTTTTTCATTTATCTTTTTTTGTTGTTTGAGCCCTGAGACAATGATCGCATCTCCGATAAAATTGGATACAAATAGACCGGTAATTAAAAGGATGATAATTACGATAAGTATACTTACCGGTTCATATAATATGAGACCCAAAAAACCACCACGAGACTCTAGTATATCTGCTGTATGCCAGACACCTCTCCAAAAGAGAACTATAGCTATAGCTCCTATCAGCGTATAGAGTATGGGAAAACGACTCAGTCTGCCACGAGTATGGTCTTCAAGTTTGTCAAAATAAATAAATATTTTTTTAAACATTTGTAGATTATATAGAAATAATTACATTTATTTTAACCTTTTGGATCAAAAATTGATACCCTGAGCTTCTCTCCAGCGATAATCCTTGCAATCCTTCTACCTCCATATATCGAAGGTATGATACCGATACCATTGCAACCTAGATTATATAATAAAACTCTATTCTTTGGTTCCTCCCCTATTAATCTAATACGATTAGGTGTATAACCCATAAGTCCGTGCCAAGTAAACTGATAGTCAATTTTTTTGTTTGGGTCTGAATCATAAAACTTTTTTATAAAAGTATCTATGCCCTCTTGTATATTTTCTGGATAATCATAATCTCTCATATACTCTTCCCTGTCTTTGATAGCAATCTCTGGTCCACCTAGACAAACGAGATTGTGTTGTTCGTCATTGATATCATGCAAGCGACGAGTAAGGTAATAGTATGGATCGTCGTTCAATGGATCGATATCCTTGGTATAGTAGCCTATAGCTGTAGCTGGTTTATTCATTTTTTCCAAGTACCCAGACATATAACCAACCTTACCGTCTATTGAGTGATGAAATTTTTTGTCTATTTCAAGTCCTCCTTCATTAAAAATTTCAATATTCTCAAAACCATTTGTACAGAAGATCACCCTACTGACATTGATAGTGTGCTTCCCCGCATCAAGTAATGCAAAATTATCCTTTAACACAGCCTTAACTATGTGAGTATTTTCATAGAGAGAGAAGCGATCGGAAAAAGTTTTCAGTAAATGAGACACCACCTCTTGGCAGAAGAGCGCTGAATTCATACAGGCAGCTTGAAAGACGGTGAGAGCTTGAAAGTCTGTAGATTCGGTCTCCAATCTTTCAAGGATTTCTTTTAGAGGAACTATTTTATAAAAATTTTCATAGACCTTTGGAAGAAGATGCTTGAAGGGTGCAGTTTCGCTCACAAATAATTCTTGCTTAGGTAAACCAGCCAAAACTTGTATCTCTATATTCTTCAAAGCGATTAAAGTCTGATGGAGATCAGAAAATCCATAATATCCAGAAATTCTTGAGAAGAGAATGTCCAAGTTGCTATCAGTATACATTTCATCGATAAGTGCCCAACCAGACTGTAGATCATGCAATGCTTCCTTTGTATTCTCAAAACCAAACTCTTTTACAATTTCCTCAAGCGGTCTCTCAAACTTAGCTACCACTTGCCCAGCATTATGTCCTGTCGCCCCATGAGCCATTTTACCTTGGTCTATAAGAACTACCCTCTTATTTGTGTATTTTAAAAGAAAAAAAGCTGTAGATACACCTGCGATACCCGCTCCAACAATAGCTATGTCCGTATCTAGATCATTATTTAAAGATACTACCTTCCTATTTTGATTAAGCTGATGTATCCAAGGTGATTTATTGATTTTCATCTTTTATATCAAATTACTTATATAAGTGTCGGAGCGCCGGGATTCGAACCCGGAGTCGCCTGTTCCCAAAACAGGAATGTTAGCCGTTACACCACGCTCCGATTTAAATATACTAGCATAGAGAGGTGAAAAGCCAAAGAAAATCTCATTCTAGAAGGTTTTATAGTATTAGATTTCTGAGCATTTTCACCTCAGACTCCCCCGTCATCTTATTTAGTCTGATTGTGATCACATGAAACTCAAACTGAGCATCAATTCCATATTTTTTATCATGTAAATATGTTTGAATGATTTTTCGTAATTTTCTTTGTTTTAATTCATGAACATTTTCTTCTGGTCTATAGTCCAAGCACCCTCCCCTATCGGCCACACTTTTGACTTCTATAAAGTGAAGGATTTTGTCTTTGACCGCAATAATGTCTATTTCTCCCCACTTTTTTAAATAGTTTCTTTCTTGAATAAAGAATCCTTGTGTCTCTAGGTATGAACAAGCTATATCTTCACCTATATTCCCTGTTTCTCTCGTGTCTTTAGTCATTTGAGTATTTGGAGTTATTAGCTTATAAAAAAGACAAAGGACACGATTATAAGCCATATATTGGACGTCTTATAAACATAATCCACAAGTTTATCCACAGTTTTGACCTATTCCTACTTCTGTGCGGGCACCGGGAATCGAACCCGAAACTGATTCTTGGCAAGAACCTATTTTACCACTAAACTATGCCCGCATAATATTCATCTGTAACTAACGCTTCTGAGAAGCGACGCAACCATACTAACATTTTTATCTTTAAATAGGTACTACCTAATTCTACTGTACAAACACCATTATGCAACTTTCTATTTGTGGGTTTTCCTTTGATCGTGATAGTTTTTCTAAAATTAGATTCTTTTAGTCCGGTATTTTCTATCCAATATCTTTTGGAAGCTTCAATATCCATATCAGGATAAGCTAATATCCATGCTCTAATTTTATCATCTTTAAACCCACATATCTTCTTAAGGAAATATACAAAAACTTTTAATAAATTTGGGTCTGTATTTACTACAGATATCCTGTGTTTGGATCTTTTATCCCCTTCTCCCCAGTAGATCATTATTGCAGCTATAAAAAGAGGGTGGTATTTAAGAACATCAAAATCTTCATTAGCCTCTGATTCAGCCTGCTTATATAAAATTTTAAGATTTTCACCTCTAACTCTATCGAGTTCCTTTAGAACAACAGTTGATCTCTCTTGAGATTTTTTAATTAATTTTTTAGCAATTTCCTGAGACCATTTATGACCACTTAACCATTCTGAAAGAGTACTTTTAGGAACGCTAAGTAACTTGCTAATTTCATTGTAGCTTTTACCAGTGGACCTAAGTTTTATTGCCTTTTCTTTATCTAATCTCATACACCAATTAGTATACTATGGTGGTTCAAAAATATGAAGATGTACTTTAAATTAATTGTGCACCCGGAGGGACTCGAACCCCCAATAAATGCTTCGAAGGCACTTGTGATATCCATTTCACTACGGGTGCAATGACCTTACACTACTCATACTACATAATTACTAACTTTTGCCAATATGCTACAATCATAGCATGAAAAACCAAGCTATCCCCAAAGAAATAGTCGATATTGTAGAAACTCTCGAAAAAGCAGGTTTTGAGTCTTTTCTTGTGGGTGGTTGTACTAGAGACCTATTACTTGGAAAAACCCCTAAAGATTGGGATATTACAACAAATGCTATACCAGAGCAGATCACTCCCCTATTTCAGAAGACTTTCTATGAAAATTCATACGGAACAGTAGGAGTTGTAAATGAAGATGCACTGGATGAGAGATTGAAGATTGTGGAAGTCACTCCATATAGGCTTGAAAGCTCTTATACTGACCATAGACACCCAGACAAGGTAGAATTTAGTAAAAGTATAGAAGACGATCTAAAACGTCGAGATTTCACTATAAACGCAATCGCGGTAAGTCTTTCAAAAGGATCGATCAAGGATGTCGTGGATCTATTCGAAGGTTTAAAGGACATAAAGGACAAGACCATACGAGCTGTCGGTAACGCAGAAGAAAGATTCATAGAAGATGCCCTTCGTATGGTTAGAGCTGTCAGATTGGCCACAGAATTAGGTTTCATGATTAACGTAGATACAGAAAAAGCTATTATAAAACATGCTAGCTTGTTAGAAAAAATATCAAAAGAAAGAATTAGAGACGAGTTTTCTAAGATATTGATGTCCAATAGCCCTAAAGATGGCATAGAATTGCTTGATAAGCTCAATATTCTACAGTACATAGTTCCAGAGCTTATAAAAGCCAAGGGAGTGGAGCAAAATCAAGCTCATGCTTATGATGTATGGGAACATCTTCTAAGAACCGTGCAACATTCCGCTGACAAGGGATTTCCTCTAGAGATAAGGCTAAGTGCCCTATTTCATGATATATCAAAGCCAGAAACAAGACGTATTTCACATGAAACCAAACAATTCACCTTCTACGGACATGAAGTTGTAGGTTCACGTGTAACAAAGAAAATACTAGATAGATTAAAGTTTCCAACAAAAACCATAGATAAAGTAACAAAGATGATACGTTGGCATATGTTTTTCTCTGATACAGAAGCCATTACCCTATCTGCCGTAAGAAGAATGATAGTCAATGTCGGTAGAGAGAACATATGGGACCTGATGAATATACGTATATGTGACCGTATAGGCACAGGTAGACCTAAGGAAAATCCATATCGGTTAAGGAAATATAAGGCTATGGTTGAAGAAGCCTTGAGAGATCCTGTATCAGTAAATATGTTAAAAATTGATGGAAAACGTATTATGGATGTTACACATGTAACTCCAGGACCGAAAATAGGCCATATTTTGCATGCTCTACTAGAAGAAGTTATAGAAAATCCGCTACTTAATACTGCAGAATACCTAGAGAACAAGGCAAAAGAACTTATCACATTACCAGAAACTGAACTTATTAAGCTTGGAGAGGAAGGTAGGGATAAGAAAGAAGCTATAGAAAACGAAGATATCGATAAAATACGTAACAAATACCACGTTTCATAAGTAACAACTAGGTAAATGTGCCACGTGAAACGTTAATTATACAAACAAACAGCCGTCTTAGTGTGTAGTACGGCGCTCCCAAAGGTTAGAAACAATTTGGAAAACCTTACTTTACATTAAACGGCTGTGCGAAATCGAAAAACTTGCAAATGAGTCAGACAAGTCCACAGACTTGCAACTCGTGAAACTGACCTAGATGACGACTCACCTAAGGGGGAGTGTTGTAACATAGCCAACTAAAAAAATATATGTGATAGAGAAGGCATGTAATGACTCGGCCCGAAGCTGATGAAGGGTTGTTTTCTTTTTGCGAAATGACGATTTCAAAAAAAAGAACTAGATACTACCCACGCTGGTCCCTGACGAAACTAATTTTCAAAAGAGCAAATTGCTGTGGAGTTTTTCTCGGAAAACTCTTCTGCTCTGGGATCATTGTATCAAGTATAAAAGACATGTAAAGGACATTGATATAAAATATGTGGATAACTACTTTTTCTTTTGTCCTTTATTTTAAAGTCAGCTCTATGGGACAATGATCAGATCCTATAATAGCGCTATAAATCTTGGTTTTCTCGATCTTTTTTAAAAGTCCTGGGCTTATGAAAAAATAATCTATTCTCCATCCGACATTTCTTTCTCTTGCAAAAGTTTTCATATCCCACCATGTATATGCGCCGATTTTTGTAGGATTTTGATATCGATAAACATCAATATATCCAGCCTGAATAACTTGATCTATCCACTCGCGCTCTTGTGGAAGAAATCCTGTATTCTTTTCATTTTCTTTTGGTCGAGCAAGATCGATTTCTGTATGAGCAGTATTTACATCTCCACAGAATATTATTTCATATCCAGCTTTTCTTTGTTTGTTTATATAATTTAAAAATTGATCGTAGAAGCGCATCTTATAGTCCAATCTCTCCGGTCCACCGCCACCGTTGGGGAAGTAGCAGTTAATTAAAACAAATTCTTTATAAAATAGGGCTATAAACCTACCTTCTTTGTCCAAATCCTCCGCTCCGCCAATAGAATACTCGACTTTCTCTGGCTTTTCTTTGGCATAGATAGCCACTCCACTATAGCCTTTGCGTAGCTTAGAATGGTCGAAATACGAATGATAACCTATAGGATTTCGAATACCTTCTTCTAATTGATCTGGATGTGCCTTGGTTTCTTGAAGACAGAAAAAGTCTGGGTTTTGCTGAATAAGCCAATCAAATCCTCCTTTTTTCACATTGGCACGTATACCATTTACATTCCAACAGATGATGTTCATAGATAGTATAGTAGCATAAGCAAACGTTCTTTGTAGAGGCTTTCGAGGCTGTCGAGCCGAGAACATGAGAAAATTATTCGCAAAGAATTTTCGTACTCGGAAAAGAATGTTTACTTATGCTAATTAACCCTTCCTATGAAACTTTTTATGGATATTCTTCAATTCTGTATCAGTAACATGGGTATATATCTGCGTAGTATTGATATTTGCATGACCAAGTAGCATTTGCACCGATCTTAGGTCAGCGCCATTCCTAAGTAAGTCTGTGGCAAAGGAATGACGAATGACGTGTGGTGTAACCTTTTTGGAAATTCCCGAATTTATCGCATATTGCTTTATAATCCTTTCTACAGAACGAGAAGTAAGACGTAGGGAATCCTTCTTTTGAGCCATTTTCTCATTGCCTTTACCCAAAATCTGCACAAATAACGCATCGTCCATATCATCTCTCTTATCCAAATAACTTTTTACAGCTTTTCTTGCATTATCAGAGATAAAAACCACACGAACCTTTTCTCCTTTTCCTCTTACTGACATTTCATCGAGCTTAAGGTTGATATCGCGGGGTAGAGCACAAAGTTCAGAAACACGAAGCCCTGTAGAGAAGAGTAGCTCGAGTATAGCCCTGTCTCTCAAGCCCCTTAATTCAGAAGTATTTGGTGCCTTGAGTAGTCTTTCCAATTCCTCTATGGTGATGAGGTCGAGCGACCTTTCTGGTACTCTAGCCAGCTCTATACGGTCTGGAGATAGGGAAGTGATGCCTTGCCTAGCAAGATATTTAAGAAAAGCACGTAAAGCTATAAGGTAATAGTTCTGTGTGCGCTTCTTTAGGGTAGCTTTAGCCATTCCTTTCTCCTTTTTTGCCTCTTGTCTATTGAGCCATATACGGAAATCACGCACCATGTTGTCAGTGATATCCTTTGGGTCTTTCACCTTAGTATAGTCCAAGAAACGGCTTATATACTGATCATAATTGCGAACTGTATTCAAACTACGACCTCTTTCTATCTCTACATACTGCAGAAATTGGGTTTTCAAGTCTCGAAGATTGTGCGACATGCGTCAATTATACAATGCATGGCTTTTTGACACCCACTTGACAAAAAATCTACATGTGCTAGGATGATGACGAAACGCTCTTCTGAGGAACTTGCCACTACTAAACGTGACATGTCGACCTAACCAATCAATGGAAGTCGTTTCGGATCGGAGACCCAGCCTATGAATGACCGTGTCCCAACTTATACCGAAAAAACTAGCTTGATTCCCCTCTTCACCACCGGCCGCGACCTCATGATCAACGTCGTCAGGAACATCTGACGCGGCGGTCATTGCCAGCCCCCTACGCAACATTTCTCACAGAAGACCGAGAAACGCGTAGGGGGCTTTTTCTTTACCCAACAACTCCTCACACCCTCCCACCCATTGCAAAATAAAGCCATTCGTGCTATCGTATCAAAATCATGTTAACAACAAGACAGAAGTCAAATATCATAAAAACAGTAGCTATTCATGACAAGGACACTGGTTCTCCAGAGGTTCAGATTTCCATTTTAACAAAAAGGATAGACGAACTAGCGGGACATTTGAAAAAGCACAAGAAAGACAATCACTCAAGAAGAGGATTGCTAGCTATGGTTGCAGATAGACAAGCACATATGAACTATCTTAAGAAGAAGCATCCAAAGCGTCATGCAAGTATTGCAAAGAAGCTTGAACTTAAGGCAAAATAATTTTTCTATTTGTTTTTGGTGGTATAATTCTATTGTCAGTTGTTAAGTGAATTAGATTTTAAATAATTTAATAAGTATTAGTATTTTAATAAACAATAAGTAAGTAATTTTTTATATGTCAGTAATTAAACATAAAGAACAGCGTGTTGGAGTTTTCATCGATACACAAAACATTTATCATAGTGCCAAAAATCTATATCATTCAAAAGTGAATTTTGGACAAATAGTCAAAGATGCGGTGGGGGAGAGATCTCTTATTCGCGCTATTGCCTATGTGATAACCACAGAAGCAGGTGATGAAAAAGCCTTTTTTGAAGCTCTTACCAAGATGGGTATAGAGACAAAAACCAAAGATCTTCAAATCTTCGGTAGTGGAGCAAAGAAAGCAGACTGGGATGTGGGTATGGCTATAGATGCTGTGAAGCTCGCTCCGAAGCTTGACGCAGTGATACTTCTAACTGGTGACGGAGACTTTGCGCCGCTTGTAGAATATCTTCAGGTAAATGAAGGATGCCAAGTAGAGGTGGTCTCTTTTGGAAAATCTACATCTTCAAAGCTTCGAGAAGTGGTGGATGACTTCTTCGACCTTGATGATAATGTACAGAAATATCTCATAGGTCATCAGAATCGATTTTCAGGAAAAGGCAAAAACAGCTCACAGGGTGGTATGCGTGGAAACTTTAATAAAAAAAGAGGTCCGAAAGACGCAACCCTTGGTACTGTTGCTGATGATATTGCTGATCTTTCTGGTCAGGAATAAATAGATAAGTAGTTCTCCGTGATATAATCATATTAAATGAACGAAGATAAATTAAAAGCAGAAATAGAAGCCCTACTTCCTAAGGAATTGTTGCAAAAAAAACCTCCTGAGAAAATCCAGACCTCCGAGACTCCTCCCGAACACCCACTACACATGCTTGACAATCAAGCTGATCCGGAAAAGAAACCTACAATAGTTCTACAGAAACCAATTCGCACTTATGAGAGTGACGTGGCTGATGCTTTGGCTCACAAAAACACCTCTATTCTCACAATGAAAATTGCAGAGGATGCAAAAAAGAGAGCTGAGGTAGCGACAGTTATACAAGAATCTGCACAACAATCACAACAATCTGTGCAGCCAGGTATGACAGTTGGATCAATACCTACAAGCAGTCAGAGCAGTGCCGATGCAGAACCCATAAGGCCTCCGAATTATGGCCGGAAAATTTTCATGACAGTACTTAGCTTGATCTTTGTAGCGGGTGGGGGACTGGGAGGATATTATCTATATCTGAAAAGCCCACTTGCCAATGAAGTGGTTAAGGATACCGAAATAAAAATTCCGAGCATTGTCATGCCAGATGTTCAGAAAATTATTTCTATAGATGGTCTTCTTGAAGAGAAACTTATTAAAGGTCTTGCCAATACATGGAAAAGTGAAAATGTAGATCTGGGTAAGATACACGAATTTATTTTGACCGAAGCCAGTGGAGAGAACACTGTACGGGTTACTGGCTCGAACTTTATAAACAAGCTAGGGCTAAATATGCCAGACACCCTCAAGCGTTCCCTTACTGATAGATGGATGATGGGTGTATACGTGACAGACGAGTCGAGAGATCCCTTTATCATTCTTACTACTGACTTTTTCCAAAACACCTATGCGGGGATGTTGAAATGGGAAGCTGTTATGCCAGATGAACTTGCGGTTGTTTTTGACTACAAAGAGAGGGCGGAACTTGCAAATGGCACTAGCTCTATATCCTCGTTTTTTAATATTAAAGGGAAATTTGAAGATAGGGTGATTTTGAACAGAGATGTGAGGGAGTTTAGAGATGAGGCAGGGAATTTGTTCTTGCTTTATTCGTTTTTAAATAAAGACACCTTAGTAATCTCTACTTCTGAAGCCATTATACGAACCCTCATAGACAAGATTGAAAAGCAAACCTATATAAGGTAGAATATGCCTATGATTACAAAAAAGGACATTCCTCACTTTAAGAACAAGCTAGAGAAGGAGAAAGCTATACTAGAAGACGAGCTTAATAGTGTTGGTCGTAAAGACCCAAATAATCCTAGTGACTGGCAAGCTACTTCTCATGACGATACAGACAGTGCTGATGAAAACGAAGTAGCCGACAAAATGGAGGAGCTAAATGGCAACAATACTATCCTCGAACAACTCGAACCTCAATTGAACGAAGTAAAATCTGCTTTGGAGAAGATTGAGAAGGGTACCTATGGCATCTGTGAAGTTTGTGGTGGTGGCATAGAAAAGGAGCGCGCTGAGGCCAATCCTTCCGCTAGAACCTGCATGAAAGACATGAGAAGTGACAAGATTCACTAGGTAATTGCAGCAATTCTCCAAATCTTTATCAAATCTTTATTTTTTCTTTATCTTTTCTTAATCTCGATAGTGTAGAGTGTAGGGCATGAGCATATCAAAAATTTACAGCGCGCAACTGTCTGGGCTAAATGCGCACATTATTAACATTGAAATTGATTTATCTTATGGCCTGCATGCATTTGCTATTGTAGGCTTGCCTGATAAAGCAGTGGAGGAATCCAAGGATCGTATTTCAGCGGCTATTAAAAACAGTGGGTATACATCTCCGAAACAGAAGAATCAAAAGGTGGTGATTTCTCTGGCACCGGCAGATATTAGGAAGGAGGGTCCGTCTTTTGACCTGGCGATGGCTTTGGCGTATCTGAGTGCGAGTGGGGATATAGATTTTGATCCTGAAGGTAAAATATTTCTTGGTGAGCTGTCCCTTGAAGGTAAGGTTGGTAAAGTGAGCGGGATACTGCCTCTTGTTTATGGTGCAGCTAAGGCGGGTTACAAAGAAATGTTTGTACCTAAAGAGAATAGCGAGGAAGCTGCACTTATAAAGGGTATAAAAATCTATCCGGTGGAAACGCTAGACCAAGTGATAGGGCATGTGATCCGAAGGAAAGATGGAGAAATAAAAGTTCAGCCTTTAACCAAGATTAAGAAAACTATAAAGCATAGTGATTATGATTTTAATTTGATACAAGGACAAGAAGTAGCCAAGAGGGCACTCGAGATCGCGGCGGCAGGAGGGCACAATATAGCCATGTATGGCCCGCCCGGCACCGGCAAAACCATGCTCGCCAAAGCCTTTCCTACCATCCTGCCGCCGCTTGACGATGAAGAAATACTCGAAGTAACTAGCATTCATTCCATTTCCAAAACCCTCGAGGAACCCTTCATCACCCGCGCTCCATTTCGCTCACCACATCATACGTCTTCCTATGTCTCCCTTGTCGGGGGCGGTCCTTTCCCCAAACCCGGAGAGATCACCTTGGCCCATAGAGGTGTACTTTTCTTGGACGAATTCCCCGAGTTCGACAAGAAAGTCATAGAGGCTCTGCGACAACCACTCGAAGACAAAAATATTACTATTTCTCGAGCCAAAGCTAGCCTTACCTTTCCTGCACAATGCATACTCATCGCCTCCATGAATCCTTGCCCTTGTGGATACGGAAAAAACAACAAGTGTATCTGCACCGAAAGAGATGTAAATAATTATAAAAAAAGAATTTCGGGACCGATAGTCGATCGCATAGACATGTGGGTTGCTGTTTCAAAAATAGAATATGACAAACTCTCCAGTAGTTCCAAAAACAATGAGAATTCCGAATCTATCAAAAAGAGGGTAGTGAAGGCTCGCAAAATACAGAAAAAGAGATTTGAAACTTATTTAATTAAAAATAGAAAATACAATTCAGAGATGAGTGTATCAGATATTGAAAAAATAATTTCTTTTGAAAAAGATGTCTCGGATTTATTGAAAAAGTCTGCCGAAAGGCTTGGTTTATCAGCCAGAGCATATCATAGAATCATCAAACTCTCGCAAACCATAGCAGACCTTGAAGGTTCTCCGAAAATTCTAAAAAACCATATACTTGAGGCCTTACAATACAGACAGAAAAGTTTTTAATAGACAGTAGACCCCTTACATAACTTGTCGCAGAAACACTTTTGAAATAGGTCTAGCTCTAGAAAGGATTCTTTGCTCCTCGAATCTCGAAGTGAACATGTGGACCTGTAGACTTACCAGTTGAACCCACTTTAGCGATGAGCTGACCTTGCTTTACATAGTCTCCTACACTTACAAAGTTCTTAAGAGTATGCGCATATAGCGTCTGAGTGCCATTGCTATGAGAGATGATCACGTAGTTTCCATAACCTCCATGCCATCCACCGAATACACTTCGAAGTACAGTACCATCTGCTGCTGCATGTATCGCTGTACCAGCAGGAGCCGCTAGGTCGACAGCATTGTAACCATGTAATCCTTGTGACTTATAACCATTATCTATAGGGCGAATGTAGTAGCCTGGGTAAAATGGGCCGTTAGCATTGTATACAGCGTTTGGATCTACAGTTTTCTTTGCAATAACCTTTGAAGCTGGAGTTGCTGTAGGTTCTGCATCTGGAATGATTATGGTGTCTCCTATACTTAATACAGAAGAAAGAGTTAGGTCATTGTATAGCAAAACTTCATCCAAATCACTTTTGTGTCTGAGGACTATGCCTTTGATAGTGTCCCCCTTCTTGACTGTATACTTGATACCGGAAATAGGGAGTATGATGAGTTTTTGATCTTTTTGCAAAACTGGGTTTCTTGAAAGACCGTTAGCCCAGATGATAGTGTTGGTACTTACATCGAACATATCAGCGATTTTGGATAGGGTATCTCCTTCGCGCACTACATAAAGGCTGATCTGAGTGCTATTTTCAAGACTATCTACTTCAGAAACAGTGCCTGAAGGGCCGATCTCTGCTACTAGGGTATTGCCTATAACCAAAGGGTTGCTATCTAGATCTATGGAGTTGGGATTGGAGTTTACAGGAGCTTGAAGCACTATCATTTTCTGTGAGGTAGCGTTGTTGGGAATTTCTATAGATTTTGCAGAAGCCTTGTCACTTGTACTGTCTGAAAAAAAAGAAAAGAACCCGGCATTTGTGGTTCTTGGATAAGAAAATACTGTAATAACTAGTGTACAAAGAATAACCATGAGCGATACATGGCTTGTAGAAAACTTATTGAAAATTTTATTTATAGTGGTTCTAAATTGCATAACATAAATAGTCTTTCGGCAATATCATTCATTGGTCTATTTCTAGACATGCGGATTATCTGTAAGGGCGGTAGATGGCTTTGTTGAGCCATTTTTATACATATATTTTATATATACCTATTCAGCCTACGCGACCCTCTATTTAAAGTCAATAGACCATGTGGAAAGTATTTTTCATACGATAGACGGTCTGTTCTGTCAAACAAGGCATTGAAGATTCTGATAAATATGGTGCTATTTGTATTAAATCTTTAGAAATTTTATTTAAAAAATGTCTCGCATGTTATAGTGATGAGTATGTCTACCGATAATTTAAATCAAAGACAAAAAGACGCTGTCGAAACCCTCAAAGGTCCGCTACTTATTATCGCTGGAGCAGGGGCAGGCAAGACCAAGACCATCACCCATAGGATTTTGAATCTCATTAAAAACGGCGTCGCTCCTTCAAAAATTTTGGCCATCACTTTTACAAATAAAGCCGCAAAGGAGATGCGCGAGCGTGTCTTCCACCTTATAGAGCAGGATAAGACCCTCAATATCCCGATTTCTTTCAGTGAAAGGCCTTTTGTCAGCACCTTTCATGCATTAGGTGTACATATTATCAAAGAAAATGCTGCTTCACTTGGCATTACTAGACATTTCACCATCTTTGATCGTGGTGAATCCAAGAGGGCAGTAAAAGATGCGATCAAAGAGATCGGCCTGGATCCTGAGCAATATGAGCCGGGATCGATACTCAACGCCATTTCTCGTGAAAAGGGCGATGGTATTACGGTACAGGCTTACAAAGACAAGGCGAGGGAATATTTTCCAAAGATAGTGGCGCAGGTCTGGGAAAAGTATGAAGCCACTTTGATCAAAGAAAAGTCACTGGACTTCGATGATTTGCTTTTGAAGACTGTTGGGCTTTTGCGCAAAAATGAAGAGATTAGAAATAAATACCAAAACATTTGGGAATATATTCACGTAGACGAATATCAAGATACCAACAGGGTACAGTATGAGATTATAAAGTTGCTCGGTGAAAAAAGTCACAATGTATGCGTGGTGGGGGATGGTGATCAAAATATTTATAGTTGGCGTGGTGCTGACATCAGCAATATTTTAAATTTTGAAAAGGAATATCCAGAAACCAAAATCGTTATTCTTGAAGAAAATTATCGATCGACCCAGACCATTCTTGCAGCCGCAAACAATGTCATAAAGAAAAATATAATGCGTGTTGAGAAAAATCTTTTTACAAAAAACATTGAGGGAGATAAGATCGAATTACTCATCTCATATACAGAACAAGAAGAAGCGCGCATGATAGCCGACGAAGCCAAGAATCTTATAGAAAACGGTAGTGATGCTCGTGACATCGCTGTGCTTTATAGAGCAAACTTTCAGTCGCGCGTTCTTGAAGAGGCTTTTTTAAATAAAAATATTCCTTATCAAGTCTTGGGTGTAAAATTCTTTGAGAGAAAAGAGGTGAAGGATATTTTGTCTTTCATCCGTGCTGCTTTAAACAGAGAAAGCACAAATGACATGGTACGCATAGTCAATGTTCCTCCTCGCGGAATAGGCAAGGCTACCATCATGAAAATCTTGACTGGCCAAGAAAGTAGCCTTAGTTCTGCTTTGAAAAATAAAGTAGCGACTTTCTTGTATTTACTTGAAAGGATCAAGTCTGTAGCCCTGAAAGATAGACCGTCAACTTTAATAAAATTTATTATTCGTGAAAGCGGTATGGAAAATGTTTATAAAAATGGTGGTTCAGAAGAACAAGAAAAGCTTGAAAACCTTAGAGAAATGGTTACAGTTGCCTCTCAATATGATACCTTACCTATAGGGGAAGGTATCGAAAAACTTCTTGAGAATGTGGCACTAGCGACAGATCAAGATGAACTTGAAAAGGACCATGATGCAGTAAAACTTATGACCGTACATGCATCCAAAGGGCTTGAGTTTGATTATGTTTTCATCGCTGGTCTTGAAGAAGATCTGTTCCCACATCAGCGAATGAATGAAGAAAAGAAAAATGAAAGTGAGAGTGAGGAAGAAAGAAGACTATTCTATGTAGCCTTGACCCGAGCAAGGAAAAAAGTTTTTTTAAGTTATGCGCAACTTCGTACTATATACGGTGCACAAAAGGTCAATACACCTTCAAACTTTATTTCTGATATTGGTGATGAACATATTGAGTCGAAAGGAGATGAAGAAGCTCCTCGTGGGATAAAAGCAATTTTTATTGATTTTTAAAATGGAAAATAACTTCAAAAATAGTTTCACAGCAAAAAAATCTTTGGGACAAAATTTCTTGCATGCTCCGCAAGTGATATCTGCAATGGTTCATGCAGGGAACTTTGCGATAGGAGATCTTGTGCTTGAGGTGGGTCCAGGGAAGGGGGCGTTGACTTCTAAGCTCCTTCTTGCTGGCGCAAAAGTTATTGCTATAGAAAAAGATGATAGAGCTATCCCTTTTTTACAAGAGAAATTTGCAAATGAAGTGGCTAGCGGGCAATTAAAAATCATTCATGGAGATATTTTAAATTTTAATGAAGAAGAGATCGTAGAAAACCACAAAAGCTATGTTTTGATTGCAAATATTCCATACTATATCACTGGAGAATTCTTGAGGAAGTTTCTAGAGAGCAAAAATCCTCCTCTACGCATCGTGGTTATGTTGCAAAAGGAAGTAGCCAAAAGGATAGTGGATACCAAGGAAAGTATATTGTCTGTATCCATAAAAGCCTATGGTGAGCCAAAATATTTGGTTACGGTACCCAAAAAGTTCTTTCGGCCTATGCCAAATGTTGATTCTGCTGTGATTATTATTGAAAATATTTCAAAAAAGTTCTTCTCTGATGGAAAAATCGATGAAAAATACTTTTTTGAAGTGCTAAAAGCTGGTTTTGCACATAAAAGGAAGGTGGTTATAAAGAATTTACAGGAAAAAATAGCCAAAGAGGTGCTCGAAAAAATATGGCTCAAAGAAAATCTCTCTCATAATGTCCGAGCTGAGGACTTATCCACCGAAATGTGGAAAAAAATCATAGGAGATAGCCTAAAAAATTGATATAATTTACCTAGTATTTTTAAATAAAATACTACCCAGTGAAGTCCACAAAAAACGTATTGATGATTATCGTTGCAATTCTCCTTGTAGGCGGCGCTTTCTTCTTGGCAGAATATAGGAATAATAAAGCTAAAATCGTCTACACAGCTCCAGCAGTTACAAGTTCTGGAGACAATGGAGGGCAGGATTTGGCTCAAAATGAGGATACAGATAGTGATGGACTCAAGGATTGGGAAGAAATCCTTATAGGATCTGATCCGAAAGATCCAAAAAGCAAGGGGAGTCCTAGAGCAAAGAGCTCTACCGTAGTAGCCGATCTCACAAAAGTTCCTGCAAAACTTGAACCTATAGACAATGTGAGTAGGGAATTCTTTGCTAGGTATATGGAACTGAGGCAAGCGGGCTTGTCTGCAGATAAGCTAAGCCAGGAGGAAATAGCCTCAAAAACTGTTGGGGGTATAGTACTTCCAGAGCCAAAGGTTTATGGTTTTGATGAAATTTCTTTGAAAACTGATAGTAGCAAGGAGGCGGTGAGTAGATACGGCGGTGAAGTAAGCTCAATTTTTAAAAAATATGCGATAAAGTCTAGAAACGAAGCGATAATAGCTCGGGAGGCTACAGAAAAAGAAAATCCTGAGATTTTAAAGGAGATAGATCCTATTTTAGTAAGTTATGAGAATATCATGAAGGATTTATTGAAGGTACAAGCACCACAAACTATGTCTGTGATACATCTAGACCTAGTAAACTCCGTAAGTGCTGTAACCTTTGTCACTCAATCCCTAAGAAAATCTGACATCGATCCTCTACTTGGCGCTCAGGCTGTGGCAATCTATCAGGAAACTGAGCAAAATTTATTAGACGCTATCAGAGCCCTGCAAAGTTATTATAGTTATTTAGGAATACATGAAAATATTTTCTAATAAAACATTGAAAAAATATTCCGTAAATATAACCCTGTCGCTTCTAATTATTTCTGCGACCTTATTTTCTTTTCCTCAGAAAACCAGAGCCCAAAGTCCTTTTGTGTTCGACGTGCCCAACACTATACAGGGAGTAGTTAATGCTGCAGCTTCTACTGGTACAGCTTTTTCAACTTACGCTGGATGGCTTAAGGAATATGTTCTCGACGGTCTTGGAACTATGCTTCTTAAGCAGATCATAAGACAGATCACAGCTAGTGTTGTGACATGGATCAACTCTGGTTTCGAAGGTAGTCCGTCTTTCGTGACCGATCCTGGATCATTTTTTCTAGATGTTGCGGATCAGATAACTGGAGATTTCCTTTCTAAAACAAATGGACCACTCAATGCTCTTTGTTCAAACTTCAATATCGATATACGTATCGCTTTGGCTTTTAAATATCATCCGAATATACCAAAAAGATATACTTGTACATTGGGTGCGATTATTAAAAATTCTAGATCTGCCATAAAAGGCGCGACATTGAACGGCTTCACAGCAGGGGACTTCAAGCAAGGTGGCTGGCCAGCTTTTGCTTCTCTTACTACAGAACCTCAGAACAATATCTTTGGTGCATATCTTGAGGCTGATAGTGAACTGTCTTTCCGAGTGGCTAATGCGAAGCTTCAAACAAGAGATGAACTTGGACAGGGTAAGGGGTTTCTGTCTTGGAAGAAGTGTGAGGATGTGGTTGTAGATATTAGTGATCAAAATGCTGCCGCTCTAGCTTCTGAAAACCCTACAGACGCGCGTCTTGGTTCATACTATGAAGGCACCAATACTGTCAAAAAATGTAAGACTGAAACTCCTGGATCTCTCATAGAAGGATCTCTACAGAACAGTGTAGGTGGACCTTTGCGTGAACTTGAAATAGCAGATGAAATCAACGAAGTTGTGAACGCTCTCTTTGCTCAACTTGTAACTCAGATATTGCAAGCTGGTCTTGGTGGTGTCAGCAGAAAGGGTCCAGACGGTTCTTCATATCTACAAAAGACTGTGGCAGATCTAACAGATGAAAATAATCCTCAGATAAAGAAAATCAAAAACTTCATCTTGAAGGGCATGGATCAATACATCAAGAATACAGAGGCTTATAAGAAAAATCGATACGATGCATTGAAAGTTTTACTAGATATCACAAACACTTACAGAGCGGCTAGACAGTGCTATGTAAATAAGACCAATCTCACTCCGATCGAAGCTACAGATATAGATATAGAAATCCGAGAAATTGATGCTAGCTTGAACAGCCTTGCTTCTTCTACAGCTCCAGTACAAGCTCTGGCTGATGAAGCTAACAGACAACTTCTTGAACTAGAAGATATAAAGAGCAAGACAACTTCTGGAAATAGTGTACTTGAGCTGAATGAACAAGCTCAGAGATACAGCGAGCTCGTAGCTGGACGTTACCTTATCACCGAAAAGGAAATACAGGATTCAAAGGCGGATGAAAGTGATATCAAGAACAATAAAACTTACGAGAATCTACAGAAAGATGCGAACACTAGGGTTCTAGAGTGTCAGGCTTTCGTGCAGGTCAATCAACCTTAACTCTAAATGAAAAAAATATTATCAAAAATCCTTCCGGTCCTTGTACTACTACTCATAGTAGGAGTGGCCTTAGTGCCGGAGGTTTCGAGGGCGGAACCAAATATATTAGAGGGACCAGTCAAGTCTGTGGTAAATACACTTATTGCAAATATTGGTTACTGGATATTGACTGTAGTATCTAGTGTAGTAATTGTAAGCGGTACTTTTCTTAGTGTAGCTATCAATATAACAACTCATATAGGGGATTTGTTCAAAAGTATACCGGCACTTAGCGAGATCTGGGTTATTATCAGAAACCTATCGAGTATCTTTATTATTTTCATGCTTTTGTATAGCTCTATTACTACTATACTCGGGGTCGAAGGACCGAGTATGAAAAAACTAATAGGTAATATTATTATGGCAGGGTTGCTTATTAACTTTAGTTTATTTTTTGTGAAGATTGCCATTGATGCTTCAAACCTCGTCTCTCTTCAGTTCTATCGTGCTATCGCTCCCAATGCTTCCGAGAATTTAAGAATAGGTTCCATATGGAATGATGGTGGACTGTCTGATGTTTTTATGTCTAGTCTAAAAATTCCACAAATTTATCAAAATACCCAAGTCCTAAAATCACTAGATGTTACTCTTAGTATAAGTATTGCTACTGTAGGTGGAATAGTAATGATGGTAACTGCAGCTCTTAGCTTCTTTGCTGCAGCTATAATGTTTACAATTAGAACTGCTTTATTGCTTTTCATAATGGCCTTGTCTCCAGTCTTTTTTGCTGGAATGATATTTCCTGCAATCAAAAAAGATGTTTCTGATAAATTATTTGGAGTTCTTAAAAGTCAGTTGATATTTATGCCGGCCTATCTTCTTCTCATGTATATCTGCTTAAAATTAATAAGTAGCGATGGATTCTCTGCAATATTTAATGCAAATAACAGTGGAATAATACCTGCAGGGGAAAGTGCTTTTGGACCGACATTCATTGGAGTTATAGTACAGTATACAGTTGCACTACTTTTTATAAACGCTCCGTTAGTCTTTGCGATACAGCTAGGTGGAATAGGGGCAAAGTGGGTACCGGGATCGAAGAATGTTGGAGATGTGGCGCAGTGGTTTGGGGCTTCAACCGCTAGAAACACTCTTGGATATGCAGCTAATCGTATTGGAGAGAGTGAGAGGTTTAGAAGTATTATTGCAAAAACTCCTATTGGCGGTCTTGCATTATCTAAGGCTGTAGCTGGAGTAAGTGGCGCATCTTTTGGTGGTAAAAAAGGCGGTTATGATGCTCAAGTAAAAGCAGATGCAAAAGCTATGGAGGAGTTTAATAAAAAAATAGGTAAGGTTAACCGAGTAAATTATAATACAGACAAGGAATACAAAGATGCGAAAGATCGGGCTAGTGATCTACAAAAAACACAACTAAATAGTATGATGGGTCGTTCACTCTGGGGACGTATGACTACAAGTAGAGGATCTCAACAAACTTATGAGAAACTAACTGAGGATAATGATAAAAAGGAAGCTAAGAAAAATAAAAAGGCAAATGAGGAAAAATTAAAGGAGCATAATGAAATAATTAAGCAAAATAAAGAAAAAATAAAGAATGGTTATGAAGGTACAGGCTTTGCAACAAAACCATTATCTTCAGCAGAAAAAGATAGATTAAATAAGGAAGTAGAAGAATTGGAGAAAAAGAATAAAGAACTTATTAATAAAATAGGTCTAGCTGATAAAGCAAGCGAGGATGATTTAATTGAAAAGTTTAGAAAAGCAGCAGAAAAAGAAGATAAGCCACCAAAAGAAGAAAAGAGTGATGGGGGAGATAAGAAAAAAGAATAATAATGAAATACACAGCCGAACAATTGAATAGTAAGTTTGAAAGCTTGCCAAAGGAGTTACAAGACGCTATTACTTCTGAAGAAACATTGAATAAGATCGAGGGTATAGGGAAGAAACATTCTCTTATGCTTGATAAAGTTTCTGAACTCGCTGATGAGACGGGACTTATTATGATCGGTCTTACCAAATCAAATGAATTTGTAAAAAATTTGTGTGATCGAATGGAAATCGACCCTGCGAAAGCTACAGAAATTGCCAAGGATATAAACACCGAAATTCTAGACTCTATCCGTGTATCTCTTCGTAAAATTCAAGAGGAGGCAGAATCTGTTACAGAAAACGAAAACTCTGTCACACCAAACCCCATCACCCCCTCAACCCCTCCCGCACCCCCAGCCTTACCAACCCCAGACCCGATGATCAAGCAAACCATCACCGCTATTGAGAAAGCTGGAGACTTTACTATTGAAACCCATATAGACCCACACGGAGCTGCACATGTACAAGACCATATCCCTATGATGGATCATCTACTTACAACTCCAGTAAGCCAACACATACAGACAGAAGTTAGAAAAGTAGAAGAGAAAAGATCATATACATCGGATCCGTATAGGGAAGAGGTTTAAGTGTAGTATAATAAAGCCATGCGATATCAAGTTCCACAGTTCATAGAAATAGAAGACAAAATATTTGGCCCCCTGACACTCAAGCAATTCATCTATCTCGCTGGAGGGGCAGGACTTTCATTTGTTATATATCAATTGATACCTTCTCTTATTTTGGCTTTTATACCGATAGTGGCAGTACTTGGATTTTCTGCGGCTTTAGCTTTTTATAAAGTAAATAACAAGCCTTTCATTTTCTTAGTAGAATCTGCTTTCAAATATATGACTTCAACAAAGCTATATATTTGGAAAAAGAGGGACAAAGCACCGTCGAACGAGCCAGCGCAGGAAGCCAAAGAATACGCATCCATTATGGTTCCTAAAATTTCTGACAGTAAGCTCAAGGATCTGACATGGAGCTTGGATATCAAAGAAAGTATGTATAGTAATAAAAATCAAAGATAATTATGGCTCCAGTATCCAAAACAACTCAAGACTTTGTACCAATACAAGAAATACGAGATGGTATCGTAGTTCTTAAAGATGGATCCATGAGAGCTTTGGTTCTAGCTTCTTCTCTGAACTTTGCTTTGAAATCTGCAGACGAGCAAAGCGCTATCATTGCTCAATTCCAAAATTTCTTAAACTCCTTGGACTTCTCTATACAGATCTTCGTTCAGTCCAAGCGTCTTGATATACGGCCATACATAGCCCTTCTTGAAGAAAGATATAAAGAGCAAATGACTGAACTTATGAAAATCCAGACTAGAGAATATATAGAATTTATAAAAACCTTTGTTGAAAACAGTAGCATTATGACTAAAGGATTTTTTATTGTTATCCCTTATAGCCCAGCAGTTATCACTGCAAGCAACAATCCCATCTCTTCTTTATTTAAAAAAGGAAATAATGACAAAATATTAGCCAATGAACAGTTTTCAGAATACCGAAGTCAGCTTGAGCAAAGGGTTGGGGTAGTGGAGCAAGGTTTAGTAAGATGTGGAATACGTGTGGCTGAGCTTGGAACAGAAGAGGTGGTAGAATTGTATTATAAAATATTTAATCCTGGAGAGACGGAAAAGCCAATTCAAATAAATTAGAAAAATAAAAAAATGAGCTTATTTTCAAAATTATTAGGTAAAAAGGAAGCGTCGCCCATAGTATCTCTTATGCCTCAGGAGATATATGAAGCTGGCGTACTTGAACTCAAGGATGTTATCGCTCCTTCCGCTCTTAAGATCAGTCCAAAGGAGATCAACCTTGGTGAGAAGGTGGCTCGCACTTTCTTTGTGATCTCATATCCTCGATTTCTCACAGAAAGTTGGTTCGCACCGATCATAAATCTCGACAAGATTTTTAATATTTCTATTTTCATACACCCCGTAGACACCGCAAAGATCCTTCGTCATTTTCAAAAGAAGGTGGCTGAAGTACAAAGCCAGATCTCAACAAGAGAGGATAAGGGGCTTGTGCGCGACCCTATGCTTGATACTGCGTATCAGGATCTAGAATCCCTTCGAGATAACCTTATGCAAGCTCAAGAGAAGATATTTGATGTAGGAGTTTATATCACCATCTTTGGCGACTCTAGTGCCGAACTTGATAAGATAGAATCTGAAGTGAAGTCTATTCTTGAATCCAAACTGGTATATCTAAAGCCAGCGCTATTCCAACAGGAAAGTGGATATAAGAGTGTATTGCCTATAGGAGATGATCAGCTTGCTGTGCATTCCAAGCTCAATTCTTCACCTCTTTCGAGTCTCTTTCCGTTTGTTTCTTTTGACCTTACTTCCGACAAAGGAATTCTTTATGGTATCAATCGTCACAATTCCTCCCTAGTTCTATTCGACAGATTTCTTCTCGAAAACTACAACTCTGTAACTTTTGCTAAGGCTGGTTCTGGAAAGTCTTATTGTACTAAGCTTGAAATACTAAGAACGCTGATGTTCGATACAGAAGTGATCGTTATTGATCCAGAAAAAGAATACGAGTATATGGCTGAGGCGACAGGAGGGAAGTACTTCAATATTTCCTTAAATTCCGAGCATCATATTAACCCTTTTGACCTACCTGTACCTCGAGAAGATGAAAGCGCAGCGGATATTCTTCGTTCAAACATCATTAACCTTGTCGGACTTTTCCGTATTATGCTTGGTGGTCTTTCTCAAGAAGAAGATGCGATCATTGACCGCGCTATCAGTGAAACTTATGCTTTGAAGGACATCTCTCCAGAATCTGACTTTCGAAATGTCGAGCCACCACTCCTTTCTGACTTTGAACTTGTGCTTGCTGGTATGGAGGGGGCGGAGTCTCTGGTTGAAAGACTTACAAAGTATACAAAGGGTACTTGGTCTGGCTTTATCAATCGTCCTTCAAATGTCGATATCAACAAAAAATTCGTAGTGTTTTCTCTACGAGACATGGAAGATGAGCTTAAGCCTGTTGCTATGTACATAGTTACACACTATATATGGAATGCTATTAGAAAGAATCTAAAAAAGAGACTGCTTGTGATCGACGAGGCATGGTGGATGATGAAGTCCGAAGATACAGCTTCGTTCCTACTCGGTTTGGCGAAAAGAGGTCGAAAATACTACTTGGGACTTGCAACCATCACTCAAGATGTGGACGATTTCCTCAAATCTCCTTATGGTTTGCCGATCATTACCAACTCTTCAATACAAATTCTTTTAAAACAAAGTCCTTCGTCTATAGACAATATTCAAAAGACCTTCAATCTTACCGATGAAGAGAAATATCTTCTTCTAGAGTCTGACGTGGGAGAGGGCATATTCTTCGTGGGACTCAAGCATGTAGCTTTAAAAATCGTAGCTTCATATACAGAAGATCAGATCATCACTACCAATCCCGCGCAGGTGATGGCTATCAAGCAAGCGAAGCAAGACTTGGAGACATCTCAACAAGGTGGAGCAAAGGTAGGGGAGGAGATAAAATAATTATTTATGCAGGAGGAAGAAAAAAAAAATAGAATTGGTTCTGGAATGATAATTGTCCTAATTATTCTATCTGGTCTTGTTGATCTAATGAATCCTATCCCTGTATTAGGAGGACTGATAAGTACTGGCTATTGGATTGCATTCTCTTTTTATTCATGGAAAACAGGGCATGGATTATTTAATTGGAAGGTGGCTATGACTGAAATAATATCTGTTATAGCTGAGTGGATTCCTGTTGTTAGTGCTCTTCCATCAGTCGTGGCTGGTACTATTCTTATAGTAGCTATATCCAGGATTCAAGATAAGACCGGGATAAATTTAATTCCCAGTCAGACTTTTAAAAAAATGACCCCTCCTAGGAATCAGCGTGCACCTGTAAACTCTACAGCAGGTATTAGACCTCCGAGATTGCCTAGATAGATACAAAGTATGTTAAAATATAGCAAATGAAATTGATATTTAAATTATCGATAATCACTCTGCTATTCTTTTCTTTCAATTTGCCAGTATCTGCCCAAGTTCCTGCATCTATAGATGGAGTAAATATAAAGACAAGCACAGATAGTCCTAGACCTGGGCAGAGTATTGAAGTATCTGTTGAAAGTTTCAATTTTGATCTAAACTCTTCTTCTATAGTCTGGATAGTCGATGGAAAAACCGTAAATCAAGGAGTGGGGCTTACCAAGATCAATATAGTTGGACCAAAGATCGGTGTACCTGCGAACATATCAGCCATCATAAAGACCCCAGAGGGAAGAGAGATCAATAAGTCCATAATTATAAAGAGTGGTTCTATAGATATTATATGGGAATCCTATGGATATGTGCCTCCATTTTTTAAAGGAAAGTCGTCTTTTGCTTATCAAAATAAATTGAGATTGATAGCCGTACCACACCTTTCTAAAGATGGAATAAATGAAATTGATCCAAAAACCTTGGTGTATTCTTGGAAAAGAGGGGGTAAATACATAGAGGGTGGTCAAGGTTATGGCAAACAAACCGTAGATATACTACCAGATGAACTTCCAAAAACATTGGATGTCTCTGTTGAAGTATATGACAGAGAACAAACCCAAAACACCGTGGGTTATATTACTCTTACACCTAGTGAGCCGTCTATCACTTTTTATGAAATTGATCCTTTGTATGGAATATTTTTTAATAAAAGTTTGGAGAGTAAGGTTTCTTTAAAAAATAATGAGATACGAGTTCTAGCTTCTCCCTTTGGATTCAGTGTAGACAATAATCCTCTCACTTACTCTTGGTCTATAAATAATATAGAGCAAGCGGAGCTGGCCAAAAATCAAAGCATAGTACTAAGGACAAAAGGGGATAGCGAAGGAAGTTCAAATATAAATCTTGAAGTGAGGAATCTTAGAGATATCCTTCAAGGAGCTCGCAGTGAACTGACAATATATTTTACAAAGAAAGAACAAGTGACCGAAGAAAATAATTCAATATTTTAAATATGAAAAAAATATTCTTAATAATTTTAATATCCTTAACCTTAACTCCGCTTATCTCGAAGGCTCAAGAATATACTCTTATAGAACCTCTTCCTTGTATAGCAGATACGGGTAATAACTGTAGTCCTGGCGAAACTATTAAAAAAATAAGTCTCAACACCTATATAGACTATGTCTTCAAATTCTCTATAGCCTTGGCAGCTTTCCTTGCAGTAGTGATGATTATCTTTGGAGGATTCCAGTATATGACAAGTGAAGTGCCTGGGATAAAGTCAGATGGTAAGGATAAAATAAAGAATGCTATTTTTGGTTTGATCATGATCCTAGCTTCGTATCTCATATTACAAACCATAGATCCGAGACTGGTGGAAGTAACGACGGAGATTAAGCCGATAGCAATAAAAACTGAACCTATTAACTTGTTTGCAAATCAACTTGCAAATGAACTTGATTCATTAAGTTTACAGAGTGTGAGAGAATTAGAGAATATTAAAAATGCAAACAAAGAAAAACAAGAAAGGATTGATTCTTTGCAAGCAAGATTGGATGATCATGAAGCAGATCCATTGACTGAGGAGGAGTTGGTTGAATTAGAGAAATTAAAACTTGATGTAAAGAAGGGGGTTGTCACAGAAAATAAATTGAAGGCAGAAGCTGTTGGTCAAGTAAACTTTGCTAGAGCTTATGATCTTATTCATACCAGTACCGGTGCACTAGATAGAGCACAAATCACCATTATCGAAAATACAATTAAAGAAGTTTATGATCAGAAAATAGAGATTATTAATGCGACTGATAGAGTAGCTGGTTTAAATTTGAGAAAGCAAGAAATATTTTATTTGGATCAAATAAAAGAAGAGGAGGTAATAAGAAATTCTGTAAGTAAATTTCAAGGAATTACTAACCCGCCTGAATTTGAGGTAAAACTTATAAATAACAAACTCACAGAATATAAAGCCGCCCTTGCCAATCCTGCGCCCGTGGTTGCCATAGGAATTACTTTAGATCAATACACCAAAATGATGCAAGCCAGAATAGACCTTATAGAAAAAACATTAAAGAAAAAATAAAATGCTCAAGAAAATCATTGTAGCTATAGTTATAATATTACTCCTCGCTGGTGGAGTGTATTATTGGTATTACACTCAGAACCCTGATGTATACCTCGCCCCAGACGGTACTGAGACTCCTAAAGGCTTCTTTCCATTCTTCCGCAACAATGTAAAGCCACCAGTAAATAATGTAGAACCAACAGCCACAAGTACAGCGACTTCGACCCCAGATATCGTCACAAGACAATTACCGAAGCTGCGTCAACTAAGCACTACACCTACAGCAGGTATGTCAGCTAGTAGTACAGCAAGCTCATCTGTGGTGAGGTTTGTAGATAGAGGAACAGGGCATGTAAGTGAGGCTTTCGGAGATAGAGAAGAGATAAATAAAATTTCAAATACAACATTACCGAAAGTATATGAAAGCTATTGGAATAAAAACTTGGATGTAGTGATCTTGAGATATTTAAAAGAAAATTCAGATATAGTGACGAACTTCTATTCAGAAATACGAAAAACGCAAATGACAGCGTCATCGACCTCGACCCTTTCTCCATATGAAATACGTGGCAGATATCTATCCCAAGAAATAGATCAGATCGTCGTCTCACCAATTGAGAATAAAATCTTTAGTTGGAATATAGAGGGTGGAAAGGGAATAGGATATATCTCTACCTTTGATGAAAAAAATAAGACGAAAATTTCTGATATTCCTCTTACACAAGTGAACATTGATTGGCCAGAGACTTCTACAATAAGTATTACAACTAAGGGTTCTGCTATATCTTCTGGATATATGTATAGTATTGATACCAAAACTGGCAAAACAAAGAAGATTTTCGGTGGGGTAAAGGGACTTTCAGCCAAGATAAGTCGCGATGGTAAGAAAGCAATATACTCTGGTACAAATGGGGATAGTATAGCAACCAGACTTCTAAATATTGAAAATGGAACAACAACTGAAGTTATCTTCAAAACCTTAGCTGACAAATGTGTGTGGAGCACACTCCGAAAAAATGAAGTGTATTGTGCTGTACCCTCTGAGATAGAGAGTGGGGTGTATCCAGATGAATGGTATAAGGGATCAAAGTCTTTTGTGGATCAGATATGGCATCTAGACACTGTCACAGGTGAAGTTCATATACTTGCAAACCTTCTTACACTTTCAGACAAAATTATCGATGCAACCAACTTAGTCTTGGATCCTAGAGAAGACTTCCTCTATTTCATAAACAAAGGGGATCTGACATTGTGGTCACTAGACCTCAACCAATAGAAGAAAGGTCAGTCTAACTTTTAGCCTATAGCGGTTTGTGAGCCAGCAAATGTTTCTTTACTACAATCTCTTGAGCTAAAGTGAATAAACTACTAACTGTCCAATATATAGCGACTACGGCTGATATTTTGTAGGAGATGAGGAAAACCATAACAGGGAAAACGTATTTCATATTTTTCATCATGTTCTGAGCCATATCCATGGATGGATTGTCCGACTTTGCAACAGGTCCGCTTGAAGCAAGTGAGAAGTGTAGCTGTAAATATTGAGCAACTGCAGCCAAGAGAGCAAAAAAGATGCTTTTGTCTGCGATGTTGGCAAAACTTAAGAAACTCATATTGATCTCTGGTATAGATACGAAGCTATAGAGTAGACTTTCTTGAACTTTAGGTAGACCTGAATTTAAGAAAATGGAGTATAGTGCCCAGATGATAGGAAGTTGAAGGAATAGTAGGAAGAAGCTTGAAAAAGGATTGACCCCTTTTGTTTTATAGAGTTCCATAACCTTCAAGGCTTGCTGTTGCTTGTCTGGAACTGCTTTCTTTAGCTTATTTAGCTCTGGCTCTATCTCTTTCATGCGAACTTGAGTGACTATGGCTTTCTTGGAAAGAGGGAAGAGTATTAGGCGCACGATGATGGTGAAAATAATCACCGCAAAGCCAGCATCTATGAATGGTACGGTGTCGAACAAAAATATAAGTCCATTGTAAAGTGGATTAAAGATGAGGGTGTGATATAGATATGAAAACATAATGTGTATTCTACTTCAAAATCCCACTTTTAACAAAGATTTTGACTACTTCTTCATGGGTTTGCTTCAGGTTGGCCTTTTCCAAGCCACTTTTTACTATAATTATAGTGTTTGTCGGTATGGATATCCTTGGTTTCAAGCTTTTTATAATTAAATAGAGCCTTCTCTTGATTTTATTCCTCAAGACAGCTGTCTTGGCGACTTTCTTGGGCACCGATATGCCAAAACGGCTCAAATTAAGGGTTTTTTGACTTCTCAGAATAAGAAAATCGCTATGGTGTATAGCGCCTTTCTGTATTACTTCTTTGAATAGTTTTGTAGAAATCCTCTCTGATCGAGGTAGCATATTATACAGCTATCTTTTTACGGCCTTTTGTACGTCGACGTCTAAGGACATTTCGTCCTGTAGGCGACTTTGAACGCACCAAAAATCCATGTGTCTTTGCTCTCTTTCTTTTCTTTGGTTGGTATGTAAATGACATAGTGAAAGTAGTATATATTATAATCCACAGTTTATCAACATAGTTATACGACTTCCACAAGTTTGCTAATTTATAAACAAGTATATAATTACTTTATTATTTTATCTAAAAAAATTTATTCATGAAAGATTATAGTGATTTATGGAATAGAGCGCTTATAGATTTGGAAATTGCCATTTCACAAAACAATTTTTCTACTTGGTTCAAAGACACCTACATAGTCAAAAAAGAGGAGGGGGTGATATATCTTGGTGTTCCTAACCCTTTTATTCAACAATGGCTATACAAAAAATATCACAACGCTATACTTAAGAGCTTAAGGCAGCTCGATGATCAGATAAGAGCACTCGAATACTCTATTGTTAAAAGTAGCGACAAGAAAAAGCCTGTCGAGAACAAGCCATCTCAGTTTAGCCCCACCATTTCCATGCCTTTGGAAAATTTCTATATAAACAAGGAGGATAATCTCAATCCTCGATACGTTTTTGACTCCTTTATTGTCGGTCCCTTCAATGAACTTGCCCATGCTGCTTCAAAGGCGGTGATCAAAAATCCCGGAGCCACATACAACCCTCTATTTATATACGGAAACACTGGTGTTGGAAAAACTCACCTTATACAGTCCATAGGCAATCATATAAAAAAGGATTTTCCTCAGAAAAAGGTTTTTTATTTGACCTCGGAGAGATTTGGTTCCGAATACTTTTCTTCTTTACAGACAAATAGCATACAAAAATTCAAAGATAAGTATAGAAAATATGATGTTATTATCATGGATGATATCCAGTTTTTTGCTAGTAAAGAAAAATTTCAAGAGGAGTTGTTTCATCTATTTGAAACATTCTACCAGAGCAACCGCCAATTAGTCTTTTCTTCAGACAAGCATCCAAACTTCATCCCCGGTCTTGAAAGCAGATTGAAGTCTCGCTTCGGAGCGGGGATGATTATCGACATTCCTGAGCCTGACAATGAATCCAGAATCGCCATTCTCAAGGCTAAGGGTCTTATGAATAATGTCGAGCTTAGTAACGAAGTCTTGGACTTTTTAGCTGCAAATATAGAGACCAATATCCGAGAAATAGAGGGGACTATCAATGCCATTGTCTGCCAGACTCAACTCAAAAACCGCCCTTTGAGCTTAATAGAGATCAAAAATCTCGTTAAAAACAATACCAAGCCAAAGAAAAACATATCTATAAAGGAAGTAATAAAATTAATAACAGACTTCTATAATGTAAGTGAAGACAGTATCTTGGATAAAACAAGAAAAAAGGAGGTGGTGAAGCCTCGCCAAGTGATAATGTATATTCTTAGAGAAGACTTCAATGTTTCTTTCCCTTCAATAGGGGACAAGCTTGGTGGAAGAGATCATACTACCGTTATACATTCTTGTGAAAAGATAAAGGGTGAACTCAAAACAAACTCTGTTTTGGTTAATGAGATTTCCCAGATCCGCGCAATGATGTAGTGGATAAGCTTGTTGGTAAGCTTGTGGAAAAACTGTTGATTGATGGTGATTGATATATGAACAACTTGAGAATAAAATTAGAAAAATAAAAATATGAAAAAACCTCAAGAACTTATTATAAAAATATCCACATGGACGAGAGCTGTAATATGGCTCTATGTATGGGTTTATACCACTTATCACCATATCCACAGGACTAATAATAGTAATAAGATTTATATATAATATATACACAAACATGAGAATAGAATGTTCACAGGGTAAATTCAAATTAGCGATCGGTTATGCCGAGAAGGTGGCGGGCAAGCACATGACCCTACCGGTTCTTTCTTGTTTATTGATAGACGCTTCTTCCAAAAACAGTTTAGTTATAAAATCCACAAACCTAGATCTAGGTATTGAGATAGTTGTTCCTGCAAAGATAGAAGAGGGTGGGATTTTAGCTGTCCCTGCGCAGATAATCAATTCCTTTTTAAATGGTATAACAGATGATGAAAATAATATTACACTACTCACTGATCAAAGTAACTTAAAAATCCTCTCTCCGCGCAGTTCTGGGTTAATCAAGACCATAAGCGCAGACGACTTCCCAAGTATTCCAAGGGTAGCTTCAAATGAAAACTCTTTTAGCCTAAATGGTAGTGATTTTGCTAAGGGATTGAAATCTGTCTGGTATAGTGCTTCAGTTTCTAGTATTAAACCTGAATTATCCAGTGTTTATATTTATTGCGACGGAGAATTTGTAGTTTTCGTGGCGACAGACTCATTTCGACTAGCAGAGAAAAAGGTAAAAATAAAAAAGACTAAGGATTTCGGTCAAATATTGATACCCTACAAAAATATTCCGGACATTATAAGAATATTGGAGGGTATAAATGATGAAATAGAGATTGTGCTCGATAAAAACCAAATATCCTTTAGTTATAAGGATATTTACCTCATCTCTAGGGTGATCGATGGTGTTTTCCCTGACTATAAACAGATTATCCCAAAGGTAACTACAACTGAAGTGGTAGCTTTGAAACAAGACTTGGTCAATGCTCTCAAACTTTCAAATATATTTTCTGATAAATTTAATCAAATCAACTTTAAAATAAATCCATCATCCAAGGTTTGTGAAATCAAAACCAAAAACAATGATATTGGTGAAAACAGCACAAGTTTGGATGCGGTGATAACAGGGGAAGCGCTAGAAATAAACTTCAATTACAAATACATTATCGATTGCTTTCAGTCCATTGATTCTGACAGTGTCACCTTGAATTTTAGTGGACTGAACAAACCCATGATTATTCTTCCTGTTTCCGATACATCCTTTAGATACTTGGTGATGCCTATGAATAGATAAATATGAAAGAGATCGGATCTTTTTTTGATAAATTTAAATCTTCGGCTGTAAAGGAAATCGGTAAACGCATGGCTATCGCTAAAATCCTAAAGAAAGAAATAGGGGAGGAGATACCCATGGAACATATATCTGTTGCGGAGGGGATTTTGAAAATAAAAACCAGCTCAGCTATAAAAAGTCAGATTTTTATTAAAAAGAATAGTATATTGAAAGCGCTCGGCGCGAACCCCAAAGAGTTTTTTATAAAGGATATTAAGTAAAGAGGGGCATTACTCCCTGGTAATTTCTATATCTACAGTCGCCTCGGCTTTGTTTAAGACTGCATCGTAGACAACAACCTTTATGATGTTTTTGTCTTGTATATTGTTTATGTCTTCTGGTATAAAACTTATGGATGTTGGGTTTATTTCACTTGATAATACATACTTGTCGTTTATGTATAGCTCGGATTTTTTGATAGGGTACTTGCCCACAGGGCTGATCTTGATAAAGGTTCTTGTTCCGTAAGGTACCTTGTCTCCAGACTTTGGGGAGACTATGCTAATTTTTGGGATATTTTCTGCGGTGTGGACATCGTCAGTTTCTGTCGGGATTTTGATCTCATTTGTTTCTGCAAAACTTGGGTTGGTGAGCTTGTAACCATCAAGCCACTTTCGAACACCATATTCCCAGTTTTCATATTGGGAATCTTCCTTCGGATCTTTCAATGGTTCTCCGTTTGGATTTTTCTTGTCTAGCCAATGAAGAATAGTGTGTACATTATTGAAAACTACTTCTTTTTGTAATTCTAAAGGTGTAAAGTTTGTGGCTAGCTTCTGTGAAATAGAGTCTATTTTATAAGATACTCCTCCTTTCCAGATACCACGAAGGACTGGCTTTACATCGGGAGATGAAGGCTCTGGCTTCTTGAAATTTTCTTTTTCTAAAATATCATTTATCTCTGACATAAAGGCTCCCCAGACAGGGGTGATGATAGTGCCGGCCACCTTTCTTTCCATCGGGGTATTGTCATTTTTGCCGGCCCAGGCACCGACCACGATGTTCGGTGTATAGCCTTCGATCCATACATCGCGGAAGTCGTTGGTTGTTCCGGTCTTAGTGGCAATCTGTCTGTTGAGATGGCCAACCGCTGAAGTGACACCACTCAACCGAACGGAGGGGTCAGATAGTATGTCGGATATTTGACGAGCAACTTGTACTGGTATGGCTTGGGTTTGGTTGAACTCTGCTTTTTCTAGAATATTGCCATCTTTGTCTTCGACTTTTAGTATCGATCGATATGGATTTCTTATACCATCATTTGCAAAGACTCCATAAGCACTTGTAAGTTCTATGAGAGATACTTCTCCACCTCCAAGCACCAAGGTTAGTCCGTAACGATCCGGATCTTTTAGGCTGGTTATTCCCATGGCTTCGGCTGTTTGTATGGAGTCATAAATGCCGGCAAGGTACAGAGCTTTTACTGCGGGTATGTTTCTAGAATGAGCAAGGGCTGTACGTATGGTCTGTGGTCCCTCGAAAATGTCGTCATAATTGTCTGGAGAATAACAGACTTTTATATCGTCTTTTGGATTTTTTGGTTTACCTTCGGGTGTACATTCTGAAGAAAATTCTGTTTTTGTATCGAACAAGACTGTTTCCGGAGTATAACCCTTCATGAAAGCTGTAGCGTAGACGAAGGGTTTGAAGGTCGATCCTGGTTGTCTAAAAGCAGTTGTAATATTAAAATTTCCTTGTATTTCTTTGTCAAAATAATTTCGAGATCCAACCATGGTCAAAATATCTCCAGTTTTTGGATCTATGGCTATCATGGCGGTGTTGCTTGCATTGAACTGTGATGCAAGGTTTGGTGCAAAATTGGAAATAACCTTTTCGGCTCTTTCTTGAAAATCATAATTTAAAGTTGTTGTAACTTTTAAACCACCTTCTTCGACTACTTCTTCGCCGTATTTATTTACCAAATATTCTTTGACATATAGGGAAAAGTGGGGAGCACGTATACCCGTTGTGTTTTTTTCTAAGAAATTAACTTCATCCTTGGATGCAGCTTGATATTCTTCGTCGGTTATAAAGCCATTGGCCTTCATTTGTTGCAAGACTAGATTTTTCCTTAGGTCTAGGCGAGCTTTGTTTGGGCCATATGGAGAATAAAACGTCGGAGCTTGGGGGATAGCCGCAATGTAGGCAGCTTCAGCCAATGTCACATCATGAGCGCTTTTTCCAAAGAAAGTTTTGCTAGCTTCTTCTACTCCGTAGATACTTCCTCCATAAGGATTTTCATTGAGATAGGTATCTAGTATCTGATCCTTGGTAAGAGCCTTCTCGAGTTTCAAAGCCAAGATCCACTCCTTCAATTTTCTTGTGATTGTTCTATCTTTTGTTAAAACAGAGTTTTTTATAACTTGCTGAGTGATGGTTGAACCTCCTTGAGTTAGACCACCCGGAGCAAGGTTCGACAAAACTGCACGAAGAATGGCTGTAGGCTTGATTCCTTTATGTGTATAAAATTCCAAATCCTCTATAGCGATTGTCGCGTCTTTTATGTATTTTGAAATGTATTCAAAGGCAATTATGGTGCGCTTAGCATCATTGTGTACATCATAAAGCAGTATCTCTCCAGTTCGGTCAAAGATTTTTGTCGATTGAGTAACCTTGCGTGCCTCGAAAGCACTTAGATCTGGAATCTTTAAGGTTGAAAACCATATAATACCTATACTAGACAATATAAGTACTAGAGATAAGCTCAAAATGAGAAGCGGTTTTACTATATGCCACTTGATATGTCTGAGGAACTTTTTCTTACGACTCATTTCGAGATTTTAGCATATTTATGCTATATTACATAGAATTATGATAACTGATAAAAAAAATTCAGAAGAAGTAGTGATCGATGAAGTTTTGTCTCGAGGCGTCGAAGCTATTTTCCCCAACAAAGACTTTTTGAAAAGCAAAATGATGAAGGGGGAGAAACTTTCTTTCTATCTTGGTATCGATCCGACTGGGCCGACCTTGCATCTTGGGCACTTAATTCCTTTAAAAAAATTAGCACAACTCCAAAAGCTTGGTCATAAGATTATCCTCCTCATAGGAGACTTTACAGCAATGATCGGCGATCCTACAGACAAGATGTCTGCTCGCGTGCCATTAACGCATGAAAAAGTTTTAGAAAATTGCAGGTTATATAAAGAGCAAGCTTCACGCTTTATATCGTTCGATGGAGACAATCCGGCGACCTTGAGATACAACTCCGAATGGTTGGCCAAGATGACTCTAGAAGATATTTTAAAATTGATGTCTCAAGTAAGTCATGCTCAGACTATCAAGCGCGACATGTTTCAGAAGAGAATAGAAGAAGGCAAAGATCTTTTCTTGCATGAACTTATGTATCCTTTGATGCAAGGCTATGATTCTGTAGCTATGGATGTAGATGGCGAGGTGGGGGGTAATGATCAGACCTTCAATATGCTTATGGGCCGCGATCTTATGAAGAAGATGAAGGAAAAAGAAAAATTTGTGATAGCAAGCAAGCTTCTCATAGATTCTTCTGGTAAGAAAATGGGCAAAACAGAAGGTAATATGGTTAGCTTAGACCAGAGTGCAGAAGAGATATTTGGAAAAGTGATGAGCTGGGCTGATAATCTAATTATCCCAGGGTTTGAAATTATTACTGATATTTCCCTTGAAGAAATTGACTCAATTAAAAAATCTATAGAATCTGGTACAAATCCAAAAGAATTTAAAATAAAATTAGCCAAAGAAATTATAAATATGATTCATGGAAGTGAAGCAGCACAAAAAGCTGAACAAGCTTTCGAAAAAACTTTTTCAAAAGGTGAAGTGCCAGACGATATTATGGAAATACAAATAGCGCGTGGATCAAGTGTTCGTGATGCTTTGGTAAAGGCAGAAGTGGTGAGCTCAAATGCAGACTGGAAGCGTCTTGTAGAAGGTAATGCTGTATCTGTTGTTGGTACAGATGAAATCATCTCCGATATTTTTCTCAAAGCTTCAGATAGTGTGACTTTGAGGATAGGGAAGAAGAGGTTCGTGAAGATGGTGGTCAATTAAAACTTTAAAAAATAAAACCATGGCCGGACATAATAAATTTTCAAAGATCAAGCATCAGAAGGCTAAGAATGATGGACAGAAAAGTAAAGTTTTTGGAAAGCTTGTGCGCTTTATCTCTGTAGAAGCAAAGAAAGCTGGTGGCAATATGAAGTCCCCAGGACTGGCCTTGGCTATAGAAAAAGCAAAGAAAGAAAATATGCCAAACGATACTATCGATCGAGCGATAAAAAAGGCGACGACAGACAACAGTGCTCAGATGGAACACATCACTTACGAATCCTACGGTCCAGGCGGAGTCGCTATACTCATCGAAGCTCTTACCGACAATCGCAACAAGGCTGCTCAAGAGATAAAGGCTATTCTTGCCAAACACGGCTCAGAGCTTGCTTCGCCTGGAAGTGCCTCTTGGGCATTTACAAAAAGTGCAGAAGGAGTGGTTCCAAATATGACTATGCCACTTGAAGACGCGGACATATCACTTCTGCAGACTTTGGTAGAAGCCCTCGAAGAAAATGACGAAGTTCAAGATGTTTACACTAATGCCGAATAACTATTAATTATCTATGAGAATAATCGGTATAGATCCCGGATACGATAGGGTAGGGATTGCAATAATCCATGATGGGATCTTGATTCACTCCGAATGTTTTTCGACTTCTCCTAAAGATGATTTTCACAAAAGATTAAAAGAGGTTGGGCAAAGAGTAAGGGCGGTCATAGAAGAATTTTCTCCGGAAGTTATGTCCATAGAATCGCTCTTCATAACTAAGAATCAAAAAACAGCCATGAAGGTAGCCGAAGCGCGAGGTGTCATAGCTTACGAAGCGAGCCTTAGAGATATCCCAATACATGAATACAGCCCACCTCAGATAAAGGTAGCTGTTACTGGTCATGGAGGTAGTGATAAAAGTCAGATTATAAAAATGATTCCTCTCTTACTTAAAATTAAATTTGATAAAAGAAAGATGTTAGATGATGAATACGACGCAATAGCTGTAGCGATAACCTGTGAAGCTCATACAAAAACTCAAAAAAACGTTATCCACAACTAAATATGGTTGCAAAATATTTGTAGTTTTGTTACAAATATGAAATCTAAAAGATAAAAGTAAATTTAAATTAAAAAAATGCCAAAGATTAAAAAAGAAGATGTAAAGAAAGAGGATACTGTTTCTGAAATGAAAGAAGTTATCTTGGATGATGAAGAGAAGGTGCTTGATCCAGACTTGATCGTTGGTGAACCGCTTGAAGAAGAGGATGAAGATGAAATTTCTGCTCTAGACGATGAAGAAGTCGATCCTTTTAAGGATAAGTGGGAAGAGTAAACAAAAACCGCCCTAAGGGCGGTTTTTTATATTTAAATGCCCGTAAGCTTTCTCTGTCACCATTCTTCCTCTAGGTGTTCTTTCAAGTAAGCCGAGCTGTATGAGGTAGGGTTCATAAACCTCTTCGATAGTAGCTTGCTCTTCCGAAAGGGCAGCAGCTATGGTATTGAGACCTACGGGACCTCCGCCAAATTTTTCTATCATTACTTTCAAAATATCTCTATCTGCATTGTTGAGACCAAGATGGTCAATACCTAACATCTTTAAGGCTTTCTCTACTATATCTTGAGATAGGAGAGTTTTTTCTATTTGGGCATAGTCGCGACATCTCTTTAAAAAGTAGTTTGCTGTTCTTGGGGTAAAGCGACTGCGAGAAGATATGGCCTCGATAGCTTTGTCGTGTATATCTATGCCCAGTATCTTTGAAGAGCGTTTTATAATTTCACCAATCTCTTTTTCTGTATAAAATTCAAGTTTGAAGACACCCCCAGAGAAACGTGACCGCAGTGGGGAAGAGATCATGGCTATACGTGTGGTAGCAGCGATAAGGGTAAAAGAAGGGATCTCTAATTGTATGGTTCTTGCTGAAGGACCTTTGCCGATAATGATATCTAGCACCCCACTTTCCATAGCTGGATAGAGAACTTCTTCTATGGCTTTGTTCAAGCGGTGTATTTCGTCTATAAAAAGTATGTCTCCATGAGAGAGGTTGGTAAGGATAGAGGCAAGGTCACCAACCTTAAGTATTGCTGGTCCTGATGTCACTTTCATTTGCGTTCCGCTCTCTTTTGCAATAAGATGTGCAAGGGTTGTTTTGCCGAGTCCTGGTGGACCATAAAAAAGTATATGCTCAGGTGGATGTTTTCTCTCCTGTGCTGCTGTAAGTAGTATATGAAGATTGTCTTTTATGGACTTTTGACCAATATAATCAGCCCAGCGCGATGGTCGCAAGGTCTGGTCCAGATGACTTGTTTCTATAGCCGTATCTTTATTATCACTTGACATATTTAATATCTTATGCTAGTCTTTATATGAATCAATATTAACCGTATATTTACATTGTAACATCTTAATCGGGTTCATAAATCTCTAAACAATATGGCTTGTTTGTTCAAGTCATCTGATGTAGTTTTGAGGACGCTCTGGTTGTATGCACTTGTGCATACCTACTGGGACTATCCTTGAGGCTACGTTTAACTTTTGGTGATCGCATTGAAAGTATTGTTTAGAGATTCACGCACCTGATTGTCTACCATCAATCTTACTCCTCATTTTTTCAAAATTCAATTGACAAGGCTATCTTGTTAATTCTCAATAGTGATTACTCTCTCAAGTTCTTCAAAAGATGTGATTCCTTGCAAGATTTTTATCACGCCATCTTGTTTTAAGGTAAGTATTGATTGTGGAGCGGAAGCTTTCTCTAGTTCTTCTTCACTTGGATTCATTTCTATAATACTATTGACCTCTGGGGTTATCCTCATACCTTCATAGATACCGATTCTGCCTTTGTATCCTGTCTGATTGCACTTTTCACAGGCACCTGTTGTAAAGATATTTGCAGGCATTGCTGGTATTTCACTTTTATCAAAAATCGTAGAAATAACATTGTCTATCTGCGTCTTAATATTTCCTTCTATAGCGACGGGTTTTTTGCAATGTTCACAAAGTTTACGAACAAGACGTTGGGCTAGCACTATATTTATAGCAGAGCTCATAATCTTCGAATTGATTCCTAGGTCGATGAGGCGAGGGAAGGCTCCTGCGGCGCTGTTTGTATGAAGGGTAGAGAAAACAAGGTGACCTGTAAGCGCGGAGTTGATGGCGATAGCTGCTGTCTCCCCGTCTCGGATCTCACCAACCATGATAATGTCTGGATCTTGTCTTAGTGCAGATCGTAGTCCATCTAAGAATGTATAGCCTTTGTCATTGGTCTGTGTCTGGACTATTCCTGGCAGATGGTATTCGATAGGATCTTCGATTGTGATGATCTTGACTGTAGGGTTATGAACTTTCTTTAAAAAAGCATAAAGAGTTGTGGTTTTTCCTGAACCTGTAGGTCCTGTAGTTAACAACATACCATTTGGCTTTTCTATTTCTTTTAGAATCATTGTTAAAAGTTTCGGTGGTATGCCAAGCTCCTCGAGTGGCACGCCGATGGACTTGGGGTTCAATATACGCATTACGATGGATTCATTGTATGCACCGGGTAGTATGGATGTACGGATTTCTATATCTGAATCTTTGATGTGTACGCTAAATCTTCCATCTTGAGAATCTTTTTTTATATTTAATTTTAGTCCAGAAAGAAGTTTGATACGAGACAGCAGTAGGGCATAGGTGTCTTTGTCAAAATTAATTACATGCACCAGCACTCCATCGAGTCTGTATCGCAGACCAATGTATTCTTCCTCTGGCTCAATGTGTACATCGGATGCTCCTGTCGCTAGGGCACCAGCGATTATTGTTTCTAGTATTCTTGATACTCGATAGCTTTTTTTCATTGATAAAATTTCTTCAAGTATAGAAATGATTGTCGGTAATCCTTGGGCTTGATCTATGACTGCAGATATTTCGTCACTATTTACATCAAGTGAACCAGACTTGGTCTCATAAGCAAAAGAAAGGTCTTTGTAAGATTTCCATGCACGCTCCAGACTTGCCATTGAGGTGATGGCTATGGTGACTATATATCCCTTAGCTTTCAATTCGTTGATTATCTCTTGAGTCTTCACATCATCTGGTAGTCGTACGGCGATCTTGAGCTTTTTGTCTACAAGTGAAAAGGCAACCATCTTTGCTTCTCTGGCTTTCTTTTCCTCGATAAGTCGCATGGCGTCGGTGTTGATGAGGGTGATGGAAAGGTCTACGTATTCGATGCTGTATTTTGCAGAAAGGAGTTGGACGAGTTCCTCCTCTTCGCGCTTTAGAAGTTCGTCGATTTTTCTGTTTTGCTTGTCTTCGTCAAATTGGATCATTATGGGTTTTATTATATCTCATAAGCTAAATTTGGAGGGTATTGACTTTACCTTGTTTTGTGATATACTGTTAGGGTGTCAGTAAACGTTAGGAAATTTTAACCAGAAAGGTAAGCGTAGTTATGAAAAATAAGTTTGTTTTGTTCTTTGGCATGTTGGTGGCGGTTATGACTTCCGGCTGCATAAGCTGGAACAACCACAATGGTACTACGTACTCACGACCAGTGAGGGGTCAAGAATGGAACCTTGCCCCAATGGGACAGACTGAGGTGGATGAAATTTTCCCTCAAGGTCCACGGAGGAGATCTGTTCATGTTCAATCATGGGACGGATCGTACAGATACGATCACGATCAAGGAACGGATACCCGAGTCGATAAATCTTGGGATCCGTACTACGGACCCAGGATTGATATGGAGAGGAGAACCTGGAATAGGACGCATGAGTCCTATGATCCAGAAAGGAGGAGGTACTACCAGCACTACCGTTAGTTTTCACCCCCGGCGTTTGCACTTGTTGCAGACGACCGGGTTTTTGTTTGTATAAAAAACATTCCCCAGCATCGCTGCCGGGGAAGTATGTCTAACTGCTTAACGCTCCAAAACAATTTCATCGAGGCGAAGGTCCTCGCAACCCATCCAGTCAAACCTATCGGATACTGGATTGTGGGTTCCATCATCCCTGAAACTGGCGTACACCCTTGCCTGAGCATAAGTATATTCAGAAAACCCTAGAGCGTTGAGTCGGCCGATTCTATTTATGAATCGTGTCCAGAAGATCTCCTCATCTTCTGAGATGTCTCCATTTTCACGATCCTGATCGTGAGGGCCTCGGAGATAAGCAAAATATCGAGGGAACAATCCTTGATTCCTCAACTCCTGCAAGGTTCTTTTACGTGTCTCTCCCAAGAGATGAATGAGAGCCCGTGGTTCATGACCAATGAATAGACCAAACGTCAATCTATTTGACAGACTTAAACCCTGAAGGGTTTTTGTGCTGAATTGGGATATAGGATCATTTCTATCCCCATAATATCCACTTTGGTCACCACGACCAAAGAAGATTGCATGCGTTGGGCTGATACCGTAGTGTCCACCCATTTGGAATAAGTTGAGATTAGTCCAATCATCCGGTGTTTTCATAATATTCCAACTCCAAGGATTATCATTCCAGATTCCTGTACGCAGGTCTCTATGTGGTCCAAGTTGTTGAAAACCTACTAAACCCTCGATTAGAACATTCTCAATGTTTGTACGAATTGAATTTTCGAAATATCCAGCATCCTCACATATGACATAGTTTTTCCCATAAGGAATATGCGTGATTTCGTTCTGTGTTAAAGAAATCGGATTGCTCACTACAACATCGATTGGATCGCTGTAGGTGATAGATGATCCATCTCCGGTTTCTGAACCAGTAAGGCTGATTAGCTGGAGCCCAAATTTATGAGCTCCAATAGCTAAGTATCTGGTGTCGACCACAAACTGTCGATTTGTAATATTACCAAGATCAATCCTTCCAATCTGATTGGTTATTGATCCAACGATATCAAGCAGGGCAATGTAACCGACCTGAGACGAATCGGTGGTGAATCCGGAGATTTGTAAGGCCACCGTGTTTGAGAGAACCTGTCCATTCTTAAGATTTAGGAACCCTCCGTTTGGCGAGGCTAAACGTGAGACTCTTCTGTACATCTGCAAACGATTTGCAACTTCGCTACGAACTGATATTGCTGAACCAGTCGCTGTGATTGTTTGTGATGACCATGATGTCATGTTTGATGACGACCAGAGGTTATAGGTTCCGCCAATAATTGTTGGCCACCTTACTTCGACAGAATTATCGGTTTTTGAGATTGTCAGGTTCACTTGAGCCTGACTTACCATCGTGGACAGAACCATCCATAACGCAATGAAACTAAGACTTAATGTTTTCACTTTAATGCCTTTCGCTTTCAAAGAGCTTGATTTTTCGAGGAAACCTAACGGTTTCAGACGCTCTAAAATCAATTCCTTGCTGGGCAAAATAGTACGCTTAAAGTAGAAAATGTCAATAGTTGACAAAATTCTATTAAGCAGTAAGGTTTAGGTGGATATATGTGACGTGTCACCACGCCCCATGCTCTCATCCGGTTACGATTGTACACTTGGATGCTCATTGAAACCTCAACAAACAAGTCCCAAAAACTTATGAAGACAAGAAATCTTCTGTCATCGGTGTTGGTGTGGTTGGTTTTGGTTATGTCAACGTTGTGCGGCAATGCACAAATGGTTGGACTAAGTCCAACCAACTGTTCATATTCTCTGACTGTACGTCAAAACGTATCTGTTGTTCCGGGATTCAAATCCTGGAAAGATGTTAGTCGTATTCAATATCAGTTGGATGCAGAGGTGCTGATCATTACTCGCACAGTATATCATCATCTCCCATTCAACTTCGCCGATATGGTTATCGAGTATTATCGACAAGTTGGTCCAGAATCATACGAGCCAATAGGCTACGATGAAGTTCACGTTGTTGGAGTCACTGGGGGAGTTCATGGAAGCACAAATTCATTTCCAGCTTCCAGAATGTTCCCAATTACTTGGTATCCGACCAAGATTGGCACCACATCAACAACGGACGGATACTTGCAAACCATCGAAGTAGGGAGCCCCGTCCTGTTCTTTGCTCGCAACCTTGCGAATGGACCACAAATACTCGACATCCCTTGTCGTACGCAACAGCAAACGATGAGGGCAAGAAGACTTTTTCAACCTCGTGAAAAAATATTTTACTTACTTGGTCTGTCCGAAGCCAATAATGCTAGGCTGAGCAATCAGCCTGCGGTAAGTGCATTTGTTTTCAACGAAGAAGAAATCATATCTTTTCCTCCAAACTACCTCACCCCAGTCATTCCTAAACCGCCCAAACTTACAAAATTATGAAAAGACTTACAGTCGCTATCACCGTACTGTTTCTTGTTGTCATCTCTACAACCCTAATTACTTCAAAAAAGGTCTCCAAGGAAGTCTTGTTTGAAGAAGTCAGTGTGGTGGAGACTAGTGGAGCTGTGTTCACAGACACACCCTCAGAAAACCTAGAGCTAGCAATAGCTCCAGTTGTTGAGGATCCAAAAAAGACAGCCATCACTGTTTTTGAACAAAGAACAAAACAGCTGAATGACTTTGGGGCTTCGATTAAGTACCCAAACATCAGAGGTCAGGACCGTATTCTTGTTGCCAAGTCAGGTGATCCAAAAGCCTTTGATGAAGAATCAGCCAGATTTCTGGCGAAATCATCAAAATCTCACAATGAAGCTGCTTCTCGTGCCATTGCGCAAGAAGCCGCTTTCAAAAAGCTAGAAGAAGACCTTGGTCCTGAGGGGTTCAAAGACTACCTTAAGAAAAGACCTCAACCGAAACCCGCGGGACACTGGCCTCAGTTGCCACGTCCTTATGTTCCAAGAAGTTTATCGCAGTAAACGTTCCCAAACTCCTCCGCCCCTCAGAGCGGAGGTTTTTTTATGCTATATTATCTAAACCCCCACCAAATTTAAATGAAACCCATCATCACTAAATCCTTAGAAGAAACACAAAGCCTTGCCAAAGACTGGCTTGCTTCTTTACCTTTCAAAAGCAATGAAGCTACGATAGTAGGACTTTATGGAAATCTCGGCTCTGGCAAAACAACCTTTACTCAAGCAGTCGCTAGAGAATTAGGAATTATAGAAAATATCACTAGCCCCACTTTTGTTATAGAAAAACTTTATGAGACAAAACACAATCACTTTAAAAGACTTATACATATCGACGCTTATAGGATAGAAAAGGCAAGTGAATTGCAAGACTTAAACTTTGAAGAGATAGTTGATAATCCAAACAATTTAATAGTTATAGAATGGCCAGAAAATGTTAAAGAAATCTTACCGGAAGACCATGTTAAAATCTACTGCACTTTTATAGATGAAAATTCTAGAGAATTCAAATTTGAGGTACAATAGCCATATGGCCAAACGACTTATACTTCTTGATTCACATGCGATACTACACAGGGCATACCATGCTTTGCCTGACTTTGCTTCGGCAAAAGGCGAGCCTACAGGGGCTCTATATGGCCTTACAACTATGCTTATTAAAATTGTCGGCGAACTTAAGCCGGACTATGTGGTAGCTTGCTACGATCTTCCTGGACCGACCTTTCGCAATGATGCCTATAAAGATTACAAGGCTGGTCGTGCCAAAACCGATGGCGATCTCATAACCCAGATCAAACGTTCGAGAGATGTCTTCAAAGCTTTCGATATTCCTATATATGATAAGGCAGGTTTCGAAGCTGACGATATGCTCGGCACTATAGTTGAAAAATTAAAAAATAATAAAGAAATTGATATTGTTATCGCTTCTGGTGATATGGATACTTTGCAACTTATCAATGACAAAAAGGTTCAAGTCTACACTTTAAAAAAGGGGATTAAAGATACAATTATCTATGATGAGGATGCGGTTAATGAAAGATTCGGTTTTGGTCCGAAGCTTCTGCCGGATTACAAAGGTCTAAGAGGAGATCCTTCTGATAATATTATCGGTATTGCTGGTATTGGCGAAAAGACTGCGACTATTCTTATAAAAGAATTTGGCACTATTGAAAATATCTATAAAGAACTTAATAAAGAAAAAAGCGAAATTAAATTTAAAAAAGTCGGCATTACGGATCGCATACTAACTTTACTTAAAGAGGGTAGAGAAGAAGCAGAGTTTAGTAAAATGCTTGCAACCATTCGTCGTGATGCACCAATTGATTTTGATTTGCCAGAAAAAGAATTTATGTCAGGCATTGATATTGAAAAAGTATCCAAGTTGTTCAATGAATTGGAATTTCGTACCTTGGGGGCTAGATTAAAATCCACTCTGGGTTTGGAAAATAAAGATAGTCAGCAAGATGAAGAAAAAAAGGGAAATGATAAAAATAAAATTGTAGAAATAGAAGAGAATATTTCTAAAAATGATTTGACCGAAACTTCGGTGGCTCTGTGGCTAGTTAATTCTAACCTTACAGATCCTAGCTTAGACGACATTAAAGAATTTACTAGAGAAACTGATTTTACTAAAGCTAAGGAAATAGTTTTTTCTGAACTGGATAAGAGGGGTCTGCGAAAAGTTTATGAAGATATCGAAAAGCCAATTATTCCAATTATTGAAAAGATGGATACAAGAGGTGTGAAGGTCGATGTCGATTTTCTTAAAGATCTTTCAAAGACTTATCATACTGAACTTTCTAAACTTGAGAAAAAGATCTGGGAATATGCCGGAGTAGAGTTTAATATCAACTCTCCAAAACAGCTTGGTGAAATTCTTTTTGATAAAATGGCTCTCACTGCCAAGGGTTTGAAAAAGACTTCAGGTGGTGCTCGATCTACTCGTGAATCTGAACTCGAAAAGCTTCGTGATACTCACCCTATCGTGCCACTTCTTTTTGAATACCGAGAACTTCAAAAGCTTCTTTCAACTTACATAGACACTATCCCTGTTCTTGTGGATAAGGACGGTCGTTTGCATGCACACTTCCTACAAGCAGGATCAACCACTGGACGTATGTCTTCTCAAGGTCCCAACCTTCAGAACATCCCTATAAAAACTGAGCTTGGTCGTGCTATACGAAAGGCCTTTATTGCTCCAAAAGATTTCGTTTTGGCATCTCTCGACTATTCTCAGATCGAGCTTCGCATCGCCGCTTTTCTTTCTGGAGATGAAAGGCTCATTGAAATTTTTACAAAAGGGGAGGATGTGCATACGGCGGTAGCCTCGGAAGTTTTTGAAGTGCCTTTGGATAAGGTCGATAAAGAAATGCGTCGCAAGGCCAAGGTTATAAACTTCGGAATACTTTATGGTATGGGGGTCAATGCTCTTCGCCAAAATCTCGGTGAAGGGACGGATCGAGCGGAGGCGCAGAAATTTTATAATGAATATTTCAAAAAGTTTTCCGGACTTGCAAATTATTTGAATAATACTAAAGCTGAAGCGCAGAGAAAGGGTTATACCGAAACTTTCTTTGGTAGAAAAAGATACTTTGAAGGTATCAATTCCAAACTACCTTTTATTAAAGCTATGGCGGAGCGCATGGCTATCAATGCGCCTATTCAGGGAACCAATGCGGATATTGTAAAGATTGCTATGAAAAGAATTGATGATTATATTGTCTCAGAAAAAATGGAGAAAGACGTTTACCTTATCTTGCAGGTTCATGATGAACTTGTCTATGAAATCAGAGAAGATCTCTCAAAGAAAGTTGTTGCTAAGATAAAAGAGATTATGGAGTCAGTAATTGATCCGAAAGATATTAAAGGAATTAAAGCCGTAGCCAATTTTGCTATTGGGAAAAATTGGGGAGAGATGAAATAGAGAACCACACAGAAAATATATAAAACTATGATTTATTTCTATCACGGTACAGATATTGAGAAAGTTAAGACCAAAGCTTTGGAACTTGTAAATTCTTTGAGAAAAAAGAAACCTGATGCATTTTTCTTAAAAATTGATGAAGAAAACTTCGATGCATCTAGACTTGAAGAATATACGAGCAATCAAGGACTTTTTGTAAGCAAAGGCATCTTACTTCTCGATAGGCTGTGTGCCAAAAAAGAAAATAAAGAAGGATTCATAGAGAACTTAAAAGCAATTTCTGAATCAGAAAACATTTTTATTGTAATGGAAGGTAAACTCGATAAAGCTACCATTACAAAAATCGAAAAGAAAGCAGAGAAGACTATGATGTTTGATCTGGTAGAAAAATCTTTAAAATCCGAGTACAATGCCTTCGCTTTGGCTGATGCTTTTGGTCGGGGAAATAAAAAAGAGGCTTGGGTATTGTATAGAAAAGCGATCGATAAAGGCGAGGCTGTGGAAGCTATTCATGGTATGATCTTCTGGAAAGTCAAAACCATGATTTTGAATGGAATAAGTGAAAAAGACTTATATCCGACCCTCGAAAAACTCATTGATATTTATCATGAATCAAGACGAGGGAAGTATGAACTTGAAACAAAACTTGAAGAAATTATCCTATGTCATTCAAACTAGAAAATACAATCAGCTATCTTCGTGGTGACTTCGTCCCATTTAAAGATGCAAATCTAAGCATCGCTAGTTCCTCCGTTCTATATGGTATGAGTGTATATACGGTTTTCAATATTATTTCGCGAACAGATGGGCTCTATACTTTTAGATTGAAAGATCATTATAATCGACTGTGCAAATCAAGCTTAATTGTCAGTATGAATCCTTTTGCTGATTTTATTTCATATGATGCATTTGAAAAAGTTGTGAAGGATTTGATTTATAAAAATAATATTAAAGAAAATGCATTGGTGCGTGTCGCGTATTTTATTGATGAGAACGCTATTGGTACTCGCATGAGTGGATTGAAAACTGATATGTCTATGTATATTATTCCTGCAAAATCTTTCTACGGTAAAGAAGAAATAAATACCTGCATTTCTTCATGGATACGCATTGCTCACAATATGATACCTCCCAAGGCTAAGATCAATGGAAGTTATGCCAATGCTTGCCTCATAAAAAATGAAGCTTTACTTAAAGGTTTTGATGAAGCCATTTCTCTAAATAGCGCTGGTCATGTCTCTGAGGCGACTGTGGCAAATGTTTTTGTGATAAAGGATGGAGTACTTTTTACACCAGATACTGATAGTGACATTCTAGAAGGTATCACGAGAAATACTGTTATAGAAATTGCCAAGATGAAGGGTGTTCAATGCGTAGAGAAAAAGATTACAAAAGAAGAATTGTACAATGCTGATGAAGTCTTTCTCTCTGGTAGTTCGGCTAATATCGTTTCCATAAAAAGTATAGATGGTAAAGTAATCCCACAAAATAAAATCACAAAGGAATTTATGAAGACCTACAACGATATTCGAATGGGGGAGGTTGATGATTCTAGGGGGTGGCTTGGGAGGGTAGTTTTTTGAAGGGGAGGAGGGCCCTGTATGGCTTCCTATTATTTAAAAACCATTGTCTAGTTGAGATCTTTATCAAATCTTTATTTTTCCTTTATCTTTTCTTAATGTCCGATCTATATAATTGATATCATTATTATCAATATTACAATAATTATGTCAGATGAAGAAAAACTCAAAAAACTGAAGGAAGAAATGGAGATTTATTATAAAACTCTAATAGAGGCCTATTGTCCGTATTTTAAGGGACAAGTCTCTTTTAATCAAAAAGGATTTGAGCATATTGAATTTAAAAAGAGAAATTCAAAAAGGTTACAGGAGGATCAATATAGAAGATTTAGGATATTAAAGTATGCGCCCATAATTATCTCTAGTTCTCACACATTACAAGGTAAGAGAAATGGTCGAAGCTTTGAATTAGTTAAAAATAACTCTCGCTGGGAGTATGTATTAAAAGATGTTACTTATTTTGAATTCATAGCAATATTAGATTCTAAGCGTATTAGGGTGGTAATAAAACAAATAGAAAATGGTAATAAATTTTTTTGGAGCATAATTCCTTATTGGAAGACAAATAAGGATAATGACAGGATACTCCACTCTGGAATAGGGGATGAGGAATAGAAACAAAAAACACCGCAGTAAAGCGATGTATTTTGTTGTGCTTGTAACAGCGGAAAGCCGTAAGAGAGCATAAGCCCTTCAAGCACGTTACAATCTTATCAAAATAATTTAAAAAAGACAAATTTATTTTGGAACATACCCCAACTCCCTTGCTCTAGCTACAGATTTATTAAAAAAATAAATCCAATGATCATAATCTTTGTTCTGATTTCTTGACTGCCAATTAGAGATAATCTCCTCTGCTGTAGCCCATGCCAAGGTAAACTTTTCATGCTCTTCAAGCTTCACATCGGTAAGGTCTGTGCTTTTAAGAATAATTAAAAAACAAGTGGCTTTAGCGACTCGATTTACATTGCGCAGATTATTGTGATAGTGAGAAAAAGCTTCCGCAATCTTTTCTATATATTTAAAATCATTAAGCCCGCTCTCTTCAATTACTTCACGCAGAACACCTTCCTGGATATCTTCACTTGCATCAACTCCACCAGAAAATAATCTAAATAGGCCATCTTTTGTCTGTTTACCCACCGCATACTTTTGAGTCTGCGGATCAAAAACAACAGCACATCCACCATCTCTACGTTCTTCATTTTCCCTTTTAATTCCAAATTCAGGGATAGTTTCGTCTTTGCTCATTTTGTGCGCCTAGTTGGAATCGAACCAACGACCCACTCCTTAAAAGGGAGATGCTCTACCGACTGAGCTATAGGCGCATTTAGAAAATCTAACAGATTTTTGCTGTTTCTGCAATTTATTTAAGTCTTCCTAGATCACCCCATACGAATACTTCTTTTTCTCCATAACCTCTAGAAATCTTTTTATAACAGGGAAGTTGTAGTCATCTAGCATATCAAATACTTTCTTCATATGTATAGGATGAACAATCTTTGTCTTCAATCCAACCGTCTTGTGTATATGAACTACCATTTCTACTCCTTTCTTATCCATCCAAAACATCTGACCCTCAAGCTTATCAATAGCTCTTGCGTACCTACCTTCTTGTGTTTCTGGACTCTCAAATTCTTCGTATAGACTCTCTATTTCTTTTGCAATAAATTCTGGAGATTTTTGTCTGACCAACTTGATCGCCTCTCTTTCTAAAATTTCATGACTTTCTTTTTTGTGAACAACAATCACATCACCCGTCTCGATCTCACCCATATCATGCGTCATTATAAGCTTGATTACTTTTTCAAAATCTAGTTCGTGTCGAGGGTCTTCAAGGTCTCGAAAGTAATGGGCCAGAAAGATCATGTTTGTTACATGCTCAGCTACACTTTGGGTTTGAAAAGTTTCTTCTCTTTTTAAATTAAATCTTATTACACTATTAAGTCCGTAAGGGTACTTTAATTTTTCTATCTCAGCCAACACATATTCTTCATTTAGATGGTGGGGCATAGGGGGTTATTATAAAACTAATCTGAGGGAGTGACTAGATGCGTTCAGAACTATAGATCTGAAGAGTATTAAATTTAAACTCAGTAAAAAAGCCAGTGATGAAGTTCACTGGCCTTGTGGTTCGGTTGAGGGCATCTCTACTTCCTTGTACAGGCTGAGGAATATCCTCCGTGGAATTTAGTAAGGCACTCTTTGCAAAGGATATTATTTGGAGGTAATGGAGGGTTATCACATTCCAAGCAAAAACCGAGACCTCCTCGAACCCTCATTCCGATGGCTTCCACATCATCCACACCCTTACATTTCTGTGCGACAGGGAAGAGAAGTTGCAGCAGTCCAAGAACTTCCTCAGCTGTTTCTCGCACAGCTTCATGGTTTTTGGTTCCTTTTCTCACTAGGGAACGGAGTTTGGCGAGCTTCCTTGGGTATTGCCTCAGGGCCGCCTTACGGACCTTATTTGATGTTTTCATTTTTTCTCATTTTTTCCTTTGGAACGGGATTCCTCGATGATAGACTTGATGACTTCAGCGGGAAGCGACGACATGCGGGTCACCTCCTCAGCATTGCGGAGTTTGGATAATTCGTACAGAGTCAGGTCAGGATACATGATTCCCGCACGAGTTAAACTAGAAACTCTCAGTGATTTACTTTCCCCGAAGAGAACCGTTAGTGCTTCAGCTTCGAAGCCATTTTTTAGAGCAAGTCGTAGCACCATCATATGAAAACCTTCCCTTTTTGATTTGCCAGAAGCGGCACGTTGAAGATTTTCGTAAACAGTTTGTCGCTTAAGTCCACACTGTATAGCGAGCTCAACATACGAGATGTCTAATTTTTCCATTAGCATCTTTGCAAGTTCTATTGTATTCAAGATTTACCTTTTTTGTTCAGATGACGAAATTGTCAGTCTGAAAATATATTAACACATAAAGTATATATCGTCTAGTGCGGGAGTAGCTAGATGCGTTTAGAACTTTAAAATATTTCTGTCTAATTCTACTCTCTCATCTCTTAATATAAAACCATTCTCATCTCTCACTGGCATATTTATCCAAATATTAGTAATTTTTGCTGACCACATTTTCTGAACACTTCCTTCTGAATAATAATCCAAATTAATTTTTTGTTGCCCCTCCTTTGTCCTCGAAGAGTTGGTAATTTCCAATCCAACTTCTAATTCTTTCCCCTCAAGTATATGACCACCTTCACATTTTATATAAACTCCACCGTATTCTATCCTATCAAATAAAACCGCAAATATCTGACCAGTTCTTAGTATATTCTGAGAATGTAAAGCTTCGGTATTTGAACCCCAATATATATTTTCAAGTTTTTCATCATAGAAAAATCTAACAGGACTATTGTGAGGTGAACCGTCTGCATTTGTAGTAGCAAGTGAAATATGTCTACTTGTATAAATTAGTTCTTTTGCTCTATTTATTTTTGATTCTAAGATCTCCATAATCTGCGGATGGGGTGAGATTCGAACTCACGGCCCACTTGCGCGGGCGACAGTTTTCAAGACTGTTCCATTAGACCACTCTGGCACCCATCCGTATACTTCATAACTCTCAAATACTCCCATATTTTGCTACAAAATTCAACTTAGAGTACACTAAACCCATGAAACTCCTCGGTATCGACTATGGATCCAAGCGCGTAGGCATTGCCTTTTCTGATGAAGAAGGGCAGTTTGCTATGCCACTTATTGTGCTGAATAATTCGAAACATCTAAGAGAGAAAGTTTTGGCAGATGTGGTCTCTGTCGCCAAAACAAAAGAAGTAAAAGAAATAGTAATAGGGGAGTCGAAAAATTATAAAGGGGAGGCCAACACTATTTTGCCTGAAAGTCTCAATTTTAAAATGGATTTGGAGAAGGAGGGATTCATCGTACATCTCGAACCAGAGTTCATGACTAGTGCCAATGCTGAAAGATTTCAGGGTAAAAACGATATGCTTGATGCTTCCGCTGCAGCTCTGATACTTCAAAGCTTTCTTGATAAGAGGAGATCAAAATAGTAAGATAAAATATATAAAACATATGGAAGACATATTAAAAAATAATACATCAAAAATCTCCTACGAAGATTTTGCAAAGGTAGAAATAAAAAGCGGTAAGATACTTTCTGCTGAGAAAATCCCTGAGACGGACAAGCTATTGAAGCTCATGGTGGACTTTGCGGAGGGCTCTCCTCGTCAGATTGTCTCCGGTATCTCAACGTACTTTCCTGATCCGACGATCCTTATCGGCCGAACCTGCATGTTCGTGACCAATCTAGAGCCTCGTATGATAAAAGGTTTTGAAAGTAATGGAATGCTTTTTGCTCTCTCAACTCCCGAAGGCGCCTTTTCTTTACTTGAGCCGAGTGCAAATATTCCTGCAGGCACCAAAGCAAAATAAAAAATAAGTAAAATAGAAAAACAATTATGGAATGGCTACACAATTTGCTTGATCCGCTAATTATTATAAAAACCTTGGGCTTGCTCGGTGTTGTCTTTATTGTCTTTGCCGAGTCCGGGTTATTCTTCGGCTTTTTCTTGCCGGGAGATTCGCTTCTGTTCACCGCTGGATTCTTGGCTTCGCAAGATTTGATATCGATTTTCTGGTTGCTCATACTATGTTTCTTGGCAGCTGTGATTGGCGATAGTGTCGGCTATTCTTTTGGCCGCAAAACCGGACCGATGATTTTTAAAAAGGAGGATTCGATTTTTTTTCACAAAAAGCATATTGAACATGCACAGAGATTTTATGAAAAGCACGGCGTGAAAACCATAATCCTAGCCAGGTTCATCCCCATTGTTAGAACCTTCGCGCCGATAGTGGCTGGTATTGCCGGCATGGAATACAAAACATTTATCAAATACAATATTGTCGGTGGCTTCATCTGGACTTGGGGAATGCTTGGGCTCGGTTATATTTTGGGCAATATCATTCCTGATGCCGAAAAATACTTAACGCCGATTGTTTTAATAATAATCGTAATCTCCTTTATTCCGCCAATCATTGAATTTTTGAAAACTAGGAAATAGGGTATGTTATAATAGTGGGCAAGCTCACATGTTTACCAAGACATTTTTCAAATTATTTCCACCGCCAAAGTTTCTGAATATTCACTATGCAGGCTTGGATATTTCTGACGACGCTGTCCACTGTATAGATTTTTCCAAAGGCATAAGTAGCTATAAGCTGCATCGCTACGGCTCCATTCCCCTAAAGGCTGGGGTAGTAGAGGGTGGTCATATAAAAAACGAAGCGGAACTTGGGGCGGCTATTCATTCTTTGACCAAGAGTTTGAGAATACATACGGTTAAGGCTTCGCTACCAGAAGAACGCATGTATCTTTTTAAAACAGAAATTGCCAATGCTCGCGAAGATGAGATACGTCAAAAAATTGACTTCAAGCTCGAGGAAAATGTTCCTCTAGCAGCCAAGGACGCGATATTTTTCTATGACAGAATTCCTGATATAAATAAAAATGGTAAAATTCAAGCAAGTGTTTCGGTGGCTCCCAAAGAGTTGGTCGATTCTTATCTCAAGGTCATTTCTGCGGCTGGAGTTCAAGTGATTTCTTTTGAAATACAAGCCAAGGCCATAGCACATGCGGTGGTTCCTAGGGATTCAATTGAGACTCAGATAATTGTAAATAGCATGAACAGAAAAGTGGGTATATATATTGTCTGTGGCGGGGTAGTGTGCTTCACTTCAACCCTAGCTATAGAGAAAGGTGCAGATATTTCGATTCTTCAAAGAGAATTAAATAAAGTCTATACGTATTGGCTCGACTATGGTGATGGCGCACCTATCAATCGCATTATTCTTGCTGGATGTGATGCGGTTCGAGTTGGTGGATTTTCGAACCTCTCTCCAGATCCAAAGATTCCAGTAGAGCTGGCCCAAATCTGGAGAAATGCTTTTTCAAACGCGCATCATATTCCAAAATTAAAACATGACGATTCGCTCGAATACGCCGTGGCCGCAGGTCTAGCTTTGCCATAAATTTTTATGATTCACTATACACTTTTACCAGAAAAAGAAATGCATGCTTTGAGACGGGAATACCGCACTCGCGTCTTCGTGATGCTTATGTTTTTTCTTTCTTGTGCGCTAATTCTTGGTATCGCTTCTCTGATACCTTCGTATATGATTATCTACTCACAAGAGCAAAGTTCTTTGGAGAAAATTAAAAAAGATACAGAAGGGGAAAGTAATTTGAGTATTACTCAGATTACCAAAGAACTGACGAGCGATGCAGAATTATTGAAAAAAATTAAATCCAATCAAAGAAATATTTTCTACTCTGACTTTATCAAAAAAACTGCCGAGCTTAAAACTAAGTCCATCACTCTCAGTGCCTTCAGTGTCTCGGCTTCTACCAATGCTTCGTCTACAGCCAAGGTCGTAGTACAGGGTAGAGCCTTGACCAGAGAAGACCTCTTTAACTTCAAAGAAATTTTTCAAAATAACCCTTCGGTATTTAGTGTAGAGCTGCCAATATCGGATTTTACCAAGGTCAAGGATATAGACTTCGCTATGCTCATCACTTTCAAATAAAATATGAAAACAAATTCCAAACACTATATATTGATTTTCTTTGCAACTGCCACTTTCTTGGTTTCAGGTTTTGGATATTGGTATGTCTACGACACGGTTTTGAAGCAAAAAGAAAATTATTTAAAGGTAAGTAAAGAGGTCGAGACTGAGAGGGGTAAGCAACAATATGAAAATGAACTTATGCAAGTCTATAAAGACACCGCTATCGACCGAGCAAAGCTCCCAAATTTATTTGTTTCAGAAAGTAAAGTTTTAAATTTTATAAAGACCATAGAATCCATCGGTCCCAGCTCTAAAACCGAAATAAGAATTTCCTCTATTGTAAAAGATGCCCTCAAGGTCAGAACGCATATAGATATAAAAGGAGGATGGATCAATGTGATGCTAGCACTAACATTGATCGAGAATTTGCCTTATAGTATCTCTCTTGAAAATGTTAGTCTATTTAATAGAGATAAAAAATGGGAGATGACCTTTGACCTATCTGTCCTAACTACAAAATAATTTATGAACCCCTTTAATAAAAAATATAATAATGTACCAAACCTTTCGGTCTACGGCTCCATCCGGGAAATAGGCAGAAACCCCTTTGTCGATTGGCTAACTATCTTGTTGATCGGCTTTATCTGCACCGCAGGACTAGTCTATGGTGGATTCTTACTATATGAAAAAGTTATAGACAGTGGCTCTCAAGGTTCTACTGCCGCGAAAAAGTCCGTATCTAAAATTTTCGATAAAAAAGAGCTGCAATCGATAATAAAATTGTTTGATCTTAAGGCAGAGATACAAGCTCAAATTAAAAAAGGTTTTGGTACTGTAAAAGATCCTTCTTTGTAAAATTTTGTAAATTTAGCATTTTACTGGTATATTCTTCTAATAGCCTTCGTAGTTCAATGGATAGAACAGGACTCTTCTAAGGTCTTGATGTAGGTTCGATTCCTACCGAAGGCACATGGTCATAAAATGCCGAGTTTATCTCGGTATTTTATGTACCACAGATGACTTATTGTAGGAATCGAACGGCCGGAGCGAAGATGCTATATGAGCGTAGCGAATTGCATCGAGCGAGGCGGGGTCGCGGGCGAGGACGTCAGTCCGAGACCTGTGACTCGATTCCTACCGAAGGCACATTTATGGATTAACTGTTGAATAGTTGTGTATAACCTCTATGCTTTGCTATGTGTAAAATGGTATAATTATCGCAGTAATTGATTATTAATAATTTATCAAATATTATGAAAGTATTACACACAATTGCATTTATTTTGGTTATCGTAGGAGGCTTGAATTGGTTATTGGTTGGTCTAGGTTTGGGTGCTTCAGGTATGGGTATAGTAGAATACTTGCCTGCAGTTATCGCAAAAGTAGTCTATATACTAGTAGGTCTATCAGCTATTTATCTTATCGTTACACATAAGAAAACTTGTAAGGATTGCTGTGAAACAAGTTCAGCAGTGTAGATTGTAGGGAGGTTAGGAACATAAGATTTAATTAAAATCACTTTCTATTTTGTAGGAGGTGATTTTAATTTTTTTACAAATTATCCTTGAATTTTCCTATTTATTAGTGTATAAATAAATCTTAATGCGCGATTAGCTCAGTTGGTAGAGCAATCCATTTACACTGGAAAGGTCGCAGGTTCGAGTCCTGCATCGCGCACTAGAACCCAAGCTATGCAAATCCCTATCTTATACGAAGACAAAGACATTGTGGCCATAGACAAGCCTGCGGGTATTGTCATACATCCAGACGGAAAGTCAAAAGGTCCATTCATCACGGATTGGGTTTTGGAAAATTATCCAAAGACTAAGAATGTTGGAGAGCCAATAGAGACTAAGGACTATGGTGTCATAGAGCGTCCGGGCATCGTACATAGGCTTGATCGTGATACTTCTGGTGTACTTCTTATAGCCAAGACAAAAGCAGGGCATGCATGTCTCAAAGAGCAGTTTCAAGAGAGAACACTTGTCAAAAAGTATCTTACTTTCGTATATGGAGAAATAAAAGATCAGTTTGGTATTATAAATCGTCCAATAGGTAGAAGTCCAAAAGACTTTCGTCGATGGTCAGCCACTCGTGGCGCAAGAGGGGAGCTTCGTGATGCGGAGACTTGGTACACCCTTATCTCTACTAGAGGGGGGTACTCTTTCCTTGAGGTTGAACCCAAGACCGGTCGAACTCATCAGATCCGTGTTCACTTTAAGGCTTTAAACCATCCTGTTGTCTGCGACGGGCTTTATGCTCCAGAAAAGACCAATACAATAGGTTTTACTAGGAATGCTCTACATGCTTATAGTATAAATTTCACAAATGTTCTTGGTAAAAAGATCTTAGTAAAAGCTCCAATTCCTAAGGACTTTATAAATGCTTTTACTGAACTAGGTATCGCTGAAGTTGCGAAAATCAAGGAGCTGTGTTAGATTTGTCTACACTACACAATAAAAATTATGGCAACAAATACTAATATTATTTCATCCGTTAAGATAGAAGAGAGAAAGACTCTGGATATTAAACCTGGAGATACTGTGAAAGTTTGGCAAAAGATTCAAGAGAAGGGTAAGACACGTCTACAGGCTTTCGAAGGCTTGGTTCTAGCTCGTAAGCACGGTACTGAAGCCGGAGCTACATTTACTGTAAGAAAGGTGATCGATGGTGTGGGTGTTGAGAAGATCTTCCCTCTATACACTCCTATGATCGATAAGGTTGAACTTCTACGTCGTTCTAAGGTTCGCCGAGCAAAGCTTTACTTTGTGCGTGAAAAGGCTGCAAAAGAAATCCGCCGCCAGATGCGCCGTATGCTTTCTATTGATAAGGATCAGAATACAGATACAAAACACGATGCAGTAGTAGCTGAAGAGAAGAAGGAGGAAGAAGTGGCGGCTTAGGGTTTTTGTTTGGTTTTAAATGCCCAGGTGTTGAAACTGGTAGACATTTATCCTTGAGGTGGATAAGCCCTCACGGGCGTGGAGGTTCGAGTCCTCTCCTGGGCACTAATGAATTTATAGGTATCCAATTGCCATTTTCTAGTACATCATGATAGTGTTGAGACACAACGTTTTGCTGATATAATAGCTAAGCGTGATATGGTGCCCATAGTTTAGTGGTAAAACCCGGGTTTGTGGAACCTGAGTCGAGAGTCCGATTCTCTCTGGGCACCCATCGTTATATTAGGTTACTTCTGTATAAAAACAGGGGGTATTTTGGGTTCGAATATGTTACAATTTATATTAATGAATATTCAACAACGCTACATCTCCACAAGGTATGGACTCGGTATATTTTTTGCAGCTCTGACTATTTATTTACCTACAATGTGTTTGTTAGGCTTAAGAGATTTATATCTGACAAAGACAATTGTGGAATCAAATGATGTCTATATATTTTGGCTACTACTTTTATGTGCAATAATATCCATCCTTCTTTTTGGTTTAACTACATTAAAAATATACAGAAAGGCACCAAATATAAAAAAGTGGATCCGTTCATCCCTAATTTTAATAACAGTTTTGGGGATCCCATACTCACTATTCCTCGTTTTTGTTTTTTGGGTTGGGAGTATTCTATTTGGTGGAAATATTTCTGCTGCTCTATTAGACACATCCACTTTCGGCTCGCTTATGATGTCCTTATTTGTTTTTGATATCCCAGTAATCCTAACAATCTTGGCGATTTACTTATTATTTAAAATTAGAAATCTGCAATTGTAAAGCTCTGGAACATAAATTGTCGCATCATTCCTTTTCTCAAATATAGTTCTAACTCTGTCTATTACGAGGTATACTTTATTCTATGGATTCATGGTTTATCAATTCGATTATCGCTATGGTTGCCTTTGGTGGCATGCAAGCCTTATTCAAGGTTCCTGCAGCAAAGGGTTACAATAAATTTATCTACTCAGTCCTCAGTTTTATGGTAGGTACAATTTTGAGTTTTGTATTCTTTAGGGATGATATATCTTTTGATGTGCACACAATGCTTTTCGGCTTTTTATGGGGAATCGCAAATGCATCATATGTACTTCTTGTTATGGTTATATTAAAAAGACTCGATACAAGTGCATCTTTTCCAATAACCAGTTTAGGTTCACATGTTCTCGTTGTGATTATCGGTATTTTCTTCTTCAATGACATTCTTTCAGTTTTACAAATAGTTGCACTTATCGGAACATTCCTGCTCATTGGTTTCTATAATCATACACATAAGCATATAACTCTGAGTAACGGTTTAATACCTATTGCAATGGGTATTATTTTGCTATCAACCTTCATCAAATTTATCCAAAAGTCTGGTTCGATATCCAGTGTGATGGGCGACTACATCTTTTGGCAATTGTTTTTTGCTACGATTGCCTCTGTGCTTATCCTACTTCTAAATAAGAATAATCGATCAGTTGAAAGGAAAATAGATGGAAAATTAATAATGTGGTCTGCTCTTATCGGTACCTTAACTTTTGTTGGAACCGTGGCTATGGTGAAGGCGCTTTCAATCGGACCATTTTCATTGGTATACACTATCAATAGTTTCTATATATTGGTGAGTTCGATTGTGGCTTGGAAGTTTTTCGGAGAGAAACTTACACGTCATAAGGTACTATTTATTTTGCTGGCTATCGTAGTTCTGGTTCTCATTAAGCTTGGATAGGGGTCTTAAATCTATAGTATAATTATTCCATAAAAGCTAATTATGATCATTCATGAAAAACTACTTCAAAGGTACAAAAGAACATCCTTACCATCTTTCGGTTGGTGCTGTAGCGATAAATGAGAAAAATGAAATCTGTTGTCATTATTTTAAAGAAATAAAAGGGCATAAGTCTTTTTTAGAATTTAAAAACTTTTATATCTTAATGAGAGAGACTATGGAAATGGGGGAGACTATCGAACAGACTCTCCACAGGGGTCTCATGGAAGAATTCGGTATCACGGGAGAAATTATTGATTATATCGGATCTACAAGAGATGAATACTTCGACCCAGGAAAAGATTCTCGGATAGAAAAGACTACATTATATTTTCTTGTAAAAACAAAAAGTTTCAAACCTGAACTAAGGAGTCAAGAAGATGTGGAAAGAGAAAGTACTATAGAATGGCGATCTCACGATTATTTGATTGAGAAAATGCAAGAGCAGGGCAAACGTTTTAATAATGATTCTTTAAATGAGTCAGGTGTTGTGGAGAAGATAAAAAATTATATCTAAGTTATCTAAATATAGTTCTAACTTCCTCTACGACGGCACCCCTATAAAAAATAAAAACATGGTAATATTAGAGATATGAAAAATACCAGCATAACTTCAGTTCTAGGATTTTTATTATCATTACCAGTAGTGGTGTTTGTATTTATTTACGCAACCAATTCATTAGGTAGAGATTTTGGAGGTCTTGGTTTAATAATGCTTGGATTAGTGGCGGCATCATTATCTACACTCTTTTCACTGATCTCGCTTATATATGTATTGAAAGGATCAAGTGGTAAATATCTCACCTTCTTTGCACTAGCTGTAGACGTGATTTTCTTTATAATTTTTTCTGCTATACAAGCTAGTACTATCTAATCCAAACCCGGTGTGCTTTTTCTACGGAAGTTTGTTGACTAATCAATTTAATTTGCTAGTATAAACTTTATGAAACTAACACGCAGACAAGTTCTTCTTATCGTTTGGGCTATCTCCATCATAGGTTCAGGTCTTCTTGTTGGAAGTGCAACAGGGGATTACAGATTTGGCCTAGCAACTTCTTTGGCGGTACTCGGAATTTCTCTGGGTGTACCGCTCATGAGAGCTTTCACGGAGTTTTCGAAATAATCCACATCTTGTCGCATGGTTTCGCCCAGCGACTTTTTTAATTCCCCATACTCAAAAATCTTTTACCAATTTAAAATAATATTATATTTAAATTGTATAAAGGTTCTAAATCTATAGTATAATCATCCCATAAAAGCTAATCACAAAAACCATGATTAAAACAACCACACCAAATATAGAAGGTAAAAGAATTACAGAGTATCTCGGTATCATAACCGCAGATGTGATCATCGGTGCCAATATCTTTAGTGATATTTTCGCTAGTGTAAGAGATATTGTTGGTGGTCGTTCTGCAACTTATGAAAAGAAATTGGATGAAGGAAAAATCTTGGCAATACGAGAGCTAGAAGAGGAGGCTCAAAAGCTAGGAGGGAATGCTATAGTTGGAATTGATTTTGACTATGAGACTGTGGGTGCAAAAGGTTCTATGCTTATGATCACTATTTCTGGAACGGCGGTTAAGGTGGAATAAAGATAAATAAAAAATACAAGGCAAACTTTTCCTTTGACTCTCCCTCCTTCTGTGCTACTATTTAATTTTAGACAACTATAATGATCGAAGGGAAAGGAAATTATGAACTTAGACACATCGAAGTTTCTAGAAGTTTTATTGCGGATTGGCAGAGATAAAGAGAATTGGGAGTCGTGGGTTGAACCCAAAGGACCATTGGATGGTCGCATTCATTTAAATGGTTGCATTCATTTGAAAAGAAAGGGAAGTGAAATGATCTTCTCACCACTAACAGCTGTCTTGTGTGAATTGACGGGGCGGCTGATTCATCGAGGATCTTTTTGGTGTGAAGGGTTGCAGCAACAGGGTCTTCCTTGGTGGGACATTCTGGAGATTGCGTATGCGAATATTAAGTGCGGGACTAATTACAACAAAGTGCTGCGCAATGACATTCTTATAGCTTTAGATCTGCCTCCAGAAAATGTTTCCAAACTTTGACTTAAATGCATTAGGTGAACATCGACCCATGCCTGCCGCAAAATCGGCGGGCTCTTTGTTTATTTGACAGCTCTTGAGTTTAAAGGTAGGTTAATGTTGAAAGTACAAATAAACTTCTCAACCAAAACAAATCACCGTTTTTGCTATGAGTACAGATACCACAGTTTCAATTTCACTCCTAGGACCTAACCTGAAAAGATTGAAGTCTTGGGAAAGAGTTCACAAAAAACTTTTACGAGAAATCTCAGGATTTCTCCATGAAAGAAAAATCGTGCTTACGGAAGTCACTCTGTGTATCCAAGATGCCAAAGTCATCTCTGGATACGGCAACGTGATTCTCAGTGTTAGGCAGGGAGGTTCGGCCACTTACTACCCAGAAAAAGTGGAAGAAGTCATCCGAAAAGTGTTACAGAAGAACCTTCCACCAACTGCAAAACTTACGAATTCGTAGAAAATACGCGAAGCTCCCCAGACAATACGGTCTGGGGATTGTTATTTATAAAAGAATTTTTCTTGAGATGGAAGGGGGAAAATAAGTAAAACCTGTTATAATACTGGGATGAACATTATCATCTTTTCTCCAGGTAAGAATAAAGACTATCTCGCGCAAGATATTGTTTTAGAATACACCTCTAGGATTTCTCATTATTCAAATATCGAATGGAAGTTCATTGGAACTTCAGACAAAAAGGAGGAGGGTGAAAAAATTCTCAAGGCAATTCCAGAAAATTCTTTCGTGGTTATCCTTGATGAAAAAGGGAAGTCTATGACATCGCCAATCTTCTCAGATTTCCTAAATAAAAGAATGAATGAAAGTGTCAAAAATTTGATTTTCATTATCGGTGGTGCTTACGGCCTCAGCGATTCCCTTAAAGAGAAAGCCAATTTTTCTTGGTCACTATCCACGCTCGTCTTTCCTCATGAGCTTGTCCGTGGTATTTTGGCCGAGCAGATATATAGAGGCTTTAGTATTTTGAGAGGTGAGAAGTATCATCATGAATAAAGTATAAATAAAACATGAATAAAAAAATCCATATAAAAAAGCAGCATAGAGTTTTCCTTCATGATCTATTCATGATTGCTATCGGTGTTATTATCGCTATCTTTCTCTCAAAGATGGGTGTTATTGATTATGTAATTTCTCTATTTAGGGATTACTATATCCTAGCTTCTTTTATCACTGGTATATTTTTTACTTCTGCTTTCACTCTAGCTCCTTCATCTATAGCTTTGGTTCATCTTGCAAAAGATTTTCCACTACATGGTATCGCTTTCTGGGGAGGGCTTGGCGCGATGTGTGGAGATATGATTTTATTTTTCTTTATCAGAGATCGTTTCGCTTCGGATCTTATGAAAGTGTTAAAACCATCAACTGTAAAATATATTTTCAAATCTCTACACTTTGGTTTTATGAAATGGTTATCTCCACTTCTCGGGGCACTGATTATCGCATCTCCTTTGCCAGACGAATTTGGCGTGACCTTGCTTGGAATGTCAAAAATTAAAATTGCTGTGCTCATACCTATTACTTTGTTCATGAACATTCTCGGTATCTATCTTTTGATCGGTTTCTCAAATCTGCTATAATAGGCCCCATATGAATACAAAACGAATATTGACCTGGGGCAGTTTTATTATTGTTATTGGACTTATTACTTGGGGTATGATTGCGGCGGCCAATAAGGCTGAGAGGGAAAGTGCTGGTATCGCTTCTGTTGAGCAAGTTACAGAGAATGATTGGGTTAAGGGTGCCACTTCTTCTCCTGTGGTTCTTATAGAATACAGTGATTTCCAGTGCCCAGCTTGCGGAGCGTTTTTCCCTATGGTAGAAAAGTTATCTGAGGAAAATTTTGACAAGGTTAGAGTAGTATATCGTCACTTTCCTCTAGCTAGTCACCCAAATGCTGTGCCAGCATCCAAGGCTGCTGAAGCGGCTGGAATTCAGGGTAAGTTTTGGGAAATGTATAGTATGATTTTTAATAATCAAGAAAATTGGTCTGCACTAACTGATACTGCTTCAGTGTTCAATACTTATGCCGAAAATCTTGGGCTCGATATTGTTAAATTTAAGGCAGACTATGCTTCGAAGGCTGTAGAGGACAAGATAAATGATAATGTAAAGAGCGGTATGAAGGCCAAGGTAGACAGTACCCCTACATTTTTCTTGAATGGTAAAAAAATAAAAAATCCACAAACTTATGAAGAATTTAAAAAACTTATTGAAGACGCCGCTTCAACTACAACTACTTCCTAAATGGCTGCCGATAGTCCTTCTTATCATTGCTTTTATTGGCTTTGCTGATGCTACTTTTCTGACAGTCAAACATTATCAAGGTGAGATACCACCATGCACTATAGATGGTTGCGAAACAGTTTTAACTAGTAGGTATTCAGAGTTCATGGGTATACCACAATCTCTCTTTGGTTCCATCTATTATCTAGTTGTCGCAATTTTGCTTTTTGCTCACCTTGATTCAAAGAAAGAGATTTATTTGAGAATTGCGCTAGCTCTTTCTGTGGTCGGTTGTCTAGCTTCCTTATACTTTATTTTCTTAATGGCTTTTATAATAAAAGCTTTCTGCCAGTATTGTGCTTTGTCGGCTCTTAGTTCTATTAGTATCTTTGGCTTTGCTGTTTATGTTTTTGCAAAAAATCATAATCATAAAAATAATTAATTATGAAAAATAAAGAAAAAGATTATGAGCTTCTCGATTCTGGAGATGGTGAAAAGCTCGAAAGATTTGGCAAGGTGGTTTTGTCTCGTCCAGATCCACAAGCTTTGTGGAGGAAAAATCTAGATGAAAAATCTTGGAAAATTGCCGATGCTAGCTTTTCTCGATCCGAAACTTCAGCAGAGTGGATATACAAAAATTTTGATAAAAATGGCAAGCTCGAGAAATGGCCTATTGATTTTGGAGGATTGAAATTTTGGATAAAGCCTACAGCCTTCAAGCACACTGGACTTTTTCCAGAGCAAGTTGCGAATTGGGAATGGATGAGGGAAATTTTAAAAGGAAATGAAGGTGTAGATGTATTGAATCTTTTTGGATATACAGGTGGAGCATCACTCGCTTGCGCTCAAGCTGGAGCAAAAGTTGTGCATGTCGATGGTTCAAAATCTGCCATCACTTGGGCTCGCGAAAATGCAGAGCTTTCTGGCCTTGCTGACAAGCCTATTCGTTGGATTCTCGAAGATGCGCGAGTCTTCGTCGGCAGAGAAATTAAAAGAGGGAACAAGTATGACGCTATCATCATGGACCCACCAGCTTTCGGTCATGGGGCAAACAAAGAGATATGGAAAATCGAAGAGCATTTTATTTCTTTAGTTGAGGACTGCATAAAACTTCTTTCAGACAAGCCTCTGTTTTTTATAATAAATGGATACTCTGCTGGATATTCTGCTATAGCTTATGAAAATGTTTTGAAGCCTCTAGTTGAAAAGTTTGGGGGTTCTATAGAGAGGGGAGAGCTGACTCTAGAAGAAAGTAAGACTGGTAGACTACTGCCTTGTGGGATTTTTGCGAGATTTAGCAAATAAAATTTCCATGGAAACCCTAAAAGTCCTATACGAAGACAATCATTTGATCGCTGTATATAAGCCGGCTGGAACTTTGGTGCAAGGTGATAAGAGTGGTGAAATATCTATGATTGAAGAGGTTAAAATGTATTTAAAAAATAAATACGAAAAGCCTGGTAATGTTTTCCTAGGACTTATTCATCGTCTAGACAGAAACGTAGATGGGGTGGTGCTGTTTGCAAAAACATCAAAGGGGGCTTCACGACTTTCAGAACAATTTAGAAATCATACTATAGAAAAAGTTTATCATGCATGGATCCATGGAAATATCATAGAAGATAAAAAGACTTTAATAAATTTTATAAAGCATGATGAGAATCAGAATTTCTCAGAAGTTTTTGATAATGAGGTCAAAGATTCTGATAGGGCAGAATTATCTTATGAATTAATCAAAAAAGAAAATGACTTTTCTCTTTTAAAAATAATTTTAAAGACTGGGCGACATCATCAGATACGTGCGCAGTTTTCCCATATCGGACATCCAATAGTGGGGGATAGTAAATACGGCTCTACCATAAGACTACCAGATCAAAAGATCGCTTTGACAGCTACTTCGCTTTCATTTGAAACTGCCACAACCAAAGAGCAGAAAACTGTAACTATAGAAATTCCAAAAAAATCATGGTAGCTTAATGATATGACAGCAATTATTCTTGATGGAAGAAAAGCACGCGAGCACTATACTTCTTTTTTAAAAACAAGGATCGAAGGTCTTTCTGTATTGCCTTGCCTAGTGATAATCCAAGTTGGCAATAGAGCAGATTCAGATTCTTATATTAAAGCCAAGAAAAGCTTTGCGCAAAAAATGGGAATCAAGGAAGTTCATGTACAACTCGATGAAAGGATCACACAAGATGAGCTAATTAAAATAATAGAAAAATACAATAATGATAAAGAGGTGCACGGCATCATCACTCAATTGCCTTTACCTTCACATTTAAATTCCGAAATTATTTTAAATTCTATAAACGCCTCTAAAGATATCGATGGTTTGAATTGCAATACAAAGTTTATGCCAGCCACAGCGCGTGGGGTAAAGGAATTGTTTAAATTTTATAAAATCAACTTGGCTCAAAAAAAGGTTACTATAGTTGGTCGTTCCAAACTCGTAGGAGAGCCTATATCTCGTATGTGTCATGAAGAAGGCGCTATCGTTACTGTCTGCCATAAAGGTACAGAAAACACCGCTGAAAAAACAAAAGATGCAGATATTGTTATCTTGGCTACTGGCAGAGCACTTTTCTTTGATCAAAAATTCTTTAAAGAAGGGCAGATAGTGGTCGATGTCGGCATTACTAGGCTAGAAGAGAGACTGGTAGGGGATGTAGATTTTGAAAAAGTAAAAGATATTGTGGGTATGATCACTCCTGTGCCTGGTGGTGTGGGGCAGATGACGGTGCTCGCTTTATTTGAAAATCTCATCGATGCCTGTTATAATGCCTAAAGCAGGTCGTATTATCATATTAATCACCAATCTAAAATCTAAATCTAAAAATATATGAATCAAGAAAAAATTTACAATATAATAAAGTGGGTAGGAGTGTTCCTTATTATCTTCTTAGCGGTTATTTCTATTAAACAATTAAAAACTCTAGGTGATGATTCACCAATGATGAATATCATCTCTGTAAATGGTAAGGGTGAAGCTATCTCTATTCCTGATATTGCAACATTTTCATTTGCTGTAAATGAAACTGCAAAGACAGTAAAGGAAGCTCAAGAAAAAGCTACAATGAAAATTGACACTGCTCTCAAAGCTGTGAAAGCTGGGGGTGTTCTCGAAAAAGATATAAAGACATCTTCATATTCTATTAACCCTCATTATGAATACAATCAAGGCATCTGTACTCAATATGGCTGTCCAAATGGAAAAAATGTTTTGACTGGCTATGATGTCAATCAGACAATCGAAGTTAAGATTCGCGATCTTGCAAAAGCTGGAGAACTATTTGATTCTATAGGTAAAGCCGGAATACAAACTGTGAATGGTCTACAGTTTGCTATTGACGATCTAGATTCTGTTAAAGCTATTGCTCGTGAAGAGGCTATTGCAAATGCAAAAGAGAAAGCACAGAAGATTGCAAAGGACCTTGGTGTAAAGCTAGTAAAGATCACAAGTTTCTATGATTCTAGTGATGAACAAGTATATCCATACGCAAGAGAAATGTCTGCTATGGGTGGAGATGTTATGAATATAAAAGCAGCTAGTGCCCCAGAGATTCCTGTAGGAGAACAGAAGGTTACAGCTAGAGTTTCTATCAGTTACGAGATCAGATAGTTACAAATAGTCTAAGGAAGCCTTTTCCTTGACTCAAAGCTCATAAGGGGGTAGTATTTAGTTACTACCCCCTTCGGGGTTTTTTAATAAAAAAACTTTAAAACTATGAAAATAGCAGAATATATCAAAGAAACTCGTGCAGAAATGGCGCATGTCACATGGCCAAGCAGAAAACAGGCTATTTCCTACTCTATACTTGTAGTTGCGGTATCTATCCTAACGGCTCTACTTTTAGGTGTTTTCGACTATATCTTCTCTAGACTTCTTACATTATTTGTTTAATTAATTTTTAAATTTAAAAAATATGTCAAAACAACAAATTGGAGGAGAAAGAAGTTGGTATGCTATACACACTTATGCTGGATACGAAAACGCTGTAGCTCGCAACTTAAAGCAAAGAATAGAATCTCTAGGAATGGAGGATCGTATTTTCAATGTTCTTGTACCTACAGAAAAGAAAATCAAAATAAAAGGAGGGAAGAGAATCGAAGAAGAAGAGAAGATCTATCCTGGATATGTGCTGGTAGACATGGTTGTAACCGATGATTCTTGGTATGTGGTTCGCAATACCCCAAGAGTTACTGGTTTCGTAGGTTCTGGAGTTTTTCCAGTTCCTCTTGAAAAGAAAGAAGTAGACACACTCTTTGCTCGTATGAATAAAGACGAGGTCAAACACACTATCGACCTCGCTCAAGGAGAGATGGTTAAGATTGTCGACGGGCCTTTCAAAGACCTTGAAGGTAAGGTGAGTGAAGTGGATGACAGTCGCGGTAAGGTTAAGGTACTTGTTTCTATGTTTGGAAGAGAGACTCCAGTAGAGCTCGATTTCTTGCAAGTTGGCAAGATTTAAAGTAGTATCTCTATACCTCATGCTTCTAGAGGCACTATATAAATAATTTAAAAAAATGGCTAAGAAAATAATTAAAAAAGTAAAAGTAATCGCTCCTGCAGGAAAGGCGACTCCTGCTCCTCCACTTGGTCCGACTTTGGGTCAGGCTGGTGTTAATATTGGGGACTTCACCAAGAAGTTCAACGATGCTACAAAGACCATGATCGGTGACCTTATCCCTGTTGTGATCACTGTCTACGATGATCGTACTTATGATTTCGTTTTGAAGACTCCTCCAGCAAGTTCTCTTATCCTAAAGGCTGTCGGTATTGAAAAGGGTGCAGGTAAACATGCTGTAAAGCGTGCAGGTACTATCACCAAAGCTCAGGTTCGAGAGATCGCAGAACGAAAGATGCCAGATCTTAATGCTAGTACTATCGAGGCAGCGATGAAGATCATCGAAGGATCTTGCCGATCTATGGGTGTGGATGTTAAGTAGTAGGTCTAAATAAAAAACACTAAGAAATATGTACTAGTGTTTTTTATTTGTTCCAAAAGCTAAAAGCACAATTGTATTATTCCGCAGACCAGAAGTTTTTTGCTAAAAACTTCTTAATCCTCGGCGACTACTCGCCTGCGGAGTCTGCTTCACAATACAATTGTGCTTCTAGCTTTTATTCCCTAACTTAACTTCGGTGCTCCACTATAATCGACAGAATATTCTAAAAGAAGTGATCCGGAACTTTCTGAGGCTTGAGAGTTTTTTAATTTTAAAAAGTAATGCAAATCCTCATTGAATAGGGTAATACCTTTACCAAAAATAATCGGCTCTATGGTTAGAAAAATAGTATCTACTACTCCTGCTTTTAGAAACATAGAATATATATGAGATCCACCACAGATGGCTAATTCTTTAAAACCTCTTTCTTCGAGTTTTTTAATTAAATCTTTTGGATTATCTTGTGTAACTTCTGCACCTTCGAAACTTTGATTTTTGGAATATACAATATTGACGCGCTCCTTAAGTGGCCTCCCCAAAGTTTTGTAAGTTGTAGAGCCCATAACCACCACTCCTGCACGCTTGGTAAGCTCGATAAAGCGCTTCTTGTCGGCCTTGCTGGTCCAAAGGGCGGCATGTTGGCTGTCCTTGGCTATGAAACCATCGGCACTAACCGCAGCGATGATGAAGACTTTGATCATAGAAATATTATAACATTAAAATTGGATTAAAAATCTTGACCCAAGTATCTATTTAAAATAAAATATAAAAAGAATTCCCGCGCATCTATTGTGATGTGCTTACTATGCGAAAGTGTACGAGGCTGTATTTGGTTTGTGCTAGATACGGTAGTGGAAGTTGAAAACAAACACAAAATGAAAGCGAATAGGTCATATGAAGAAGTTAATTGTCTGCTTGTCGATGCTCGTGCTCACTGTTTTTACATTGAAATCGAGCGAAGTATCCAGAGATGGAATACTAGGCGGTAGTTTTGAAAACAATAGATCCTCATGGTCTATCACTCGTTATACTGGAGGCGCTACAACAAGCGCTGGGATAATCCAAGGAGTCAATGCTCGCAATGGATCTTACTATGGATACCTGGGAGATGTGAATTCTACGACATTTAGTGCAGACGGTGCACTCTATCAGTACATACTTCCTAAGCCGGAAGACTCTGCAGACAGGATTGAGGTAAGTTATTATCTTAATGTCACAAGTGCCGAAGGTACATCGTTGGAATACGATAAGCTCGATGTTATGTTGAGATTTTTGGATTACAATGGGGATTTGGCGCATGAAGAACCTCTTGCTCATTACTCAAACAAGAATAAAGATCAAAACAATGATTCAAGAAATTACTCACTGAAATCACATTCGTTGGTTCTCGGTGATCTTGTGGCGGCAGCTTCATGCTATCTGATGTTCAAAGTCAAAACTGACAATAACTTGTATACGACATTTCGAATAGATGATGTCGTGTTAAAAGTTGTTAGAAATGTCTATACTGTGAACGCATCTGCCGGTAGTGGTGGAAATATCAGTCCCGCAGGAAGCTTATCTGCAGAAGGCTATAGTAGCTTGAGCTTCACTGCTACTGCTAACTCAGATTATGAAATCGACAAATGGTTTGTAAATAACTCCAGAGTTCAAACTGGCGGTAATACTTACACTCTATCGCGCGTCACAGCCAATAAAACCGTGAATGTTGCCTTCAAGCCGAAACTCTATGAACTTACAATAAATGTTAATGGAAATGGTTCCTATACTATCGATCCATCGGATGTAGGTGGCGGTATTGTGCCAGCTGCAGGAAACAGCTATATGTTTCCTGCAGGCACTAGAGTTACGCTCAAAGCTAATCCTGCTTCTGGACATAGGTTCTTGGAGTGGAAGAGTGATGATTCCGATCTGTATTCTGTGAGCCAAGACTATACATTCAGTATTACGGCTCACAGTACAGCAATGACTCTGCTATTCCGTCGTCAGCCAGTAGAACTTGTAAGCTTCCCTGAACCTACTCGTCCTGAAATCGTTCAGGCACCTGCGACTCAAGTTGGATATATACAGGTGATGGAGTCCTCGAAGGATGGTACAGGATGGGCACCACTGACTGCAAAAGAATTCACTGGAGATACAGCTGAGAGGATAGATCTTAAAGAGCAATCGATTCGGAATCCAAATAGTAGTGAGATGTTCCGATGGGCATTCTACGACAAACTATCGATCCAACCTTTCCTAAGCTTCCCATTGGCACCAGGTATCAAACTTGTAGATGCAAAAGTGTCTGCAATTATGGATCACGGGAAAAGGTTTGCAGGTGAAAATGCTGTCGATAAGTTCATACTTACCCTTAATGGAGATATCTTTCCAGTCTTAAAAGCTGGAGAAGAATTTATTCATGCAATCGAAGGGACTGTAAGGATAAGTGATGGTGGATTATCTATCATACTGCCCACAGTTCAAAGTGTTCTCAATTTACCTTTCGATTATGTAGGTACAGTAAAAGCAGGTCCCTCAGCTCTTCAATATGATGGTCACGATGGTTATGATTATCCATATGGAATAGGAACAATTATATATGCCCCAGCGAGTGGTAAAACAGTTGGGCCGGATGACCTAAGTAAATTCGAGAGTTATCAAGGTGAAAAGTTTACAACATTACCATCTGATAACATGAGAGAATTCCATGGACTAATCATTGATCATAATAACGGTTACTATACACGCTATTTGCATTTATCAGACATTGAGTCTGCGTTTGTAGATAAAACTGATGCCAATAACTGGAAACCTAAAAGTGGTGTGTCGGTCACAAAAGGTGCAATTATTGGTAAAGTTGGAGATAAAGGTGCTGAAAAACCCCACCTCCATTTTTCAGTTTGGCGTACCGACAACAATTCTAAAATGCTTAGGGTTGTTGATCCATATGGCAAATTCGCTCAAGACGAAAAAGTGATTGAACCAAACCTCTGGCTCAATCCGTAAAGCTCTTTGTTTCCTGGGTAATAACCCAATTCACGGGAGTCTACTTCACTGTAGGCTCCCTTTTTATTTATCCAATTTAATGATAAATTATGGATATGAGGAAGTTAAATTTAAAATCATCCGTAATAATATCTTATGTGGTTATATTTCTTATAATCTGTACTAGTTTTTATATCTATAAAAATAATAAAGACGATGGATTATTCATAGATATTGACTATGAAAATATAGTTTGGGAAAGAAAAGAAAATGCTGAACTAGGTATCTCATTTGACTATATTAAAAAAGACTTTCTTTCTGAAGATAGGGATGACGGCACCATATCTATGATTATCCCTATAGGTAAAACCGCTAAGTATGATCGATATAATATGGGCTATCATGAGATAAGGATATATTCTCAAAAAAATACTATCTTGATACCTACAGATCCACGCAGTACAGATATAGTAGAGCAAGATATATTCCCAGAGTTCGATAAGGAAATCACAAAAGATAAATATAAAACAGATACCAGAATGACTATATATGAGGGTGATTTGGAAATAGGTCATTCATTGAAAGGGTTTTATAGAAAAGAAAATAGATTTGTGGGACTAACGCAATCTGCTTGTAATTACGATTCTGTGAATTTTACTAACTATGATTTTTTAAAATTAAATCCTGACAGAACACGTAAACAAACTGAAAACTGTAGAAAGATATTTAACCATATTTTAGACTCGATTAAATTTCTCTAGTTTAATTATAAATTATAAAAGTGGATAAATTAAACCTAAAGATAAAAATAGTAGTTGTATATGTTGTGATTATCATCGCAATAATTTCTATGTTTACATTATATGCGAATCAACGACAAGAAGATAAAAAACTTGAAGAACCTAAACTTTTCAATTCACATTTTAAGTTATATACGATTGGTGATGATATATACATAAAAGTTTGTACCACTCACTATGATTTCTGTTTCAGAAAAACTCCTTTTACGCAAGATGGATTTCAAGCTGTAAATAGTTGGTTTGTGAAAGATCGCTTGTTTGTATGGAGTATAGATACCAGAATATCTGATATATCTGGAGTTAGTATACAACCTCTCGTCGATAGTTCTTCTTTTGTATCAATTGATGATAACTTACCGCATATAGCAAAAGATTTCTATTCTTTTATTGGTTATCGCGATTCCAAGGTCGATAGATTTTTAGCACCATCAGTCGACGCCACTTATCTGGGCTACGCGTATTTTAAAGATAAAGATAATATTTACAGCTATTCTAATGGTCGTGGCTTCACAGAGTATAAGGAATTAAAAGGAAAAAACATAAAACCGATATCACGGGATTATATTTGGGTTGACAACAAAATCTATAAACTAACTTATATAGCATCTTCTTCCTCTAATGTTTTTAAAGAAATAGAAGGAGCTGATCCAAACTCGTTTAAGCTTTTGGAAAATAAATTTAATTCAAATATAGATAAGAAACACCTCTATACTTTGGATAAAAATAATGTTTATTATAAAGGTCAAATAATTATTGATGCAGACCCACAAACCTTCAAAACTATTGTTTGGGGGAATATAGATGAGTCATATGAAGATGCTAATATTTGTTGGCACTATATATCTAGAGATAGAAGTCATGTTTTCTATGATGGAAAAAAGATAGAAGGAATTAATCCAGAAACATTTAAACTACTAACACAGAATACAACATATATAGGATGTGGTGGTAGTTATGATATATACATGAGTGACGGAGTTTCTGTTTACTATGGCCACAAAAAGTTAGAGGGGGCTGATGCAAGTACCTTCAAAGTTATCTTGGATAATTATGCCAGAGACTCCAAGTTTTTCTATGAAGCAGGTAATATTATTTCCTCAAATCCAGACGAGACTGAAAAAACATTAAGAGATCAGGGTAAGTTCATAATCAGACCGTATAGTGAAACCGATGGTGGAAATATTTAATTTATATAAAAACTTTTGAATTTATTCCAACCCTACCTTAAACTGTCCTTTAAGACCTTTAATATCTCCTTTCATTATAAAATCCACCTCATCTTTCTTTTCTTTTTGAACACCATCGATCACATCTTTGTTGTGGTATTTACTTTTATGTTCTACTGAATCAGAAAGTTCTTCGAACACTACTTGGCAAAGTCTCTCGCCGGGGTATAGTCTCACTGTCTGTGAATGAGTGTTGTTTCTGATAGGTAAAATCAATTGTCCTTCGTATCCAGCATCGATAATCCCCGTGAGGTCTAGTGACATACCTTTTCTATTTGTAGATGAACGAGGGTAGAGGATAGCCATGATATTATCTGGCAATTTTATTTTCTCAAAAGTAGCAACGAGTATATATTCATGAGGTAACAAGTCGAAATATTGTCCTTGTTCTAGCTCTATTATATCGAAATATTCACTAGACTTTTTGTCAAAATGAGTAATGTCGAAAGCTTCTCGGCCCTTTGGTGTCATATGCCAAGACTTGGGTATCATGAAGGTAAAGCCTAAGCGCAAGTCTACTGAATGGCCTTGTAACTGAAAGGTATCTAGTTCTGGCTTAAATGAAATATCTCCAGACTTTATCTTTTCAAGTATTTTGTTTTTTGTGATTACGGACATAATTTTATTTTCTATATTGCAATTTTTAAACCCTGTATTGCTTCCATTGGAGCATACTGTTTTGTTAGATTTTCTATTATAGCATCAGTTAATCCCTTATCCATCTTTTCTGCGAGTGTAAAAGCATTTTCTGGTAATTCAAGTTTTATAGTCGGATGATCATTGGTCCTCGATATTATTTTTTCCGCACCTTCATAGTGATTGTCATATATATGAGCATTGGAAATAGAGTGAGAATATATTCCTGGTTTTACACCAAGCCGTTGTGCAAGTATACATTGAAGTAAGGCGAAACCAGCGACATCGCTAGGACAACCTAATATTATGTCATTCGATCTGACTATATTATGCAGATGAAGTCTTCCGCCTATTATGTTTACTGTAAATGAATATGGACAAGGCACATTTTTTTTCTTAGCCAAAGATAGTCCATCTTGCGCTGGATCCCAAGTTATAATTACTCCCTGTCTAGAACTAGGTTCTTTTTCAAGTAGATCGATCAAAAGGGCAAGCTGATCACGTCCAAAATGTTTTCTCCATCTATAACCATAAGCGACAGTTACTACATCTCCAGGGTTTGTAAAAAAATCCCAGATCTTTGTGTAATCTCTCAAAAATATTTCTGGTTTACGTGCCCCAGAGATAAACCAGACTTGTTCAGCTACGAACATCTTGATGGGGATTTTTCTTAAAGTTAAAAGTGGGAAGCCGTCCTTTTCGAGATCAATAGAGAAGTGTGCGCCCGGTATGGCTCTAGTTTCTTGACGAGTTCTTTCGGAAATTTCGGCAATACCATTTGTCATTATGTTGCTAACAAGGTCTCTGTAGATTTCGTCAAATTTTGTCATAGTATGCCTTTAAAGTAGATTTATTATATACTACAATAATAATTAATTCTAATATGGATGAATCAGAAGAAGATTATTTCGAAGAGCCCTTTATACAAGGGTATGTTCCTGTGGACAATGTCTATATGTCTGCTGCAAAGGAGTATGCAAGGTTATATTCCTTAGATAAGACAATGCCAGCTGGCTCTGTAATTGTCTCGAATAAAAACATTATTGGATACGGCACAAATGGTAGTGATTATCATAATTCTAATATTTGTGAACGAGTAAGATTGAATATACCAACTGGACAAGGCTATGAATTGTGTGAAGGCTGTCATCCCAAAAATCATAGCGAAGTTAAGGCTATAGAAGATGCTTTGGTTAAAGGTTTTGATCTAACTGGATCAGAGCTGTATCTATGGGGCCATTGGTGGCTTTGTCGGTGGTGTCGCGATAGGATGGCTAAAGTAAAAATCAAAACGATTTACCTCTTAGAAAATTCTGAGATCCATTTTAATAAAAAAAATGTTAATAATATAATAGGGAATCAATTTAAAAAATAAAATGAAAATCAAAATTAAAAAACTCCATCCAGATGCTCAGATTCCAAAACACGCTCATCCTGGTGATGCAGGCATGGATCTATTTGCTATCGATGCTTTCAAGATGGATCCTCAAGAAAGGAAATCTATAGCAGTCGGTATTGCTATAGAAATCCCAGAAGGGTATGTGGGATTGATCTGGGATAAAAGTGGTTTGTCGCATAAGTATGGGATAAAAACTTTCGGAGGGGTAATAGATTCTGGGTACAGAGGTGAAATCCATGTCGGTCTTATGAATCTTTCAGAGGAAAGTTTTAAATTTGAAAAAGGACACAAAGTCGCTCAGCTTCTCATTCAAAAAGTAGAGCATGTAGAGTTCGATGAAGTAGAAAATCTCACAGAGACCGCTAGAGGTAAAGGAGGTTTTGGAAGTACGGGGAATTGATATTTTTCATGAGTGGTGATAGGTTTTATTCAGACAGAAACAATCACAATTAAATAAAAATATGCTCACTATACTACCGCCCCCTGAAAGGGTTAGCTTCTACCATGTTCAGTCTTTAAATCGGGAAATATATTGGCTACAAAATAGCCGAGTGTACAGCCCTACACAAATGTGTATGAAGATCTTGCGTTACGCAACTATAGCAACCAAAGGGATTCGTAAGGGCAAGGCAGAAGATATCAGAAGAGGTACGGTAATGGCTTTTTCCTGGTCTTTGGCACTGGCAAATCACCTATCGTTGGATCTGGATATGGAAGTCAGGAAAAGATTTCCCGGAGTTTGTCCCTACTGCACTACAGCACCTTGTGCCTGTGGCAATAAGCGGGCGAGTGTAAGAGGTTTGGAAACTCCAGCTGGAAATTTACCCGTCCCACTTTCGGTTGCTGGACTGCAATTCATGTTTGCAGGAATTTATCCTCAAAACACTTTAGTGGATTCAGGAGCACATCTAACTGAAGAGGGTGCAGAATTACTCGAAGCATATATCGACTACGTAGCTCGCCACACTAATAAACTCTTCGAAGAAGTGGTGTTGGAGCTTGTTGATGTAATCGCGAATTTGTTTGCGGTTGCGAATACAATTTCTGAGCTCCAGGGGTTTCCAATGAGTCTGATGGCAGAATATCTGAGTGTCTTTGGGAAAGGATGCCCGAATTGCACATTGGAAACTTGCGCATGTGGTCTAACTAGCACTGCGGATTCAGTTGTTATGACAAGAGGGGTAGTGGCTCCTCCCAAATAATCGCATCACGCACTTTTCACGCGAGGGCTGTCAAAGTACAGTACCTCGCTTTTTCTATGCTAGAATATTTCCAATGACTAAACATCAACAACCCAAATTTATTGTAATAGAAGGTGGAGAAGGTGCAGGGAAGTCATCCCTCATAAAGGCTCTCAAAGAAAAGCTTGGAGACTCCGTGCTTCTCACTCGTGAACCTGGAGGCTCTAGTTACGCTGAAGCTATAAGAGAGACAGCGCTCAAGCACCCACTTTCCAAAGACGCTGTGGCTGAGACTATGATATGCCTGATGTTCGCCGCGCGCTTTGACCATGTAGAGAAACTTATAAAACCTGCTCTCGCCAAAGGTCAAAATGTAATCTCTGATCGCTTCGACGCTTCTTCTTATGCCTATCAGATTCATGCACAGAAAGGTAAACATCTAGAAAAATTATTTTGGAATTTGAGAAGTCATATCTCAAGAAAACCCGATCTTTATATTTATCTCGATGTAGATGTTGAAGAGGGTTTGAGGCGTGCACGTTCTCGGAATTCTAAGAATACAGAAGGCAATCATTTTGATGATAGGGAAGTGGATTTTCATAAATTATTGCGAAAGGGCTATAAGATCTTTCTAAAAAAAGTTCCACATGTTGTGATTGACGCAAACAGGCCTTTTGAAGAGGTGAAGGTGGAGTTTCTCAAAACTGTGGAAAAACTATTGACTTAAAATAGTGACGGGTGTAATCTATTTGATGTCCGCACATTGAACAGTAGACGTTAGTCATAAAAGCTGTTTTTTAACAGCTCGTGAGTGACAATTCACTACAGAGTGATGGATATCACCACAAACATCGGGCGCTGGGTCGTCACATATTGCATGTGTTCGACTCCAGCCCCTTTTTTATTTGTCCATTTTTTATATAATGCTACAATTGCTTTTATTACAAGCATCAATAATCGCATAACCACCATGAAAGATACACAAATCAAAAAACTAATTGATACCGAAAAGAAGCGCCAAAAGTCGGTTGTGAACCTCATAGCTTCAGAAAACTATGTTTCAAAGGACGTTCTTGAGGCTCTTGGTTCAGAGCTTACGAACAAATACGCAGAAGGTTATCCAATGAAGCGCTATTATGGTGGCAATGAAGTAGTGGATAAGGTAGAGTCTTTGGCTATCGAGCGAGCTCTAAACCTTTTTGATCTTAAGGCTCATGACTGGCATGTAAATGTCCAAGCTCTCTCCGGTTCGCCGGCAAACTTGGCTGTGTATCTCGCACTCGTTCCTCAGGGTGGAAAAATAATGGGCATGTCCCTTGATCAAGGAGGTCACCTTACTCATGGTCACAAAGTGTCAGCGACTGGTAAGTTTTGGACACAGATTCCATATGGAGTAAATAAAAATACCGAGCTTCTTGATTATGATGAATTAAAAGAAATAGCATTGCGGGAAAAGCCTACAATAATCGTCGGTGGTTATACTGCATACCCTCGTCAGATTGATTTTAAAAAACTTCGCGAAGTAGCAGATAGTTGTGGCGCACTTCTCATGATAGACATGTCACATATCGCAGGTCTTGTGGCGGGTAAGGTATATCCAAGCCCTTTCCAATATGCAGATATCGTAACAACAACAGTCCACAAAACTCTCCGTGGTCCTCGTAGTGCTATTATCTTTTCAAGAAATGATAAAAAAATATCAAAAACAAATAAAGATAATAAAAATATAGAATATAGTATCGGTGACCTTATAGACAAAGCCGTCTTCCCAGGACTTCAGGGTGGTCCACACATGAATCAGGTTGCCGCGGTCGCAGTAGCTTTAAAGGAGGCTTCGACTTCTGCTTTTAAAAAATACGCGAGCCAAGTAAAAAAGAATGCAAAAGTTCTTGCGGAAGAATTGGCGAAGCATGGCTGGAGAATAATTTCTGGAGGAACAGATAGTCATCTTATACTCATCGATACTTTTAGTCCGCAGAAGAATGGCTTCAAAGGAATCTCTGGCAAAGAGGCAAGTGATAGACTAGAAAAAGAGGGGGTAATTGTAAACAAAAACGCTATACCTTTCGACACTAGACCTCCTACAGATCCTTCTGGTATAAGACTCGGTACCGCCGCAGAGACAACTCGTGGAAAGAAAGAAAAGGATATGAAAAAGATTGCGGAGAGGATCGATAAGATTCTTAAGAAATAGATAAAAATTAACCCGCGCAACTGGTAAGTCAGCTACGCGGGTATAGGATTGGTACGGCAACAAAAAGACGTCTTTGTCGAGCGCTCTGGCGCTGCAAGGCTGCAAAACTTAACAACCTCCCGTACCAATCCGAAGTCTTCATATAAGCTAACATGTATTGTAAAAAAGTCAAATTTCGCCAAAGAAAGTCTTTTAATGCTAGAATATTCACATGATTAAAACCATTACCGAACAGCTAAAGAAATCCTCAGAAAAGGCTGGTATTTCTGATCCATTTATAAAATTGGATCATCCAGAGGATATAAAATATGGAGATTTTTCTTCGAACATCGCCATGATGCATGCCAAGTCTCTTGGTGTATCGCCAAAGGTTCTCGCAGAGAAAATCATTGAGGAATTTAAAAAAGAAATTCCAGAGAATGTCGAATCGGTAGAGATCGCCGGCCCGGGGTTTATTAATTTTAAAATAGCCGATACATATTTTGCGAATCAGATAATAGAAGTATCAAAAGATTTAGAAAATTTTGGAAAGATTAAATTGGATGATGGCAAAAGAATAATGGTCGAATACACTGATCCGAATCCATTTAAGATTTTTCATATTGGTCATCTTATGGCGAATACAATAGGGGAGTCCATTTCTAAAATAGTAGAATTTTCTGGAGCTGAAGTTATACGTGCTTGCTATCAGGGAGATGTAGGTCTGCATGTGGCAAAGACTATCTGGGCAGTATGTAAAAGTGAAGAATATAAAGCACAGAAAAGCTTTTCTATAAAGTTTCTTGGAGATATGTATGTTCTTGGTTCAGAAAAATACGAAACCGATGAAATTGCAAAAAAAGAAATTATTGAGATAAACAAAAAGATCTTTGAAAAATCTGACGCAGAAATAAACAAGGTTTATGGTGCTGGTCGAAAGCTTAGTCTTGAATATTTTGACGAAATTTACGAGAAACTCGGAACCAAGTTCAACAACTTTTTCTTTGAAAGCGAGGTTGCTGATGATGGCGTGAAGATCGTGAAAGAATTTCTTAAAAAGGGAGTTTTTGAAGAAAGCCAGGGGGCGATAGTCTTTCCTGGAGAGAAATACGGCGAACATACTCGAGTGTTCATCAATTCTCAAGGCTTGCCTACATACGAAGCCAAAGAACTTGGTCTTACAGAAAATAAATTTAAATTGTATCCAGACCTTAGTGAATCTATCGTAATCACTGCAAATGAACAGAATGCATATTTTAAAGTTATACTCGCTGTACTAAAACAGATCGATACAAACATGGCTTCAAAAACTAAACATATAAGTCATGGCATTCTTCGTCCGAAGAGCGGTAAGATGTCTTCGAGAAAAGGAAATATTGTTTCAGCGGAAGATTTGATCAAAGAATTTGAAACTCTTGTGCAAGATAAAATTAAAGATAGAGATTTTGACGATATAGAGAAAAATAAAGTTCTGACAGAAGTCGCGATTGCAGGATTAAAATACACCATTCTTCGTCAATCTATCGGTGGAGATATTATATATGATCCAGACAAAGCTCTATCTTTTGAAGGGGATTCTGGTCCGTATCTTCAGTATGCCGTTGTCCGTGCCAATACCGTCATCTCCAAAGCAAAAGATTCTAAAATCTCAGAAGAAATCAAAACTTTACCAGAAAAGATAGACTCTCTCGAAAGGCTTCTAGTACGTTTCCCAGAAATTATAGAAAGAGCTAGACTTGAATACGCACCAAGTCATATCGTGACCTATTTGACCGAGCTTTCTTCCGCTTTCAATTTCTACTATGCCAATCATCAGATTATTAATGAAGAAGATCCTATTTCTTCCTACAGAGTTCTGCTCACCAAAGTTTTTGCACAAGTAATGCAGAATGGTTTGTGGGTACTAGGAATCAAAGTTCCGGGGAGGATGTAGGGTGAAAGCGTGGCAAAATGTCACAGGTTGAAGATGAAGGAAGTGAAGTGTACGAGAAAATCGGACAATTGAAAATTAGAAAACCTGTACGAAAAATGCTAGAATAGCTAGTAATTATGCAGAATGAACCGATAAATACAGACAAAACCCAAGAGAAAAGCAAGGTAGCCGAGACCGAGGAGAAAATACTGGCCTTTTGGGAAAAGAACAATATTTTCAAAAAGACTTTGGAAAAGAGCTCGCCAAAGGGTGACTTTGTTTTCTATGATGGACCACCTTTTGCGACTGGAGAGCCACACTATGGACATGTAGTGCCTGGAACTATCAAAGACATTATTCCTCGTTTCAAAACTATGAAAGGCTATAGGGTGCGCCGTCGTTGGGGTTGGGATTGTCATGGTCTGCCTGTAGAAAATATCGTTGAGAAAGAATTAAAATTGGCCTCGAAAAAAGATATTGTGGACTACGGTATAGGTAAGTTCAATGCCATGGCACAAGGCAGTGTGATGAAATATGCAAGTGATTGGAGAAAGATAATTCCTCGCCTCGGAAGGTGGGTGGATATGGAAAATGATTATAGGACTATGGATGCAAGCTACACCGAGTCTGTGTGGTGGGCTTTCGCTGAACTCTATAAAAAAGGTTTGATATACGAAGGGTTCAAGTCTATGAACCTTTGTCCGCGATGCGAAACGACACTTTCCAATTTTGAAGTGACTCAAGGTTATAAAGATATTACAGATATTTCTGTCTATGTTAAATTTAAATTGAAAGATGAAAAAAATAGCGAGGCGAATACTTTTTTCTTGGCATGGACTACAACCCCTTGGACTTTACCGGGGAATGTGGCTTTGGCTATAAATCCCTCAATCAAATATATAAAGATAGAAATAAATAATGAAAAGTTTATTCTTGCTCAATCCAGACTATCAGTTATAAAGACAGAGTATAAAACCCTCGAAGAGATAGAAGGCAAAGATCTCATCGGCCAGTCTTACGAGCCAATTTTTAATTATTATTCAGATGATGCCAAATTAAAAAATCTCCAGAATGGATGGAAGATCTATGGAGCAGATTTTGTTACAACAGATGCTGGGACTGGTATTGTGCATATTGCTCCCGCTTTTGGTGCTGATGATTATGAATTATCTTTAAAAAATAATCTGCCATTTATTCAACATGTTGGTACTGATGGTAAATTCAAAAAAGAAGTTACAGACTTTGCAGGGCAAGATGTAAAGCCAAAGGACACAGCAGAGGATAAGGCCAATAAAATAGAAACTCATCAAAAAGCAGATATTGAGATTATAAAATACCTTGCTCACAAAAATATCCTTTTCTCTAAAGAAAAAATTATTCACTCGTATCCGCATTGTTGGCGTTGCGACACTCCGCTTTTAAACTACGCTTCTTCTTCTTGGTTTGTAAAAGTCACAGCGATTCGCGACAAGCTTGTAAATGAAAACAAAAAAATCGACTGGGTTCCAAAGGAGGTGGGCGAGGGAAGGTTCGGCAATTGGCTTCTCGGTGCTCGAGACTGGGCTATTTCCCGTTCACGTTTCTGGGGTGCACCTCTTCCTGTGTGGAAGGATATCAAGACTGAAGAGTGTAAGGTGATAGGCTCTATAAATGATCTAAAAAAGTATAGTCATGCTAGAAATACTTACTATGTATGCAGGCACGGTGAAGCAGAAAACAATACAAAAGCAATCATAAGTTCACGAGCCGACAATCCGCATCATCTTAGTGAGATGGGTAAAAAGCAAGCTAGCGATGCTTCCAAGTGGTTGTCTAATAAAAAGATTGATCTAATTTTTACTTCTCCTTTTATTAGAACAAAAGAAACCGCAGAAATTATTTCAAAGAAGCTTAATTTGGATGCCTCAAAGATAATAACTGACAATAGACTCACAGAACTTAATGCTGGAGTGTGGAATGGTAAAAACTTCAATGATTTTATGCACGCCTTTGCTCAGAAAGACCGTTTTACACAGACACCTGAAGGAGGTGAAAATTATACTGATATAAAAAAGAGAGTAGGGGATTTTATCTATGATATGGAAAAAAGTTACAAGGGTCAAAATATCCTAATTGTCTCTCACGATACACCACTCTTCCTTCTCGAGACCGTCGTGCAAGGTTTGGATGAAAAGCAGTCCATAGCTTTGCGTGGTTCAGCTGAACATTACAATAAAAATTCCAAACCAAGAAAGCTCGACTTCCATCCTTTACCTCACAATGAAAAATACGAGATCGATCTTCATAGACCTTTCATTGATGACATAGAACTTATTTCAGAAAAAGGCAATCAAATGCAAAGAGTTCCGGAAGTTTTTGACTGTTGGTTTGAATCCGGCTCTATGCCTTTCGGTGAAGCACATTATCCATTTAACAAATGCGACTTCAATCCAAAGCCTGGACCATTTAGTAAAATTTTGGGAAAGACCAAGGGTTATCCTGCAGACTTTATCGCCGAAGGTTTGGATCAGACTCGTGGATGGTTCTACTCCATGCTTGTGCTTGGGGTGGCGCTGTTCGGCAAAAGTCCATACAAACAAGTAGTGGTTAACGGTCTTGTTCTAGCGGAAGATGGTCAAAAAATGTCAAAGTCTAAAAAGAATTATCCAAATCTCATGCTTATGGTGGATAAGTACGGGGCTGATGCACTTCGATACTTCCTCATGTCTTCGCCCGTGGTCAAGGGTCAAGATTTTGCCTTTTCCGAAAAGGGTGTAGATGAAGTCGTCAAAAAACATATCGGTCGTCTCAACAATATCGTTTCATTTTATGAAATGTACGCACCTGATATTTTAGAAAAGAAATTAGTTAAAAAAGATACAGCAAGTACTCATGTTCTCGATATATGGATCATGACAAGGCTCAATGAAATCACAAAAGACATCACTGATAATCTTTCAAAATACGAAGTCGATAAAGCCTCTAGACCTATCGCGGATTTTGTCGACGATCTTTCGACTTGGTATTTGCGTCGATCCCGCGATCGTTTTAAAGGAGAAGACTTGAGTGATAGAGATTTGGCACTTTCCACCTTAAGAAAAATACTTATCGATTTTACAAAACTGATGGCACCTTTTATGCCTTTTATCGCAGAAGATATCTATCTTCGTTTAAAGGGCGAGAAGGAAAGTGTTCATTTAGAATCTTGGCCAGAGATTTCAAAATTTGATAATAGTGTTTTGGAAAATATGAGAGAAGTGCGCATAACGGCATCTCTAGGACTTGAAGCGCGCATGAAAGCCAAGATCAATGTCAGACAACCTCTATCAAAACTTACAATAAAGAAATCTATCCCTACTGATTTGCTCGAGTTAATAAAAGACGAGGTCAATGTTCTAGAAGTTGTCTTCGATAAAAATCTTAACGAAGAAGTAGTCTTGGATACAACCATCACTCCAGATCTGAAAGAAAAGGGAATAGTACGCGAGCTTATAAGAGCGATACAGGAGTTGAGGAAGGAGAGCAATTTGACTATAAAAGATCAAGTAGTTCTCGCTATCGATTCATCGAAAGACAATTCAGATTTGATTTTAAGAAATAAAGAGACAATTCTAAAAGCAACTTTATTAAAAGATATTGAGTTTAAGTCTTTAGATATAGAACAGATCACTCTAGGAGATCTTACTCTTAAAATGAAGATCGAGAGGTAAATAAATGCATCACATCTACACCACCCCAGCGTTTATTGTTCATAGTAGCCCTTACGGCGAAGCGGGGAAGTTTCTGTTACTCTTCACAAAAGACTTTGGGATGATAGGGGCGGTGGCGCAGGGGATAAGGTTGGCACAGTCCAAACTTCGCTATCATGTGCAGGATGCAAATTTCTCAAATATTTCTGTGGTTCGAGGCAAGGAAGTTTGGAGAGTGACGGGTGCTCATGAACTTCCATATACTTCTACTTCCGGAACTATTCTGCATTTAAAAATCTTAAAATTATTGAAGCGTTTACTTCATGGCGAAGAAAAAAACGAAAAGCTATTTGAAATTATAGAGGAATTATATAAGACCCCGATCAAAGAAGAGATTAAAGAAGAAAATTATGAAGCTATAGAATGTCTGACTATACTAAGAATTCTCAATACCCTTGGATATATTTCAAACAAAAATTTTTCTAAATATGTTGAAAATAATCTTTTGAACCAAGAATTACTTGAATCATTTAAGGTGGATAAAAAAAAGATTGTCGAAGTTGTGAACTCTGCCCTTAAGGCAAGTCATTTGTAATAGAGGTATGCTATAATTGTGCATATGAATCAAGAGGAAAAGAGTCGAATTGAAGAGCTAAAAAAATCGCTTTATTCTCCCAATGTTCCAAATATTCGCACCAAAAGGCGCCTTCGCTTTGAGCAACAGAGTACAGATATTCAAAGTGACTGGGAACATAAGGAAGAAACTCCTGATGAAATTAAACTTAATCAGCGTTACAAAGATACATCCATGTCATTTTTTACAAAAATTCTTATAGGGTCGATTATATTTTTTGTGCTGGCTTTGAGTGCGGGTGCCTACTTGGTTTTCAATGGATCAAATATCGTTTCGGCGAACAATATAGACATTACTATTGACGGACCTGTATCTGTGGCTGGCGGCGAGCCGGTGACCTTCGATATTCAAGTTTCAAATTATAATAATATCAAACTCGAAACAGTCGACCTGATCGTCGATTTCCCAGCTGGGGCAACTGAGGCAAATGATAGCTCTAAAGAATTAAAAAATTTTAGAGAACTTATAAGTGATATTCCTTCTGGTGGAGTCGGTCGAAAAACTGTTCAAGCCATTGTCTATGGTGAAGAAAATAGTAAAAAAGAAATTAAGGTTACTATAGAATATCGTGTTAAAGGTTCTACTTCCATCTTTAAAAAAGAAAAGACTTTTGATTTGCTTATAGGTTCAACTCCACTTACCTTGACAGTGGATTCCATTGAAGAAGTTAATTCTGGTCAGGAGTTCGACCTTACGGTAACTATGAATTCAAATTCGAAGGAGATTATCAAAAATCTTTTATTAAAATCTGTCTATCCTTTCGGATTTAGCTATGTTAGTTCGGACTTGAAACCATTAAATGAAAATTCTCTATGGAAAATCGGCGACATTCCTCCGGGTGGCAAGAAGGTGATAAAGATAAGAGGGAAGATCGATGGTCAGGATGATGAAAATCGAATCTTTCGATTTGTAGCGGGTGCGCAGAGTCTCACCAATACCAAGGCTATCGGCACCGAATACATCAACTCTTCAAAAGAGATTAGTATCAAAAAGCCTTTTATAAATATCGGCTTATCTCTAAATGGAGATGATGATGGTCAAGAATATGTGGCTTCTTTTGACAATTCTCTAAGGGTCGCTATCGAATATTTTAACAACTTACCTACACCTATTATCGATGCCGAAGTTCATGTAGGTTTCTCCGGTAGTTCTTTTGACAAAAATTCTGTTTCTCCTGAACAAGGTTTGTACAAATCTGCCGACAATGAAATTGTTTGGAATCAGATCAACACTAGAGATTTGAAAAGCATCCCAGCTAGCGGAAGTGGCAGGGTGAGCTTCAGTATCATTCCTCGCAATCTCAACTCTTCTTCAAAGTTTATTATTAATCCAGATATGAAAATCTTGGTAAAGGTTGTGGGCAAAAGGAATTCGGAGTCTGATACATTAGAAACGATTTCCTCTAGTGCTGAAAGATATATAAAGGTTTCATCAAATGTCTCTATCGGTGGACAGGTTATTCGCTCAACCGGTCCTTTTACCAACACCGGACCTATTCCGCCGAAAGCCGAGCAAGAGACTACTTATACTATAGTTTGGACTATAGACAATACCTCAAGCTCGGTTAGTAATGCAAAAGTTACCGCGAGTATTCCTGCTCATGTAAAATGGACGGGCAAGACTAGTCCCTCAACTGAGAATATTAGTTTCAATGAACTCGATGGAACTATCGTTTGGAATGTAGGAGATATCGGCACTTATACCCTTAACAATTCTACCAATCGTCATCAGGTTTCTTTCCAAGTCGCAGTTACTCCAAGTGTTACTCAAGTTGGTCAATTCCCGGTTTTGGTTAATCAGGCCACTCTCACTGGTCAGGACGATTTTACAAATCAATCTCTAAGTAGTAATCTAAATCCATTGACGACAAGGTTCGGCTCAGATCCGACTTTCAAAGATGGAGATGAAAAGGTTGTGAGATAATTTTAATTTAAATGCAAAAAGAAGAAACAAAGATGGAAAAGATAATATCACTCTGCAAGAGGCGGGGTTTTATTTTTCAGGGATCAGAAATATATGGTGGGTTGGCAGGGACGTGGGACTATGTTTGTTTTGGTCTGGATTTAAAAAATAATATAAAGGGACTGTGGTGGAAACGTTTCGTTAAAGATCGAGCAGATATGTACGGAGTAGACGCTTCTATACTTATGAATCAAAGTGTCTGGAAGGCTAGTGGTCATGTAAGTGGCTTCTCTGATCCTCTTGTTGAATGTAAGAAATGCAAACATCGCTTCCGTGCGGATCAACTCGAAGATCCCAAGAAATGTCCAGATTGTGAAGGTGCTCTCGGCGAGGCTCGACAATTTAATATGATGTTCAAAACTTCTGTCGGTGCTACAGAAAGTGAAGATTCTGTCTCATATCTCCGTCCGGAAACTGCGCAGGGTATGTTTGTTAATTTTAAAAATATCATAGACAGTATTCATCCCAAGCTTCCTTTTGGCTTAGCACAGATCGGTAAGGCTTTCCGCAATGAGATTGCTCCTAGAGATTTTATTTTCCGCACAAGAGAATTTGAGCAAATGGAAATAGAATACTTTGTCGATCCTCGTGATTCCAAAAAAATAGATGAAACTTTCAATGCTTTATATGAAGATCAAATGTCTTTCTTAAAAGATATCGGTCTGACTGCTTCCAAAATTCATAAAATCGAAGTTCCAGACACAGATCGTGCGCACTATTCGAAGAGAAGTGTCGATACAGAATTTGATTTTCCTTTTGGCCAGAAGGAACTTCTCGGTCTTGCTTATAGAACAGACTTTGACCTCAAGGCCCATACAGATGCTAGTAAGGTAGATCTTTCGTATTTTGATGAAGAAACCAAAGAGAGATTCATCCCTCACTGTATAGAACCGACCTTTGGTGTGGATCGCCTTGTTCTCGCTGTACTCTCTGATGCTTATACCGAAGACGAAATAGATGGCGAGAAAAGAGTTTACTTGAAACTTTCTCCAAAGATTGCTCCTGTTAAAGTTGCTATCTTTCCTTTGCTTAAAAACAAACCATTGCTTGTAGAGAAGGCTCGCGAGATTTATGAAATGATCCGTAAAGAAATAGATGGAGTGGTGTTTGACGACAATGGAAACATCGGTAAAAGATATCGAAGACAAGATGAGATAGGTACACCTCTTTGTGTGACAATAGACTTTGATACAATTGAAAAAAATGAAGGAGTAACGGTGAGGGATAGGGATAGTGGAAAGCAGGAGAGGGTAAAGGTGGAGGGGTTGATATCTTATATAAAAGAGTTTATTTTGTAACCTAACCCCATGCAATTCCACCAAACAATTCTCCCAAATGGCCTCAAGGTCATCACCGTCCCAATGGTCGACAATCCCGCTGTTACAGTTCTTGTAACTGTCGAAACAGGTTCAAAATATGAGACAAAAGAGGTGAGTGGCCTTTCGCATTTTCTTGAGCATATGGTTTTTAAGGGTACATCTAAGCGTCCGAAATCCATAGATATCTCTCGCGAACTAGAATCTCTAGGAGCTCAGTACAATGCTTTTACTTCTCAAGAATACACAGGCTACTATGCCAAAGTTAGTCCAGAGCATATAGACACAGCTCTCGATGTCGTATCTGACATTTATTTAAATCCTTTATTAAATGAAAAAGAAATTGAAAAAGAAAAAGGGGTGATAGTTGAGGAAATAAAAATGTATCAAGATATGCCACATCGAAATATCCATAATATTTTTATGGAACTTGTATATGGAGATCAGCCAGCGGGGTGGAATATAGCCGGCAATGAACAGACTGTCAGAAGCTTTACAAGAGATAATTTTGTAAATTATATAAAGGATCATTATGTAACCGAGGCTACCACAGTCATTGTTTCTGGGTCATTTGATGAAAAAAGTATTATAGAAAAAGTTTCAAAATATTTTTCAAATATTTCTACAGAAAAGAAAAGTAAAAAGCTTTTAATTAAAGAGGTTCAAGGCGAGCCAGCGATCTCTCTTAAATTTAAAGAGACGGATCAAGCGCATCTTGTCTTGGGTGTAAGAACCTTTGATGCAAAAAATAAATACGACCCCGCGATAAGTATGCTCTCAGCTGTTCTGGGTAAGGGTATGAGCTCGCGTCTTTTCCAGAAACTTCGTGAAGAGATGGGTGTCGGGTACTATGTAAATGCTTACAATGATACATACACAGATCATGGAATATTTACTATTTCTGCTGGGGTTGATGTTTCAAGGATTGAAGAAGTTATTAAAACTTTAATTGATGAGTGTAAGAAATTAATAGACGAACCAATTTCTGAGAGGGAGTTGAGAATGGTTAAGGATTCTATCAAGGGTGGATTTCTCTTGGGACTTGAGACTTCAGACGCTAGAGCAGAGTATGTGGCTATCGCCAATATTTTGAAAGGGGAAGTCAAAACTCCAATGGAGGAAATAGAGGAGATGGAAAAGGTTACGCCGGAGGAAATACAGAATATTGCCAAAATGATCTTTGTTGATGAAAAGCTAAACTTGGCTATAATAGGTCCATATAAAGATGATAATAAATTTAAAAAGATCCTAACTTTCAAATGAAGAACTTCTATATAACAACCACCTTGCCTTACGCAAACGCCGAGCCTCATATTGGACATGCTTTGGAATTTATACGTGCAGATGTCATAGCGCGGGTCAAAAAGTCGCAAGGCTATGAAGTGTTTTTCAACACTGGTACAGATGAGCATGGGATAAAGGTTCAAAGAAATGCGCTAGCCCTCGGGATTGATATTAAAGAATATGTCGATACCAATGCTCAGAAATTTAAAGAATTATTGCCAAGCTTGGGCTTATTGAAAGATATAAACTTTATCCGCACCACTGATACTCATCATATAGAATCCGCTCAGGCCTTCTGGACTCTTTGTAAGGAGAGGGGGTTTATCTATAAAAAGAATTATAAAGTAAAGTATTGCGTCGGCTGTGAACTTGAAAAAACAGACTCTGAACTTGTTGATAATAAATGTCCGATCCATCCACTCATGATAATCGAGGAGATAGAAGAAGAGAATTACTTTTTTAAATTTTCTGAATTTCAAAAGCCTCTTCTCGACTTCTATGCAAAAAACCCAAACTTTGTAGTGCCGTCATTTAGATACAATGAGATCAAAGCTTTTGTAGAAAGGGGACTGCAAGACTTCAGTATTTCTCGTCTGAAAAGTAAAATGTCTTGGGGAGTAGAAGTCCCTGATGACAATGAACATGTGATGTATGTATGGTTCGATGCGCTTGTTAACTATATCTCTAGTATCGGCTGGCCAGATGATGCAGAAAAGTTTCAAAGATGGTGGGTCGATTCTTCAAATGTAGTGCAGTATTGTGGCAAGGACAATCTTCGTCAGCAGACAGCGATGTGGCAGGCTATGCTTATCTCGGTCGCTTTGCCCAATTCTCGCCAGGTAGTCGTAAATGGTTTTGTGACTGGAGATGGAGGTATCAAGATGAGTAAGACCTTGGGTAATGTGATCAATCCCTCAGACATCGTGAAGGAATACGGGACAGATGCCTTACGCTTTTTCGTCCTTAGAGAAATCAATCCTTTTGAAGATAGCCCTTTTACACTAGAGCGTTTCAAGGAATCTTACAATGCTCATCTTGCCAATGGCCTCGGCAACCTTGTTAGTCGTACTATGAAAATGGTTGAAGCCAACAATATCTCTTTGGATGAAAAGTCTGCGCCAGATTTTGATTTAAAAAAGCATGAAGACTTTTATGATAAATATGAAATTGATAAAGTTTGTGATGATATATGGCTACGCATTAGTGAGACCGATAAATTTATTCAAGAATATCAACCTTTCAAAACTGTAAAAACTGATGAAGTAAAAGGCAAACAACAGATCTCATTTCTACTTGCTTCTGTCTGGTATATCGCTATAGCTCTACAATCCATAATGCCTGAAACTTCCGAGCTCATAAAAACTGCCGTAAAAAGTGGCAAGATGCCAGAAAAGCCTTTGTTTATGAGGAAGTAACATCGATTTTTATCTATGAAATACATCGATATTCATTGTCACCTCAATCTGGAGCAATTCGCTCTTGATAGAGAAGAGGTAATAGTGCGTGCTCGAGCTAAAGAGGTGGGGATGATCGTTGTCGGCACCAACCTCAAAACCTCAAGACTGGCCGTAAAGATCGCAGAAGAAAATCCAGATATCTGGGCCATTGTCGGCCTTCATCCTGTAGAGATTCCTTGTGAGCAATTTGATTTTGATATTTATAAAAAATTGGCAGATCATCCGAAAGTTGTAGGGATAGGGGAATGTGGCTTTGATTATTTTAGACAAGGTTATGAAAACAGGTCTATACAACAAGAAGTGTTCGAAAAACAAATAGCCATTGCTAACGAAGTCAAAAAGCCCCTGATGCTTCATTTGAGAAATGGTTTGCAAAGTCACCAGAATGCTTATAAAGATGCATTGGATATTTTGAAGAATCATGCCAAAGTGCCAGGGGACGCACATTTCTTTGCTGGGAATTGGGAAGAGGGTAAGCAGTTTCTTGACCTAGATTTCAGGCTCTCTTTTACAGGAGTGATCACATTTGCTCGCGATTATGATGAAGTTATACGAAATACCCCTTTAAATATGATTATATCTGAGACAGACTCGCCTTTCGTAGCGCCTTTGCCCAATAGGGGGGATAGAAATGAGCCAGCTTTTGTTGTGGAAATTGCTCACACTATAGCCTCCGTGCGCGGAGAGACTAGAGAGAAGGTATTGCCGCACCTTATTGACAATGCTCGCAAGCTGTTTTCTATCTAGAATCTTTATCAAATCTTTATTTTTTCTTTATCTTTTCTTAATACCGCTTTGATATATTATAGGCAACCATTTCACCATGGTTGAACATTATTAATTAATATGATAGTCTGCCAATACGTGCAAATTATCAACTAAATATGTGAACAGTCCTGACTCGCACGGGTCATGCTTCGCTAATGTATCGATTATCGATATAAAGGGCGAATTACTGTCACTATTGTCAATAAGACGACATAAAAAAATGAAAGACATAGTTTTAAAAGAGGATAGAAGTGAGGTGTATGAAATAGGATATCTCCTTATATCTTCAGTTCCTGCAGAAAAGGTGGCTGACATAGTTACCACTCTAAAGGATACCCTTTCAAAAAAAGGAGCAGAGTTTATAGGGGAAGAGGCGCCGGAACTTATAACCTTGGCGTATCCAATGGTCAAAAAGATCGGTGTTTCTAATCAGACTTTCGATAAGGGTTATTTTGGTTGGGTAAAGTTTGAGATAAAGGCAAAAGAGATAGAAGGAATTAAAAAGAGTTTTGAAGAAAATGCTTCTATGCTTCGAATGCTTCTTATCAATACAATCAAAGAAAATACTTATCTTGGTAAGAAGTCACATGCACCTACAGTTGAAGTAAATCCAGAAGCTTTGGTTACAAGTGCAGTGGATCCTCTAGCTCCTGAGGCTGCAGCACCAGTTGCAACAGCTGAAGAAATGGACAAAAGTATCGATGCTATGGTGAAAGAGGTTTAAGTTATTATTAATCGACTATTTATTTAGTCATAAGTTTAATATTTAAAAAATATGTACTTAAACAAAGCCATTATTATAGGAAATCTTACTAGGGATCCAGAGATCAAAGCATTGCCATCTGGAGGAAAGGTCTGTACTTTTAGTTTAGCTACCAATCGTTATTGGAAAGATAAAAGTGGAGCAAGACAAGAAGCTGTGGATTATCACAATATCGTAGTTTTTGGACGATCTGCAGAAACAGCAGGGCAATACCTCAAGAAAGGTTCAAGTGCTCTCGTTGAAGGCAGATTCCAGACTAGATCTTGGGATGCTCCAGACGGACAGAAGAAATATAGAACCGAGATTGTCGCGGACACAGTGCAGTTTGGTTCTAGACCAGGAGGAATGGGTTCTACAGGTGGAGCAGGTAGTATCGCAAGCTCATCAAAAGCTATTGCTCCAGACCCTTCGGAGAAAGACAATGCTCCTATCGACACCATAGACTATCCAGAAGAGCAGATCAATCCAGATGATATACCATTCTAGTTTCTAGAGAAATAATTAAATTAAAAAAATACTAAGATAAAAAAATGAATAAACAATGTTACTTTTCACAAAATAATATAAGACATATCGACTATAAGGATACAGAGATCCTAAAGAAATTTCTCAATCCTCATGCTCGTATGATAAGTCGCAAGAAGTCTGGCGTTTCTGCAAAGAGTCAGAGACAGCTCGCTACTGCCGTAAAGAGAGCAAGATTTATGGGTCTATTGCCATTCGTCGCGAGATAGATAACAAGAAGAGAAATATATAAAAGAAAAAGATGTGTGTTGAAGGACCGTTTCGGAGACGCGAAGGCGTCGAGAAAGAGTGTGTCGCTAGCAAGCGACAACACGTGTCCTGAAACACAGCATCTTTTTCTTTTACTTATTTACCAACCCTCTCTTTATATTCTCCCGTCTCAGTATTTATCTTTATAATGTCTCCAGTGTTGATGAATAGGGGAGCGTTAATGGTTGCGCCGGTTTCGAGGGTGATAACTTTGTTGCCGCCTGTAGCACTATCACCTTTAATGTTTGGTGGAGCCTCGGTTACTTTGAGTTCAACCATAGCAGGGAATTTGAAACCTGTGGTTTTGTCGCCGAACATTAGTTGAGAGATTATGGTGTTTGGCTTGAGAAGCTTGATCTGATGACCTATCTGGTCTTCATTGAAACTAAAGCGCTTACTAGGCTCGGTGGGTAGGCAGAACCAGTATTCATTTTTGTTTGAATATAGGTATTTTATTTCTCTTGTGTCTATCTCTGCCTCAGCTACCTTTTCAGAAACATGAAATGAATACTCAGTAACCTTGCCACTTATAAGGTTCTTGAGCTTGGTAGCATTGACCGGCTTTCGCTGTTGTTTACGAAATACATGAGAAGACAGAACTTCGTATGGTTGCCCATCAAGCACTATATACTTTCTCTCTACCACTTCATTGTATTCAAGCATTGACATAGACTTATTATCTTACACAATTATTTGTCTTCTGCAAGCTTAGTTCGGATTTTACCCAAGATTTCATTTCGTATAGGAGTATTTTCTTTTAAGAATTGTCGAGTGGCATCGTATCCACGACCAAGCTTCACTTCTCCATAAGAATACGAAGTCCCTGACTTTGAAATAATCTCCATCTTTTCTCCTAGGGCAATGATTTCTCCTTCTTGTGATATGCCTTCATTGTACATAAGATCAAACTCTGTCTGGCGAAATGGGGCAGCGACTTTATTCTTTACTACCTTTACTCTTACTCTTCCACCCATTATTTCTTCACCTTTCTTGATCTGGGCGATGCGTCTGATATCTAGTCTGACTGATGTATAAAACTTCAAAGCTTTTCCTCCTGGAGTGGTTTCTGGATTGCCGAACATCACGCCGATCTGCATACGGATCTGATTGATAAAAATAACTACGGTTTTGGACTTGGCTACTATACTAGTGAGCTTCCTTAAAGCTTGTGACATAAGTCGAGCTTGCTTACCTACATGATAAGCTCCCATATCTCCCTCGATTTCATCCTTAGGGGTGAGAGCCGCTACAGAGTCTATAACTATCACATCCATTTTGCCAGAATGCACCAAGCTTTCCACTATACCGAGAGCTTGTTCTCCGGATTCTGGTTGAGAGATGAGTAACTCGTCCGTCTTTACACCAAGTCTTTTGGCGTATTCTGGATCCATAGCGTGTTCTGCATCTATAAAAGCACAGATACCTCCAAGCTTTTGTGCCTCAGCTACTACATGTAAGGACAAGGTGGTCTTTCCTGAACTTTCTGGACCGAATATTTCCACAATTCTACCTCTCGGCATACCTCCGATACCTAGTGCAGCATCTAGTCCTATGGACCCTGTAGGTATAGCATTTACATTGACCTTTGGCTTATCGCCAAGCTTCATTATGCTTTCATCCCCAAACTTTGACCTTATGGCATCAAGCGTTGCACTTATATTTAAGGTTGGATCAGCTGACTTCGCCTCAGCTTTTTCTGTTAATGACTCTTGCTTACCTTCCTTCGGTTCTCTAACCTTAGCCTCCTTCACGTGTTTTTCTTGTTTTTTTATCATACGGTTTTTAAATTTAAATAATACTAGTAAAATTTCGACTGAGGATATTCTAACACTATTTAATTTTATTTTTTATAGACAAGCTCGAGTTTGTATTCGATAATTCTATTAAATTTATCTTGAGCTTGGATCAGAGAGATATTGTAGCCAGGGAAGAGAAGTAAGGTTTCTTTAAAATTACCATTTTCATCTATCAAGATCGGCCGACCATTTAAACTTATATCTTTTATACGAAAAGCTTGGCCCTTAATAAGGATAGTTGAGGTAGAAATAGTGCTACCGTTTATAGGTTCAATAACAATAATCTTCGGGCCATTTATATAGTCTCGAAAGGCAAAATAGCTATAACCTAGTATCACTAATGCTACGGTTATTATTGTGCTAATTTTTAATATCTTCTTGAGCATCGGTATTTGTCTCTAGAGCGGTAGGGCTTTCTGACACACCATATACTTCGCGAGCTTTGGAGCCATTGGCTGGACCCACAACTCCTTTTGACTCAAGTAGATCTATGAGCTTGGCTGCGCGTGAGTATCCTATACCTAGCTTTCTCTGTAGCCATGAGGTTGAGGCTTTGCCGCTCTCTACTACTATTTCGTGAGCCTGTGAAAGGAGTTCATCTTCATCTCCTACATCGGCATTGTCAGAATCAAAATTGGCTTCGAAGATAGAGTCCTTGCCGACTTCTGGAGTACTAAGATTGATTTCACCCATTATTTCATCTTTGTATGTATCTGACAGATACTTAACGACTTTCTTTACTTCGGCTTCGGTAATGTATGCAGACTGCAATCTCTGAGGCTTGGACATTTCACCACCAAGATAGAGCATATCTCCAGCACCTAGTAGCTTCTCTGCTCCTCCTGTATCAAGGATTGTTCTAGAATCTATCTGCGCTGAAACTTGTAAAGCAATACGGGTCGGCACATTGGCCTTGATAAGTCCGGTGATGACATTGACACTCGGTCTCTGTGTAGAAAGTATAAGATGTATACCTACCGCTCTACTCATCTGAGCTAGACGAACGATAGCGGACTCTAGTTCTCTAGGATATGTCTGCATAATATCTGCAAGTTCGTCTAGGACTATAACTATATAAGGCATACTCTCCGGCATGTTTGAAGTATCATCGCCCTTTCTATTTTTCAAGGCATCGGCCAAAACGTTTTTGTGGTATGAATCTATATCTCTTACGGTATGCTTTTCTAAGGTGTCATAACGTCGACTCATCTCTTTGGCTGCCCATTTCAAAGCCAGGATAGCTTTCTTTGCATCTGTTATAACTGGTGTAAGTAAATGCGGAATCTTATTGTAAAGAGTTAGTTCTACACGCTTCGGATCGATCATAATGAACTTTAAGTTTTCTGGAGAATTCCTAAAGAGAAGGGAGGCAATGATGGCATGTATGGTCACGGATTTTCCAGACCCAGTGGCACCAGCGATGAGCATGTGAGGAGCTTTGGCAAGGTTGGCAAAATAGGACTTTCCTGAGATACCTTTACCAAGAGAAACTAAAAGTGGCTTTTCGGAACTTTGATATTCTTCTGTATTGAGAAGAGTAGCTAGACCGACCGTGGTCTTGATGGAGTTTGGTATTTCTATACCGACTAGAGACTTGCCGGGTATTGGTGCTTCTATACGTATAGGGTGAGCGGCCAAAGCTAGAGCAAGGTCATTGTTCAAGGCGACGATCTTTGAAAGCTTCACTCCCTCAGCTGGTTTCAAGGCGTATCTAGTAACCGAAGGTCCTATGGAGATTTCGTCCATTTCTACGTCGATGCCGAAATTTTGCAATGTTCTCTTTATAATATTTGCATTGGCCTTGATATCTCCAGTTTCTGGCTTGCCTCTATCTTTTTCCAAAAGGGATAAAGGCGGCGGCACAAAGGGGATAAGGCTAAAAGCTGAAACCATTTTGATTTCTCCAACTTCGTCTTTATTTATTTTATCAGCTTTTCCTTTGTTTTCTATTTGAGCAAGTCTCTCTTGTTCTTTTACAAGCTTGTTTTCTGTAGCACTTACGGCTTTGTCTATCGCTAGGTTGTTTTTAAGACCACTTGCATCTTCCTCTGTATCTTCGTCTTCATCATCCATGAGGCTATCTTGCTCGAACCATTTCCAAAACTTGAGATGCTCCAAGGTGAAGTGGATTTCAAATGTAATAAGTATAGAGATGGCGATACAAGCTATGAGTAATGTTGCTGTGGCGTATACATCTATAAGGGATACCAAAGGATGGGCTATATAGTATCCTAGAAAGCCTCCCTGATGCGCATCAAGTAGCTCCACTATTCCAAGACCTGAGAAGAAAAAGAGAAGGGCACTACCGAGTTTGGAAATTTCAAATTCGCGTTTAACACCCTTAAGACAAGCGATGCCAAGCATAATAAGCATGGCAGGTAAAAGGAAATACCCAAGTCCCAAAAGCCATTTCAACGCCTTATATGCATAGACACCGACAAAGCCCGCTTTATCGAAAGCTGCTAATATAGATAATAAAGCTACAGCAAAGAAAAGTATTGCAAATACAGCCTGCATTGTCTCTGTACCGATACGTTGATCGTCGCCCTTTTTTAATTTTATTTCAGATTTAATCTTCTTCTTTTTAATAGCCATTATCTAAATATAATAACATACTGTGGATTACTATTGTAATAATATTTTGACTGTGTCATAGCGATAAAATCCGCTTTACATATAGGTCTTGTCTTTTATATAATAGACATGTATCATTTTCATAAAAGACAGATAAAGACAAGATAAATAGGACAGAATAAGACATTTTTTATATAAAAGACTAATGGAAAATTACATACAACAAAAAGCTGAAAAGATAGTGTCAGCACTATATCTTATATCAGACTTCATAAAGGACAATGATGTGGTCAAATGGGAAATCCGAGAAGAAGGAATTTCTTTTATGTCGAATATCATCCTTTTAAAAAAGTCATTGTCTTTTGACTATGATCACGCCCAACATCTCATAATATCTTCTTCAGAAAAACTCATTTCTTTTTTAAATATTGCATCAACTTCCTCTATTATTTCAAAAATGAATGCTGAAATAGTTATTCATGAAATAAAGTCCCTCATAGATTTTATTGAGAAAAATAATTTAAACGAAAGTCGTAAAAGTGGGTATATTTTATCAGACAGCTTTTTTGCTACTGACAATGAATTTAAGATTGATAAAGGACAAAGTCAGGCATCAGAGACATCTAAAGTCTTGAAAGATAAGGTTATTTTGGAAAAAGAAAATATAAAAGACAATAAAAATAAAAGACAAGAAAATATACTGAATCTCCTCAAAAAGGACTCAAATCTGAATATAAAAGACTTCGCTAAAGTTATCACTGATTGTAGTGAAAAAACCATACAAAGAGAGCTCACTCTACTTGTGGAAAAAGGGGTTGTAAAAAAGGTTGGAGAACGTAGATGGAGTACCTACTCTCTGAACTCTTCTAATTGACTTTTGATCTGAAATTGTTTAGTATGACTTTGTGGTTATTGGGCGTCAAAAACCCAGTTATCCACATATATTTTTGTACATTACAACATGTTCAAGATATAATGATTCGCGAGGGTCTTTGACAATTTAAATAAGTTAAAACTTCTGCCACGATTTTTTCGGACATGGTTAGTTAATTCATGCATTCGGATTTACATCCTTATAGCCTAATTTCACAAGCTTGTGTCGATATATGAGCTTGTGAGAAATGGTGATTTAGTTTTCGGTTTATCAGTAAATTTATCAGTTAATTAAGTCAGTCAAAAGTAGTTTTTCTTTCACCAATTATTATTAACCGAAAGGAAAATTATTTAATTATAAATATTATTATGAAGAAAATATTAGTTTCAAGCATTATTGCTTTGACAGTAGCGCTCGTAGGAGCAGCTTCTGCAAATGCAGCGTTTACAAGAAATCTTACTGTAGGTTCTACAGGTACAGATGTAGCTGAGCTACAGACATGGCTTATCAGTAAGGGATTCAGTATCCCTTCTATAAGTTCAGGTGCTGCAACTACAGGTTACTTTGGACAGCAGACAAAGATGGCGGTAGCAGCTTACCAGGCAACAGTAGGTCTTCCTAACCAAGGATTCTTCGGCCCTCTTACAATGGCGAAGATTGCTATGGGTGGTGGATCAGTAGCTACAGTTCCTTCAATGGGATGTCCAGTAGGATACACATGTACAGCTAACCCTGGTACAACTCCTTCCACTCCAGTTTCAACAACAGGAGGACAAGAAGGACAACTTAGAGACTTCAGTACAGTAGGAGATGTTGAATCTTCACTTGATGAAGGAGATGAGGATGAAAAAGTTCTCGGTGTTGAGATGGAAGCTGAAGATTCTGATATGACTATCGACCGAGTTGATGTTGATGTCACAAAATCATCAGGTACAGCTAGCGAGGATATTTCAGATTACATTACAGAAGTTTCTCTATGGCTTGGAAGTACAAAACTTGCTTCTCAGGATGTAGATGATGCTGATGAGGATAATGATGTTTACTCATTCCGATTTACAGGTTTGAGAGGTGTTGTCGAAGAAGATGAGACTGAGACTCTATATGTCGCTGTTTCTACAGTTAATAATATTGATACTGGTGATACTGATGGTACTATCACAGTCGGTATTCCAACAGATGGAATCAGAGCTACAGACACAGCTGGTCTAAGTGATACTTATGTTTCTTCAACAGAAGGAGCTGATGTTTCAAACGGAGCTACATCTGGAGATCTAGAAGAATCATTCTTGATCGGAGCAGCTACGGTTGGAGATCTAGACATCTCTGAAGCTAATGAAAATCCTGACGCAGGAATCATCGTAGTTGATGCAACTGAGGAAACAGAAGATGTTACTCTATTTATTTTCGATTTGGAAGCTGACAATGAAGATATAAGTATTGAAGATCTTCCTATAGGATTGGCAGTAACAACAGCAACAAACGTTGATGATGTTATTACAAGTATAGCTTTGGTAGAAGGATCAAAGACTCTAAAGACAGAATCAATTCCTGCAGATGCAGGAGCATACGAGAAGATTACATTTGATAATCTTAACTTAACCATCAAGGACGGTGAGACTCGAACATTCAAGGTTGTTGCTACAGTAGAATCTGTAGACAGTGACTTGGCTGTAGGTGACTCTATCGTAGCTTCTACAACAGGAGCTCTAGCTGGATGGGATGTCGAGGATGCAAATGGTGAATCTGTAACTCCAGATGGATCTGCTGCTGGAAATTCACTAACATTCTACGAAAGTGGAATATCTGCTAAGTTTGTTAGTGCAACAGAGGACAGAAATAACGGTTCTATTGCAAATGACGCAGACTCCGTTGATTTCACAATCGTATTTGATGTTACAGCAACAGGTGATGATGATGTATATGTTGACGGTGATGTAGTTCCAGCAATTGTAAGTCCTACAACAGCTACTGATGGATTATCATGGGCATCAACTACAGATTCAACTACAGCTACAACTACATCTGGTAGTTATGCTTACGGTACCGCTACTCTAAGTGCTTCAGGTGATGCATCTGATGACATCACAACTTCTGGAGAACGAGAGTTCAAGCTTGACAATGGTGAAACTCGAAGATTTACCTTCAGAGTTACTATCCCTGCTGGAGGCGATAACGTTAATGCAGGTGCTAGAATTACAGGTATCAAGTGGGATACTGCTACTGGAGATAGTACAGCTAACCTATACAACTTCGACATGAGTGATTTCAAAACAGATACAATTACAGGTTTGATGATTCGCTAGTAATCTGAATTGATGATCTCGGTCTAAGATTTGTAACTCCCCTCAACGGGTTAAAATGTTGAAAACAAAAAGCCACCTTAACGGGTGGTTTTTTGTTGTCTAGATGGCATGCTATAATATCCTCTATTATGGTCAACCCTTTCAACCGATCCTTCTTCAGATTCATTCTAGGTTTTACTATTATTCTTAGTATGAGCTTTGCTATTTTGTTCTTTGTCGGCAAATATACTGCGGATTTACAGGAGCAGGAGGCTTCCGTTTTTAAAAATTCTGTGTTGTAACGCGAATCTTTATCAAATCTTTATTTTTTCTTTATCTTTTCTTAATAACTTTTTTGTATGATGTATTGATTATTATTTAACAATAATCAAAATATGTATAAAAAGTATTTTTTCGTATTATTCACTTGTCTGTTTCTACCCCTTGCAGTTCAGGCTGAAACTCATCTCAAAGCCATGGATCTAGAATATGGCGGTTATCTGGCCAAGGATCGCAGCCCCTATGTTCTAGATGAAAGTATTTATATCCCTGACAATTATGAATTGAAAATTGATAAGGGGGTGACTATTATCTCCACTTCTACGAACGAATATGGAGACAGAAGTATCCTAAGCATTGATGGGGATCTGTTCGTAAATGGAACTCCAGCTGAACCTGTGGTTATAGATGGTGTCAGTATTTACTTCACTACCGCTACAAGTACTTTGACTGGAATGATAATAAAGAATACAGATACCGCTATTATGTCACTGGCTAGCTCGGTAAGCATTGAAAAAAGTAAGTTGATAGATAATAGGATTGGGATATTATCGAAACAAAAAATAGATATATTCCCAGTTTATGAAAATAATACTAGTAAATATAGAGAATATAACAGATACGGAAAATATGGCGTCGGTGGACTGGGTGATGGTCTAGAAGGTATGCCGGACATCTTCATCGATCCTGAACAAAATAAAATAACCATTCACAATTCAAGTGTTTATAATAATCTGGAATATGATGTATTGAATGAGTCTACCAACCCTGTCGATGCCACTCACGTTTGGTGGGGAAGACCTCATGAATCTGAGAAAATCGCAGGGTCTATAAACACAACCCCATGGCTATCGGCTGATCCTGATGTCACTGTGAGTACATGTTGCTCCAATGTGCTATTCCTACCAGGTCTTGAAGCGAGCAGACTATACGATGGCAAAAATCAGCTCTGGGAGCCCAATAGAAATGCCGACGTTGAGAAAATGTTTCTGGATAATGAGGGTAAAAGCATAAAATCATCCATAAATACACTGGATATAATAGACTCTGCTTTTGGTTTGAAAAAGATATATAAAAGTTTTGTCGCCATGATGAATGGCGTGGTTGCGGACGGCTCTATAAACTCTTGGTTGTCTTATCCATATGACTGGCGTATGGATGTTCAAGATGTAGTGAAGAATCCTACAAAACTGGCTACTACATCGGTTTCTATGGTTGATGAATTGGAAAAACTAGCGAAGAGCTCAAAGACTGGCAAGGTTACAGTTATTGCTCATAGCAACGGCGGCTTGGTTGCAAAGTCCCTTCTCAAAGCTTTGACTGATCAAAATAAAGAAGATCTTGTCGATAGGGTAATCAATATCGCTGTTCCTGAGCTCGGAACTCCCCAGGCTATACTTAGTATGCTTCATGGCGATGGCCAATCCATACTTGCTGGCGCGGCTTCGTCTGCAAATACTGCAAGAAAATTTTCTCAGAACATGCCGGCCTCGTATTCTTTGCTACCCTCAAAGAAGTTTTTTGAAAATGGTTCTATAAAGGTAATATCAGACTTCTTCTCAAATCCTTTTGGCAAAATAATTTCATCCTATGATGCCATGAAAAGCTTTCTGACCAACAATACATTTTCTATAGCCTCTTCTTCTAAAACAGCGACGCCATTGCTCCTCCGACAAAATCTCTTAGCTAATGCCGAATCCACTCACGTCTTTGCTGATATATTTAAGTCTATAAAGACCAAAACCCTCTCAATCTTTGGCTGGGGTGTGGATACCATAGAGGGGGTGGAGTATGTGAAAGAGAGACACTGTATAGATAGTAAAAATAATAATTGTTCTGTTGAGTTCAATAAGAATAAAACTAAAAATGGAGATGGAACTGTGATGACTAAAAGCAATTCAAAAAATTCAGATGAGACATTGTTCTTTAATTTAGAAAAATTGAATCAAGACAATGCCCCAAAAGTTCTTGGTGAACTCTACACTAGTGAGATCAATCATGGAAATATTCTAGAATCTAAGGATCTACTAGATAAAATCGAGGATACTCTCACTGATAAAAAGCCTGAAAAACCTAGCTATGAAAAATATTTCTCTTCAGAGGAACCTGTTGATACTGAGACTACTCTAACCATAAGAATATATTCTCCTTTAGATATTCATGTTTATAATAAAATAGGGCTTCATACTGGACCAATATCAGACAACCCTCATTATAATTATGAAGATCAGATAGCTTCAGTTTCTTACGACGCCTACGGTGAAGGTAGAAAGATGGTAATACTTCCATACGATGACTATCGATATGAGGATTATAAAATAGTATTGGACGGTACAGATGCAGGTGCTTATATTATAGATGCAGAGCTATCTATTGCTGGGCAAGTTTTTGCAAGTACAACATTTGGTGCAATGCCAGTAACTGACCTTATGAATGCCAACCTAGTCTTCGCTACTTCAACAGAAAATTTTGCAAAAGATTCGGCTATATACATGGACGTTGATGGGGATGGGGTGAGTGACCTTACTCACCATACTGATGCTTTTCTCGAAGCTAGCCCAACCCTATTGAGAAAGGATTTGCAGACCTATATTGAATCTATGAGAAAAGTAATATTATCGCTAAAGCTGGCTCCTAAGGTAGAGAAACTTTGGCTGAACCGCTTCGATAGAATAGTGAGGTTGTCGGAGAAAAATAAAATTAGAAAAATAGACAGAATCGCCAGAAGAATCTCAAATATCAAGTTCAAAAATAAAAAAATGGATGAAGGTCAGAAGACAGCTATACTGAATGTTTTCGATGGTCTGCTTAATCAGATAGAAGAGACAAATAATATAAAGAATTAATAAAGATTGACCTCTTGAACAACCTTTGATAGTGTATTCATATAAGGTCAGAGACAGAAGGCAAAGGCATAAAGCCTATAAGACCTTCCGAGGCACTCTCCTTATTAAAGGTCGCTTATCAGATTTGAAAAATAAATATGGCTCGTACAAAAATCGAAAAAAAGGAGATATTGGAAAAGCTTGAAAAAATAACTAAAGACGCAAAGTCTATGGTCTTCGTTAATTTTCATGGCTTGAATGTAGGGGATACAACCCAAGTTCGTCGAAAGCTAAAAAGTGAAAATGTCGGATTCTTTGTTTCAAAGAAATCTCTTACTCGCAAAGCTCTTGATGCAAAAAAGATTGAAGGCCTAATGCCAGAACTTACTGGAGAAGTTGGTCTTGCATACGGAGTTGATCTTATTGCCCCTGCGCGCGAGGTTTATGAATTCCAAAAGAAATACAAAGGTAGTATCTCTATCTTGGGAGGAGTATTTGAAGGGAAGTTTATGTCAAAGGAAGAGATGATGGGTATTGCTCAGATTCCTTCACAGAAGACACTTCATGCAATGTTTGTTAACGTCATAAATTCTCCTATTCAAGGATTTGTTATGGCTCTTGATCAGATTGCAAAGAAGAAGACTGTTTAATTATTATTAAATTATAAAATCAAAAAAATGGAATCAGAAGTAAAGGTAGAGGTACCTGCAAAGTTTAAGACTCTTGTAGAGACTGTAGAAAATATGTCAGTTTTGGATCTAAACGAATTAGTAAAGCTTCTTGAAAATAAATTTGGAGTGTCAGCAGCAGCGGTAGCTACAGCAGCACCAGTTGCAGCAGCAGCTTCAGATGAGAAAAGTACAGTAGCGGTGCACTTGGCAGCAGCGGGAGATCAGAAAATCGCTGTGATCAAAGTTATCAAGGAAGTTTTGGCTCTTGGACTTAAGGAGGCAAAGGATCTTGTTGACGGAGCACCAGCCCTTATTAAGGATGGTATGAAGAAAGAAGATGCAGATGTATTGAAGAAGAAGATAGAAGATGCAGGAGGTAAGGTAGAATATAAATAAATTCTTTAATCAGAAACAAAAAGCCACCTGTGCATATGGGTGGTTTTTTGTTAAGATATACCCACTATGGAAATTTTAGCCAAACTGTTTGCAAGCGATACCAAGGTAAAGCTAATGCGACTATTTCTCTTTAACCCTGATAGTGCTTATTCGATAAACGAGATAGTCGATAGAAGTAAAAGCGCCAAGAAAGAAGTGAGAAAACAGCTATCTGGACTCATGAGTGTCGGTATTGTAAGAAGTAAGACTATTGTCAGAGATCTAGCTTCAAAGAAAGGTAAAAAGGTTAATTTGAAAAAAATTCAAGAAACAGGTTATTCCTTAGATCAAAGATTTCCTTACCTGCAGGCCCTTAAGAATCTTCTTATAACAGTTAGTCTTCATGCTGATGACAACTTGGTAAAGAAATTCAGCAGTGTCGGAAGAGTTAAGTTTTTTGTAGCGTCAGGTCTTTTTATTCAAGAGTGGGATACTAGGGTTGATCTACTTATTGTCGGAGATGATTTCAACTTGAATCGTCTAGATTCAGTTATTAAGTCAATTGAGGCTGAAGTTGGAAAAGAAATAGCCTATTCTGCTTTTGAAACAGCGAATTTCGAATATCGATATGGTATGCATGATAGGCTTATAAGAGATATTCTCGATTCTCCACACACAACTCTTGTGGATAAGCTTGGTATAAATGAAAAATAGAGTGTTATAATGTAGTTATCGGTAATTATTAATGGCTAAATTATTTAATATATGAATTTTGTAGAAAATTGGGGCGAAGTGTTCACACAATCATTACAGGGTATTTGGTTTGGTATAGCAAGTTTTGTGCCGACTCTAATCGTTGCAATAATAATCTTTGCTATTGGTTGGATACTTGCTTCTCTTGTTGAGAAGTTAATCGAAGGTCTATTTAAGACTTTCAAAGTCGATGCTGCTCTAAAGAGCGCTGGACTAGAAGAAGTAGTAGAGAGATCTGGCCACAAGCTTAACTCAGGTCGTTTTCTAGGATCTCTTGTTAAGTGGTTTGTGATAGTTGTATTCTTGATCGCATCTTTTGATGTTCTTGGTTTGAATCAAGTAAATCTTTTCTTAAAGGATGTTGTTCTATCATACTTGCCACAGGTTATAGTAGCGGTTCTTGTTCTTATGGTTTCAGTTGTTATAGCTGACACTGTTAGAAGAATCGTTATCGCTTCAGCTCGTGCTGCACACGTAAGATCTGCAGTTCTTCTAGGTTCTATTGCAAAATGGTCTATCTGGGTATTTGCTATCCTTACAGCACTTTTCCATCTAGGAATTGCTCCAGCTCTTATTCAGACATTGTTCATGGGTGTAGTAGTAGCTTTCGCTCTTGCAGCGGGACTTGCTTTCGGCCTTGGTGGCAAAGAGGTTGCTGGTAGAATGTTAGAGAAGACTATTCATACAGTGAGTGATAAGGAGTAGTTTTATTTAATTGAAATAGAAACTCAGAAATCCACACCTTAACGGTGTGTTTTTCTTTACAAATCCTTGACTTCTATTTCACCTTAATATAGACTATCCATTACACAGAAATATGTTAAAGAACTCAACGAAACGGCCATAACTTACATTGCTTTTTGAGTAGTGTTAGAGATGTCCGCGAAAGCGGGTTTTTTGTAACAAAATCAAGACTGATACTTTGACAATTTAATACTAGAACGGTTTCAACAATCAGGAGGCCGTTCTAGAAATAAGTAAAGGTAATACTAGTAGGTATATGGATTATGAGGGTTTTTTCGAATCCATATACTGAATAGTATGTTGTGCAAGTTGTAGACAAATAATTGTGGTTTTTAGATTTCCTAATGGGAAATTTAAGAGTA